>NZ_RXHW01000006.1:0-345296 GCF_005930585.1 Pseudomonas sp. FSL W7-0098
CAAGCCTTTTTGGTTACTTTTTCGGCGTCTGGAAAAAGTGACTCGCTGTAAGAGCGAAACCAATATCCCAGTTAGACACGAATGCCGGATATGTACTCAACACACCAGTCAAACAAGATCAAACAGCCGTAAACCCTGAGAACCTGGTGTAACTGACACAACCCATTGCCTGATTTTGCGACGACTTCGCCCCTCGTCAGCGGCTACGGACATCCCTTCCGGTAACAACCCGCCGCAAATACCTGCAACTGCGGATAAAACGCCCGAAAATCCTCGCTCAGAGGTTCATACAACGCCTTCAAGTCCTGCATCGCCCCGGCCAGTTCCTCGGGGCGCGACAAGCGCCGGGCTATACCATTGAACACCTGCTCCAGCACGGCAAAATCCCGATACGAACCCAACCAGTCATGGGCCGCCATGTGCGGCGCAATCGTGGCAAGCCGCCGTGGCAGCTGTTGTTCGGCCACCAGCACCCGGTAAAAATCCGAGGTAAAACGCTCCAGCGGCCCTTCAGCATACTGCCCCCAGTCCCGCGCCAGGCAATGGTCAAAAAACACGTCCAGCACAATGCCCGCATACCGCCGGCGAGTATGGGCAAATCGCGACAACGACTGATCAACCAGGGGGTGGTTGTCAGTAAAGACATCAATGCTGCGGTGCAGCGCTATACCGTGTTCAATGTCCGCGCTGTATTGGCCATGCAGCCGCCCTTTGACAAAATCGCCATAAAGACTGCCCAGCATTTCTTCCGGGCGCTGACCGCCAAGGTGCAGATGTGCGAGATAATTCATGGGCGCAGTTTAGCACTGCCACACCAATATCGTTATAACCCGATATATCGATTTGAGCTGATCTAAGATCGAAATCATATTTGTATATCGCGATATAACGATTTAAAGTTCGCCTCATCGCGATATAACGTTGTACCCAATGAGCACTGCAACCATGACGATCGACCTCGACGAAATAATAAAAGCCCTGGCACACCCAGTACGCCGAGAAATTCTCAACGCTCTGAAAAACCCTGATGCCTCGTTCCCTGACCAGGTTCACTCCACCGAACATGGTGTGTGTGCCGGGCAGTTTGATCAGCTCTGCGGCCTGTCGCAGTCCACGGTTTCTGCCCATCTCGCAACGCTGCAGCGAGCGGGCCTGATTACCAGCCAAAAACACGGTCAGTGGCACTTTTTCAAACGTAATGAGGAAACCATCAAGGTCTTCCTCGAAAAAATCAGCCAAGAGCTTTAAAAGGACTTCCATGCCCCTCTCGCTACTCATTCTGGCGCTCAGCGCTTTCGCCATCGGGACCACCGAGTTTGTGATCATGGGCTTGCTGCCTGATGTCGCAACCGACCTTGGTGTATCCATTCCCGGTGCCGGCTGGCTGGTAACCGGCTACGCGCTGGGTGTGGCCATCGGTGCGCCGTTTATGGCGCTGGCCACGGCCAGGTTGCCGCGCAAGGCCGCCCTGGTAGCGTTGATGGTGATATTCATCATCGGCAACCTGCTCTGTGCCCTGGCCAGTGATTACAACGTGCTGATGTTTGCCCGTGTTGTCACTGCCCTGTGCCACGGCGCGTTCTTCGGTATTGGTTCGGTCGTGGCCGCAGGCCTGGTACCTGCCAACAAGCGCGCGTCTGCCGTGGCCCTGATGTTTACCGGCCTGACCCTGGCCAACGTGCTCGGCGTTCCCCTGGGCACTGCTCTGGGCCAGGCAGCAGGATGGCGCTCGACGTTTTTTGCCGTCACCGTGATCGGTGTCGTGGCATTGATCGGCCTGATCCGCTTTCTGCCAGCCAAGCGTGACGAGGAAAAACTCGACATGCGTGCCGAACTGGCCGCGCTCAAAGGCGCAGGCATCTGGCTGTCGCTGAGCATGACTGCGCTGTTTTCCGCGTCGATGTTCACCCTGTTCACTTATGTCGCGCCCCTGCTCGGTGATGTCACCGGCGTTTCGCCAAGCGGCGTGACCTGGACTCTGCTGCTGATCGGCCTTGGCCTGACGGTGGGCAATATCATCGGTGGCAAGCTGGCGGACAAACGCCTGGCCGCAACGCTGATCGGTGTGTTTATCGCGATGGCGGTGATGTCCACCGTACTGACCTGGACCAGCGTCGCGGTGATCCCGACTGAAATCACCCTGTTTTTGTGGGCTGCGGCTTCATTCGCTGCCGTACCGGCGCTGCAAATCAATGTCGTGACCTTCGGCAAGGCTGCCCCGAACCTGGTTTCAACCCTGAATATCGGCGCATTCAACGTCGGCAATGCACTCGGTGCCTGGGTTGGCGGCAGTGTCATCGCCCACGGCTTCGGACTCACCAGCGTTCCACTGGCCGCTGCCGCACTGGCAATACTGGCACTGCTGGTGACGCTGATCACTTTCCGCCAGGGCGGCAATTCCGAACTGGCTACTGCTACGAACTGATCCTTGAGAGGGCTGCATAAATGACGACGATTTTCGATCCGATCAAGTTGGGCGACCTCGAACTGCCCAACCGCATCATCATGGCTCCGCTGACCCGCTGCCGCGCCAGCGAAGGTCGGGTACCTAATGCCCTGATGGCTGAATACTACGTTCAACGCGCCTCTGCCGGCCTGATCCTGAGCGAGGCCACATCGGTCACGCCTATGGGCGTCGGCTACCCTGACACTCCGGGCATCTGGGCCGACGACCAGGTACGCGGCTGGACCAACATCACCCGGGCCGTACACGCCGCCGGTGGCCGGATTGCGCTGCAGTTGTGGCATGTAGGCCGCATCTCGCATCCGATGTACCTGAACGGTGAAACGCCGGTTGCACCCAGCGCCATTGCGGCCAAGGGCCATGTTAGCCTGGTGCGCCCGAAGGTTGATTTCCCGACGCCTCGCGCGCTGGAAACTGCCGAGATCGCCGATATTGTCGAGGCCTACCGCACAGGCGCAGAAAACGCCAAGGCTGCCGGTTTTGATGGCGTCGAGATCCATAGTGCAAATGGCTACCTGCTCGACCAGTTCCTGCAAAGCAGCACCAACAAACGTACCGACCAGTACGGCGGCAGCATAGAGAACCGTGCGCGCCTGTTGCTGGAAGTTACCGACGCCGCCATTGAAGTCTGGGGTGCCGGCCGGGTTGGCGTGCATTTGTCGCCACGGGCCGACCTGCACGACATGGGCGATGAAAACCTGGCCGAAACCTTTGGTTATGTCGCCCGCGAACTGGGCAAGCGCGGTATTGCCTACATCTGTGCGCGCGAGCATGAAGCTGCCGACAGCCTGGGCCCGCAACTCAAGCAAGCCTTCGGTGGCCCGTACATCGTCAATGAGAGCTTCACCAAAGACAGTGCCAATGCCTGGCTGGCAGCAGGCAAGGCCGATGCCGTCGCATTCGGCGTGCCGTTTATCGCCAACCCTGATCTGCCCGCACGCTTGAAGGCCGATGCGCCGCTGAATGAGGCGCACCCGGAAACCTTCTACGTCAATGGCGCAGTGGGCTATATCGACTATCCAGTACTCTAAGTACTGAGCCTGGCACGGCCAGGTGACTGCACCACGCAAAACGCCCGAGACCAATGGCCTTGGGCGTTTTGCTATAACCGTTTAAACATCACCGCCCGGACCTTTTTTGCGGGCAAAAAAAAGGGGCGGTTTGACCCGCCCACATTTTTTCCCTAGTCCCTTTTGTTCCTTCTCATCATCCTGATGAATCGCTTCCCGCGATGTCCGTCTGCGTTCTTCCTTGAGCGCCGTATCGATCCGTCGATACAGTTCAAATACTAGAGTTTTATAGGATTGCTGCAAGCGCGGATGTTATGAGTATTTATTACACAAACTGCCCAACTAAAAATATAAATACATTATATTTCAATGACTTATGAGTTAAGCACTGTTACACAAAGGCGTTTGCCCTTTATTGCCAAGCCCTTGGCTTACGTAAAAAGTAAGTAAAGGCTTACAGCAAGCCACAGGCAATAACCTATCTCGTCCGTGACATTCCATTTCAAAGCCGATTAAATAAACAATTAGTTCAAGTTTGTATAACAACAAGGTCCATATTGTTGTCAAATTCGCACTACCGGGCATCACTCAAAACAAACACCCACAAAAAACCCCGATTAGTTCGGGGTTTTTTGTCAGCCGTTCGCGGATTACTGGAACAGCGACTCGCTCGACAGGCCGTTGCGTTCAAGAATTTCTCGCAAGCGCTTGAGCCCTTCAACCTGGATCTGGCGCACACGCTCACGGGTCAGGCCAATTTCCAGCCCTACATCCTCAAGAGTGCTGCTCTCATGGCCACGCAGCCCGAAACGGCGAATCACCACTTCACGCTGCTTGTCTGTGAGCTCGGACAACCACTGATCGATACTTTGCGACAAGTCATCGTCCTGAAGCAGCTCACAAGGGTCTGTGGGCCTGTCATCCGTCAGGGTATCAAGCAGGGTTTTGTCAGAGTCCGGCCCCAAAGACACGTCTACCGAAGACACGCGTTCATTAAGCCCAAGCATGCGCTTGACCTCGGCGACCGGTTTTTCGAGCAGATTGGCGATTTCTTCAGGAGAGGGTTCGTGATCGAGCTTTTGCGTGAGTTCGCGCGCGGCTCGCAGGTAGACGTTCAGCTCTTTTACAACGTGGATCGGCAAACGGATGGTGCGGGTCTGGTTCATGATCGCCCGTTCAATCGTTTGGCGGATCCACCAGGTGGCGTAGGTCGAGAAGCGAAACCCTCGTTCGGGATCGAATTTCTCGACAGCCCGGATCAGGCCCAGGTTGCCTTCTTCGATCAGGTCAAGCAATGACAAACCACGGTTGACGTAACGTCGGGCAATTTTCACCACCAGCCGCAGGTTGCTTTCTATCATTCGCTTGCGCCCGGCCGGGTCGCCGCTTTGCGACAAACGCGCAAAATGGACTTCTTCTGCCGGAGAGAGTAACGGGGAAAAGCCGATTTCATTGAGGTACAACTGGGTCGCATCAAGGGCCCGCGTGTAGTCAATGTACTTGTGCTGTTTTGTAGCAGCTGCTTTTTTGGACTTGGTTCTAGCTGTAGGGGGCGAATCGTCTTCTTCTGACATCAAGTCGCTATCGATGCTGGAGTCCATAAGGAGCACCTCATCGTCGATGTCAAACCCCGGCGCTTCTTTGTTGAGAGCCATTGCAATAGTCCTTTGTTGAGTTCGACCTCAAGCTCAAGCCTCGCCTTAATCCCTGGCAACGCTGGAGCCTGTTCCTTATCCACATCAGGAACAGGCTGGTAACCGATCAACGGCGAGGAAGGAATTGCAATGGATCTACAGGTTTACCTTGGCGGCGAATCTCAAAGTGAAGTTTCACCCGGTCTGTACCAGTTGACCCCATTTCGGCAATTGTCTGTCCGACCTTGACCTGCTGTCCCTCCCGAACCAAAAGCCTGCGGTTGTGACCGTAGGCACTGACGTAGGTATCACTGTGTTTGATGATGATCAGTTCGCCGTAGCCCCTCAATCCACTGCCAGCGTATACAACCGAACCATCAGACGCAGCTAAAACAGGCTGTCCCAAATCGCCGGCGATATCAATACCTTTATTCAAACTACCGTTTGAAGAGAATTTTCCGATCAAAATGCCATTTGAGGGCCATCCCCACCCCTTGGGAGCAGGGCCTGCCGGCATCGGGGCAACCGCTGCGGGGGCACTTGCAGCCGTGGCGGAACGCTTGATAACCGTGGTTTTGCTGCCCGAAGAGGATGACACAACGGTGGTGGTCGAGCCGCCTGCAGGCTGGGTGCCTGAGCGACCGTCAAAGCGGATGACCTGGCCCGGGACGATGGTGAACGGGGCGGCAATATTGTTGCGTGCAGCCAGGGCCTTCCAGTCCCACCCATAACGAAAGGCAATCGAGAACAAAGTGTCGCCGCGACGCACCGCGTATTGCCCGGTGGTCACGGCCGGGCGCTGGGCCACGCCGTTACGGTCAACGACATTCACGCCATTTTTGGGGGTGCTGGAGCACGCTGCCAACAAAGCCAGTGTGGTACTCAGAAATAGACCGACCACCAGTCTCTGAAAGCTTTTGCTGCTCTTACGCTGCGCAATGACTGTGAGACTCACCCGCCGCTCCCTTTGAAGATGGCTAAATAGTAAAACGCCAGTACTGGCCATGGTTTGCAGCAAGTATAACTGGCTATAGGGCTTTTACAGACTGTAAAGCCGATTGATAAACACAGCGTATAAAACATACACACATACCGGGCAGAGCCCGGGTGATGGGCTTTATGACCCGTACCCTGCCCCAAAATTCACCCGATACGTACAAAGACTCAGGCCAGCGGCCCGTTGAGCAGCGGCACAAAGCGTACATTACCGATCACCCGCCGGGCGAAACCGTGCTCTTCGCGCACGATCAACATCAACTGCTGCATCTCGCCGGCACCCACCGGGATCACCAGGCGCCCGCCAGGGGCCAGTTGGTCGAGCAGTGCCTGCGGCACATCAGTGGCTACAGCGGTGACGATAATGCCGTTGTAAGGCGCCAGCGCAGGCCAGCCCTCCCACCCATCGCCCCAGCGGAACACCACATTGCGCAGGTTGAGCTCAAGCAATCGCTCCTTGGCCCGGTCCTGCAGCACCTTGATGCGCTCGACCGAAAAAATCCGCTCGACCAGCTGCGACAGCACGGCGGTCTGGTACCCCGAACCGGTGCCGATCTCCATGACCTTGTCCAGCGGCCCGTCCTCAAGCAACAGCTCGCTCATGCGCGCCACCATGTAAGGCTGGGAGATGGTCTGGTTATTGCCGATCGGCAGCGCCGTATCTTCGTACGCCCTGTGCGCCAGGGCTTCATCCACAAACAGATGACGTGGCGTGCGGCGAATGACCTCGAGCACGTTCTGGTTAACGATGCCCTCTTCACGCAGGCGCTGAATCAGCCGCTCACGGGTGCGCTCAGAGGTCATGCCAATGCCGCGGTGCATCATGCCATCCTGCTCGCGCGCCATCAGCCCATGCCCTCCAGCCAGTCATTGAGGCTGTTGAAACCATCACCAAAGGTGCGATCCAGTTGCAGCGGCGTGATCGATACATAACCCTGCATCACGGCATGGAAGTCCGTGCCCGGGCCACCGTCTTCGACATCGCCTGCCGCAGCAATCCAGTAACCTGCCTTGCCGCGCGGATCAACCACCCGTACCGGTGCAGCAGCACGGGCACGATGGCCGAGACGGGTGAGTTGAATGCCACGAATCTTCGCCAACGGCAGGTTGGGAATGTTCACATTGAGGACCGTACGCGGCGGCAAGTTCAGCGATGCGTGGGCTTCAAGCAGCTTGCGGGCAAAAAACGCCGCCGTCGGCAGGTTGTCCACCTGGCGGGAGACCAACGAAAAGGCAAAAGAAGGACGATCCAGGAAGCGGCCCTCGAGTGCCGCCGCCACAGTGCCCGAGTACAACACGTCATCACCCAGGTTGGCACCCAGGTTGATGCCCGACACCACCATGTCCGGCTGCTGCTCGAGCAAGCCGTGAATAGCCAGATGCACGCAATCGGTAGGTGTACCGTTGATGCTGATAAAGCCATTGGCCAGGGTATGAGGATGCAGGGGACGGTCCAGCGTCAGCGAACTGCTGGCGCCACTTTTGTCCTGCTCGGGGGCAACTACCACGCACTCGGCGTAGTCGGCCAGCGCACCATAAAGCGCGGCCAGGCCCGGAGCTGTTACCCCGTCATCGTTTGAAATCAGAATACGCATAAGGTGTCCGCTTGATCCAACGTCACCAGATCAACAAGCTCGCGCACCAGAACAGTGGCGAAGCATCCTGGCGGCAGAACAAATTCCAGTTGCAGAATGTCAGGCTGAGGATAATGCCACGTCAACCGGCCAATGGGCAGTCGCAGGATGCGTCGCTCATGGCTCATGCCGGCGCGTACCAGCCAGTCACGCAAGTCGGCTTCACGCTCTGCAATTGACTGCTCCAGCGCGTGGGTGGCGCCAGTGGTCGGTGATTCGCCCTCGCCCCACTGCGGGCCGGTGGGGTGCAGATCGAGAATGGCCAGGCGCGGGTCGCTGCATTCAGCCTCGCCCGCCGGGAAAAAGCTGCGGCTGTCGGTAAAAGCCAGTAAATCGCCAACCTGCGCCCGTTGCCAGCTGCCATCGGCCACCCGTGCGGCCAGCACCTGATTGAACAGATAGCTGCGCGCGGTGGACAGCAGCCGCGAACGAACGTTGCGCTGCTCAGGCAAGGCCTTGCGCGCCGCATAATCACGGGCTTCGCCCAGATTGCCGCCCTGCCAGCCAAAGCGCTGGCTACCGAAATAGTTCGGTACACCCTGCTTGGCGATCAGTTGCAGGCGTTGCTCCAGCGCGTCCTTGTCAGCGTTCAGTTGCGTCAGGCGCAAGGTGAAACCATTGGCCGCATGGGCTCCACGCTGCAATTTGCGCTTGTGTCGCGAGGTCTTGAGAATCTTCAGCGTGTCGTTTTCGGCGCCCGACAGATCAGGGTCTGCCTTGCCCGGCAGTTGCACGCTGAACCACTGGCGGGTCAATGCCTGGCGGTCCTTGAGGCCTGCATAGCTGACGGTGCGCAGTGGCACGCCTGCAGCCTTGGCAAGGCGCCGGGCCGCCTCCTCGGTATTCAGGCCGCGCTTCTCGACCCACAACCACAGGTGCTCACCATCTCCGGACAGCGGTATATCAAGCACTTCGTCGACTTGAAAATCTTCAGCCGTGGCCTTGAGCACAGCCGTGCCCAATGCCTCGCCATAAGCGAGCGGGCCCAGCAGATCGAACTCGTTCATGAGCGAACCAACAAGGCAATGGAATGCACTGCGATGCCTTCTTCACGCCCAACGAAGCCGAGCTTCTCGGTGGTCGTGGCCTTTACGTTTACCTGGTCCAAATCAACCTCTAGATCCGCGGCAATCAGCGCACGCATCGTTTCAATATGCGGCGCCATTTTTGGCGCCTGGGCAATGATGGTGTTGTCGACATTGCCGACTTTCCAGCCCTTGGCATGGATCAGACCGACGACATGACGCAACAGAACGCGACTGTCAGCGCCCTTGAAGGTCGGATCGGTGTCCGGGAAATGCTTGCCGATATCGCCAAGCGCTGCAGCGCCCAGCAAGGCGTCGCTCAGGGCGTGCAAAAGCACATCGCCATCAGAGTGGGCCAACAGCCCGAATTTATGGGAGATCCGCACGCCGCCCAACGTAATGAAATCGCCTTCAGCGAAACAGTGCACATCATAGCCGTGGCCAATACGCATAAAAAAACGCCCCGATTAAGTCAGGGCGTGATTCTACCTACTATTAAGCACTTAGTGCGCTTGCGTGGTGACGCAAGTGGTCGTCAATAAAGCTGGCGATGAAGAAATAGCTATGGTCGTAGCCCGGTTGCAAACGCAAGGTCAGCGGGTAATCGGCTAGCCTGGCGGCCTGTTGCAGCACTTCAGGCTTGAGCTGAACAGCCAGGAAGTCATCGCGATCTCCCTGATCGACCAGCAACGGCAGCCTTTCACTGGCCTCGCCAATCAGCACACTGGCATCCCACTCACGCCAGCGCGCCCGCTCTTCTCCCAGGTAATGGGAGAATGCCTTTTGCCCCCACGGGCAATCCATCGGATTGCTGATGGGCGCAAACGCCGACACCGACTGGTAACGCCCCGGATTTCGCAACGCGCAAACCAACGCCCCGTGCCCACCCATCGAGTGTCCGCTGATGCCACGCTTTTGCGAAGCCGGGAAATGCGCTTCGACCAGAGCCGGCAATTCCTGCACCACATAATCGTGCATCTGATAGTGCTGGGCCCACGGCTGCTGAGTGGCATTCAGATAGAACCCTGCACCCAGGCCGAAATCCCACGCCCCCTGCGGGTCATCGGGCACGCCTTCGCCACGGGGGCTGGTGTCCGGTGCGACGATGATAAGGCCCAATTCGGCAGCCATCTTCATGGCCCCGGCCTTGTGCATGAAGTTTTCGTCGGTACAGGTCAAACCCGACAACCAATACACTACAGGCAGCTTTGCGCCCTGCTCCGCCTGCGGCGGCAAGTACACGGCAAACACCATGTCGCAGCCCAGCACTTCGGACCGGTGCTTGTAACGCTTGTGCCAACCGCCAAAGCTCTTCTGGCAGGAAATGTTCTCAAGAGACATGGGCAACTCCAGACCACAAGACAAACACCCCCCTGTGGGAGCAAGCCCGCTCCCACAGGTATTTTATGGCATTCGACTTGCCGCAGTTATTTAGAAATGGATGACAGTGCGGATGCTTTTGCCTTCATGCATCAGGTCAAAAGCCTTATTGATATCTTCCAGGCCCATGGTGTGGGTGATGAAAGTATCCAGCGGGATCTCGCCGCTTTGTGCCATATCTACATAGCTTGGCAATTCGCTGCGGCCGCGCACGCCACCAAATGCCGAACCGCGCCAGACGCGACCGGTCACCAGCTGGAACGGACGGGTGGAAATTTCCTGCCCCGCACCTGCCACGCCAATAATCACCGACTCGCCCCACCCCTTGTGGCAGCACTCCAGTGCCGCACGCATCAACTGCACATTGCCGATGCACTCAAAGGAAAAATCGACACCGCCATCGGTCATGTCGACTATCACTTCCTGAATCGGGCGATCGAAGTCTTTCGGGTTCACGCAATCAGTAGCACCCAGCTGTCGGGCGATTTCAAACTTGGCCGGGTTGATATCAATGGCTATGATCCGCGCCGCCTTCGCTTTCACCGCACCGATTACCGCAGACAGGCCAATACCGCCCAGACCGAAGATGGCCACGGTGTCGCCCGGCTTGACCTTGGCCGTGTTCAGCACCGCGCCGATCCCGGTCGTCACGCCGCAACCCAGCAGACACACCTTCTCCAGAGGAGCGTCCTTCTGAATTTTTGCGACCGAAATCTCAGGGAGCACGGTGTATTCGGAAAAGGTCGAAGTGCCCATGTAGTGGAAAATCGGCTGACCTTTGTAGGAGAAGCGCGTAGTGCCATCAGGCATCAAGCCCTTGCCCTGGGTGGCACGAATGGCCTGACACAGGTTGGTCTTGCCCGACAGGCAGAATTTGCACTTGCCACATTCAGGGGTGTACAGAGGGATGACATGATCGCCGACCGCAACCGAGGTCACGCCTTCGCCGATGGCTTCAACGATGGCACCGCCTTCATGGCCCAGGATCGACGGGAAGATGCCTTCCGGGTCGGCGCCCGACAAGGTGTAGGCATCGGTATGGCAAACACCCGAGGCCACAACCCGCAGCAGCACTTCGCCAGCCTTGGGCATGGCAACGTCTACTTCCACGATTTCCAGCGGCTTTTTGGCTTCGAACGCAACGGCGGCACGTGACTTGATCATCGATCGTCTCCAGCAAAGTAAAAACAAGACGCAGAGTGTAAATCAGCGCCAGGTGATTAATAATCCAGGCAAAAGCAAAACATTATTGCTATGCAGGGATAATCAACCATGAATGAGAACCGCTGGGAAGGTATAGACGAATTTGTCGCTGTGGCCGAATGCGGCCAATTCACGGCGGCGGCCGAACGTCTTGGCGTCTCTTCATCCCATATCAGCCGCCAGGTAGCGCGACTTGAAGAGCGATTGCAGACCCGCCTGTTTTATCGCAGTACCCGCAAGGTGACGCTGACCGAAGCCGGGCAGACTTTTTTGCAGCATTGCCAGCGCCTGCAAGACGGACGTGAAGAAGCACTGCGTGCCATCGGTGATCTGGCCAGCGAGCCCAAGGGCATGTTGCGCATGACCTGTGCCGTGGCCTATGGCGAACGCTTTATCGTGCCGCTGGTTACGCGCTTTATGGGGCTGTACCCGCAATTGCGGGTGGACATCGAACTGAGCAACCGGCCATTGGACCTGGTGCATGAAAGCCTGGATCTGGCGATCCGCCTGGGGCGCTTGCAGGATTCAAGACTGGTAGCCACGCGCCTGGCTCCCAGGCGCATGTATATGTGCGCCTCGCCCTCCTACCTGGAACGTTACGGGCGCCCCCATAGCCTGTCGGAATTGAGCCGGCACAATTGTCTGATTGGCAGTTCAGATCTATGGCAATTGCAGCAGGACGGCCGCGAATTTTCGCAACGGGTGCAAGGGAACTGGCGATGCAACAGTGGGCAGGCTGTACTGGATGCTGCGTTACAGGGTGTAGGGATTTGTCAGTTGCCGGACTATTACGTGCTGGAGCACTTGAAGACCGGGACGCTGGTGTCGTTGCTCGACACCCACCAGCCCCCCAACACCGCAGTATGGGCGCTGTACCCGCAACAGCGGCACTTGTCGCCCAAGGTCAGAAAGCTGGTTGATTACTTGAAGGAGGGGTTGGCCAAGCGGGAGGAATACCAGGAGAGGGAGCAGTAGTTGTTAACAGTGGGAGCGGGCTTGCTCGTGATGCAGACGACTCGGTCTGTCAGGCAAACTCAGCTGATACCATCGCGAGCAAGCCCGCTCCCACAAGAACCTCCGCAGGTTCTGATCAGCGCTTGGCCCAACGCAAACGCAACCACTCAAGGTCTTCGGGGCGGGTGACCTTGATATTGTCCGAACGCCCTTCGATCAAACGCGGCGCCAGGCCTGCCCACTCCATCGCTGAAGATTCATCGGTGATGGTTGCATCGGCCACCAGGCTGTCAGCCAAAGCACGATGCAACGCCCCCAAGCGGAACATCTGCGGCGTATAGGCCTGCCAGATCAAGCTGCGATCCACGGTTTCAACCGCACGCCCCTGCTTGTCCACCCGCTTGAGCGTGTCCCGCGCTGGAACGGCTAACAAACCACCTACAGGGTCGTCAGCCAATTCACTCAGCAGCTTGTTAAGGTCTTCCCGAGACAGGTTGGGCCTCGCGGCATCATGCACCAACACCCAATCGTCATCTGCCGCGCCCTGCGCATGCAGGTGCAACAACGCGTTGAGTACCGAGTCGGCGCGCTCACGCCCGCCGTCTACCCGTACAACCCGAGGGTCGGCAGCACAAGGCAAGGACGGCCAGAATGGATCATCAAAAGCGACACTGACCACCAGCCCCTTCAGGCCCGGGTGGTCGAGGAAACAGCTGATGCTGTGTTCCAGAATACTGCGTCCGCCCAACTGCAAATATTGTTTGGGACGGTCCGCGGCCATACGGGCACCTACACCCGCGGCAGGAATCACGGCCCAGAAGGCCGGTGACAAATGACTCATTGGGCCAACTGATAGAGGGTTTCACCCTCTTTGATCATGCCCAACTCATGGCGAGCACGTTCTTCAACGGTCTCCATGCCTTTTTTCAGCTCCAGCACTTCCGCATCCAGCACGCGGTTGCGCTCAAGCAGGATTTCGTTTTCAGCACGTTGATCGGCTATTTGCTGGGTCAGGTCAGTAACCTGCGCCAAACTGCCATTACCCACCCACAGGCGATACTGCAGGCCTGCCAGCAGCAAGAGCAAGATTAGAAACAACCAATTGGGACTGCGCATCGAATATCAGGTATCCAGTGAAAAGACAGCCATGCCGACAAACGTAAACAACGAATAATACAAAGCCTGGACGAACCAGGCTTGTATACAGAAGCATCAGATTAGTGTCAAAAGACCCGACTTGGCGAGCTTTCCGACACTACCTGCTGACTTTTTACCATTAAGTACTCAGCCGCGAAACTCGCCACGGCCGTTGTACTTGGCTTTTGCACCCAGTTGCTCTTCGATACGCAGCAATTGGTTGTACTTGGAAACGCGATCGGAACGGCACAGCGAGCCGGTCTTGATCTGGCCAGCGGCGGTACCCACGGCCAGGTCGGCAATGGTGGAATCTTCGGTTTCGCCGGAGCGGTGCGAGATCACAGCCGTGTAACCTGCAGCCTTGGCCATCTGGATGGCTTCCAGGGTTTCGGTCAGGGTGCCGATCTGGTTGAACTTGATCAGGATCGAGTTGGCGATGCTCTTGTCGATGCCTTCTTTCAGGATCTTGGTGTTGGTCACGAACAGGTCGTCGCCTACCAGCTGTACTTTCTCACCGATTTTGTCGGTCAGAATTTTCCAGCCATCCCAGTCAGACTCGTCCAGGCCGTCTTCGATGGAGATGATCGGGTAACGCTGGGTCAGACCCTTGAGGTATTCAGCAAAACCTTCGGAGCTGAACACCTGGCCTTCGCCCGACAGGTTGTACTTGCCGTCTTCGTAGAATTCACTCGCCGCGCAGTCCAGCGCCAGGGTCACGTCGGTGCCCAGGGTGTAACCGGCATTGGCGATGGCTTCGGAAATGACTTTCAGAGCATCTTCGTTGGACGCCAGGTTCGGTGCGAAACCACCTTCGTCGCCCACTGCGGTGTTCAGGCCACGGGCCTTGAGCACTGCTTTGAGGTGATGGAAGATTTCGGTGCCCATGCGCAGCGCGTCAGAAAAGGTCTTGGCGCCAACCGGCTGAACCATGAACTCTTGAATGTCGACGTTGTTATCGGCGTGCTCGCCACCGTTGATGATGTTCATCATCGGAACCGGCATCGAGTAAACACCCGGAGTGCCGTTCAGGTTGGCGATGTGTGCGTACAGCGGCAGGTCCTGGTCCTGGGCAGCAGCTTTGGCAGCAGCCAAAGACACGGCCAGGATGGCGTTGGCGCCCAGGGAGCCTTTGTTCTCAGTACCGTCCAGCGCGATCATCGCGTGGTCCAGCGCCTTTTGGTCAACCGGGTCTTTACCCAGCAGCAAATCACGAATCGGGCCGTTGATGTTGGCAACGGCTTTCAGCACGCCTTTGCCCAGGTAACGGCTTTTGTCGCCATCACGCAGTTCCAGCGCTTCACGGGAACCGGTGGAAGCACCGGACGGCGCGCAAGCGCTGCCGATGATGCCGTTGTCGAGAAGCACGTCCGCTTCCACAGTGGGATTGCCACGGGAGTCGAGAACTTCACGACCTTTGATGTCGACGATCTTTGCCATTGTTGTAAATACTCCAAAGTTGACGAAAACGACGCAGCTGAGGGAAATATTGTTATCGGCGGCAAGGGTCAAATAGCGGGCAGCCTTGCGGGCGATAAGGCTCGGGCCCTGAGGCCCGAGAAATCGTGCGGTACTTTACCGGAGAAACGAGGGTTACGCGGTTTCTATTGTCGGAAAACTTTTAACCAACTCATCCAGCGACTTCAGCTGAGCCAGGAATGGCTCCAGCTTGTCCAGGCGCAAGGCACAAGGGCCGTCGCACTTGGCGTTGTCAGGATCCGGGTGTGCTTCCAGGAACAGACCGGCCAGGCTCTGGCTGATACCAGCCTTGGCCAGGTCGGTTACCTGGGCACGACGACCACCGGCAGAGTCCGAGCGACCGCCAGGCATTTGCAGCGCATGGGTCACGTCGAAAAACACCGGGTATTCGAACTGCTTCATGATGCCGAAGCCCAGCATGTCGACAACAAGGTTGTTGTAGCCAAAGCTGGAGCCACGTTCGCAGAGGATCAACTGATCATTGCCCGCTTCTTCGCATTTGCTCAGGATGTGTTTCATTTCCTGAGGCGCAAGGAACTGGGCTTTTTTGATGTTGATCACGGCGCCGGTCTTGGCCATGGCCACGACCAGGTCAGTTTGACGCGACAGGAAAGCCGGCAACTGGATGATGTCGCAGACCTCGGCGACCACGGCCGCTTGCGCAGGCTCGTGGACGTCGGTAATCAGCGGCACACCGAAGGCGGCCTTGATGTCCTGAAAAATCCGCATGCCTTCTTCGAGGCCTGGGCCACGGTAAGAGCTGACAGATGAACGATTGGCCTTGTCGAAACTGGCCTTGAACACGTAAGGAATACCGAGCTTTTCGGTGACCCGTACGTACTCTTCGCACACCTGCATGGCCATATCACGGCTTTCCAGCACGTTCATGCCACCGAACAAGACCATTGGCTTGTCGTTGGCAATTTCGATATTGCCTACACGGATAATCTTTTGCGCCATTCTGATTACGCCTTCTTCTCGTGTTGCGCCAGTGCAGCTTTGACGAAACCGGTGAACAATGGATGGCCATCACGTGGCGTGGAGGTGAACTCCGGGTGGAACTGGCAAGCGACAAACCAAGGATGATCCGGAGCTTCAACCACTTCTACCAACGCGCCGTCACCGGAACGACCGGTCACTTTCAGGCCTGCTTCGGTCAGTTGCGGCAGCAGGTTATTGTTCACTTCATAGCGATGACGATGACGTTCAACAATCACGTCCTTGGCATAGCAATCGTGAACCAGGGAACCGGCTTGCAGCTGGCAATCCTGCGCGCCCAGACGCATGGTGCCGCCCAGGTCGGAAGTTTCGGTACGGGTTTCGACTGCACCGGTGGCGTCTTCCCACTCGGTGATCAGACCGACAACCGGATGGCCGCTGCTGCGATCGAATTCGGTGGAGTTGGCGTCTTTCCAGCCCAGCACATTACGTGCGAACTCGATAACCGCTACTTGCATGCCCAGGCAGATACCCAGGTATGGCACCTTGTTCTCGCGTGCATATTGAACGGCAGTGATCTTGCCTTCGACGCCGCGCAGACCGAAGCCGCCAGGAACCAGAATGGCATCACAACCTTCAAGCAGCTCGGTGCCTTTGTTTTCGATGTCTTCGGAGTCGATATAGCGCAGGTTGACCTTGGTACGGTTGGAAATACCGGCGTGGCTCATCGCTTCGATCAGCGACTTGTACGCGTCCAGCAGTTCCATGTACTTGCCGACCATCGCGATGGTGACTTCGTGCTCCGGGTTCAGCTTGGCGTCGACGACCTTGTCCCACTCGGACAGGTCGGCGCTGTTGCATTCCAGGCCAAAGCGCTCAACGACGAAATCATCCAGGCCCTGAGCGTGCAGCATGCCCGGGATCTTGTAGATGGTGTCGGCGTCTTCCAGCGAAATGACAGCACGTTCCTCAACGTTGGTGAACAGCGCGATCTTGCGACGCGAAGACACATCAACGTGGTGATCGGAGCGGCAGATCAGTACGTCTGGCTGCAGGCCGATGGAACGCAGCTCTTTAACCGAGTGCTGTGTAGGTTTGGTTTTCGTTTCGCCAGCGGTGGCAATGTACGGAACCAGAGTCAGGTGCATCAGCATGGCGCGCTTGGCGCCCACTTCGATGCGCAGCTGACGGATAGCTTCGAGGAACGGTTGCGACTCAATGTCACCCACAGTGCCGCCAATCTCAACCATCGCTACGTCGGCATCGCCGGCGCCCTTGATGATCCGACGTTTGATTTCGTCGGTGATGTGCGGAATTACCTGAATGGTTGCACCCAGGTAATCACCACGGCGCTCCTTGCGCAGGACGTGTTCGTAAACGCGGCCCGTGGTGAAGTTGTTGTTCTGGGTCATGGTCGTGCGGATAAACCGCTCGTAATGGCCCAAGTCCAGGTCGGTTTCGGCGCCGTCGTGCGTGACGAACACTTCACCGTGCTGGAACGGGCTCATGGTGCCCGGATCAACGTTGATGTAGGGGTCCAGCTTCAGCATGGTGACCTTAAGTCCCCGCGCCTCCAGGATGGCTGCCAATGAAGCCGAGGCAATGCCTTTCCCCAATGAAGAAACAACACCGCCCGTGACGAAGATGTAGCGCGTCATGAAAAACCCTAGAAGTCTGCGTTAAAGCGGTCAGAGCCGCCGGGGAAAGCGAAGGAAGGCCGAAGCCCCCAATCACCAGCATTAGTCACAGTGCACCTTTCGAAAAACTGCTGCGTTGAAACAGACCGATGGAAACCACCGGTTCGATGCAAGCCACACATTTTTTTAAAATCGCCCAGCAAAGACTGCTTGGTAATCGGCAACATCTGCAATTCTGGTGAATCCACAGAAGTTGTATCAAGAAGGGAGCGTAGTCTACCGGAAACCCCCTTTCAGCTCAAACCTTGATCGCTCGAAGTTGGCAGCCACTGCAATTTCCAGCGCCCACAGGGGCTGGAGTCCAGTCCAGGGAGGTTTGCCACGGCCAATAACTGCTCATTGCGGTACAGAAGCGGCAATCTGCCACGGGCAAACAACGGAACACCTCGCTCGTTGAGCAGCCGCTTGAGATCACGATGACCGCGCTGTGCCTGCGCCATCACTTCGCCCCCTAGACGATAGCTCACTTGCAAAGGGCCATCCGGGATATCCCCGACAAAATGCACACGACCATTACCCGGCAGCGCCAGGGCCTGATCAGGACAGGGCCACAACACCGGGGCGATCGGTTGGTGCAACCATTCGCCGGCCAGCCACCAAATACGTCCACCGGCACGATGCAACTCGCCGTCTGCGAGCTTCCACACCGGCTGCGCATCGATGCGGGCATCCCGCAGGGCATCCCACCCCGCCCAATGGTCGGTGTCCGGCAATGACGTGAAGGCTGACAGCCAGTGACGCAAGGCATTGCGCTGACGGGCAGGTGACAGGCCGGCGATGGCGGTCAGTTCCAGGGAGGGCAAGCCAAGCCAGGCAAACTCGCTGGTAGAGCCCGCAGCGTGCAAATCCTGCTGGGCCAGTTCATCCAGCAAACCCTGCGCCTCGGCACAGTGCGCTGCGCTGCGGGCCATGGTGGCAGCCGCCTGGGGCCAGCGCCGAGCGAGGACCGGAAGGACTTCATGGCGCAGGAAGTTGCGGGAAAAGTCTGTCTGGCTATTGGACGGATCTTCAATCCAGCTCAGCCCTTGTGCTCGGGCATATGACTCAAGCTGGGCGCGGGACACGTCCAGCAAAGGCCGGCACAGGTGTCCTGCGCCCAGGCGACGCTGGCGCGGCATGCCCGCCAGGCCGCTGACCCCCGCCCCGCGCAACAGGCGAAACAACAGGGTTTCAGCCTGGTCATCGCGATGCTGCCCGAGCAGCAGCACCTCCCCGGCACCGCTGATCGCCGCAAACGCTTGATAGCGCGCATCCCGCGCTGCACGCTCGACACTTGCGCCCGCCTGCACCTGCACGGCAATCACCTGCAAGGGCACTCCAAGCCCCTTACACAGCGCCTGACAATGGGCTGGCCACGCATCGGCCGCCGCCTGTAGGCCATGATGCACATGGACAGCGGTGATAGGCGGTAATGAGTGGGTTTTACGTAATTGAACGAGAAGGTGCAGCAGAACAGTGGAATCGAGTCCGCCGGAGAGCGCGACGTGCCAGGCCTTGGCGTTGCGCCAGGGGCCGAGAGCTTGCAGAAGTAGAGTTGACATGTCAGCCATTAGAAGCCCCTCACCCTAGCCCTCTCCCGGAGGGAGAGGGGACTGACCGCACGCGGTAGCGAGAACACCACCAATCAGCTCCCTCTCCCTCCGGGAGAGGGTTGGGGTGAGGGCCGGTTTTAATCAGGTATCAGAGACCGTAGCTCATCAAACGATCATAACGACGTTTGAGCAGAGCTTCGTGATCCAGCTTCTTGAGCATGTCGAGCTGGGAAATCAGATCGGCACGAATGCTCGCAGAAGCCGCAGCCGGGTCACGGTGCGCGCCGCCCAATGGCTCGCCAATCACCTTGTCGACGATGCCCAGGCCTTTCAGGCGTTCTGCAGTGATACCCATGGCTTCAGCTGCGTCCGGCGCTTTTTCGGCGGTTTTCCACAGAATCGAGGCGCAACCTTCCGGCGAGATCACCGCGTAGGTCGAGTACTGCAGCATGTTCAACTGGTCGCACACGCCAATGGCCAATGCACCGCCCGAACCGCCTTCGCCGATAACGGTGGCGATGATAGGGGTTTTCAGGCGCGACATGACGCGCAGGTTCCAGGCAATGGCTTCGCTCTGGTTGCGCTCTTCGGCGTCGATACCCGGGTAAGCACCCGGCGTGTCGATAAAGGTCAGGATCGGCATCTTGAAGCGCTCGGCCATTTCCATCAGACGGCAGGCCTTGCGGTAGCCTTCAGGGCGCGGCATACCGAAGTTGCGTCGTACCTTTTCACGCACTTCACGGCCTTTCTGATGACCAATCACCATCACTGGCTGATCGTCCAGACGGGCAATACCGCCAACAATGGCAGCGTCATCGGCAAAGTGGCGGTCGCCATGCAGCTCATCAAACTCGGTGAAGATGTGATCGATGTAGTCCAGCGTGTAGGGACGACGCGGGTGACGGGCCAAACGGGCAATCTGCCAGCTGGTCAGCTTGCCGAAAATATCTTCAGTCAGCGTTTTGCTTTTGTCTTGCAGACGAGAGATTTCATCACTGATATTCAGCGAATTGTCATTACCAACCAAGCGCAACTCTTCGATTTTGGCTTGCAGGTCAGCAATCGGCTGTTCGAAATCAAGAAAATTCGGGTTCATAAGCATCCGTCTTGGGTCGGCGGCAAAGCATGCCAGAGGGTCTGAAACCCAGCAATTGCTGGCGTTTCTAACCGAGCTGGGGCAGCCGGTTGATCTGTATCGCGCCTACCTTAAGGGACAGGCGCTCTCAGGTCGAGATTAAAAATTCAGGTCGAGGTCAGGGCGCAGCTATGGCCCCTGACCGTCAACGGTATTGGAGGAAGACGTTGTCTCGCCCGAACTGGTCACGCAGGGCTTGAATCAAGCTGTCTGCCGGATCGATCCGCCAGGTCTCGCCAAACTGCAACATGGCCTTGGCCTCTTCGCCCGTGTACTCCATGGTGACAGGGCAGGCTCCGCGATGTTTTTTCAGCAACTCGCCCAGATTACGCAACTGATCACCCTTGAGCGCGTCCCGGTTCACTTTCAGGCGCAAGCTCTCGGCCAGACTGGTGCGTGCATCTTCCATGCTCATCACCCGTTTGACCCGCAGGCGCAGGCCACCGGAGAAGTCGTCATTGCTGACTTCACCTTCGACCACCACCATCGCATCAGTCTGCAACAGCGACTGCGCCGAATGAAACGCCTCGGCAAACAACGACGCTTCAATGCGCGCCGAACGGTCATCGAGAGTGATAAAGCCCATCTTGTCGCCTTTTTTGTTCTTCATCACCCGCAACGCGATAATCATCCCGGCAACGGTCTGGGTATCACGGGCTGGCTTGAGATCAATAATGCGCTGGCGGGCAAAGCGGCGGATCTCGCCCTCGTACTCGTCAATCGGATGGCCGGTCAGGTACAGGCCCAGAGTGTCCTTCTCGCCTTTGAGTCGCTCCTTGAGCGTCAGTTCCCTGGCCTTGCGGTGGTGGGCATAGACGTCCGCATCAGCCTCGACAAACAACCCGCCAAACAGGTCGGCGTGCCCGCTGTCATGGGTGCGCGCAGTTTGTTCGGCTGCCTTGATCGCTTCTTCCAGCGCCGACAGCAACACCGCACGGTTCTGGTCGATGTTGGCTTGCCAGGCCTTGGGCTCGTCATGGAAAAACGGCCCCAGGCGGTCAAGGGCACCGCTGCGGATCAGGCCATCAAGAGTACGCTTGTTGATACGTTTGAGGTCAACCCGGGCGCAGAAATCGAACAAATCCTTGAACGGGCCGTCCTGACGCGCCTCGGTAATGGCCTCGACAGGCCCCTCGCCCACCCCCTTGATCGCCCCCAGGCCATAAATGATCCGGCCTTCATCGTTCACCGTGAACTTGAACTCCGAGGCATTCACATCCGGCGCATCGAGACGCAGCTTCATGCTGCGAATCTCTTCGATCAGGATCACCACCTTGTCGGTGTTGTGCATATCCGCCGACAGTACCGCGGCCATAAATGGCGCCGGGTAGTGGGTTTTCAGCCAGGCGGTCTGGTACGACACCAGGCCGTAGGCAGCGGAGTGGGACTTGTTGAAACCGTAACCGGCAAATTTTTCCACCAGGTCGAAAATGTTACCGGCCAGGTCAGCGTCAATATTGTTATTGGCGCAACCTTCAATAAAGCCACCGCGCTGCTTGGCCATTTCTTCGGGTTTTTTCTTGCCCATGGCCCGACGCAGCATGTCAGCGCCGCCGAGGGTATAACCGGCCATGACCTGGGCAATCTGCATCACCTGTTCCTGATACAGAATGATGCCGTAAGTGGGTGCCAATACAGGCTTGAGGCCTTCGTACTGGTAATCGGAGTGCGGGTACGCCAGTTCGGCGCGACCGTGCTTACGGTTGATAAAGTCATCAACCATGCCTGACTGCAGCGGCCCTGGACGGAACAGGGCCACCAGTGCGATCAAGTCTTCCAGGCAGTCGGGCTTGAGCTTTTTGATCAGCTCTTTCATACCGCGCGACTCGAGCTGGAACACCGCGGTGGTTTCGGCCTTTTGCAGCAACTGGTAGGTCGGCTTGTCGTCCAGCGGGATAAAGGCGATATCCAGCGGCGGCTCGTCGACCTTGGCGCGATCGCGGTTGATGGTTTTCAACGCCCAGTCGATCACTGTCAGGGTCCGCAGACCGAGGAAGTCGAACTTCACCAGGCCAGCAGACTCAACGTCATCCTTGTCGAACTGGGTAACCAGACCACCACCCTCTTCGTCGCAGTAAATCGGCGAGAAGTCAGTCAGTTTGGTCGGTGCGATCACCACACCACCGGCGTGCTTGCCGACGTTACGTACAACGCCTTCAAGCTTGCGGGCCATTTCCCAGATTTCGGCCGCTTCTTCATCAACCTTGATAAAGTCGCGCAGGATTTCTTCCTGCTCGAAGGCTTTTTCCAGGGTCATACCGACTTCAAACGGAATCATCTTCGACAGACGATCCGCCAGGCCGTAGGACTTGCCCTGCACCCGCGCCACGTCACGGATTACCGCCTTGGCGGCCATCGAACCGAAAGTGATGATCTGGCTTACCGCGTTGCGTCCGTATTTTTCGGCCACATACTCGATTACCCGGTCGCGACCATCCATGCAGAAGTCGACGTCGAAGTCGGGCATCGATACCCGTTCCGGGTTAAGGAATCGTTCGAACAGGAGGTCGTATTCCAGCGGATCAAGGTCGGTGATCTTCTGTACATAGGCCACCAGCGAGCCGGCACCCGACCCCCGGCCCGGTCCTACCGGTACGCCATTGCTCTTGGCCCACTGAATAAAGTCCATCACGATCAGGAAGTAACCCGGGAACCCCATCTGGATGATGATATCCAGTTCGAAATTCAGCCGGTCGACATACACCTGACGCTTGGTGTCGTAATCCTCGGTGGTGTCTTTGGGCAGCAGAACGCTCAGGCGCTCTTCCAGGCCGTCAAATGACACCTTGCGGAAATATTCATCGATGGTCATGCCATCAGGGATCGGGAAGTTGGGCAAAAAGTGAGTGCCCAGCTTTACTTCGATATTGCAGCGTTTGGCAATTTCAACCGTGTTTGCCAAAGCATCAGGCAAGTCACTGAACAGCTCGGCCATTTCCTCGGCGCTTTTCAGATACTGCTGATCGCTGTAATTCTTGGAGCGACGCGGGTCGTCCAGTGCCCGGCCCTCACCAATGCAGACGCGGGTTTCGTGAGCCTCAAAGTCCTGTTGCCTGATAAAGCGTACATCGTTGGTTGCCACCAGCGGCGCGCCGATCTTGTCTGCCAGAGCCACAGCCGCATGCAGATGCTCTTCGTCATTGGGACGCTTGGTGCGCTGCACTTCGATATAGAAGCGGTCAGGGAACACCGTCATCCATTCTCGGGCCAGGGTCTCGGCTTCTTCAGTGTTGCCACTGATCAGCGCGACACCGATCTCGCCCTCTTTCGCAGCCGACAGCATGATCAGGCCGTCGGCGGCCTCGGCTACCCACTCGCGCTCGATGATGACCTGGCCATTGCGCTGGCCATCGATGTAACCACGGGAGATCAGCTCGGTCAGGTTGCGATAGCCCAACGGGTTCATCGCCAACAGGCTGATACGGCTGAGGGGGTTTTCAGGGTCCTTGTTCGACAGCCACAGGTCTGCACCACTGATCGGCTTGATGCCGCCGCCCATGGCCGCCTTGTAGAACTTGACCAGGGAGCACATGTTGTTCTGATCGGTCACCGCGACAGCGGGCATATTCATGCCGGCCAGAGTTTTGATCAGCGGTTTGATCCGCACCAGGCCATCGACCAGGGAGTATTCAGTGTGCAGGCGCAGGTGAACGAATGAAGCCGGCATGGTGATCCTGTCTATAAGCTTTGAGAAACAACAAGGCCCGGATTGTACCGGGCCTTGGCAAAAACATCAGCCTTATGGCTAAAGGCCTTCAAGGGCCTCGTAAGCACGACGCACCGGACCAAACGAACGGCGATGTATCGGTGTAGGCCCCAGGCGCTCAAGGGCTGCAAGATGAACGGCCGTTGGGTAACCCTTGTGCCCGCCAATGCCATAGCCAGGGTACTGCAGCTCGAATGCAGCCATTTCGCGGTCACGGCTGACCTTGGCCAGAATCGATGCCGCGGCAATTGCCGGTACCTTGCTATCGCCCTTGACCACGGCCTCGGCTGGCATGGCCAGCTTGGGGCAACGATTACCGTCGATCATGGCCAGTTTCGGGGTAATGCTCAGTCCTTCAACAGCGCGCTGCATGGCCAGCATGGTGGCGTGCAGAATGTTCAGCTCGTCGATTTCTTCGACTTCGGCCCGGGCAATGCACCAGCTCAGTGCTTTTTCACGAATTTCGTCGAAGAGCTTTTCGCGACGGGCTTCAGTGAGCTTTTTCGAATCATTGAGCCCGGCGATAGGCCGATTGGGGTCGAGAATCACGGCGGCCGTTACCACAGCACCGCACAAGGGGCCACGACCCACTTCATCGACACCCGCCACGAGGTCTTCGACCAGATTGAAGTCCAAGCCGATTTGCATGGTTACTTTACTCATTTGGATTGTGCAATCAGGTCCAATACCGCTTTGGCGGCCTGATTGGAAGCGTCGAGACGCAAGGTGCGATGAATTTCGTCAAAGCCGCGGGTCTGCTCTTCACCACCCTCAAGCAAAGGCAGCAAGGTGCGGGCCAGTGCCTCAGGCGTGGCTGCATCCTGCAACAGCTCGGGCACCAGCATGCGCTGGGCCAGCAAGTTGGGCAGCGACACATACGGGCTTTTGACCAGACGCTTGAGAATCCAGAACGTGAGACGCGCAAGGCGATAAGCCACCACCATCGGCCGCTTGTACAGCAAGGCTTCAAGGGTGGCCGTGCCGGATGCGATCAGCACCGCATCACAGGCCGCTAGCGCGAGGTGCGACTGGCCGTCGAGCAAGGTCAGCGGCAAGTCGCGCCCCACCAGCAACTGTTCGATCTGCTCACGACGCGCTGCGCTCGCGCAAGGCAACACAAAGCGCACATCAGGGCGAGCTTGGCGGATTATTTGCGCGGCATCGAGAAACAACCCGCCAAGCTTGCCAACTTCGCCACCACGACTACCCGGCATCAAGGCGACCAACGGCCCGTCAGGCAGGCCCAACTCGGCGCGCGCACCGGCCTTGTCGGCCTCAAGAGGAATGGTGTCTGCCAGCGAATGCCCGACAAAACGCACGGGCACACCGTGCTCTTCGTAAAAGCGCGCCTCGAATGGCAGCAACGTCAGCATCAAATCGCAACCTTCGCGGATTTTCAGCACGCGCTTCTGCCGCCACGCCCACACGGACGGGCTCACATAATGCACGGTCTTGATCCCGGCACGACGCAATTGAAGTTCGATATTGAGGGTGAAGTCGGGGGCGTCGATGCCGATAAACACGTCGGGCTTTTCGGCGATCAGGGTCTGAACCAACAGCTTGCGGCGCTTGAGCAATTCACGCAGACGACCCAGCACTTCAACCAGGCCCATCACCGACAGACGTTCCATCGGGAAGTAGGAGCTCATGCCCTCTGCTTCCATCAATGGACCACCCACGCCGATAAATTCGATATCAGAATGCTGGGCCTTGAGTGCCCGCATCAACCCCGAACCCAATATGTCGCCCGAGGCCTCACCCGCTACCAGCGCGATACGCAATCTGGCCATGACTAGCGCGTGATGCCGCGAGTGGAAGAGCGAATGGACTCTACAAACATGGCAACTTCCGGGAACTGCGCAGCAGGCTCTGCCAATTCCGCAAGCGCCTGATCAACAGTCAACCCCTGGCGGTAAACCACCTTGTAGGCACGACGCAAGGCATGGATGGCATCGTCACTGAAGCCGCGACGACGCATGCCTTCGAAGTTCATGCTGCGTGCTTCGGCAGGGCTGCCAAACACGGTTACAAATGCAGGAACGTCCTTGCCAATGGCAGTGCCCATGCCCGAAAAGCTGTGCGCACCGATGTGGCAGAACTGATGGACCAGGGTAAAACCGGACAGGATGGCCCAGTCACCCATGTGCACATGGCCTGCCAACGCAGAGTTATTGACCAGGATGCAATGATTGCCAATAACGCTGTCATGGCCGATATGGGCATAGGCCATTACCAGGTTGTGATCACCCAGCGTGGTTTCAGAGCGGTCCTGAATGGTGCCGCGATGAATGGTGACACCTTCACGAATCACGTTGTGGTCACCGATCACCAGGCGAGTTTCCTCACCCTTGTACTTCAGATCAGGGGTGTCCTCGCCTACCGAAGAAAACTGGTAGATGCGATTGTGCTTACCGATCCTGGTTGGGCCCTTGAGAATCACATGCGGCCCAATCACAGTCCCCTCGCCGATTTCCACACCAGCGCCGATGATCGACCAAGGGCCGACCTCGACGTCGTCGGCCAAAATGGCCGTCGGATCGATGATTGCGCGAGGGTCAATCAAACTCATAGTTTGCGTTCCGCACAAATGATTTCAGCCGAGCATACCGGCTTGCCGTCAACCGTTGCCTGGCACTCGAACTTCCAGATGGAACGCTTGCAGCTCAAGAACTTGGCCTCAAGGATCAGTTGATCACCTGGCAGCACAGGCTGACGAAAGCGTAGCTTGTCGGAACCTACGAAGTAATAAAGTGTACCGTCAGCCGGCTTAAGGTCCATCATCTTGAAACCAAGGATGCCGGCTGCCTGAGCCATGGCCTCGATGATCAACACGCCCGGCATGATCGGGTGGGCCGGAAAGTGACCGTTGAAAAAAGGCTCATTGATGCTGACATTCTTGTAGGCACGAATGCGCTTGTTCTCGACATCCAGATCCACCACTCGGTCCACCAGCAGGAACGGGTAACGGTGGGGCAGATATTCGCGAATCTCGTTGATGTCCATCATTTCGTGGGGAAGCCTGTAATAAAGATTGGGCGCGCGCGACTAAGGCGCGCTCCTCTAGCAAATCAAGGAAGCAAACCAATGGCTCTGCACGCTTGATATGGAAATTGTATTAACCTTTTGAAGAAGCTTTACCGCCGGGGGTCACTTACCGACGTGCTTTTCCAGTTGTTTCAATCGCCGGGCGATATCGTCCAGCTGACGAATACGTGCCGCACTTTTGCGCCACTCGGCGGCCGGCTGCATCGCGGTACCGGAAGAGTAGGCGCCAGGCTCGGTAATCGAGTGGGTCACCATTGTCATGCCAGTCAAGAATACATTGTCACAAATTTCAATGTGCCCCACCAAACCGACACCACCTGCCAGCATGCAGTGCTTGCCGATCTTGGTGCTGCCCGAGATCCCGACACATGCGGCCATGGCCGTATGGTCACCGACCTGAACGTTGTGCGCGATCTGGATCTGGTTATCCAGCTTGACCCCATTACCGATTACGGTATCGGCCAGGGCGCCGCGGTCGATGGCCGTGTTGACACCGATTTCGACATCATCACCAATGGTCACACCACCGATTTGCGCGATTTTTTGCCACACGCCTTTTTCGTTGGCAAAACCAAAGCCTTCACCGCCCAGCACTGCGCCCGACTGAATAACCACGCGCTTGCCGATGCGAACATCGTGATAAAGCGTCACGCGTGGAGCCAGCCAGCCGCCTTCACCGATTTCGCAACGCGCCCCGATAAAGCAATGAGGGCCCACCGTGACACCGGCAGCGATGCGCGCACCGCTTTCGATGACGGCAAACGCACCAATGCTCGCCGCAGGGTCAACCACCGCGTCAGCAGCAATCACTGCCGATGGATGAACGCCGGCAGTGGCTTTGGGCTTGGGATCAAACAGATGGGAAATCCGCGCATAAGCCAGGTAAGGATCCGGCACAACCAGGGCATCACCGGGATACTCTTCGGCGTCAGCAGCCTTGAGCAATACAGCTCCGGCCTGGCAGTCGACAAGGAATTTTCGGTACTGGGGGTTGGCCAGAAAGCTCAACTGAGCTGGGCCAGCCTCTTGTAAAGTGGCTAGCCCAGTGATTTCTTTCTCCGCAGAGCCACGCAAGGTGGCCCCGAGGAACTCGGCCAATTGGCCGAGTTTTATAGTCGCAGTCATAATTACTTCAGCTGATTCATGCGCTCGATAACTTGGCGAGTGATGTCGTACTGAGGTTTAACATCAATCACAGCACCACGCTCGAACACCAGGTCAAAGGCGCCTTTTTTGATGACTTCTTCAACAGCGCTGTCCAGTTTCGGCTTCAGCTGTTTCAGCATTTCACGGTCAGCAACGGCTTTGGCTTCGTTCAGTTCCTTGGACTGGAACTGGAAGTCACGGGCCTTTTGCTTGAATTCAAGCTCCAGACGCTCACGCTCGCCCTGCTGCATCTTGTCGCCGCCTTTTACCAGACGGTCCTGAATACCCTTGGCGCTGCTTTCCAGGCTTTTGAGCTTGGTCAGTTGCGGGCCAAATTTCTTCTCGGCATCTACGGCGTAACGCTTGGCGGCGTCCGATTCAAGCAATGCCATCTGATAGTTCAGCACGGCAATTTTCATGTCGGCGAAAGCCGGGCCAGCCACTAGAACCGAAGCCAGGAGAACCAATTGAGTCAACTTACGCACGATGCACTCCTAAAAAATCCGTTGTCTGTATCTGAAGTCAGGCTTTAGAAAGTCTGGCCGAGGGAGAATTGGAACACTTGAGTGTCGGCATCATCCGGTTTCTTGATCGGCATGGCCAAGCTGAAACTCAGCGGGCCAAGCGCAGTCACCCAGGTCACACCAACACCCACAGAGCTGGCCAGGTTGCTGAAGCCGATATCGCAATCCTTGGTATCGCCCTTGCAGTTGGTGTCGAACACGTTACCCACATCCCAGAACACGGAGGTGCGCAGGGAACGCTGGTCTTTGACGAACGGCATAGGGAACAACACTTCCACACCACCCTGGATCAGCACGTTACCACCGAATGGCAGCGGATCCTGGTCCGGGTCGGCAATGGTGCCTACGTTACCGGTTACACCAGCACCACGGCTTGGGGTGCTGCGTGGGCCCAGAGCGCTGTCCTTGAAGCCACGTACCGAGTTGAAGCCACCCGCGTAGTAGTTTTCATAGAACGGCAGGCCTTCGGTGGAACCATAGCCATCACCATAGCCCAACTCGGTGTGCAGGCGCATGGTGTAGGTGTCGGTCAACGGCTGGAACAGCTGGGCACGGTAGTCCAGCTTGTAGAACTGCAGGTCGCTGCCTGGAATGGTGGTTTCAAACACCAGGCTCTGCGAGCTGCCGCGAGTCGGCAATACGCCTTTGTTCAGGGTCGATTCAGACCAGCCGACCGATGCCTTGAAGTTGAGGTACTTGTCGCCTTCACGGTTTACGAAGTCGAAAATCTCGTCAACGGTGTACTGGCCGGTGCTGATTTCATCCTGCTGCACAGTCAGGCCATAGGTCAGGCGCGATGTGTCGCTGATCGGGTAGCCCATGGTGATACCAGCACCCAGGCTGTCCACCGAGTAGTTTGCTACGTCAACGTCCAGGTCTTTGTAGTCGGTAGTGCGGTAGAAAGCGTTGTAACCCAGGCTCACACCATCAGCTGTCCAGTACGGATCGACATAGCTGAAGTTGTAGCGGCTCTGGTATTCGCTGCGGGTCAGGCCAATGCTGACCTTGTTGCCCGTACCCAGGAAGTTGTTCTGGGTAATCGAACCGCCCAGGATCAAACCTGCGCTCTGGGCAAAACCGACGCTGGCGGTAATGGAACCCGACGCCTGCTCTTCTACTGCATAGTTCACGTCAACCTGATCGTCAGTGCCTGGCACTGCCGGAGTCTCGACGTTGACTTCCTTGAAAAAGCCCAGACGCTCAAGGCGGACCTTGGACTGGTCAATCAGGTAAGTCGATGCCCAGCCACCTTCCATCTGGCGCATTTCGCGACGCAGCACTTCGTCAGCCGACTTGGTGTTGCCGCGGTAGTTGATGCGGTTGACGTAAGCACGCTTGCCCGGATCGACCACAAAGGTGATGGCCACGGTGTGATCTTCAGGGTTTGGCTGAGGTACGCCGTTGACGTTGGCGAAGGTATAGCCCTCGTTACCCAGACGACGGGTGATCAGCTCCGAGGTGGTGGTCATCAGCTTGCGCGAGAACACCTGGCCCGGCTGAACCAGCAGCAGCGACTTGATCTGATCTTCCGGAACCTTGAGGTCACCGCTCAGTTTCACTTCGCCAACATTGTATTTTTCGCCTTCATTCACGTTTACGGTGATGTAGACGCTTTTCTTGTCAGGCGTGATCGATACCTGGGTCGAAGCAATATCCATATTGATATAGCCGCGATCGAGGTAGTAGGAGCGCAGACGCTCAAGGTCACCCGACAGTTTTTCACGTGCGTACTTGTCGTCGTTCTTGAAGAACGACAGCCAGTTCGTGGTCTTGAGTTCAAACAGGTCAACCAGGTCGGACTCAGGGAAAACCGTGTTGCCCACCACGTTGATGTGCTGGATCGCGGCAACCGTGCCCTCGTTGATATTGACCTTCAAGGCAACCCGGTTACGCGGCTCGGGCACCACTTCGGTGTCTACCGTCGCCGAGTAGCGGCCCTGGGCAACATACTGGCGTTGCAGTTCGTTGCGCACGCCTTCAAGGGTGGCGCGCTGGAAGATTTCACCTTCGGCCAGGCCCGACTGTTTAAGACCTTTCATAAGGTCATCAGTGGAGATCGCCTTGTTGCCGTCAATGGTGATGCTGGAGACGGAAGGACGTTCGACAACCGTGATAACAAGCACATTGCCATCACGACCCAGTTGGATGTCCTGAAAGAACCCGGTTTTGAACAACGCACGAGTGGATTCCACCAGACGGCGGTCATCCGCTACTTCACCCACGTTCAGAGGCAACGCGCCAAACACGCTACCGGCGGAAACCCGCTGGAGGCCGTTGACACGGATATCAGAGATAGTGAAGGACTCGGCGTGAACTTCGGCGATCATCAGTACGGCGAGAACCGCAGTTAGCAGCAGACGTTTCATGAAGTCCTTTCTTATTCCAACTGGCAATAAACAAACTGCCGCAAAATGCGGCAGATTCGCAATTCAGCGAAGCGTTTACAGACGGCCCAGATCGTTGATCAAGGCAAGTAACATCACCCCGACCACCAAGCTGATACCGATCTGCATTCCCCAACCCTGCACCCGATCCGACAAGGGGCGACCACGCACCCACTCGATCAGATAAAACAACAAATGTCCCCCATCCAGTACAGGTATGGGCAACAAATTCAGAACCCCGAGGCTGATACTCAGATAAGCCAGGAAATTCAGGAAATCAGCAACACCCGACTGGGCAGAAGCGCCCGCCACTTTAGCAATGGTTATCGGTCCACTCAAGTTTTTTACCGAGAGCTCGCCGAACAACATTTTCTTGAGTGAGTCGAGCGTCAATATGCTCATGGTCCAGGTGCGTTTGGCCCCCTCCCCGATTGCCGCGAGCGGGCCATAGCTGACTTCACGGATCATCGATGGTGGCCAGTCGACACCTTTGACGCCGGCCCCCAGATAACCGGTTGCTGCCTTGCCTTCGCCACGCGCAGCCAGCGTGACCGGAATCTCTACCGGCACACCGTCGCGCTCGACATGCAAAACAATACGGGCTTGCGGATGTACCCGCACCCAGTCCACGACCTGCTGCCAGTCCTTGACCGGCTGATCGTCGATGGCCAGCAGCTTGTCACCGGTTTTAAGCCCGGCAGCCTGGGCAGGGCCTTTAGGGTCGAGTTCTGCCAGAACGGCTGGCAACTCGGGACGCCATGGGCGAATCCCCAACGACTTGATCGGATCCGGCTCATCAGCGCCCTTGAGCCAGTCTTTCAATACCAACTGACGGGACGTTTCAGCCGTCGTACCCGGCTCACGCACCACCACCTGCAACGAACCGCTTTCGCCCAGACGGCGAACCAGCTGCAGGTTGACGTTTGACCAGCCCGTGGTTGGCTCGCCATCAATGGAGACAATTTCCTGACCGGCAGTCAGCCCGGCCTGAGCCGCCAGGCTGCCACCCTCCACAGCACCGATGACCGGCCGCACCTGCTGGCTGCCCATCATTGCCAGCACCCAGAAGAACCCCATGGCCAACATGAAGTTGGCAATTGGCCCGGCCGCAACGATGGCAATGCGCTGGCCTACGGTCTTGCGGTTGAACGATTGATCGCGCTGCTCGGCGGGCACTTCGCCTTCGCGCTCATCGAGCATCTTGACGTAGCCACCCAACGGAATGGCAGCAACTACAAACTCGGTGCCCTGGCGGTCATGCCAGCGAAGCAGAGGCGTACCGAAGCCCACGGAGAAGCGCAGAACCTTGACGCCACAACGGCGCGCCACCCAAAAGTGACCGAATTCATGAAAAGTGACCAGCACACCCAATGCCACCAGGGTGCCAACAATCATATAGAGCGCACTCATCTACTTTCTCCGCGATTCTGTCCGGTTCCGGCTCACATCACTTTCAGCCGTTACGACTCAACCACTGTTCAGCCAGCATCCGGGCTTTGCTATCTGCGGCAAATACCGCTTCCAATTCGTCGACGGCCACAACGGGCTCGCTGTTCAATACGTCTTCGATAATACGCGCGATCTGCGGATAACGGATTCGCCCGTCCAAAAAGGCGGCCACGGCAACTTCGTTTGCCGCATTGAGCATCGCTGGCGCGCTATTGCCCGCCATGGCAGCCTCGCGAGCCAGACGCAAACAAGGGAAGCGTTGCTCGTCAGGGCGCTGGAAGTCCAGCCGCGCCACTGCAAACAGGTCCAACGGCGCAACACCCGAGTCAATCCGCTCAGGCCAGGCCAGGGCATTGGCAATCGGCGTACGCATATCGGGGTTGCCCAACTGGGCCAGCACCGAGCCATCCACATAATCGACCAGCGAGTGAATCACGCTTTGCGGATGGATCACCACCTCGACCTGTTCCGGGCGTGCATCAAACAGCCAGCAGGCCTCGATCAGCTCCAGGCCTTTGTTCATCATGCTGGCCGAATCTACCGAAATCTTGCGCCCCATCGACCAATTGGGATGAGCACAGGCTTGATCCGGCGTGACGTGCTCAAGCTCTGCCAGCGGCGTCTCACGAAATGGACCACCAGAGGCTGTCAGCAAAATCCGACGAACACCGACATTACCCAGGCCACGGGAAAAGTCCCGGGGCAAGCACTGGAAAATCGCGTTGTGTTCGCTGTCGATGGGCAGCAATACCGAACCGCTGCGACGCACGGCCTGCATAAACAGGTCGCCGGTCATCACCAACGCTTCTTTGTTGGCCAGCAGGATCTTCTTGCCGGCATTGACCGCCGCCAGTGTCGGGCGCAGGCCTGCGGCACCGACAATTGCCGCCATCACCGAATCCACTTCGGGAGCCGACGAAACCTGACACAAGCCCTCCTCACCTACCAATACCTCGGTATTGAGCCCGGCTGCGCGCAAATCCGCCTGTAACTGGCTGGCAGCACGCTCATCCGGCACCACGGCAACCTGCGGCCGGTGCTTGATGCACAAGGCCAGCAGTTCGGCGAGACGGCTGTAGCCTGTCAGGGCAAAGGCCTGATAGCGGTCAGGGTGACGCGCAATAACATCCAGGGTGCTCAGGCCAATGGAACCCGTAGCCCCCAGAACAGTAATCTGTTGTGGACGGCTCATGAAGCCGCCATCCACAGCAATACAGCAAATACCGGGATCGCCGCCGTCAGGCTGTCGATACGATCCAGTACACCACCATGGCCCGGCAGCAGGTTACTGCTGTCTTTGACCCCGGCCTGGCGTTTGAACATGCTTTCCGTGAGGTCGCCCACCACCGAAATCAGGACGATCACAGCAGCGCCCAGCAGCGCAACAAACATCTGCGAAGCGCTCCAGTCACGCACTATACCCACGACCGCGGTGATCAGCAGGCTGAGCAACAGACCGCCAAATACACCTTCCCAGCTTTTGCCCGGGCTGACCTTGGGGGCAAGCTTGCGCTTGCCGAATTTGCGCCCGGAAAAATAGGCACCAATATCTGCGCCCCATACCAGAACCATCACCGCCATGATCAGCCAGTTGCCCAGCGGCATCGCCTTGATCAGGACCAGACCTTGCCAGGCCGGCAGCAGGATCAACAGACCGATCACCAGCCTGGCCGCCATACTCGACCAGTGCGCAGCCGATTGCGGAAAGGTCAGCACCAGAAAGGTCGCTGTCGCCCACCACAACACCGCCGCGCCCAGCACCCAGGGCGCCAGATCGGGGAATATATGCAGCCCCAACAGCAGCGCGGCCACTACTACAGCAAACAGCACCCGTGCACCTTGCGCCTCAAAGCCGGCAAGACGCGCCCACTCCCAGGCACCCAGGGTCACGACCAGGCCAATAAACAGCGCAAAGCCGCTGCCCTCGAGCAGGAAAAAGCCACACAAGGCAATTGGCAGCAAGATAAGTGCAGTGATGATTCTTTGTTTAAGCATTAAATCCGGGCTCCAGCCTCAACCTGCTCGCTCGTTTTACCGAAGCGGCGCTGGCGAGAAGCGAAATCAGCCAATGCGTGCTGCATGGCCTCGTGTTTGAAGTCCGGCCAGAACAGGTCGGAGAAGTACAACTCGGAATAGGCCAGCTGCCACAGCAAGAAATTGCTGATGCGGTGCTCGCCACCGGTGCGGATACACAGATCGGGCAATGGTAGATCACCCGTTACCAGACAGGTTTGCAGCAAACCCGGAGTGATATCCTCCGGCTGCAAGTGCCCTGTCTGGACTTGACGCGCCAACTGCTGCGCGGCCTGCGCGATATCCCACTGGCCACCGTAATTGGCGGCAATCTGCAAGACAAAGCGGCCTTCGCCCACTGTCATTGCTTCCGCTTCACGCATCGCCTTTTGCAAGTCGGGATGAAAGCGCGAGCGGTCGCCAATGATCCGCAGGCTGATCTCGTTTTCGTTGAGGCGCTTGGCCTCACGACGCAGCGCCCTGAAAAACAGGTCCATCAAGGCACTGACTTCAGCGGCGGGCCGCTGCCAGTTTTCACTGGAAAACGCGAACAGGGTCAGTACCTCGACCCCGGCCCCGGCACACACTTCAATGACCGCGCGAACTGCATCCACACCCGCTTTATGCCCGGCAACACCTGGCAGAAAGCGTTTTTTTGCCCAGCGATTATTACCGTCCATGATGATCGCGACATGTCGCGGAACAGATGACGGGTCAGCCTGCTTCGTCTTTTCCATAAAACGCCCTGACCCTTATACGGCCATCAGGTCCGCTTCTTTCTGCTTGGTGGCAACTTCGATATCCGCCACGGCCTTGTCGGTCAGCTTCTGGATATCATCAGCAGCACGACGCTCTTCGTCTTCGCTGATTTCCTTTTCCTTGACCAGGTCTTTCAATTGGCTCAAGGCGTCGCGACGGATATTGCGCACGGCAATACGGGCATCTTCAGCTGCATCACGGGCCTGCTTGGCGAAAACCTTGCGGGTTTCTTCAGTCAGGGCCGGCATGGAGATCAGCAGCAGCTCACCCAGGTTGGTCGGGTTCAGGTTCAGACCGGCGCTCTGGATGGCCTTGTCGACTGCGCCCAGCATGTTGCGCTCGAACGCCACAACTTGAAGGGTGCGGGAGTCTTTGACGGTGATGTTGGCGACCTGGCTGATCGGAGTATCCGAGCCATAGTAAGGCACCATCACGCTGCCCAGAATGCTCGGGTGAGCCTTGCCGGTACGGATCTGGCCAAATGCATGGGCCAGGGATTCCAGCGACTTCTGCATACGCGTTTGAGCGTCTTTCTTGATTTCGTTGATCATTGTTGACCTTCCTCGATCAGAGTACCTTCAGCGCCGCCATGGACAATATTAAGCAGGGCGCCGGGCTTGTTCATATTAAATACACGCAATGGCATTTTGTGGTCGCGGCACAGACAGATGGCCGTCAGGTCCATAACACCCAGTTTGCGATCCAGTACTTCATCGTAAGTCAGATGATCGAACTTCTCGGCATGCGGGTCTTTGAATGGATCTGCGGTGTACACGCCGTCAACCTTGGTTGCCTTGAGCACGACATCAGCGTCGATTTCAATGGCACGCAAGCATGCTGCCGAATCCGTCGTGAAGAAAGGATTACCGGTGCCTGCAGCGAAAATCACCACATCCTTGGCATTCAGGTGGCGCATGGCCTTGCGACGATCGTAATGATCGGTCACACCAACCATGGAAATGGCCGACATAACGATGGCGGAGATATTCGCACGTTCCAGCGCATCGCGCATGGCCAGGGCGTTCATCACGGTAGCCAGCATGCCCATATGGTCGCCAGTCACACGATCCATACCGGCGGCGCTCAATGCAGCACCACGGAACAGGTTGCCACCACCAATCACCAGTCCTACCTGAACGCCGATGCCGACCAGTTGGCCCACTTCCAGCGCCATGCGGTCGAGCACCTTGGGATCGATCCCGAACTCTTCAGAGCCCATCAGGGCTTCGCCGCTTAGCTTGAGTAGAATGCGTTTATAGCGAGCTTGATAACCACTGCCCTGCTGAGCCATTGCGAATCTCTCCTGCCGCGTTTTATAGATAATCTGTGCGAGGTCATTTTTCAACCCGCGCTTGTTCTAGCTGTGGCACTGCACAGCAGCACCATCGGAACACGATTTTGCAAACCGGTTCCGCCGAGAAGGAAAAATCCCCTCCCATTTGAAAAGAGGCTGCGCGCGTGAGCGGGCAGCCTCTTCGGGTCGACAGTTTAGAACCGTCTTATTGCTTGCTTGCAGCCACTTGAGCAGCAACTTCAGCAGCGAAGTCGTCAACTGGCTTCTCGATGCCATCACCTACTTTGAAGTAAGTGAAGGAAACGATTTCAGCGCCGGCTTTCTTGGCCAGATCGCCGACCTTGATTTCCGGGTTCTTGACGAACGCTTGCTCAACCAGGCTGGCTTCAGCCAGGAACTTGCTGATACGACCGGCAACCATTTTTTCAACGATTTCGGCTGGCTTGCCTTTGATCTTGTCTTCGTTGAGGCTCATGAACACGGTTTTTTCGCGTTCGATGGCATCAGCGGAAACTTGCGAAGGCAGCAGGAACTCAGGGTTGCTTGCAGCTACGTGCATGGCGATGTCACGAGCCAGCTCAGCGTTGCCGCCTTTCAGAGCTACAACAACACCGATCTTGTTGCCGTGCAGGTAAGCATCAACAACGTCACCTTCGATGCGGGCCAGACGACGGATGTTGACGTTCTCGCCTACTTTACCAACCAGAACCAGACGATCAGCTTCTTGAGCAGCGATCAGCGGAGCTGCGTCGGTCAGTTTGTCAGCGAACGCTTTTTCAACGCTGTCAGCAACGAATTTTTTGAAGTCGTCTTGCAGAGCCAGGAAGTCGGTTTGCGAGTTGACTTCAAGAATTACAGCCGACTTGTTGTCGTCTGCAACTTTAACTGCGATAGCGCCTTCAGCAGCAACGTTACCTGCTTTTTTGGCTGCCTTGATGGCGCCCGAAGCACGCATGTCATCAATGGCTTTTTCGATGTCGCCGCCAGCCTTGGTCAAGGCTTTCTTGCAGTCCATCATGCCTTCGCCAGTACGCTCACGCAGTTCTTTAACCAACGCTGCAGTAATCTCTGCCATTTCAAAATTCCTCTTGGATAGGTTTTCAACCATTCCACCCGACCGAACGGGCGTTCAATTCGTTTGAAGCGCACCCCGAATCAACCGTGCAGGTCGCCATCTGATACAGATACAACAAACAGGGTTACAACAAATGGATTTCGAGGTGGCAAAAAGGGGGCCAAGCCCCCTTTTTGCGTACTGAGTAAACGCTAGGCGTTAATTACTCAGCCTTCAACTACCGCTGCAGCTGGAGCTTCTTCGACGAAAACGTCGGTGCCGCCAGCAACGTGGTTACGGCCTTTGATCACAGCATCAGCCATCGCACCCATGTACAGCTGGATAGCGCGGATTGCGTCATCGTTACCCGGGATGATGTAGTCAACACCTTCTGGGCTGCTGTTGGTATCGACAACGCCGATTACCGGGATACCCAACTTGTTAGCTTCGGTGATCGCGATACGCTCGTGGTCAACGTCGATAACGAACAGAGCGTCTGGCAGACCGCCCATGTCCTTGATACCACCCAGGCTACGATCCAGCTTCTGCAGATCGCGAGTGCGCATCAGCGCCTCTTTCTTGGTCAGCTTGGCGAAAGTACCGTCTTCTGCCTGGATTTCAAGGTCACGCAGACGCTTGATCGAAGCACGAATGGTTTTGAAGTTGGTGAGCATGCCGCCCAACCAGCGGTGATCCACGTACGGCGAACCGCAACGTGCTGCTTCTTCAGCAACGATCTTGCCAGCGGAACGCTTGGTGCCGACGAACAGAATCTTGTTTTTGCCCTGGGCCAGGCGCTCAACGAAAGTCAGAGCTTCGTTGAACATTGGCAGGGTTTTTTCAAGGTTGATGATGTGGATCTTGTTACGCGCGCCAAAGATGTATTTACCCATCTTCGGGTTCCAGTAACGGGTTTGGTGACCGAAGTGCACACCGGCCTTCAGCATATCGCGCATGTTGACTTGGGACATGATAGTTCCTTAATAAGTCGGGTTAGGCCTCCACGTATCCCAACGACCAACCAGCAGCTTCAAAGCTGAAGGCACCCAGGTCATCGTGTCGACACGTGTGTGGGTTTGTGCTCTGCGGGCTATACCCGCAAAGCGGCGCATTTTATACCACAAGATGCATTAAAAACGAAGTGTGAATTCAGACTTTATTGCTAAAGCGTTGCCCTGCAAGGGCTTACGCCTGGCTTGCTCTTGCTTCTTGTCCAACAATACCACTTCCACCAGCAAAATATTCCAAACACCGAGCAAGCCCATAACAGCGTCGGAGCCAGACGGCCGCACAACACAACAAGTCTGACACCTGGGCCAGGGCCGCTTCTGAATTGACCGAACAGGCCGGCCGGTCGGCCGCCTCGGGGCGCAGTGCTTTTGATCTGCCTGCCCTCCCGGGAGGCCGAGAGGAGGTTCTGCGGAGTGGGTCGACCGGCATGGATGCCGGGAGAGCCGCGATGGGCCATGGATGGCCCGTGGCGGCGGGCCCACGGAGCAGAGCCGGAGCGAGGGAACCTGAGCGCAGCGAAGGCCGTACGATGGGGCGAGGACCTTTTGGTTCCTTTTGGGTCCTTCCAAAAGGGACTCGACGTAAGGTCGAAACCATAGTCTCAGTTAGACACAAATGCTGGATATGTACGCGCAATGCCATTTAAAACTACCGAGTACATACCTATTCGGCCTCACGAAGGGCGAAAAAATCAAAAGCGCGGGCTTCGGCCGCTTACCTTATTCGCGCGGGGCCTTGGAATAGAACCAGGATGCTCCTATCTATTAAGAGAAGCGATGGCTACAGGCCCACGACTAACGCCGACCGTCTGTTAGAATCGTACTTTTATGACGGCGTGCCGCGATTCACAGCACGCCCGCAATCCTGATGATGAGCGCCAACGCGCGAAGAGAGCCCGAATGACCGTCACCCTCAAAACCCCAGAGGACATCGCAAAAATGCGTATCGCCGGCAAACTGGCCGCCGAAGTCCTGGAAATGATCGCCGAGTACGTAAAACCCGGCGTCACCACTGAAGAGCTGGATCGCATCTGCCATGACTATATCGTCAATGTGCAAAAGGCCATCCCTGCCCCGCTCAACTATAAAGGCTTTCCCAAGTCGATCTGCACCTCGATCAATCACGTGGTATGCCACGGCATCCCGGGCGACAAGGTATTGAAGGACGGCGACACCCTGAACATCGACGTCACCGTGATCAAGGACGGCTACCACGGCGACACCAGCCGCATGTTCCACGTCGGCAAGGTTCCGGTATGGGCCGAGCGCCTGTCGCAAGTGACCCAGGAATGCATGTACAAGGCTATCGAAATCGTTAAACCGGGCTGCCGCCTGGGCGATATCGGCGAAGTGATCCAGAAGCACGCTGAAAAGAACGGTTTTTCTGTAGTACGCGAGTTCTGCGGCCACGGTATCGGCAAGGTATTCCACGAAGAGCCGCAGATCCTGCACTACGGCCGCGCTGGCACCGGTATGGAGCTCAAGGCCGGCATGACCTTCACCATCGAGCCGATGATCAATCAGGGCAAGGCCGACACCAAGGTGCTGGGCGACGGCTGGACCGCCATCACCAAGGACCGCAAGCTGTCTGCCCAGTGGGAACACACCCTGCTGGTCACCGACACCGGTTACGAAATTTTCACCCTGCGCAGCGATGACACCATCCCCCGCGTTTCGGCCTGAAACTTGCGTGTTTTCACCGTTTAGCCCGTAAAACCCAGCACAGGAATGCCAATCGATGCCGCAGGTGGATCCAGAACTTTTTGACCGCGGCCAGTTCCAGGCCGAGCTGGCATTAAAGGCGAGCCCCATTGCCGCTTTCAAAAAGGCGATCCGCCAGGCTCGGGAGGTACTCGACGAACGCTTCAAAAAGGGGCGTGATATTCGCCGCCTGATCGAAGACCGTGCATGGTTCGTCGACAACATCCTGCAACAGGCGTGGGACCAGTTCAGCTGGAGCGCTGAGGCCGACATCGCGCTGGTCGCCGTCGGCGGCTATGGCCGCGGCGAGTTGCACCCTTATTCCGATATCGATTTGCTGATACTGCTGGACAACGCAGATCACGAAGTTTTCCGTGATTCCATTGAGCGTTTTCTGACACTTCTATGGGACATAGGCCTAGAAGTAGGTCAGAGCGTGCGCTCGGTGGATGAGTGCGCAGAGCAGGCCCGCGCCGACCTGACCATCATCACCAACTTGATGGAAAGCCGCACCGTGGCGGGCCCCGAGCATTTGCGTCAGCGCATGCTGGACGTCACCAGCACCGCCCACATGTGGCCCAGCAAGGAGTTTTTCCTGGCCAAGCGCGCCGAGCAAAAGGCCCGCCACCACAAGTACAACGACACCGAGTACAACCTGGAGCCTAACGTCAAGGGTTCGCCCGGCGGCCTGCGCGATATCCAGACCATTTTGTGGGTAGCCCGCCGCCAGTACGGCACCCTGAATTTGCGCGCCCTTGCCGGCGAAGGCTTTCTGGTAGAAAGCGAGCACGCCCTGCTGGCCTCGTCCCAGGAATTTTTGTGGAAGGTGCGCTACGCCCTGCACATGCTTGCCGGGCGTGCCGAAGACCGTCTGCTGTTCGACCACCAGCGCAGCATCGGCGAACTGCTCGGCTTTGCCGGCGAAGACGCCAAGCAGACCATCGAAAATTTCATGCAGCAGTACTACCGGGTGGTCATGAGCATTGCCCAGCTCAGCGACCTGATCATCCAGCACTTCGAAGAGGTGATCCTCGCCCCCGAGGACGAAGCGCCGCCAACCCCGTTGAACTCGCGCTTCCAGTTGCACGATGGCTATATCGAAGCCACCAGCGACCACGTGTTCAAGCGCACTCCCTTCGCCATGCTGGAAATCTTCCTGCTGATGGCACAGCACCCAGAGATCAAGGGCGTGCGGGCCGACACCATCCGCCTGCTACGCGAACATCGTTACCTGATCGACGAAGATTTCCGCAAAGACATCCGCAACACCAGCCTGTTTATCGAACTGTTCAAGTGCAAGATCGGCATCCACCGCAACCTGCGCCGGATGAACCGTTACGGCATCCTGGGCCGTTACCTGCCCGAGTTTGGTTTTATCGTCGGGCAAATGCAGCATGACCTGTTCCACATTTATACGGTCGATGCCCACACCCTGAACCTGATCAAACACCTGCGTAAGCTGCAATACACCCAGGTATCGGAGAAATTCCCGCTCGCCAGCAAGTTGATGGCCAAGCTGCCCAAGCCCGAGCTGATCTACCTGGCCGGGCTGTACCACGATATCGGCAAGGGCCGCCACGGCGACCATTCCGAAATCGGTGCCGTGGATGCAGAAGCGTTCTGCATCCGTCATCAGTTGCCGCAGTGGGACACGCGCCTGATCGTGTGGCTGGTACAAAACCACCTGGTGATGTCCACCACCGCCCAGCGCAAGGACCTGTCCGACCCGCAGGTCATCCATGATTTTGCCCAGATTGTGGTGGACGAAACCCACCTCGACTATCTCTATGTGCTGACTGTCGCCGATATCAACGCCACCAACCCGACGCTGTGGAACTCCTGGCGCGCCAGCCTGTTGCGCCAGCTCTACACCGAGACCAAGCGTGCCTTGCGTAGAGGCCTGGAAAACCCGGTGGACCGCGAAGAACAGATCCGCCAGACACAAAGTGCGGCGCTGGATATTCTGGTGCGCGGGGGTACCGACCAGGATGACGTGGAACAGCTCTGGTCACAGCTGGGCGACGACTATTTCCTGCGACACTCCTCTGCCGACGTGGCCCTGCATACCGAAGCCATCCTGCAGCAGCCTGCCGATGGCGGCCCGCTGGTGCTGATCAAGGAAACCACCCAGCGCGAGTTCGAGGGCGGCACGCAGATCTTCATCTATGCACCCGACCAGCACGACTTCTTCGCCGTGACAGTGGCCGCCATGGACCAGCTCAACCTGAACATCCATGACGCACGCATTATCACCTCCAGCAGCCAGTTCACCCTCGACACCTATATCGTGCTCGACAACGATGGCGGCTCGATTGGTAACAACCCGGCGCGTATCGAAAAAATCCGCAAGGGGCTGACCGAAGCCCTGCGCAACCCGGACGACTACCCAACCATCATCCAGCGCCGCGTGCCGCGCCAGCTCAAGCACTTTGCCTTTGCGCCCCAGGTCACGATCCATAACGACGCCCAGCGCCCGGTGACCGTGCTGGAGCTCAGCGCCCCCGACCGCCCGGGCCTGCTGGCTCGCATCGGAATGATCTTTCTGGAGTTTGATCTGTCGCTGCAGAACGCCAAGATTGCCACCCTGGGTGAACGCGTCGAAGACGTCTTTTTCATTACCGATGCAAACAACCAGCCGCTGTCCGACCCGCAGCTGTGCATGCGTTTGCAGGAAGCGATCGTCGAGCAACTGACGGTCAATCAGGATTCAACCCCAGAACCGTGGCGCCTGAGCATTTAACCGCCGCCGAGTGAGACCCGCACCCCATGAACAACGCTCTAAACCAGCTGCAGCCTTACCCGTTCGAAAAATTGCGCGCCCTGCTTGGCAGCGTGCAGCCCAACGCCGACAAGCGCCCGATCGCGCTGTCGATTGGCGAACCCAAGCACCGCTCGCCGGACTTCGTGGCCAAGGCACTGGCTGACAACCTCGACCAGATGGCGGTCTACCCGACCACCCTGGGCATCCCGGCGCTGCGCGAAGCTATCGCCGACTGGGCCGAGCGTCGTTTCAACGTGCCAAAAGGCTGGCTTGACCCGGCGCGCAATATCCTGCCGGTCAACGGCACCCGTGAAGCCCTGTTTGCCTTCACCCAGACCGTGGTCAACCGTGGTGACGACGCTCTGGTGGTGAGCCCGAACCCGTTCTACCAGATCTATGAAGGGGCCGCCTTCCTGGCAGGCGCTCAGCCGCACTACCTGCCGTGCCTGGCCGAGCATGGGTTCAACCCGGATTTCGACGCCGTATCCGTCGACACCTGGAAACGCTGCCAGATCCTGTTCCTGTGCTCGCCGGGTAACCCGACCGGTGCGCTGATCCCGCTTGAAACCCTGAAAAAACTGATCGCACTGGCCGACGAACACGACTTCGTGATCGCCGCAGACGAGTGCTACAGCGAGCTGTACTTCGACGAGAAGACACCACCGGTCGGCCTGCTCAGCGCCTGTGTGGCCCTGGGCCGTGAAGACTTCAAGCGTTGCGTGGTGTTCCACAGCCTGTCCAAGCGCTCCAACCTGCCGGGTTTGCGTTCCGGTTTTGTGGCCGGCGATGCCGACATCCTCAAGGCGTTCCTGCTGTACCGCACGTACCATGGCTGCGCCATGCCGGTACAAACCCAGCTGGCAAGCATTGCCGCCTGGAACGACGAAGACCACGTACGTACCAACCGTGACCTGTATCGCGAGAAGTTTGATGCGGTGTTGGAGATTTTAACTCCGGTACTGGATGTGCAGCGCCCGGATGGCGGCTTCTACCTGTGGCCCAGGGTTGAAGGCGACGACGCCGAATTCTGCCGCGACCTGTTTGCCCAAGAGCACGTCACCGTAGTGCCGGGCTCTTATCTGTCCCGCGAAGTAGACGGTTTCAACCCCGGCGCTGGTCGCGTACGCATGGCCCTGGTTGCGCCACTGGCTGAGTGCGTGGAAGCCGCCGGGCGGATCCGCGACTTTATCCAGCGCCGCGGCTAAACCGCCCCTGTGGGAGCGGGCTTGCTCGCGATGCAAGCGATGCGGTCTGCCAGACGAACCGCTGCGATGCCATCGCGAGCAAGCCCGCTCCCACATAAAGCTGGGTTATTTCACCGTTCCCAGGTTGGCCTCGCTCAAGTCCAGGTCCTTGAGGATTTCGCTCAGGGCGTCGTCGCCGATTTCGTGATGGCGGCGCAAGCTGTACAGTTCCAGCCGCTGCGCCCGCAGCGCCTTGAGCCGCAAGCGGCTTTCCAGCTGGTCCATTTGCGAAGCCAGTGCCTGGGCCTCCGCCGAGTCGTTGTACACCTCAAGCTGATGACGGTACTCAGACATGATCCGCGCCTTTAGCTCAGCCGCCAGAGCCGCCTGGGCCGCATCCTGCTGACCATCGGCCTCCACCACCTCTTCTGCTTCCAGCGCGTGAATCGCCGCTTCTGCGGTGCGCCGCCAGGCTTCGCGCACTTCTTTGCGCATGGCATCGTCCGGGCTTTTTGGAATACCGCGCAACAACACCGGCAAGGCAATGCAGGCCGCCACCAGCGATAGCAAGATCACCCCGGCAGCAATAAAGATCAGCAAATCACGCTCAGGAAAATTCAAACCCTCGCTGACCAGCAGCGGTACCGACATCACGCCCGCCAGGGTCACCGCACCGCGTACCCCGCCCACGGTCAGCAGCCAGCAGGAGCGGGCTGTCGGCACCATCGTCAGCTCGCCCTTGCCACGCCAGCGGCGCAACAGGCCGGACAGCCGCCAGATGCTCTGCACCCAGATGAAGCGCAGCGCCAGCAGCACCAGGAAAATCGCCACCACATCCAGGCAGCGATACATCAAGGTCGGCCACAGAGTCGTTTCGTGGCTGACCACCGCCTTGATGATGTCCGGCAATTGCAGGCCCAACAGCAAAAAGATCAACCCGTTGAAGGCAAACTCCAGCAGCGACCACACACTGCGATTAAGCAGGCGGGTGCTGGTCTGACGCGGCAACAGGTCCAGCCAGCTCTGCATCATCCCCGCCGCCACCGCCGACAGGATGCCCGAAGCACCCAAGCGTTCGGCCAGTACATAGGCGGCAAAAGGCAGCAGCAACATAAACACCACATGGGTGGCCGGGTCATCCCAGCCACGGGCGATCATCCACGCGCGCAAACGCCCCACCAGCCAGCTCAGGGCGACGCCAATGGCCAGCCCGCCACAGGCCACCAAGATGAAGGTCAGGCTGGCATTGGCCAGGGAAAACACCCCGGTAATGGCAGCCACCAGGGCGAACTTGAAGGTCACCAGGCCCGTGGCGTCATTCATCAGCGCCTCGCCTTGCAGCATGTGCATCAAGGGTGCGGGCAAGCGATTCTGTGCAATGGCCGATACCGCCACCGCATCAGTGGGTGACAGTACTGCTGCCAGGGCAAATGCCACCGGCAAGGGGATGGTCGGCAACAGCCAATGGATGAAATAACCCGCACCCACCACCGTAAACAAAACCAGCCCTACTGCCAGGGTCAGAATCGGCCCGCGCAGGCGCCAGAACTCACGCTTGGGCATGCGCCAGCCATCCGAGAACAGCAGCGGCGGCAAGAACAGAAACAGGAACAGCTCAGGTTCCAGCGCCACATGCAGGCCCAGTGTCGGCCAGGCCAGTACGGCACCGGCGGCAATCTGCACCAGCGGCAAAGGCAGAGGTATGACACGCCCCAACAGACGCGAAATCCCCACCAGCATCAGCAGGATAAGGACGGTATAGGCGGTTTGCATATCAGCAGAGTTCCCGAACGATCAGTTTTAAACTAAATAAATAGCAACAATTTCCCATTGCGCTCCATAGTAGCGTCTAACCGTAAAAGCCGAGCCTGAACAAAAGTAGCAGTGCGACGACATGTCACAAGTCTGTGCCAAGCTCGCAGCCAATCACGCCCAAGGGCGCTGCGCATGGCATAATCCGCGACTGCTCATTTACCGCATCTCCAAAGGGGGGGCAATTTCCGTGACCGATTCAAGCAAGACGTTGCACCTTTTCGGCATCAAAGCCTGCGACACCATGAAAAAGGCTCGCACCTGGCTCGATGAACATGCAGTGCACTACGATTTCCATGACTACAAAAGCAGCGGCATTGACCGTGAACACCTGACCCGCTGGTGCAATGAGCACGGCTGGGAAGTGGTGCTCAACCGCGCCGGTACAACCTTTCGCAAGCTCGACGACGAACGCAAAGCCGATCTCGACCAAGCCAAAGCCATTGAACTGATGCTCGCCCAACCCTCGATGATCAAGCGCCCGGTGCTCGATCTCGGTGACAAAACCCTGATTGGCTTCAAGCCAGATCTTTATGCGGCGGCCCTTCTGTAAGCGCCCGCCCATTTATTTTTGTAAGAGGTAATTGCATGTCTACTACCCTGTTCAGCGCAGCCTTCGGCGTCGGCACCCAAAACCGCCAAGGCGCATGGCTGGAAGTGTTCTACGCACAACCCCTGGTCAATCCATCGGCCGAGCTGATTGCAGCCATCGCACCGATTCTGGGCTACACCGGTGGCAATCAGGCAATCACCTTTACTACCGCCCAAGCCGCACAGATGGCTGAAGCCGCCAAACCGGTCGACGCCGCCCAGGCTGCCCTGCTGACCCGCCTGGCCGAAAGCCACAAGCCGCTGGTTGCCACCCTGCTGGCCGAAGACGCCACTCTGACCTCGACGCCAGAGGCCTACCTCAAGCTGCACCTGCTGTCCCATCGCCTGGTCAAGCCCCACGGCCTGAGCCTGGCGGGCGTGTTCCCGCTGCTGCCAAACGTGGCATGGACCAGCCAGGGCGCCATCGATCTGGGCGAACTGGCCGAGCGTCAACTCGAAGCGCGCCTGCGTGGCGATCTGCTGGAAGTGTTCTCGGTCGACAAGTTCCCGAAAATGACCGACTACGTGGTTCCGGCCGGTGTGCGCATCGCTGATGCGGCGCGTATTCGCCTGGGCGCCTACGTCGGCGAAGGCACCACCGTGATGCACGAAGGTTTCGTCAACTTCAACGCTGGTACCGAAGGCCCGGGCATGATCGAAGGCCGTGTATCGGCAGGCGTGTTTGTCGGCAAAGGTTCGGACCTGGGCGGCGGTTGCTCGACCATGGGCACGCTGTCGGGTGGTGGCAACATCGTGATCAAGGTCGGCGAAGGCTGCCTGATCGGCGCCAACGCCGGTATCGGCATCCCGCTGGGTGACCGCAACACCGTCGAGTCCGGCCTGTACGTGACCGCAGGTACCAAAGTGGCCCTGCTGGACGAAAACAACCAGTTGGTCAAAGTGGTCAAGGCCCGTGACCTAGCTGGCCAGCCTGACCTGTTGTTCCGCCGCAACTCGGAAACCGGCGCTGTGGAATGCAAAACCCACAAGTCGGCCATCGAGCTGAACGAAGCACTGCACGCTCACAACTAAGCGTCTGTCTGCAACTGACGGGGCCGGCTTCCGGCCTCGTCAACAGAGCCCGAACACCATGCTTTTGCCTTCTCCCTGGCGCGCTGACTTTCCCGCCATCGCCGCCTTGCAACGTCAGGACCAGACGTATCTGGACAGCGCTGCTACCACGCAAAAACCCCAAGCCCTGCTCGACGCACTGACGCATTACTACGCCAACGGCGCAGCCAATGTACACAGGGCCCAACATCTGCCGGGCGCCCACGCGACCCAGGCATTCGAAAACACCCGCCACAAAGTGACGCAATGGCTCAATGCCGGCGAGTGCGGGCAAATCGTGTTCACCCACGGCGCCACGTCAGCGCTGAACCTTCTGGCCTACGGCCTGGAGCACCAATTCAATACGGGCGATGAAATCGTTATCAGCGCCCTGGAACATCACGCCAATCTGCTGCCATGGCAGCAGCTCGCACAGCGTAAAAAGCTGAATCTGGTGATCTTGCCTCTGGATGCCGACGGCGTGATCGACCTCGTGGCCGCCGCACGCCTGATCACCCCGCGCACCCGCCTGTTGGCCGTGAGCCAGCTATCCAACGTCCTTGGTGTGTGGCAGCCCCTGCCCGAACTGTTGGCGCTGGCCAGGGCACAGAATGCACTAACCGTGGTTGACGGCGCCCAGGGTGTTGTCCACGGTCGCCAGGACGTTCAGGCGCTGGGTTGTGACTTCTATGTGTTTTCCGCCCACAAGCTCTATGGCCCCGACGGGCTGGGCGTGCTGTTTGGCCGTCATGAAGCCCTGGCCCGCTTGCAACACTGGCAGTTTGGTGGCGAGATGGTGCAGGACGCCGACTATCAGCACGCCACCTTTCGCCCGGCACCGCTGGGATTTGAGGCTGGTACCCCGCCGATTGCCAGCGTGATCGGACTGGGGGCAACCCTCAACTATCTGGCCAACCTCAACCAGGGCGCAGTCCAGGCCCACGAAACAGCACTGCACCGATTGCTCGTCGAGGGTTTGCAGCAGCGCCAGGGCATTCGTCTGCTGGGCGCCCCGCAACTGGCCCTGGTCAGTTTTGTAGTCGAGGGCGTCCACAACGCCGATCTGGCCCATCTGCTGACCGAACAGGGGATTGCCGTTCGCGCCGGGCATCATTGCGCCATGCCACTGCTTAAAAGCCTTGGTCTGGCTGGTGCCATCCGTGTTTCGCTGGCGCTGTACAATGACTCAGAAGATCTGGAGCGTTTTTTCCTCGCCCTCGATCAGGCGCTGGAGTTGCTGCAATGACCCTGCCCGCCGACGCCCAGGCGGCGCTCGACAGCTTTGAGCATTGCACCGGCTGGGAACAGCGTGCACGCCTGCTGATGCAATGGGGCCAGCGATTGCCGGAACTCAGCGAGGCCGACAAAACCGACGCCAACCGGGTGCATGGCTGTGAAAGCCAGATGTGGCTGGTGGGCAAACAGGTCGATGGCCAATGGCAGTTTGCGGCCAGCAGTGAAGCGCGACTGATTCGCGGGCTGGTGGCGTTGCTGCTGGTGCGGGTGAACGGCTTGACCACGCAAGAGCTGCTGCAGGTCGATTTGCCGGGATGGTTCGAACAATTGGGGCTTAGCCGGCAGTTGTCGCCATCGCGCAGCAATGGGCTCAATGCGGTGCTGGTGCGGATGCGGGAATTGGCAGCCTGACCATTGCCGCCCCCTGGGGGAGCGGGCTTGCTCGCGATGCGGGCGATTCGGTTCATCTGAAACACCGCGCCGGTGCTATCGCGAGCAAGGCCGCTCCCACAGGCCAGGTCCGAGGCGAGCCTTATTCCTGTGGTGCAGGCTTTACCTTCTCCGAGGGCCGGCGCACGCCCGCCACGATCTTGTCCACCGCCTTGGTCGCCGCCACCATGCCGAAGGTGGCCGTCACCATCATCACTGCGCCAAACCCGCCAGCACAGTCCAGCTTCACCCCGTCACCGACAAAACTCTTCTGCAGGCAAATGCTGCCGTCCGGCTTTGGGTAGCGCAGCTGCTCGGTGGAGAACACACACGGCACGCTGTAGTGACGGGTCATGGTGCGCGAAAATCCATAATCGCGGCGCAAGGTCGAGCGCACCTTGGAGGCCAGAGGGTCATTGAAGGTACGGTTCAAGTCACAGACCTGAATCAGCGTCGGGTCAATTTGCCCGCCCGCGCCACCGGTGGTGATGATCTGTATCTTGCGCCGCTTGCACCAGGCAATCAGCGCCGCCTTGGCATTCACACTGTCGATGCAGTCGATCACGCAATCAATATCGGGGGTGATGTAGTCGGCCATGGTTTCGCGCGTCACGAAATCGGCCACCTCATGAACCTTGCAGTCAGGATTGATCTGACGCAGGCGTTCGGCCATCACCTCAACCTTGTCCCGACCAATGGTCGTACTCAAGGCGTGTAACTGGCGGTTGCTGTTGCTGACGCACACGTCATCCAGATCAAACAGCGAAATTTCGCCGACGCCGCAGCGCGCAATCGCTTCCGCTGCCCACGACCCGACGCCGCCTACACCGACGATCGCCACATGCGCCGCCTTCAGTCGTTCAAGGCCTTCCAGCCCATATAACCGGGCTACACCGGCAAAACGTGGATCTTCTGTACTCATGACCAACACCCCAAAAACCGGCGCGCATTATAGGGTTCTTACATTGCATTGAGTATCTTTCCTACAAGCTATGCGACCAAGCCTGCTTTAATAGCCTGCTACGGAAGAAGATAAGAGCTACAACTAATAAAGAAAGAACTTAAGTCGGCTGTAAGTGCCAAACGCCCGACTCAATTCCGTCCGCTATACGATTGGTCAAAGCACAGTGTAGGATGCGCGCCGTTTGGCACCCGCCGACCGATCTTCGTTCCACTCCCTTTGGAACCCGAAATAGTTATGTCATCGCGTAAATTTGGACTCAATCTGGTGGTGGTCCTGGCCATCGCCGCGCTCTTCACAGGCTTCTGGGCGCTGATCAATCGCCCGGTCTCTGCGCCCAACTGGCCCGAGCAAATCTCCGGTTTTTCGTACTCGCCGTTCCAGCAAGGCCAGTACCCACAGAAAGACCAGTACCCGACCGACGACGAAATGCGTCGCGACCTGGAAATCATCAGCAAGCTGACCGACAACATCCGGACTTACTCGGTTGACGGCACCCTGGGCGACATTCCCAAGCTGGCCGAAGAATTCGGCCTGCGCGTGACCATCGGGATCTGGATCAGCCCTGATCTGGAGCGCAACGAGCGGGAAATCCAGAAAGCCATCGAGCTGGCCAACAACTCACGCAGCGTGGTGCGGGTTGTGGTGGGCAACGAAGCCCTGTTCCGCGAAGAAATCACGCCCGAAGACCTGATCGTGCTGCTGGATCGGGTGCGCGCCGCGGTCAAGGTGCCGGTCACCACGTCCGAGCAATGGCATATTTGGGAAAAGTACCCGCAACTGGCCAAGCACGTTGACCTGATCGCCGCGCACATCCTGCCCTACTGGGAATTTATCCCGGTGGACAAGGCCGGCGAATTCGTCCTGGACCGTGCCCGCGACCTGAAAAAAATGTTCCCGAAAAAACCGCTGCTGCTGTCGGAAGTTGGCTGGCCGAGCAATGGCCGCATGCGCGGTGGCGCTGACGCTACCCCGGCCGACCAGGCGATTTATCTGCGTACGTTGGTCAATACCCTCAACCGCCGGGGCTACAACTATTTTGTGATCGAAGCCTTCGACCAGCCGTGGAAGGCCAGCGACGAAGGTTCAGTGGGCGCGTACTGGGGCGTGTACAACGCTGCCCGCCAGCAAAAATTCAATTTTGAGGGGCCGGTGGTGGCGATTCCACAGTGGCGCGTACTGGCCATCGGCTCGGTGGTCATGGGCCTGCTGTCGCTGGCACTGCTGCTGATCGACGGTTCCGCCCTGCGCCAGCGTGGCCGCACCTTCCTGACCTTTACCGCTTTCCTCTGCGGCTCGGTGCTGGTGTGGATCGCCTATGACTACAGCCAGCAATACAGCACCTGGTTCAGCCTGACTGTGGGCTTTCTGCTTGGCTTAGGTGCGCTCGGGGTGTTTATCGTGCTGCTCACCGAGGCCCATGAACTGGCCGAAGCAGTATGGATTCGCAAGCGGCGAAGGGAGTTTTTACCGGTAGAAGCCGACGATGCCTACCGTCCGAAAGTCTCGATCCATGTGCCGTGCTACAACGAGCCGCCGGAGATGGTCAAACAGACCCTCGACGCCCTGGCCAACCTCGACTACCCCGATTTCGAAGTGTTGATCATCGACAACAACACCAAGGACCCGGCAGTCTGGGAGCCGGTGCGCGATTACTGCGCCACCCTCGGCCCGCGCTTCAAGTTCTTCCACGTCGCGCCCCTGGCCGGTTTCAAGGGCGGCGCGCTGAACTACCTGATCCCGCATACCGCGCCGGATGCCGAAGTGATTGCCGTGATCGACTCTGATTACTGCGTGGACCGCAACTGGCTCAAGCATATGGTGCCGCACTTTGCCGACCCGAAAATCGCCATCGTGCAATCGCCACAGGACTACCGCGACCAGAACGAAAGCACCTTCAAAAAGCTCTGCTACTCCGAATACAAGGGCTTTTTCCATATCGGCATGGTCACCCGTAACGACCGCGATGCGATCATTCAGCACGGCACCATGACCATGACCCGCCGTTCAGTGCTCGAAGAACTGGGCTGGGCAGACTGGTGCATCTGTGAAGACGCCGAGCTGGGCCTGCGGGTATTTGAAAAAGGGTATTCCGCCGCGTATTCCCACAACAGCTATGGCAAGGGCCTGATGCCCGATACCTTTATCGACTTCAAGAAACAGCGATTCCGCTGGGCCTACGGTGCGATTCAGATTATCAAGCGTCACACCTCCAGCCTGTTGCTGGGCAAAGACACGGAGCTGACCCGTGGCCAGCGCTATCACTTCCTCGCAGGCTGGTTGCCATGGGTGGCCGACGGCATGAATATTTTCTTCACTGTCGGTGCCCTGTTGTGGTCGGCGGCGATGATCATCGTGCCAACGCGGGTCGACCCGCCACTGTTGATTTTCGCCATTCCGCCACTGGCGCTATTTGTGTTCAAGGTGGGCAAGATCATTTTCCTGTACCGCCGTGCAGTGGGGGTCAACCTCAAGGACGCCTTCGCCGCGGCACTGGCCGGGCTGGCGTTGTCCCACACCATCGCCAAAGCCGTGCTGTACGGGTTCTTCACCACCAGCATCCCGTTCTTCCGGACGCCTAAAAACGCCGATAACCACGGCTTTTGGGTAGCGATCTCGGAAGCCCGCGAAGAGGTGTTCATCATGCTGCTGCTCTGGGGCGCGGCTGTGGGGATTTTCTTCGTACAAGGCCTGCCGAGCAACGACATGCGTTTCTGGGTGGTGATGCTGCTGGTGCAATCGTTGCCGTATCTGGCAGCGCTGATCATGGCCTTTATGTCTTCGTTGCCTAAACCGGTCGAAGAAGCACAAGAGCAACCCGCTGCATAAATCGACTGCAACCACTAAACGGCGGCCTCTGGCCGCCGTTTTGCTTTAAGATAACCGCCCTTTTGTGCCTTGTGTCCCGCTTCGGAGTCCCTACCATGACGGCCCACGCCGACCTTTCGCCGACCCTGCAACTCGCCTGCGATCTGATCCGTCGCCCTTCCGTGACGCCGATCGACGCTGACTGCCAGAAGCTGATGATGCAGCGCCTGGGCGATGCCGGCTTCATGCTTGAGCCGATGCGCATCGAAGACGTCGACAACTTCTGGGCCACCCACGGCAAACACGAAGGCCCGGTGCTGTGCTTCGCCGGCCACACTGACGTGGTACCGACCGGCCCGGTACAGGCCTGGCAGAACGACCCGTTCGACGCGCTGATCGATGAGCACGGCATGCTCTGCGGCCGTGGCGCGGCCGACATGAAAGGCAGCCTGGCAGCCATGCTGGTGGCCGCTGAACGCTTTGTCTGCGACTACCCGGACCACAAGGGCAAGGTCGCATTTTTGATCACCAGTGACGAAGAAGGCCCGGCCCATCACGGCACCAAGGCCGTGATCGAACGTTTCGCCGCACGTAACGAGCGTCTGGACTGGTGCATCGTCGGCGAGCCGTCGAGCACTTCCCTGGTGGGTGATGTGGTCAAGAACGGCCGTCGCGGTTCTCTGGGGGCCAAGCTCACCGTTCGCGGCGTTCAAGGCCATGTGGCCTACCCGCATCTGGCCAAGAACCCGATTCATCTGGCCGTGCCTGCGCTGACCGAGCTGGCCGCCGAGCATTGGGACAACGGCAATGCCTTTTTCCCGCCAACCAGCTTCCAGATTTCCAACCTCAACTCAGGCACAGGCGCGACCAACGTCATCCCGGGTGATCTGGTTGCAGTGTTCAACTTCCGCTTCTCCACCGAGTCCACCGTTGAGGGCCTGCAAAAGCGCGTCGCGGACATCCTGGACAAGCACGGCCTGGACTGGCACATCGACTGGGCGCTGTCCGGCCTGCCGTTCCTGACCGAGCCGGGGGCGCTGCTGGATGCCGTGTCGTCGAGCATCAAGCAGGTGACCGGTCGCGAAACCAAGGCTTCCACCAGCGGTGGCACATCCGACGGTCGCTTTATCGCGACCCTGGGCACCCAGGTGGTAGAGCTGGGGCCGGTCAACGCGACCATTCACCAGGTCAACGAACGGGTGCTGGCCAGCGATCTCGACGTGTTGACCGAAATCTACTATCAGACCCTGATCAAGTTGCTCGCCTGATGCTCGCCTGCCCGATCTGCTCCGAGCCGCTCAACGCGGCAGACAATGGTGTGGTGTGCCCTGCCGGCCATCGCTTTGACCGTGCCCGCCAGGGCTACCTGAACCTGCTGCCGGTGCAACACAAGAACAGCCGTGACCCAGGCGACAACCAGGCTATGGTTGAAGCCCGCCGCGACTTTCTAAACGCCGGGCATTACGCCCCTGTGGCCAAACGCCTGGCCGAACTGGCCGCCGAACGCGCGCCGCAGCGCTGGCTCGACATCGGCTGTGGCGAGGGTTACTACACCGCGCAAATCGCCGACGCGCTGCCCAACGCCGATGGCTACGCGCTGGATATCTCCCGCGAAGCGGTCAAGCGTGCCTGTAAACGCAGCCCGCAACTGACCTGGTTGATCGCCAGCATGGCCCGCGTGCCACTGGCTGACGCCAGCTGCCAGTTCCTGGCCAGTGTGTTCAGCCCGCTGGACTGGCTCGAAGCCAAGCGCCTGCTCACCCCCGGTGGCGGCCTGATGCGTGTAGGCCCGACCCGCGGTCACTTGATGGAATTGCGCGAACGCCTGTACGACGAAGTCCGGGATTACGCCGACGACAAGCATCTGGCCCTGGTGCCCGAAGGCATGTCGCTACAGCACAGTGAAACACTGGAGTTCACCCTCAGCCTGAGCGAACCCCAGGATCGCGCCAACCTGCTGGCCATGACCCCTCACGGCTGGCGTGCCAGTGCCGAGCGGCGCGCCGAGGTCATCGAGCACCCCGAGCCTTTAGTGGTGACCGTGTCGATGCGCTACGATTACTTCGTACTTCAATAACCCATTTTACGGCCAGGTGCACATGCCCTTGGCCCGACTAATCCGCGAATGGATTTTTCAGACACGCAGTGAGGACATCCATGCGCCAACCCGATATCGAGATTTACCTGAAAGAAGCCGTCACTTACAAAGACGTCGAAGCCTGGCTGGCAAACGTGCTGGGACCGTGCACGGAATGGAAAAAGAAAGGCGAAACCTGGAAGTGCATGGCCGGCAACGTGCCCGTAACCTGGATGCCAAAAGCTGTAGGCAAATGGAATAGCCTGTACCTGGACAGTGACCAGACGCCGTGGGAAGACGACATCGCCTGCGCCAAGGCTGCTTTTGAGGCATTGCACATCGAAGTGCGCTGCGCGCCGGGCAGCTGGGTTGAAGAACAGGGCGAGGCAGACGCCGACCGCTGGATCCGCATCAGCGAAGACGGCCAGGAAGAAATCACCTGGAAAACCGGTTCCTGATTCGGACCGGCCATAGATCCCTTGTGGGAGCTGGCTTGCCTGCGATGCGACCGACGCGGTGTCTATGTGCACATGCGCTGATGCAATCGCGAGCAAGCCCGCTCCCACAGGGAGGGCAAGCAGTGCCTTACAACCCCACTACATCCTCGGCCTGCAGGCCCTTGGCGCCCGAGACCTGGGTGTATTCGACCTGCTGACCTTCGGCCAGGCTGCGATGGCCTTCACCGCGAATGGCACGGTAATGCACAAACACATCAGCCCCGTCTTCGCACTGGATAAAGCCGTAGCCCTTTGCGTCGTTAAACCACTTCACATTGCCCGTTACACGTGCAGTCATGGAACATCCCCCCTTTTTATTATTGATCGGGCTCGTTAACTGGCCCTTTGAGAACTATCGTTTGAACCTGACTCTGCAAAACTCTGTCTGACGCAGTATCGCGAAAGACCACCGAGTATAGGTCAGGCAAAAAAACACTCAATCAATATTAGTTCAGCGCTTTTTTGCCGATTTTGCGCTGATACTGCAAACTACCCGACCGAGTAAACGCTCGTTTAATTCACTAACGCAGAAGCCGTATGACCCCCTCCCCATTCCGCCGCCTTGTATTTGGCGCCCTGCGTCGCTTGCTGTACCTGTGGGTGCGCTCGGAGACCATCAACCAGTCTTCGCTGACCCTGAACCTGGATCGCAGCCGACCGGTGTTCTATGTACTGCAATCGCCCTCGCTGACCGAGCTGGCCGTTGTCGACGCCGAGTGCTCCAAAGCCGGCCTGCCGCGCCCGGTGCTGCCAGTTGCCGTAGGCGAGATGATAGAGCCAGCTGCCTTCTTCTACCTGACCCCCGAGCCGGACTGGCTGGGGCGTCAGGACAAGCGTGGCGCACCGCCGGTATTGACCCGACTGGTTGACGGCTTGAGCCAGCACCCGGGGGAAGACGCGCAAATCATCCCGGTCAGCGTATTCTGGGGCCAGTCCCCCGACAGCGAGTCCAGCCCCTGGAAACTGCTGTTCGCCGACAGCTGGGCCGTGACCGGGCGTTTGCGGCGCATGCTGCGCATCCTGATTCTGGGCCGTAAAACCCGCGTGCAGTTCTCGGCCCCTATCCATATGCGAGAGCTGGTCGACCTCAACAAGGGCCACGAACGCACCGTGCGCATGGCCCAGCGCATTTTACGGGTGCACTTTCGCAACCTGAAAATCTCGACCATCGGCCCCGACCTGTCGCACCGGCGTACGCTGGTAAAGGGCCTGGTCAACGAGCCTTCCGTGCGCCAGGCGATCCTCGATGAAGCCGAGCGCGAGAATATTTCGCCCGACAAGGCCCGTGCCCTTGCGCTGCGCTACGCCAATGAAATCGCCTCGGACTACACCTACACCGCGATCCGTTTTTTTGAAGTACTGCTGAGCTGGTTCTGGAACAAGATTTACGATGGGGTCAAGGTCAACCAGATCGAGAGCGTGCAAAAGGTCGCCCAGGGCCATGAGATCATTTATGTGCCGTGCCACCGCAGCCATATCGACTACCTGCTGCTGTCCTATCTGCTGTTTCGCAACGGCCTGACCCCGCCGCACATTGCCGCCGGGATCAACCTGAACATGCCGGTGCTGGGCCCGCTGCTACGCCGTGGCGGGGCATTTTTCATGCGCCGCACCTTCAAGGGCAACCCGTTGTACACCTCGGTGTTCAACGAATACATGCACACCCTGTTCACCAAGGGTTTCCCGGTTGAGTACTTCGTCGAAGGTGGCCGCTCGCGCACCGGACGCATGCTGCAACCGAAAACCGGGATGCTGGCCATCACCGTGCGCAGTTTCCTGCGTTCATCACGCACGCCGATCGTGTTCGTACCCGTATACATCGGTTACGAACGCGTTCTTGAAGGCCGTACCTACCTGGGTGAGCTGCGCGGCGCCAGCAAGAAAAAAGAGTCGATTTTTGACATTTTCAAAGTGATCGGTGCGCTGAAAAAACAGAAGTTCGGTCAGGTCGCAGTCAACTTCGGCGAGCCGATCAAGCTGGCCGAGTTTCTTGAGCAGGAGCAGCCGGGCTGGCGTCAGCAGGAGCTTGCACCGTCCTACCGCCCTGAATGGCTGAGCCAGACCACCAACCGCCTGGGAGAAAAGGTTGCCCGGCATCTGAATGAAGCGGCGGCCATCAACCCGGTAAACCTGGTGGCACTGGCCTTGCTGTCCACTACCCGCCTGGCCCTGGATGAGCAAGCCATGGCCCGGGTACTGGACCTCTATCTGGCCCTGCTGCGCCGTGTGCCTTACTCGCCGTACACCACCTTGCCCGAAGGCGATGGCCCGGCGCTGATCAAGCATGTCAAAGACATGAATCTGCTGGCCGAGCAAAGCGATGCGCTGGGCAAGATCCTCTATCTGGATGAGCAGAACGCGGTACTGATGACTTATTACCGCAACAACGTGATGCATATCTTTGCCTTGCCATCATTGCTCGCCAGCTTCTTCCAGAGCACTTCGCGCATGAGCCGCGAACAGATCCTGCGCTACACCCATGCGCTGTATCCGTACCTGCAATCGGAACTGTTTATCCGCTGGTCCGAGCAAGAACTCGACGGAGTGGTCGATCAATGGCTTGAAGCCTTTGTCGAGCAAGGGTTGCTACGGTTCGAAAAAGACGTGTACCTGCGCCCTGCGCCAAGCTCGCGACACTTTGTATTGCTGACGCTGCTGTCCAAAAGCATTGCGCAAACCCTGCAGCGCTTTTACATGGCCATATCCCTGCTGCTCAACAGCGGCCAGAACACCCTGAGCGCCGAAGAACTGGAAGACCTGTGCACCATGATGGCCCAGCGCCTGTCGATTCTGCATGGGCTCAACGCCCCGGAATTCTTCGACAAGAGCCTGTTCCGGCACTTTATCCAGACCTTGCTTGAAGAGGACGTGTTGCGCCGCGATAGCAATGGCAAGCTGAGCTACCACGAACTGCTCGGTGAACTGGCTGAAGGGGCCGCCAAGCGCGTGTTGCCTGCGGAAATCCGCCTGTCTATTCGCCAGGTGGCATTGCACCGCAGTGAAGATGCCGCGGATATTTCCGAGAGCGTGGGATAATCCTGCAAAGTTGAGTTGAAACGTCTCAACCGGTTTCAGCCTTCCAATCCGCGACTAGCCTTGGATGTGTGCCGAAGATTTCGGCACACATCCAAAGCAAACCAACGATAAGGAAGTCTGGAAATGACCCAAGACAACAAAACCCCCTCCGAACACCCCTCTCCTGAAACCAGGGGTAATGCTGGCACGCCCTGGCATGTTCAGAATCCCGATGGCAGCGTCCACGGTGGCAACGGCATCCAACCCGCCAGCCACAACAACACCCCTGACGAATCCCAGGATGAACCTCTGACTGAATAACCCACTGAAACAGCAGCGGTTGTCAGGCACAGGTTTGCCGCTTCAAAGGCAAGTTCATTGCTAGAATCCCTTCCATTCTCCAGTGTGAAATGTCTTACACAGGAAAAGAAACGGAGTCTGCCCTATGAAAAAGTTACTTTTACTGAGCCTGACCGCCCTGCTGGGAGCCTGTAGTTCCATGACCTCGACCCCGCAAGCGTCCCTCGACGGTGAAGTGTTCTACCTGCAACGTATCGCCCTGCCACCTACCGCTACACTGGAAGTGAGCCTGCAGGATGTGTCTCTGGCCGACGCGCCAGCAGTAACACTGGCCAAACAGAGCGGCCCGGTAAAAGGCCAGGTGCCACTGCCTTTCCACCTGACCTATGACCCGGCGCAAATCAAACCCGGCCACACCTACGCAATCAGCGCGCGGATTGAAGAGAACGGCCAGTTGCTGTTTATCAACACCGAGCGCAACAGTGTCGACCTGACGGCCAAGACCCAGCAGCCGATCCGTGTGCGCGTGGATCAGATTCGCTAATCCGCAGGCTCGCCCTCACCCCAACCCTCTCCCGGAGGGAGAGGGAGCCGATTAGGGGATTTTCAAGAATCTCGGCAGTCTGAAAGCATTGAGTTGAATCCCGCATCAACGCGGTCGGTCCCCTCTCCCTCCGGGAGAGGGTTAGGGTGAGGGGCTTTGGCTCCTAGACCTTCTTCACCTTGAACCAAGCCGCATACAACGCAGGCAAGAACAGCAACGTCAGCACAGTCGCCACGATCAACCCGCCCATAATGGCCACCGCCATCGGCCCGAAGAACACGCTGCGTGACAGTGGAATCATCGCCAGTACCGCCGCCAGCGCGGTCAGCACAATCGGCCGGAACCGCCGCACCGTCGCTTCAATCACCGCCCGCCACGGGTCCAGCCCCGCCGCCTTGTCCTGCTCGATCTGATCCACCAGGATCACCGAGTTGCGCATGATCATCCCCGACAACGCAATGGTGCCCAGCATCGCCACAAAACCGAACGGTTTGCCAAACAACAACAGGAACAATGTCACCCCGATCAAACCCAAAGGCGCCGTCAGGAATACCATCACCATGCGCGAGAAACTGCGCAACTGCACCATCAGCAACGTCAGCACTACCACGATAAACAGAGGTACACCGGCCTTCACCGAGTCCTGGCCGCGGGTGGAGTCTTCCACCGTGCCACCCACTTCCAGCAGATAGCCATCTGGCAGCTCGGCACGCACACCTTCCAGGGTCGGCAGAATTTGCTGCACCAGGGTCGCCGGTTGCTCCTTGCCGTAAATATCCGCCCGCACCGTCACGGTCGGCAGACGATTGCGGTGCCAGATAATGCCTTCTTCAAAGCCGTACTCCAGGGTCGCAATCTGCGACAGGGCAACGCTCTGGCCATTATCGGTCGGTACCGCCAGGCTCGGCAGCAGCGCCAGTTCGGTACGTTCCTGGGCTGTGCCGCGCAGCAGAATTTCGATCAACTCGTTATCTTCGCGGTACTGGCTGACCGTCGAGCCCAGCAAGGTACTTTGCAAGAAGCGTGACAGGTTGGCCGTACTCACCCCCAGGGCACGCGCCCGGTCCTGATCGATATTGAGGTTGACCACCTTGCTCGGCTCTTCCCAGTCCAGGTGCACGTTAACCACATGGGGGTTGCCCCGCACCTGGGCTGCGACCTTGCGCGCCAGCGCCCGTACCTCTTCGATATGCTCGCCGGTCACCCGAAACTGCACCGGATAGCCCACAGGCGGGCCGTTTTCCAGACGCGTCACCCGCGAGCGTATCGTCGGGAACTGTTCATTGAGCGTGTCGATCAACCAGGTGCGCAGGCTTTCCCGGTCCTCGATGGTCTTGGCCAACACCACAAACTGGGCAAAGCTCGCCGCGGGCAGTTGCTGATCCAGTGGCAGGTAATAGCGGGGCGAACCGGTGCCTGCGTAAGCCACATAGTTCTCGATGCCCGGGTGATCCTTGAGCAGTGCCTCGAGCTGCTTGACCTGGTCGGTGGTGTTGCTCAACGAAGCACCCTCGGCCAGCTTCATATCGACCATCAGCTCCAGTCGGCTGGACGCCGGGAAGAACTGCTGCGGAACAAACTTGAACAGCACCACCGAGCCTATAAACACCAACGCGGTCAGGGCAATCACGGTTTTGCGCCGGGTCACACACCACTCCACCAACCGACGTACGCGCTGGTAAAATGGCGTTGCATAGGGGTCAGGCACGCCAGCCCCTGTGCCGTGTTTGGCCGCATGAATCTTCGCCAGGTCCGGTAACAACAGCGCGCCCAAATACGGCACAAACACCACCGCAGCCACCCACGACGCCAGCAGGGCAATGGTCACCACCTGGAAAATCGAGCGGGTGTATTCGCCGGTGCTCGACTGCGCCATGGCAATCGGCAAAAAGCCCGCAGCCGTTATCAGCGTACCGGTGAGCATCGGGAACGCGGTGCTGGTCCAGGCAAAGCTGGCGGCCTTGAGCCGGTCGTAGCCCTGCTCCATTTTGATCGCCATCATTTCCACGGCGATGATCGCGTCGTCGACCAGCAGGCCCAGCGCCAGCACCAACGCGCCCAGCGAGATCTTGTGCAGGCCGATGCCAAAGTAATGCATGGCGGCAAAAGTCATGGCCAGCACCAGCGGAATGGTCAGCGCCACCACCATGCCGGTACGCACACCCAGGGAGAAAAAACTCACCAGCAAAACGATGACCAGTGCTTCGACCAGCACCTGCACAAACTCACCAACGCTGGTTTTCACCGCCGCAGGCTGGTCTGACACTTTGCCCAGTTGCATCCCCGCCGGAAGGTTTTTCTGGATCCGCTCAAACTCGGTGTCCAGTGCCTTGCCCAGCACCAGAATATCGCCACCGTCCTTCATCGCCACGGCCAGGCCAATCGCGTCCTGGCCCATAAAGCGCATGCGCGGTGCCGGAGGATCATTAAAACCGCGACGCACATCCGCCACGTCGCTGATGCGCAAGGTGCGCTCGCCTACGCGAATGGGGAAGCGCTCGATCTCTTCGACCGTCTTGAAGTTACCGCTCACACGCAATTGCACGCGCTCGGTCGGGGTTTCGAAGAAGCCCGCCGTCGATACTGCGTTTTGCTCTTCAAGGGCTTTTTGCACGGCAGCCAGCGGCAAACCCAGGGTCGCGAGCTTGAGGTTGGACAGTTCGATCCAGATTTTTTCGTCCTGCAGGCCCAGCAACTCGACCTTGCCCACATCCTTGACCCGCTGTAGCTGGATCTGGATACGGTCAGCGTAGTCCTTGAGTACCGCGTAGTCGTAACCTTCGCCGCTCAGGCTGTAGATATTGCCAAAGGTCGTGCCAAATTCATCGTTGAAGAACGGCCCCTGAACATCCGGTGGCAAGGTGTAGCGGATATCACTGATCTTTTTGCGTACCTGATACCACAGCTCGGGGATCTGGTCGGAATGCATCGAATCGCGGGCCATAAAGGTCACTTGCGATTCACCCGGGCGCGAGAACGAGACAATGCGCTCGTACTCGCCGGTTTCCATCAGTTTCTTCTCGATTCGCTCGGTGACCTGACGCGAGACTTCTTCAGCCGTGGCGCCCGGCCAAAGGGTGCGGATCACCATCGCCTTGAAGGTAAACGGCGGGTCTTCGCTTTGCCCTAATTTGGTGTAAGAAAGACCGCCAACGATTGCCAGCAACAGCATCAGAAACAGGACGATCTGGCGATTACGCAATGCCCATGCGGACAGGTTGAAACCCATGGGGATCACTCCTTGGCCGCAATATTGATTGCCCGGTTGGAGCGATCAATCGGCCGCACCTCCTGGCCGGGATGCAACACATGCACACCGGCGGCAACAATCCAGTCATCGGCCGTAAGGCCTTCGAGCACCGGCACGCTGCTTTCGCCAAACGGCCCCACACGCACGGGCACCTGCTCCAGCTTGTTGCCCTGGCCCACCCGCCACACATAGGACGCACCATTTTCCGCAGTCAGGGCCGACAACGGCACCGACAGCGAGCTGACACCTTCACTCTGAATAAACACCCGGGCACTTTGTCCCAGTTCGGCAGGCACTTTGCCAGCGGTGAAAGCGATACGGGCAGCAAAGGTGCGCGATTTAGGATCAGCTGAAGGCGACAGTTCGCGGATGCGACCGCTGAAGCGCTGGCCTGGCTGCGACCACAACTCGACCGCTACCGGCATGCCTATCTTGAAACGGCCAAAATCCTGTTCCGGCAAGCTGATCAATACCTCACGCTCGCCGTCGGCAGCCAGGGTAAACACCGTTTGCCCGGCATTGACCACCTGCCCCACTTCGACCTGACGCTGGGCAATCACACCGTCTTGCGGCGCACGCAACACCGCATAACTCGCCTGATTGCTGGCCACGTCCTGCTCGGCCTTGAGCTGTTGCAGCCTGGCTTCGCCTGAGCGGTAGAGGTTTTCGGCGTTGTCGAACTGCGAACGGCTGACCATCTGCCGGTCCAGCAGGGTCTTGTAGCGGTCGCGCTCGGCACGCACCAGGTTCAGGTTGGCCTGCCCGGCGGCGACCTGGGCGCGAGTGGCGTCCAGTTGCAGGCGCACGTCCTGCGGGTCCAGCTCGGCCAGCGGCTGATTAGCCTTGACCCGCTCCCCCTCGTCCACCAGACGCTTGGTAACTTTGCCGCCAATGCGAAACGCCAACTGCGGGTCAAAGCGTGCCCGCACTTCGCCGGGGTAACTCTGGCTGGCCAGTGCCGAAGGCTGCGGTTGCACCACCATCGCCGGGCTGATGCTGATTTTTGCGGGCTCCTGCTGCCCACACCCAGACAATAAAAACAGCAGACACACAGGCACAGCGCGGGGCAAGGCATGGCGCAACATGGTGATGACCTTTCGCTAATGGGGCTTGGAATATTTATACTGGCAGCATGTTATTAATACTAAACTCACCAGTCCAGTAATAAACGGATATGTCTGACAATCCTTTACCCCCCAATGCCCTCGGGCGCCCCAAGGACCTGGCAAAACGCCAGTCGATCCTCGACGCCGCCAAAACCCTGTTTTTGACCAAGGGCTATGCCAACACCAGCATGGATGCGGTTGCGGGTCTGGCAGGCGTGTCAAAACTGACGGTCTACAGTCACTTCACCGACAAGGAGACCCTGTTTTCCTCGGCCATCATGTCCAAATGCACCGAACAGTTGCCGGTACTGTTCTTTGAATTGCCTGCAGGCAAGCCGATCAAGGATGTATTGCTGAACATTGCCCGTGGTTTTCAGGTGCTGATCAACAGTGAAGAGTCGCTGAACCTGCATCGCCTGATGGTTGCCCTGGGCAGCCAGGACCCTAAGCTCTCGCAGATCTTTCTGGAGGCCGGGCCGGAGCGCGTGGTGCACGAGATGGAGGGGCTACTGCGCAAGATGGATCAAAGCGGCGCGCTGCAGATCGACAACCCCCATTATGCGGCGGAGCACTTCTTCTGCATGCTCAAGGGCGCGCCGAACTTTCGCCTGCTGTTTGCTGGCGGTGAACCGCCGGGGCCTGAGGAAAGCGAGGCCCATGTGCAGGAAGTGGTGGGGATATTTATGCGGGCGTATCAGCCATTGTCGTGAGACCGCGGCGCCTTTTACCCTCACCCCAACCCTCTCCCGGAGGGAGAGGGGGCTGATCTGTGGTGTTACGCAGATTTGCTTTTACCTTTTAGGCCCCTCTCCCTCCGGGAGAGGGGCTTTTAAGGTTTCAACGCTTTTTTCGGATAAATATCGTAACGGCTCGACTTACCATCCAGCGCATGGCTCGGCTTGGGCCCGGCAATGCACGGTGCCTTGCGCGGGCGCTTGACCACCACCCGGTGGCTGGCCAACGCCAGCGCAGCTTCCAGCAACGCCGGGGCATCGTTGTCATCACCCACCAATGGCCGGAACAAGCGCATTTCCTTTTTCACCAGGGCGGTTTTTTCGCGATGGGGGAACATCGGGTCCAGGTAAATCACCTGCGGCGGTTCGCCTTGCCAATTGCGCATCACTTCGATCGAATTGCCCTTGAGCAAGTGCATACGCGACACGATCGGCGCCACCTCAAAGTCATCCAGACCACGGGCCAGCCCGTCTTCGAGCAAGGCACCGATCAGCGGCTGGCGCTCGATCAGGCTCATTTCACAGCCCAGGCTCGCCAGCACAAATGCATCCTTGCCCAGGCCCGCCGTGGCATCCAGCACCCGCGGGCGCACACCCTGCTGAATCCCCACGGCCTTGGCGATCATCTGCCCCGTGCCGCCGCCAAACAAACGTCGATGGGCCGCGCCACCTTCGACAAAGTCGACCCGCACCGGGCCCGGCGCATCTGCGCCCAACTGCTGCAGCTGCAAACCCTGGGCGCTCAATTGCAAGGCGAACTCGGCGTCCGGTTCGTCCAACGACAAACCCAGACGCTCGGCCCATTGCTCGGCCAGGGCCTGATAAGCCTCGTCCAGTGCCTCGACTTTGATACGACAGCCCGCTGTTTGCTCAATCATCTAAAAACACGCTCAAAAATTTAATGATCGGCAAAGACTGCCGATAAATGAAATATCCGGCATTTTGCCAGAGCTGAGCGCCAACCGAGAGTTATGTCAGACATTCAATCCGCATCTATCGGCTTTATTGCGCCCATTGGTGACTTTGGCCGACACAATTCCCAGATCACAGGAAGCGTCAACCACCTGTGGAAGGACTTCTACGCCCAGGCATTGGCCGAGCAGTCCGGTACTGAAGACTATGCGACGGTTGATACAGCGCCGACAGCCAAAAATGAAAATGCCGAGCCCCGTGGCGGCAGTGAGGTTTTGGGCACTATCGTGACCCAGCGCCACTGCGACGTTCAGGACACTGAACTGCGCCCGCCTGAAGCCCTGTTTTTGCCCATTGCCGAATTTGAACTGGACCTGCTGCCACCGCCCGCCGTGCCCTACCCGCCTGAGGTCATTGTCGAGCAACAACACCAGCAGGATTTCAACACTACGTGGGTGCGCCCAGTAGTCATGGCTCAGGGCCATCCGCTGCCTGAACCGGGCCCTGCGCCTGAACCTCGCGCGTTGCATCTGCCCATTGCCGAGTTTGAGTCTGACTTGCTGCCGCCGCCTGCCGAGCCCTTCGATGCCATGACCCTGATCGAGCAACAACGGGCCATGGATTTCGATCTGGGCTGGGCACGCCCGCTGGTGGTCAACAACTTGCGCCTGGCGGCTTAAAGCAGGCCTAGTTGTTCGCGACTCTGGGGGGGATGCAGCTCGGGCAATGCCGGCAACCCAGGTAACCTTTCACTCAGTTGAAGATGAAAACGCCGTGCCAGTTCCGGAGCACGGTGATTGTCCGGCGTGTGCAAAAAAACATAGGGCGTGCGCCCTTCCTCGATCCAGCCCGCGACTTTTTCAACCCAGGGCACCAGGTAAGGATCGTTGGCCTCAAGCTCCGGACCGCCAATAAAACGCACCTGCGGACATTGCGTGAAAGCCGCCGGACGTGGGGGCACCCTGGGCTTTTTCGATTGTGCGTGAAGCACGGCAGGGTCGCCCGAATCACAACTGAACAGTGCCCGCGAATCAAGGCAGATACGCTCAACCCCTCGATCCATCAGCAGACGATTGAGCAGGCGCTCGGCATCGCCCTTGGCGAAGAACTCCGGATGCCGCACCTCAACGGCCAACGGCCTCTGCAAGGCGTCCACAAAGCTCACCAGCTCCGCCAGGCGCTGTGGCCCGAAGCTTGCCGGGAGTTGTAGCCAAAATGGCGCTACACGCGCTCCCAAGGGCTGCAACAGCTGCAGGAAGTCTTCGGCTGCATGCAATTGCTCGCGCAAATCACCGCCGTGACTGATATCCCGAGGGAACTTGGCCGTCAGCCGAAAGTGTTCAGGCAGGCTTTGTGCCCATCGGACCACCGTGGTCGGTGCAGGCCTGGCGTAAAACGTGGTGTTGCCCTCGACCGCATTGAACACCTGCGCATACAGGCTCAGAAAATCCGCCGGGCGGGCGTTTTGCGGATACAGCCCTTCGCGCCAGGCGTTTTCACTCCAGGACGGACAACCGAGGTAGTAAGGAAGGTCAGTCATGTACTCAGATGTAAAGATCCAGGCCCAGCACTTCCTGTTCCCAGTCGACGAAGCCTGCGGTGGTCAGGTAGCTGGCAAGGGCACTGGCCGCGCTTTTGCTCATGGCGCGCTGGAAGATCATGTCTTGCGAGCGCACCGGCAACTGGCTGATGCGCTCGGCGCCGGAGGATGTGCGGGGGGTGTTTTCGGGCGCAGCCTCAGTGTCTTCAACCGACTCATCAACCACCGCCTGACCATTACGCGGCTTGCGCTTAATGGGGTATGACCGGGGAGAAAAGCTGTCAATGCGCATGGCTGCATGCTCTGTAACGATAGATACAATTTAGCGGCGCAGGGCAGACTAAGCAAATGGGCCGGCCATTTTGTAGCAGCAGCCTCGCTCCGCTCTGCAGCTGCTACAAAAGCGGATCAAACGCCACGTTCGGCTTTTGTAGCCGCTACCTTGTCGCGCAGGTACACAGGCTGGGCGTCATCGGCACGGATGGCTTCGCCGCGGGCCCAGGCAAAGCGGGCCAGGGTCAGCAGGTCTTCGGCGTGGGGCAACATGCCTGCGTCCATTGCATACGGCTTGACGTTCAAGCGCTCGGCATAGCCCCAGCCAGTGCCCGCGCCATACCAGTCGCCTGTAGCACCATCGGGCAAGGCCGCAGCCTCAGGCGCCAATACCGCTTCAGCGCCTTGCAGGCGCATCTCACCCGCTTCTTCGCGGTAGCAGCCCCAATACACCTCATCCATGCGCGCATCGATCGCCGACACCACCTGGGTTGCGCCGTGCTCACGGTGAGCACGCTGGGCCAGGACCGCCAGGTTGGAGATCGGCAACACCGGGCGCTCCAGTGCAAAGGCCAGGCCCTGAACCACGCCAATGGCAATACGCACACCGGTAAAGGCACCAGGCCCGCGACCGAAGGCAATGGCCTCAACCGCCGACAGCTCGACACCGGCCGCGGCCAGCAGCGCCTTGATCATCGGTAACAGCTTTTGCGCATGCAGGCGCGGGATCACCTCGTAGTGGCTAGTAACCTTGCCATCGTGCAACAAGGCAACTGAGCAAGCTTCAGTCGCGGTATCCAGGGCCAGCAAGGTGGTCATCGGTGTTCCCGTCAGAATCAGAATTGAAAAAAGTGCAGCAGTATAAACAACAACAGCCCGCAAGCGGGCTGTTGTCATGACGCAAAATCGACTTATCAGCTCAGTGCTTCAAGCACCTTGGCCGTGATCGATTCTACCGAGCCAACGCCTTCAACGTGGCTGTACTTGGGCTTGCCCTGAGCAGCGGCCAGCTTCTGGTAGAAGTCCACCAGCGGCTTGGTTTGCGAATGGTAAACAGACAGGCGGTGACGAACGGTTTCTTCGGTGTCGTCCTTGCGCTGTACCAGATCTTCGCCGGTCACATCGTCCTTGCCTTCAACCTTTGGCGGGTTGTAGACGGTGTGGTACACACGGCCCGAGGCTTCGTGTACACGACGGCCAGCAATACGCTGGACGATCTCTTCGTCTTCAACGGCGATTTCCAGCACGTGGTCCAGCTCGACACCGGCTTTAACCAGCGCTTCAGCTTGCGGAATGGTGCGCGGGAAACCGTCGAACAGGAAACCGTTTACGCAATCCGGCTGAGCAATGCGCTCTTTGACCAGATTGATGATCAGGTCGTCGGAAACCAGGCCGCCGCTGTCCATCACGCCTTTGGCGATCAGGCCCAGCTCGGTGCCGGCTTTTACGGCTGCACGCAACATGTCGCCGGTGGAGATTTGCGGGATGCCAAATTTTTCAGTGATGAACTTTGCCTGAGTACCTTTACCGGCCCCGGGAGCTCCCAGCAGAATTACGCGCATCGATGTGCTCCTCAAATTTTTTATTTAAATGACAACAAACTCGCCTCTTTGGGCCAGTCTCAAAATCGGGTTATGGCCATCAAAACGGCCAAGGGCTGATCAAGATACACAGCAGGCCCGGCCCACACAAGCCGCCCAAAGTAGGAAAAATTACAGCCAAACGGGCCTGTGCGGCCGGGTGTCACAGGTCGCAACCCCACAATAAAGTGTCGCGCCCGCGCAGCGATCGGCATCCAGTCTGCCGTGTCCCCGCCCGCTCTGGCGCGACATTTGCCGCTGTTTTGCCTTAGCCGGTGTTGCGCAAGCCGGCCGCGATCCCGGCCACAGTCACCAGCAACGCTTGTTCCAGAGGGCTGTCCTGCGCCGCTTGCTGGCGACGCGAGCGTGCCAGCAGCTCGGCCTGCAATAGATGAAGAGGATCAAGGTAAGTGTTGCGCAAACGGATGAACTCGAGCGTCTCCGGGCTATGTGCCATCAACTGCGCCTGCCCGGTCAAGCCCAGCACCACTGCGCACGCCTGCGACAATAAGTCGCGTAAGTGCGCACCCAATGGCAGCAGTTCCGGGCTCACCAGGCGCTCGTCGTAAAGCCGGGCGATATCGGCATCGGCCTTGGCCAGGACCATTTCCAGCATGTCGATACGGGTGCGAAAGAAGGGCCACTGCTCACGCATTTGTGCCAGTTGATCACCTTCACCGCGCTCCAGTGCACGACGCAATGCAGTTTCCCAACCCAGCCAGGCGGGCAACATCAGGCGGGTCTGGGTCCAGCCAAAAATCCAGGGGATGGCCCGCAGGCTTTCAATGCCCCCTGCCCGGCGCTTGGCCGGCCGACTGCCCAGAGGCAAGCGGCCCAGCTCCTGCTCCGGAGTGGACTGGCGAAAGTACTCGACGAACTGCGGATTATCCCGCACTACGCCACGGTAGGCAGCGACCCCGTCTGCCGCCAGCTCATCCATCAGTACCCGCCAGCCCGGCTCCGGCAGGGGCGGTGGCAGCAAAGTGGCCTCCAGCACGGCGGCCAGGTACAGGTTGAGATTTTGCTCGGCAATGTCCGGCAGGCCGAATTTGAAGCGAATCATTTCGCCCTGTTCAGTGGTGCGGAAACGCCCCGCCACCGAGCCCGGCGGCTGCGACAGGATGGCCGCGTGAGCCGGGCCACCGCCGCGCCCCACGGTACCGCCGCGACCATGAAACAACAGCAGCTCGACGCCTTGCTCACGGCAGATATTGACCAGGGCTTCCTGCGCCCGGTACTGCGCCCAGGCGGCCGCGGTGGTGCCCGCATCCTTGGCCGAATCGGAATAGCCGATCATCACTTCCTGCGGGCCCTGCAGGTGCGCGCGATAACCCGGCAACAGCAGCAGGCGCTCGATCACCGGCCCCGCATTGTCGAGGTCGGCGAGGGTTTCGAACAGCGGTACAACCCGCATCGGCCGCTCCAGCCCAGCCTCCTTGAGCAACAGTTGCACCGCCAGTACATCCGAGGCAGCACCGGCCATCGAGATCACGTAGGAGCCCAGCGAGGCGCCCGGTGCGGCAGCGACTTCGCGGCAGGTCGCCAGCACTTCGGCGGTGTCGGCCCCCGGCTTGAAATAACCGGGCAACAGCGGCCGACGGTTGTTCAATTCGCGCATCAGAAAGCTAAGACGCGCATCTTCGTCCCAGTCCTCATAGCGGCCCAGGCCCAGGTAATCGGTGATTTCAGTCATGGCCGAGGCATGGCGTGCAGCATCCTGGCGCACATCGAGGCGCACCAGGAACAGGCCGAAGGTTACAGCCCGACGCAGGAAATCGAGCAGCGGGCCATCGGCAATTACGCCCATGCCACAGGCATGCAGGGACTGATAACACAGCTGCAACGGCGCCAGCAGTTCGCGATTGTCCTGCAGCACTTCAGGCGGCGCGGCCTGGGTGCTGTGCAAGGCTGTATGCGCCCAATTGCGGGTGGCCCGCAGGCGTTCACGCAATTGTTTGAGTACGGCGCGATACGGCTCGGCGCTGTCGCCTGCGGCGGCCAGCAGTTGCGCCGAGGCCTGTTGCATCGACAGATCGGCCGCCAGTTTGTCGATATCGCGCAGGTACAGGTCCGCCGCCATCCAGCGCGCCAGCAGCAGTACTTCACGGGTAACGCTGGCCGTGACATTGGGATTGCCATCACGGTCGCCGCCCATCCAGGAAGCAAAGCGGACCGGTGCGGCCTCAAGCGGCAAATGCAGGCCGGTCGCGGCATGCAGGGCCTTGTCAGCCTTACGCAGCATATGCGGCACGGCGTGCCATAACGAATGCTCGATCACCGCAAAACCCCACTTGGCCTCATCCACAGGGGTAGGTCGGGTGCGACGGATTTCTTCGGTGTGCCAGGCCTCGGCGATCAACCGCTGCAAGCGCTGATGAATCTCGGATTTTTCCGCGAGGGTCAGGTCACGATGGTCCTGGGCCGCCAGTTGCTCGGCTATGGCATCGTACTTCTGGATCAGGGTGCGGCGAGTCACTTCAGTGGGGTGTGCGGTGAGTACCAGTTCAATTTCAAGACGGCTGACCTGGCGCGCCAGCGACTCGGGGTCATGGCCTTCGGCGAGCAGGCGCGCAAGCAGTTGCGGCAACACCAGCGCCTCAAACGGCTGGGGCTGGCCTTCTTCACGGCGGTGGATCAGTTCGTACTGCTCGGCAATATTGGCCAGGTTCAAAAACTGGTTGAAGGCTCGCGCAACGGGCAGCACTTCGTCATCGCCCAGGGCGTCCAGAATGGCGCTTAACTCCTCGCCGGTGGTGCCGCGCCGGTCGGCTTTGGCCCCCTGGCGAATGCGCTCGATCTTGGCGAGAAAAGCTTCGCCGTATTGGTCACGAATCGTATTACCCAACAGCTCACCCAGCAGGTGAACATCATCGCGCAAGCGTGCATCAATATCGGTCATCAGCAGTTTCTCCAGCAGGATCCGGGGACAGCTCGTGCCCCAAGAGTGCGTTGCAAAGGCAGTTGGAGGCAAGCCATGGGAAGCACAGATTTAAAAAAATGCGCTGACCAATCGGTCAGAAAATCTTTTAGGCCAAATGCCATCTTTTTTTGAACTATTCAAAAAACGCTTCGGTCACAGCCATTAACCATCACCGCTGGAACTCGTGTTCCAACACTCCGGGTGACGTCGCCAGTCGTGATGGAATTTGCTTTTTTAAGGAGCTTCCCAATGGAGTTGAAGACCATGATGACCCGCACTGTCAAAACCACCTCACCTCGCCTGCGCGGGCTAAAACTGGCTGCGCTGGCAATCGGCACCAGCTTCGTTCTGGCCGGTTGTGCTGGCAATCCACCTTCAGAGCAGTACGCCGTGACGCAATCGGCGGTGAACAACGCCGTGAGCGCAGGTGCCACTGAATATGCACCGGTGGAAATGAAGTCAGCCCAGGACAAGCTCAAGCAGGCCGAGCTGGCCATGCATGACAAAAAATATGACGAGGCCCGCCGCCTGTCCGAACAGGCTGAGTGGGATGCTCGCGTAGCAGAGCGCAAGGCCCAGGCAGCTAAAGCAGAGAAGGCTGTTCAGGATGCTCAGAATGCCGTTCAGCAATTGCGTCAGGAAGGCATGCGCAGCGTTCAGTAAACGCTGCCCTTTTTTGACTGCATCTGACGACACAGCATTCCTAATCGATAGAAAGGACGACATATCATGCGCAATACAGTAATGATCCCTGCCCTGTTGGCCCTGAGCGTTGGCCTGGCGGCGTGCTCGCACCAGCCCAACGTCAACCTGGAAAACGCCAAGACCAACTTCTCGGCCCTGCAAACCAACCCTGAAGCGACCAAGGTTGCAGCGCTCGAAACCAAGGACGCCAGCGAATGGCTGGACAAGGCTGAAAAGGCTTACCTGAACAAGGAAGACGAGTCCAAGGTTGACCAGCTGGCTTACCTGACCAACCAGCGTGTGGAAGTGGCCAAGCAGACCATCGCGTTGCGAACCGCTGAAAACAATCTGAAAAACGCCGGTGCGGCGCGCAACCAGGCCTTGCTCGATGCCCGTGATGCGCAGATCCAGCAACTCAAAGGCATGAACGCCAAGCAAACCGAACGCGGCACACTGGTGACCTTTGGTGATGTGCTGTTCCAGTTCGGCAAATCCGAGCTGCAACCCAACGGCATGCGCAATATCAACACCCTGGCCGAATACCTGCTGCAGAACCCGGACCGCAAGGTGATTGTCGAGGGTTACACCGACAGTGTCGGTTCGGCGGCTTTCAACCAGACCCTGTCCGAGCGCCGTGCCCAGTCGGTGCGTAATGCACTGGTGCGCAAAGGCGTAGACCCTACCCGCATCGTGGCGCAGGGCTATGGCAAAGAATACCCGGTGGCCAGCAACAGCACCGATTCTGGCCGCGCCCAGAACCGCCGCGTTGAAGTGACCATCTCCAACGACAACCAGCCGGTTGCTCCGCGTTCAACCATGAAGTAAGACATGAAAAAGCCCCGCCTGAGTAATCAGGCGGGGCTTTTTTTTGCGCAAATATATCTACAACTGTGGGAGCGGGCTTGCTCGCGATGCAGACAGCGCGGTTCGTCAGGCATACCGAGGCGATTCAATCGCGAGCAAGCCCGCTCCCACAACAGAACGTTACTGCTCCAGCTTCGGCGTTTCCTGGCCCAGGCAACGTACGGCCTGTTTCTTGTTGTTGACCAGCACACCGGTCAGGCCTTTTTGCTCGGTATCGAACAAGACGATGATGCCGTCGATGCACTGCGCCACCTGGTTGGCCGGCGTGAGCGAAACCTTATAGTCCTCCCCCGGGATAGTCTTGAGCATGGTGAAGTCGCTGAGCAGCAAGGCGTCCTCGGGCTTGGCAAAATGCAGGTAACCGTAGTACCACAGGGCGCCCACGGTGCCGATGATGCTGCAGATACCGGTGATGATCAGGGGGATGGCGTTGCGTTCTTCACTCATTGTTGGCTCTCGGATTCAAGTTCGGTGTTCGGTGACGCGGGGTAATTGGCAATTTCGCCCAGGCGCCGCACGCCATTGAAATGTTGCGGGTCATCCAGGTAACGCAGCATTACCTGACGCCAGGTCGGGTCGGCAAACGTCTGTACATGGCCGCCACGGGTCAGTTGCAGCACCTTGGGCGGTGGCGCAGCCTGGTACAGGCGCAGGCCATTGGAAAGCGGCACGATGGGATCATCGAGGCTGTGGAAGATCAGCATCGGCGTGTCGCCCATGTTCGGTATCGCGTAAAGAGCACTGTCGGCATCCGGTACCAGCCAGGACAGCGGCACCTGCAGCGGCCAGGTCAGCCAGGACGTACTCAGGGCAAACTGCCCCACTTCGCGGTAACTGGCCGGCACGCCATCGAGCACCACCGCCTTGACTCGCGCGCGCTGCTGCGGGTGCTCGCTCAGGTAGTGGATGCCCATGGCGCCGCCCAGGCTTTGCCCCAGCACAATCAGCGGCAGGCCCCGGGCTTGCGGCTCATGCTGCAACCAGTCAAAAGCGGCATCGATGTCCTGATACACCGCCGGCAGCCCGGGCTCTCCTTGGGACAGGCCGTAACCGCGATAGTCGAGCATCAGCACTTGATAACCCTGCTCCGGCAACCAGGCAGTGGCGCCGAGATGGTAAGCCAGGTTGCCGCCATTGCCGTGCAGATGCAGCACCGTGCCCTTGAGCGGCACGCCTTTCTTGGCCGGTAGCCACCAACCGTGCAGGCGCGTGCCATCGGCGGCAGTCAGGGTGACATCGCTATAATCCAGGCCAGCGGCCTTCGGGGTAACCGGCTGGCCGGGCTCAGGGTAGAACAACAGGGAACTGCATCCGCTGAGGGTCAACAGCAGGCAGAGTGCAGCCAGGGTTTTCATCAGAACGATTCGCCTGAACGAGTGAGTGTGGGAGCGGGCTTGCTCGCGATGGCATCGACGCGGTTCAACTGAAACACCGCAGCGCCTGTATCGCGAGCAAGCCCGCTCCCACAGGGTTCACAAAATGTTGGAGTAATCCGCTTCGATACGGTCAAGGCTCAAATGGTTGAGGAAGTTGCTGAAGCACATCCAGGCCGAGAGCGCGTTCATGTCGCGGAACTGGTCCGGCAGATACTTGGGCGCTACCACCAGGCCTTCATCTACCAACTGACGCAGGGTTCGCATGTCCTCCAGGGTGGTCTTGCCACAGAACAGCAGCGGCACTTGTTCCAGCTTGCCTTTGCGTACGGCCAGCTGAATGTAGTTGTAAACCATGATGAAGCCCTTGAGGTAGGACAAGTCTTTGGTGAATGGCAGTCCATTTGGCACCGACCCACGGAAAACCCGACTCGCGTTGCCATAACTTTCTGGCATCTCGAAGCCTTGCTCGCGGAAAAACTCGTACACCTGCATGAAATCTGCGCCCTCCTCCACCATATGGATGGCGCGGGTTCGGTTGGTCAGTTTGCGCAGGCGACTGGGGTAGGAGGCAAAGGTGATGATCTCCATCAGGATTGCCAGACCTTCCTGGGTCACGGTGGAAGAAGGCGGCCCCTTGGACAGGAAGGTGCAGATCGGCTGGTTCAGGCCATTGAGCGTGGTGCCCACATGCACCAGCCCTTCGTGGACTTCGAGGGCGCGCACGTCGCGTTCGTTGAACATCGCATCGGTACGGATCTTGATGTAGTCGGCACCCGCCGCCGCATCTGCCACGATACCGTCGGACTCGAACACGCGGATGGTTTCTTCAGCCTCGCCAAACACCTTGTTCAGGCGGCTTTGCAGCAGATTCACGGCATCCTTGGCGGTCAGGATCTTGGCTTCGTCCTTGAGCGCCCCGCGCCCGTCGATGTTGTCCAGGTAATCGGACATCATCAGGCCCAGGTCAGCCAGGGTCGGATCGCCAGCATGAAACGCATCGGAAGCTGCGCCATACAGCTCCTGGGAAATAAGCCCGAAATCCTCGGTGCCACGGGCTTCGAGCATGCGCACCACCATGCGGTATTCCTTGCACATGCGCCGCATGATCTGCCCGACCGGGTTGAATTGCCCCAACTGGCGGGTGATATCCCGCTCGATGTTCTGGAACTCGGACTTCACCGCCGCCGAATCAAAAGCCAGTGGCCGGCCCAGGTAATAGTCGCGATCAACTGCAGGCATGGCCTTGCCTTTGGCCTTTAAAAAGCCCTGGCGGATGCTGTCATCCCACTTCACCGCATCCAGCACGCGGATCGGTGTCTGTGCCAGCACGATGCGGTCAGACAAGGTGCGTATCGTGCGCTGGTAGTCGTCCACCGGCAGCTTCCTTCAGTTAACAGCGTTATTTGGCCACACGTTTATAGCGGGCCGCTTCGACAAATACGTCGGAATTGGCCGGGTCATCCAGATAGGCAAAGACTTCAGCCGACGGGCTTTTGATCAGGGTACCCGTCCCTTCAGCGGTTTCCACAGGCTCACCGTTCAATGCGGACTGGCCAATGGCCTGCTTGATCTGATCCAGGTCAAGATCGTAGATCACCAGTTCGCCGTTATCGGTCAGCTCAAATCCGCTGAGGGTATGGTTGCCGCCCAGTTTGGCCGGTATCGCGGCCGAGGCATACCAGCGGCTGCCGTGGCGGGCGACGATAAAGACATAGCGCTCACGGGCCTTGGGTTCGCCCTTGGGGTAAACGACGGCCTGGTAGCGTGTTTTGTCGATGGCACTGATATCGAGATTGCGTGCCTGGCCCCAGGCATCCTTGCTGATCCATTTGCCCAGCAGCTGTTTGGGTGCCGGCTGCGCCTCGATCGGGGCCTGGCTGAAGGTCACCAGACAGCCGTTCAACATCAAAAACGACAATGCCATAAGCATCACGCGCCAAACTTTCATGCCTGCATCCTTCTATAGAGCGGCCAACACCAAGTGCATGTAACGCGTAAGAATAGCCAGACGGTCGTCATCCGCCTCGGGCTGCGCGCCATCAAGTAGGGCCTGATATTCCATCCGACCGATAATCGCCGTCAAGACTTTGGCATCCTGCTGAGGTTGTGTGGAGCCTAGCACTTCGAAGATCTGCCCGGCACCCTGCAGGAAAATCTGCTGATGGGCACGTACCAGCACCGCCAGCCGCGGGTTGATCAATGCGGCCTGATGAAAAGCTTGCTCGGCCATCAACTGGTCGCGGCGGGTGAGCAGTTGGCGCTGAAGGTAATCGGCGGTCATCCGTGCAATATCATCGGCCAGCAGCCCCCGCGCCCGGTGGCTGCCATCGCCCTGGGCCATCATTTCCCGCAACTTGCCTTCGGTGCCCTGCCACAGCTTGGCCATAAAGGCCGCACTGCGCTCCACATACTGGGCGAAGGTGTCGTTGATCAGGTCATCGATATCCTTGAAGTAATACGTGGTTGCCGACAACGGCACCCCCGCTTCGGCGGCCACCGCCCGATGGCGCACGCCCCGCACGCCGTCGCGTATGACGATGCGCATGGCAGCATCGAGAATCAACTGGCGGCGCTGCTCGCTGCCATGCCGGCTGGCCTTGCGACCCTGGTATTCGACACTTTGGGCAAGCGCCACCGCAACATTTGCTGCGCCTTGAGGAGGCATCACAGATTCCTTCTGAATTGAGCGGCGTTACCGAAACTGTGGGAGCGAGCCTGCTCGCGAAAGCCACCTTCGCGAGCAGGCTCGCTCCCACAAACTCTCCTGATTATTCTGCTGGCTGCATGCCAGGCAATAAAAAGCCGCCTTTAACGGCGGCTTCTTATTCTGCATCGTTACGCTTGCGGGCGCATATGCGGGAACAGGATCACGTCGCGAATCGACGGTGAGTTGGTCAACAACATCACCAGACGGTCGATACCGATACCTTCACCGGCAGTCGGCGGCATGCCGTATTCCAGGGCGCGGACGAAGTCGGCATCGTAGTGCATGGCTTCGTCGTCACCGGCGTCCTTGTCGGCTACCTGTGCCATGAAGCGCTCTGCCTGGTCTTCTGCGTCATTAAGCTCGGAGTAGGCGTTGGCGATTTCACGGCCACCGATGAACAGCTCAAAACGGTCAGTAACGTTCGGGTTCTCGTCGTTGCGACGGGCCAGCGGCGACACTTCGAACGGGTACTGGGTAATGAAGTGCGGTTGCTCCAGCTTGTGCTCGACCAACTCTTCAAAAATCATCACTTGCAGCTTGCCCAGACCTTCGAAGCCCAGCACCTTGGCGCCGGCTTTCTTGGCGATGGCGCGAGCCTTGTCGATGTCGTTGAGGTCGTCAGCGGTCAGCTCGGGGTTGTACTTGAGGATCGAGTCGAATACCGACAGTCGCACAAACGGTTCGCCAAAGTGGAACACCTTGTCACCGTACGGTACGTCTGTAGTGCCCAGAACCAGCTGCGCCAGTTCACGGAACAGCTCTTCGGTCAGGTCCATGTTGTCTTCGTAGTCGGCGTAAGCCTGGTAGAACTCCAACATGGTGAATTCAGGGTTGTGACGGGTCGACACGCCTTCGTTACGGAAGTTGCGGTTGATCTCGAACACTTTCTCGAAACCACCCACCACCAGACGCTTGAGGAACAGTTCCGGCGCGATGCGCAGGTACATGTCCATGTCCAGGGCATTGTGGTGGGTTTCAAACGGCTTGGCCGCAGCGCCACCCGGGATGGTTTGCAGCATCGGCGTTTCGACTTCCAGGAAGTCGCGTGCCATCAGGAAGCTGCGAATGTGGGCAATCACTTGCGAACGTACACGGAAGGTGTGACGCACGTCTTCGTTAACGATCAAGTCAACGTAACGCTGGCGATAGCGCTGCTCGGTGTCGGTCAGGCCGTGGTGCTTGTCCGGCAGCGGACGCAGGGATTTGGTCAGCAGGCGCACGCTGGTCATTTCAACGTACAGGTCACCTTTGCCGGAGCGGGCCAGGGTGCCTTCAGCGGCAATGATGTCGCCCAGGTCCCAGGTTTTTACTTCGGCCAGGGTTTCTTCCGGCAGGGTCTTGCGGTTGACGTAGACCTGGATGCGACCGGTCATGTCCTGGATCACCATGAACGAGCCACGGTTAAGCATGATGCGACCGGCAACCTTCACCGGAATGGCGGCTTCGGCCAGCTCTTCCTTGGACGCTTGCGCATACTTCTTCTGCAGGTCAGCGCAGAGGCTGTCACGGCGGAAGTCATTCGGGAAGGCATTGCCCTTGGCACGCACGGCAGCAAGCTTTTCCTTGCGCAGGGCGATCAGGGCATTTTCTTCCTGTTGCAGGTCTTGCGGGTCGAGTTGTTGGTCGCTCATGTCTTTAAAAATTCCATCACAGTTCTGTTGCCCCCGCCTTGCGGCAGGGGGAAGCGGGCTTTGGCGCGCCCTCTGGGCATCGCACTGGCTTCGCACACGTTTTGTTGCCGACTTACAGCCCTTGTTTCAGGCTGGCTATCAGGTATTCGTCGATATCGCCGTCGAGCACCTTGTCGCAGTCGCTGCGCTCGATATTGGTACGCAAATCCTTGATCCGCGAGGCGTCGAGAACGTACGAGCGGATCTGATGACCCCAGCCGATGTCCGACTTGGTGTCTTCCAGGGCCTGGGAAGCGGCATTGCGCTTCTGGATTTCCTGCTCGTAAAGACGCGCCCGCAGCATTTTCATCGCGGTGTCTTTGTTCGCATGCTGGGAACGTTCGTTCTGGCAGCTCACCACGGTATTGGTCGGCACGTGAGTGATACGTACGGCCGAGTCAGTGGTGTTTACGTGCTGACCACCCGCTCCGGAGGAGCGATAGGTATCGATCCGCAGGTCAGAGGGGTTGATGTCGATTTCGATGTTGTCATCGATTTCCGGCGAAACGAATACAGCCGAAAACGAGGTATGACGACGGTTGCCCGAATCGTACGGGCTTTTGCGTACCAGACGATGGACGCCAATCTCGGTGCGCAACCAACCAAATGCGTATTCGCCTTTGATATGAACGGTTGCACCCTTGATACCGGCAACTTCACCGGCGGACAGTTCCATGATGGTGGCATCGAAGCCGCGCTTGTCGGCCCAACGCAAATACATCCGCAGCAGGATATTGGCCCAGTCTTGCGCTTCGGTGCCACCGGAGCCAGCCTGGATGTCCAGGTACGCGTTGTTGGCATCCATCTCACCACTGAACATGCGGCGGAATTCGAGTTTTTCAAGGGCTTCGCGCAGGCGTTCAACTTCAGCGGCCACGTCATCGACGGCGCCCTGGTCTTCTTCCTCGGCGGCCATCAACAGCAGGTCTTTGGCATCGGCCAGGCCTGTGTGCATCTCATCGAGGGTTTCAACGATCTGCGCCAGCAGGGAGCGCTCGCGCCCCAGTTCCTGGGCGTATGCAGGGTTGTTCCAGACACTCGGATCTTCAAGCTCGCGATTGACTTCGGTCAGACGCTCATGCTTTTGATCGTAGTCAAAGATACCCCCGAATGGTTTCGGAGCGCTCTGACAGGTCCTTGATGCTGTTAAGGATCGGGTTGATTTCCATGGCTGGCGGCACTCTCAGGCGATTTTTACAAAGCCGGGGAGTATACCGTAAACCGAGCGTATCAGCAGCCCGCCTGGCGGGGTTATGTGGCCAGTGACAACAGGTCGCAAGCCTTCTTCGATGAGCGATACGTCGCATACGATTATGGGCACAGAATTACATCTGAAAGACGAGGCCATCTCAGCCGTACGACAAGTTTGAATACTACATAGGAATAATTACCCAATTTGAGAGAAAAGTACTACACGCCAAATAATTGCACTTAAAAACCTGCACCGCTATACCTACAACACACTTACAACACCTGATTACCTGATACCCACACGCCATATCCGAACAACCAATAATTAAATGGCAGCCCCATGTCGAACTTAGCGAACGGTCACTCATTCGGTATAGCGACCCCCCACTTCAAGTCCTCGATGATGGCCATGCAGGCCTATCTAACATCAGGGGCGACCCCGCATGCCGTATTAAGTGCAGCCGTGTCACTGACGTATAACCTCCCGCACTTATGCGGTCTGGGAGGCGACGCAATTATCATGCAATCAACCCCCCATAACCTGGCCATCTTCAACGGAACGGGCAGAACAGGGTTTCACCAGCATCACGACAACTACTTGCATAAAGGCCTTGTATCAATTCCTCGCAGAGGGATTTACAGCACCATGATCTATGGCTGCCCTTCAGCTTATGATCGTTATACACGCCTACATGACATCGACTTGAACGGCGTATTTAAACACCTGCACGACAATGACTTGAAACATGGCGTGGTGGCATCCAGCAGTTTGATTCAGGCGTTTGATAACAGCACTAAAGACTCACTCAGGCAGACACGATTTTCACAATGGAACAAATACTTTATTCAACAGCAAGATCCAGCGCCCTTCTACCGTCAAACCCTGGCCACTTTGGCGCGTGAAGGTTTTGCATCCATGTACAGGGGGCAGTTGGCGGCGCAGGTATTTGACGCGCTGTCGACCTGCGACCCGCATTTGTATACACCTGAAGATTTTTCCGACTTTACCCCTAACCCCTCAGAAGTAAAAAAAACCACCTTCATGCACGCCAATGTCACGGCGCATGGCAGTAACAGCCCATGGAAAGAGCTGTTCCTGCTCTTGAAAGTCTACCAGTGGAGTGCCGAAGACACGGCCTTGCTCACACCGGCACAGCTCTGTACGGCAGCCGGGCTGATCGACAGCTGGGTGGCATCGCCGCTGTCTTCAGAGACGCACAGCGATGACAGCCTGAGCCAACAGGCCGCCCTGATCTATCAACAGCTCAAATTCGACAACCCCGAACCTGTGCCTCAATTGTCCAAACCCTCCCACACCATCTTTATGGCATGTGCCGAGGCCGACGGGACCCTGACCGGCATAACCAACTCGATCTTTACCCCCCTGGGGTCACTGTTCGAGATCGATGACACAGGCATTATCCTGAGCAACCGGGCATTCTCATTCAATGGCCCCCATCTGGGTTCGACCTTCAAAGGCAACACAGCCGCCAAACACACCACCAACTGCGTGCGCGTCACCACCGATCACCTGGAATTTATCATTGGTACATCCGGGGGGCCTGTGCAGTCCCAGACACTGGCGTACGTCATCTACAAAATTATCGCTGAGCAATGCCCGGTTCAAACCGCCCTGTCGAGCCCGCGCTTTGCCAATCTGGGCCGGCACCCGAAGACAAACGGCATTACCTATTTAAGCGAATCCGCACAAACGAACCCGATATTTACCTGTACTCACGGGCTATCCGATAAATTCGGGGTGGTACAGCTGGCTGGCATCAACACCCTGACCGGTCAGGTTTTCGCCGCTGCAGACCCTCGTGGCAGCGGTGTGGCGCTGGCGGTATGAAGGCTCACGTTTGCGGTTCAGGCCATGCAGCCATACTGACTGTCGCCAGTGCTTTCTTTCTGGAAGTACTGGATGCAACCATCATGCTGATGGCCATCATCCCCATGGCCAACGACCTGGGCGCCAGCATCAGCGGCGTGACACTGTCACTGGCCACCTATCTACTGGCCCTGGTCTTGTTCCTGCCCCTGAGCGGGCATTTGTTCAACCGTTTCGCGCTTGCCCAACAATTCCTGTGCGGCCTGGCGATTTTTTGCCTCGCCTCCCTGGCCTGCGCCATCAGCCAGAATATTTACCTGCTGTGCATCGCCCGCCTTGTCCAGGGCTTTGGCAGTGCGTTGGTGGTACCTGCCGGACGAGCCTTGATCCTGGCCAACACCCCGAAGATTGCCATTCCCAAAACCATGGCCTGGCTGATTGCGCCTGCGCTCGTCGCCCCGATGGTTGCCCCCTATATGGCCAACCTGCTGTTAAACATCGGCAACTGGCGACTGATTTTTGCCTCTATCGGACTCTTTGCCGCAGGATTGATTATTGCCTGCCGCATCACCCTGTACTCACTGCCTGCCCCTGAAACCCCGCGTTTACAGCTTGATAAACATGCCTACGCACTATGGGCACTGTCCTCATCGGCCTTGTTCATGATGTTTATGGCGGCTTCGAATAACTGGCTCTTCTGCAGCGTTCTGGCCGCAGGTGCAATGCTCTATGGCAGCAAACGGCTGTGCACTAGGCTGCACCAGCACGCGAAGGCGCAATTGTTTGATTTGTCCTTGCTCAATGATCCAGCGTTCAAGTTCAACATTTTCTCCGGCAGTTTGTTCCGTATCAGCATTTATGCATTTCCAACGCTGCTGATTATTCACCTCATGAAAAACTCGAATTATTCGCCCGTTTCGATTGGCCACTGCCTGTTGTTTATTTTTGCCGGCAACCTTGTTTCAAAATCCGTGGCAGCCCGGCTATTAACGGGCTGCCGCTGCCTGAAACGCTATTTCATCTATTCGGCACTGACGACATCCGTCACGTTGGGCCTGTTTCTTTTCCCGCCACTGCTCAACCAACTACCGGCACTGTGGTTGATGTGTTTTCTACACGGTTGCGCACGCTCATTTCAATTTCTCGGCTACTCATCCACCGCACTGCGCAATGTGCAACAGCACCGCATGCATCACGCCAATATCCTGATCAGTTCGGTGATGCAACACAACGCCCTGATCGGCCAGGCAGTACCTGCACTTCTGAGTGCTTTCTTTATTCCCGAACACCTGCCGTTCTTCACGATCGGCATGTCCACCGTGACGCTTGCGTCACTTCTTACCGTGCTGGGCGCACTGCGCCTGCCCAACTCAAACAGGAGCCATATCGACCCCATGCACTTCAAGTCCGATTAACGGAAAACCTGGGTATGTCCCGTACTCATGTGGTGTTACGCAAGGAGCTGAAGATGAAAGCATTGACGTTGAAAACCACCGTTGAAATTCCGATAGAGGGCGTTCCTCAACTCACCCGATTTGTGTCCTTTGAAGGTGTCGATAAAGAACACTTCGCGCTATTGATTGGTGACTGTCAAACCACTCCCGTACTCACCCGGGTTCATTCCGAGTGCCTGACAGGCGATGTATTCGGCTCAAAGCGTTGCGATTGCGGCGCCCAGCTCAAAGAAGCCCTGTCGCAAATAGCCGCGCGAGGGGGTGGCGTATTGATCTATCTGCGCCAGGAGGGGCGCGGTATTGGCCTGTACTCCAAGTTCGATGCTTACCTGCTGCAAAACCAGGGCATAGATACCTTCACTGCCAACGAGATGCTCGGGTACGCCGATGACTTGAGAGAGTTTGAAAGTGCGGGGGCCATGCTCAAGGCCCTGCATATTCATCATATCGACCTGATTACCAACAACCCGGCAAAAATCCTGGCCCTGGAAAATTGCGATATCACCATCAATACCACCCTGCCCTCCGGGGTTTTCCTGACCGTCGAAAACGAGGACTACCTGCGCAGCAAAATCAATAAAAAACACCATACGATCAACTTGAAAAACAAAAAATGGTGATCGCAATGAGCACTTACATTCTGAATTTTTCACCTACAGGCATGCTACCGACAAAGCAGATGAACCCCCACACACCCATCAGCACCTCAGAAATTATCGACGATGTATTGATGGCCGCCGAACTGGGTGCGTCCATTGCGCACCTGCACGCCAGGGATCAAAAAACCGGCGAACCGACCTGCGACCTCAACACATTTGCCACTCTCTTCGAAGGCATCAGAAAATATAATAAACAACTGATTTTATGCGCCTCACTCAGTGGTCGAAACATTTCCGATCCAACTCTCAGAGCGCTGCCCCTGTCATTGGACGGTGACGCAAAACCCGATATGGGTTCATTGACCTTGTCGTCCATGAACTTTTCCACGCAGCCCAGCATTAATGCCCCGGCGACAATCAACTACCTCGCCGAACAAATGGCGCTAAAAGGCATCTCGCCCGAGGTTGAGATATTTGATAGCGGCATGTCGAACTACCTGCATTGCCTGATCAAAAAATCGTTAATGCCGCCCACTGTCTACGCCAATATTTTGCTGGGCAATATTTTTGGCGCACAGCCCAGTTTTGCGCACATGGCAGCCATTACCAGCTCACTGCCGGGCAATGTCGTCAGTTCTTTCGCCGGGCTGGGCAGCTATCAACTGCGCAGCAATACCCTGGCTCTCGCCTCTGGTCATGGCATCCGCATCGGCCTTGAAGACAATATCTGGCTCGACCATAAACGCACCACCCTGGCGAGTAATCGCAGCCTGCTCGAGCGCATCACCGCCATTGCCAACCTGCAGGAGTTGACACCCGCCACCCCCAGGCAGGTCAGGGAACAACTAGGACTGCAACCTGGACAAGGTCGCTATGGCTTGCCCCCTATCGTTGACTGATACGAGGAAACAGAAAATGGAGAATGTCTGGTTTACTCCCGAAAATTATCAACGCACCTCCAAAAACCTGCAGAGACGCTGTTTGAAACTATTGCTGTCGTTCGCTCCCCCCCAAGGCACATTGCTGGATGTCGGGTGCGGAACCGGTAATACCCTGCTCTTCACGGACAAAGAAAAGATTGAGCAGTACGTGGGCATTGATATTTCCGCTGACATGATTGCGTACGCCAACCGCGCTCATGCAGCACCCAATATCAGATTTATGGTCAGCGACTTCCTGGACTGTTCCCTCGAACACTGGCCAGCGTTTGACGCAGCCGTCTGTGCCGCCTGCCTGCATTGGTTTATTCCCAACGAACAAACCGTTATCGATAAATTATTCAGGGCTTTGAAACCGGGCGGTTACTTATATTTATCCTGTGCGTTCGACTTCGATTATGTACAAGGTGAGCGATCGATCCAGGAGCGGGTGCTGACCGCTATCCGCCAGCAATACCCCTGTATTGCCGAGCCCGTGGTATTCGATGATTTCAGGTTCAACAGGCACTCCCTTGTCACGGCACTTCACGGTTTCGAGATCATTCGCTCGCACCGTATCGAGGAACCCGTGCACTTCAAGACGTTTGAAGATTTCAGGGATTGGCACCTGGGTAGCGGCTCCGTGGTCTATGGCCAGTTCGAAGAAAGCGTCCGCGACCTGGCAATCGCCGCTTACTATCAAAAACTCTATGAGCACTATTGCGCCGCAGAATACAAAACCGCGTATTCCACTGGCTTGATGCTGCTTAAAAGGAGGGCTGCCTGATGTATACCGGAATTGTTCAAGGCACTGCCCGGGTGCTGTCGGTGCACACGCAGGCTGGGCACAAACGTATCGTCCTGGCCCAGAAAGCCTCTCTATTCGAAAACGTTGATATCGGTGCCAGCGTGTCGGTCAACGGCACCTGCCTGACCGTCGTTGCCTACTCTGCAGGCACCGCGACGTTTGATATTTCTCACAGAACGGCCGAAATCACGACACTCAAACACTTGAGTATCGATGAGCAGGTCAATATTGAACGCTCACATCGAACTGGCGATGAGAATGGCGGGCACGCACTGTACGGCCATGTTGAAAGTACCGCGCAGGTCGTGTCGTGGCAGCCACTGGGCGAAACGGTGACTGCGCAACTCCAGCTGGATGCGTCGACCTTTGCCTACCTGTTCAAAAAGGGTTTTGTCGGTATGCATGGCTGCAGCCTCACCATCGATAGCCTGGATGAAGAGCGGCACTGGGTGACGGTCAACCTGATTGCGCAAACACTCGCCCTGACCAATTTGAGCAGCTTGCGGGTGGGCGACCGGGTCAATATCGAAATCGACCAGACCACCCGCACCCTGGTGGATACCCTTAGGACTACCCTGGCCCGCCTGCTCCCGGGAAACCTGTAGCGTGCGGCAAAGCAGTCATCGTTGATGCCATCGCGCGCAGGCTCGCTCCCACGACAGTGCTGTAAGCACTCCGGCTGTGTGAACGACACAAAACCTGTGGAAGCTGGCTTGCCTGCGATGCAAGCGACAAGGTCTTGAGAGCAATCACTCAATACCCACCTGATTACGCCCATTCTTCTTGGCCAGGTAAAGCCCCTTGTCCGCCGCCGAAATCAGCTCACGGCAGTTGCTACCCTGCTGCGGGGTCATGGTCGACAGGCCAATACTGATGGTCAGGCTGGAGCCTGCTGTCGGCGAAATATGCGGGATTTTCATCGCTTCAACCGCCATGCGCAGTTTTTCTGCCACCAGCCGCGCGCCGCCCTGGGAAGTGTTGGGCAGTACAATGGCAAATTCCTCACCGCCATAACGGGCCGGCAAGTCAGATGGCCGGCTGCTGGCATCACGGATGCCCGCCGCCACCTTGCGCAACGCTTCATCGCCGTCCAGATGGCCAAATGAGTCGTTGTATGATTTGAAGTAATCAACATCGATCATCAACAACGACAATTGGTTCTGCTCACGCATGGCGCGACGCCATTCCAGCTCAAGGTATTCATCAAAGTGGCGGCGGTTGGACAGCCCGGTCAGGCCATCGGAGTTCATCAGCCGTTGCAGCACCAGATTGGTGTCCAGCAATTGCTGTTGGCTGACCCGTAGCGCACGGTAGGCAGCATCACGCTGCAACAGCGTCATGTAGGAGCGCGAGTGATAGCGGATACGCGCCACCAGTTCGATGTTGTCCGGCAGCTTCACCAGGTAATCATTGGCCCCGGCCGAGAACGCCGCGCTTTTGATCAACGGGTCCTCTTTGGTGGACAACACGATAATCGGGATATTTTGCGTCGCCGGGTGGTTGCGGTATTCGCGCACCAGGCTCAAGCCGTCCAGGCCCGGCATCACCAGATCCTGCAAAATCACCGTCGGCTTGATGCGGATAGCCTGGGCAATGGCCTGGTGCGGGTCGGCACAGAAGTGAAAATCAATGTTCTGTTCAAGGGCCAACCCTCGGCGCACGGCTTCGCCGATCATTGCCTGATCGTCTACCAGCAACACCATGGCCGCGTTTTCATCAGTTTTAACGTCGTCCAACTGCAAGTCGCTCATGCGCGTTCACCTGAATTACTGCCTTCAAGCCACTCTTGCCGGGTTCTACCAGTCATTTGGCAAATTTCTCCAGCAAGCGTGGCGCAATCTTGTCCAATGGGCGAATCTCGACTGCGGCATCGATGGCCGCTGCCGCTTTGGGCATTCCGTACACCGAGCTGCTCTGCTGATCCTGGGCAATGGTGAGAAACCCCTGCTGGCGCATGAGTTTAAGACCTTGAGCCCCGTCACGCCCCATGCCGGTCAACAGCACTCCCACCGCTTCACCATTCCAGTAGCGGGCAACACTTTCAAAAAAAACATCGATCGATGGCCGATAAATCTCATTGACCGGCTCGGCGGTGTAAGCCAGCGTGCCATTTTTCAATAGCCTGATATGGTGATTGGTGCCCGCCAGCAGCACAGTGCCCACCTGCGGCGTCTCCCCGTCGCGGGCCAGGCGCACATCAAGTCCGCACGAAGTGCTCAGCCACTCGGCCATACCTGCAGCAAACACCTGATCAACGTGCTGAACCAGTACGATAGCTGCCTCAAAGTTTCTCGGCAGACCTTTAAGCAGGGTTTCAAGTGCAGCCGGACCACCTGCCGACGAACCGATGGCCACCAGCCCTGCCCGCACACCCGGTACACGAGCATGGGTCACTACCGGCTTGACCCGTTTCTCACTCTGCCCCATCAACCAGCCAACATTGAGTATCTTGCGCAGCAAAGGCGCCGCCGCCTCTCTGGGGTTGCTGCCGCCCAGCACGGGGGTATCCACCACATCCAGCGCACCAAAGCCCATGGCCTCAAAAACACGGTGCACATTCTGCTCGCGGTCGATGGTGACAATCACAATCGCACAAGGGCTTTCAGCCATGATCCGGCGCGTGGCCTCGACGCCGTCCATGACCGGCATGATCAAGTCCATCAGAATCAGGTCCGGGGTGTTCTCGGCGCACAGGCGCACCGCCTCCTGACCATCACCGGCAACCCAGATCACATGGTGCGCGGGTTCGAACGCCAGCGCCCGGCGCAAGGCCTCAACCGCCAGGGGCATATCGTTGACGATGGCGATTCTCATGTCTGGGCTCCACCAATGAGTTCAACCACTGCGTCGAGCAGGGCATCGTCATGGAAACTCGCTTTGGCTAGATAATAGTCGGCGCCTGCATCCAGGCCGCGCCGACGGTCTTCTTCACGATCTTTGTACGACACCACCATCACCGGCATTGATTGCAATCGGTTATCGCGACGCAACAGGGTAACCAGTTCGATGCCATCCATGCGCGGCATATCGATGTCGGTAATCAACAAATCGAAATGTTCGGCACGCAGCGCGTTCCAGCCGTCCATGCCGTCAACCGCCACAGCCACTTCATAACCACGGTTGATCAGCAACTTGCGTTGCAGTTCGCGCACCGTCAATGAGTCATCCACCACCAGAATACGTTTGCGGGTCAATTCGGCGGTGTGCCGGTTACGCCGGTCGATACGCTCAAGACGCCCGGTATTAAGCAGTTTGTCTACCGAACGCAGCATGTCTTCGACATCTACGATCAGCACCGGTGAACCATCATCCAGCAAGGCCCCGGCGGAAATGTCCTGGACCTTGCCCAGACGCGGATCAAGGGGCAGGACCACCAGGGTGCGCTCACCGATAAAGCGCTCAACGGCCACGCCATAGACCGCGTCGCGTTCGCGAATCACCACCACCTTGAGGGTTTCGTCATCGCTCTGGCTGGCAGGGCGCTGCAACAATTGGCTGGCGGCAACCAGCCCCACATGGCGGCCTTCATGCCAGAAGTGCTGACGGCCTTCGAGCTGCACGATGTCGTCGGGCTCAAGGTCGCGCATGCGCTCGATATGGGCCAGCGGGAAGGCATAGGCTTCGTCGGCCACTTCAACCACCAGGCTGCGCACCACCGACAGAGTCAACGGCACTTCAAGATGGAAGCGGCTGCCATGCTGGGGGGTGTGCTCCAGCACAATGGCACCGCGCAACAGGCGCACCATATGCTGTACGGCATCCAGCCCCACACCGCGCCCCGATACTTCGGTGACGGTGTCGCGCAGACTGAAACCGGGTAAAAACAGAAAGGTCAGCAGCTCTTCTTCGCTCAGTTGCGCCACCGTCTCCTCGGTGGACAACTGACGCTCGACGATGGTGCGACGCAAACGGTCCAGATCGACACCGGCACCGTCATCGCTCAACTCCAGCACCAGCAGACCGGCCTGATGGGAGATGCGCAGGCGGATCAGGCCTTCGGCCGGTTTACCCGCCAGCAAGCGCTGTTCCGGGGTTTCAATACCGTGGTCGACGGCATTGCGCAATAAATGGATCAAGGGTGCTTCGAGCTTTTCCAGCACGTCGCGGTCAACCTGGGTTTTCTCGCCTTCGATTTCCAGGCGGATCTGCTTGCCCAGGGCGCGACCCAAATCACGCACCATGCGCTCCTGCCCGACCAGCACATCGGCGAAGGGCCGCATGCGACACGCCAGTGCAGTGTCGTAGAGCAATTGCGCACGCTGGCCAGCCTGCCAGCAAAATTCGTCAAGTTCGGCGGTCTGCTCGCTGAGCAGGTGCTGGGACTCGGCCAGCATCTGCCGGGCATCGACCAGTGCCTGCTCGGCTTCATGGCTGATGCCCGAGACCTTGAGGTGTTCATTGAGCGTGTCCATGGCCCGCAAGTTGGTGCTTTGCATGCGTTTAAGCCGTTGCAATGTCACCAGAAAGGGCTTGAGGCGCTGGGTTTCCACCAGGGATTTGCTCGACAGATCGAGCAGGCTGTTAAGGCGCTGGGCCGTGACCCGCAGTACCCGCTCGCCGCTTTCGGTCAGACGCTGGGGGCGACGTGCTGGCTCCGCTGCCGGCTCGGCTGGCACCTCGACCTGACGCTCAACCACAGGTTCTGGCGCAAATTCGGGTACTGCTGGCGAGGGCATCAACAACAGCTGCGACACGTCAAATTCGGGCGGCGCCACCCGCGCACCGGGGGCAGACGGATCCAGCAGCTCATTCATGTGCGCCACATAGGCGTCGATGTCGTGAGGCGTGACAGTGTTGCCGGGGGTGGCAATGCGCATCAGCAGGTCGGTACCTTGCAACAAGGCATCAATGTGTTCGCGTTGCAGGTACAAACGGCCTTCCTGGGCACTGACCAGGCAGTCTTCCATGACATGGGACACGCTGACCCCGGCATCCACCCCGACAATCCGGGCTGCGCCCTTGAGCGAGTGGGCCGCGCGCATGCAGGCTTCCAGCTGGTCAGCCTGGGTCGGGTTGCGTTCCAGCGCCAGCAGGCCTTCGTTGAGCACCTGGGTTTGCGCCTCGGCCTCCAGGCTGAACAGCTCAAGCAGCGAGGCGTCGCGCATTTGCTCGGGGGTCATGTCAGGCTCCGGGTGATTGCGCTCAACAGTTGCTCTTCATCCAGTAAACGCAGGCTGCGGGTTTTCCACTGCAGCACACCCCGGGTGTATTTGGCGCTGACATGCTCGCCGGAGAGCGATGCAGCATTGATGTCGCCCTCGGCAATATTATGAATGCCATCCACCTCATCCACCGGCAGTACCACGGCTCCACCGTGGGCGGCCACAATCAGCATGCGCGGCATCACCCGCTGCGATGAGGCTCCCGGCGTGGCAGGGTCAAGCCCCAGCAGTTCAACCAGCGACAGGCACGGCACCAGAGTGCCGCGCACATTGGCCACACCGCGCAAGGCCCGGGAACGCTGGTGCGGCAGGGAGTGAATGGTTTGCATCGGTGCCACTTCATCCAGGCAACGCGTGGGCAGCCCCAGCCACTCCTCACTCAGGCGGAAAATCACCAGTGAGCAGGTTGCAACCTTTTGCTCATGGGCCTGCGGGGCATAAAGCTCCTGGCTTTGCTGCTCAAATGAATAGCGGTCGAGCAAACGGGTCGCGGCAGCAGCATACGTGTCGCAGTTGCGGCAATGGATATGCTGGGGCAGCAACGGGCAGCTTTTGTCACCGTAGATGCCAATGCGGTTCCAGCAGTCATCAATGGCCTGCGCTTCGGAGTGAATCAAGCTCTGTGCTGCTAAAGCGCTCATTGTTTACGCTCACTTTGAGTGGAACGCCCGTTACGGGCTGCGCGCTCGTGCAAGCGCCGGGCGCCTGCTTCATCGCCTTGTGAAGCCAACAGCGCTGCCAGATGGGCCAGCGCTTCCGAATGCTGGGGTTCCAGGTACAGCGCCTTGCGATAGAAGCCCTGGGCCTCTGAGGTCTGGCCCTGCACATCGCTGAGCAGGCCCAACCAGTAAAACACCTCGGCCTGCGGGTCATGCCGCTGCAAGAACTGTTCGCAGACCGCACGCGCCTCAAGGCTTTTGCCTTCATTGGCCAGGCTGGCAATCTGTTCAAGCAACAGACCCGGCCCATCCACTGGCGAAGCCGATTTTTGCCCGATCGGGGCTTGCGCGCGCGGGGCAAAAGGCCGGCTGGCCGGTGTCGGCACAGGCGCTGGCGCTTTTGGTCGTGCCAGTGGCTTGAGTTCGGCAAGCACAGGGCGCGCTGCCGGCAATGGCTCATGATTGTGGCAAAAGGCAAACGACTGCGGAGCACCGATCGAACGCATGCCCAGCCGGTTGAGCAAGCTGCCTTCGGCCGGACCTATAAATAAAACACCATCATCACGGGTCAGGCGCTTGAGCACATCCAGGGCCTGCTGCTGGGTTTTAAGATCAAAGTAGATCAACAGGTTGCGGCAGAACACAAAGTCATAAGGCTCGTGGCTGGCGAGCAGTATCGGATCCAGCAGATTGCCTGCGGTGAAGCTGACCTGCCCGCAGACCCGCTCCGACAACTGATAACCATCGCTCTCGACACAGAAGTAGCGCTCACGAAAATCTGTTGGCTGGCCTCGAAAGGAGTTTTTGCCATACAGCGCGTTTTGCGCACGCTGCACCGAAAGCGGACTGACATCCAGGGCGTCGACCTTGAATTGGTGTGCAGCAAAGCCGGCATCGAACAGTGCCATGGCAATCGAATACGGCTCTTCGCCGGTCGAACACGGCAGACTCAGGATACGCAACGGGCGTCGGCTGCCGATTTCCGCCAGGCGCTGCCTGGCCAGGCGGCCCAGGGTGGCAAAGGATTCGGGGTAACGGAAGAACCAGGTCTCGGGCACGATCACCGATTCGATCAGGGCTTGCTGTTCATCCTGGGAACTGAGCAGGCGCTGCCAGTAGCGATCGTTATCAGCCATGCCCAATGCAATGCAGCGCTGGCGTACGGCACGTTCGATAATCGCCGGGCCGACCGATGCCACATCCAGGCCGATGCGCTGCTTCAAATAGTCAAAAAAACGCTGATCAAGACTCATGGCGCCACCTGGACGCAGGTGTCATCTTCGCCCTGGGCAAAAAGCAGAGCAGATACCGCAGGGCTGAGCAGATCGTCGACACTTAACCACTGCAACAGCCCGGCCTCATCTTTGCGCACCGGTCCCAGGTAAGGCGCATCGCGGTTATCGACACCGTAGGGCTGAAACTCCGCCGGATCGCAGCGCAAAGTGTCACTGGCCTGTTCAAGCAGCAGGCCGAGCAATTGCCCGCGATAATTGACCAGCACCAGCCGGGTGCTGGTGCGGGCTACGGCGGCGGTGCCAAAGGTCATGGCACTGATATCGATCACCGGAACCATTCGATCACGATGAGCAAAAACCCCCGCTACCCACTCGGGGGCATGGGCTATGGGCTTGAGAGGCAAGCGCGGCAACACTTCGACCACATCGCCAGCGGCCAGTGCATAGCGCTCGTTACCAATATAAAACACCAGAAACAGGCGTTTTTGCGACACCTTGGCGCCCGGTTTTTTGGCTGAAAGCTCGCTCATCAGACTTTGAAACGCGAAACGCCGCTGCGCAACCCAACGGCAACCTGACTCAATTCGTCGATCGCGAAGCTGGCCTGACGCAGGGACTCAACGGTCTGGCTGCTGGCATCACCCAATTGCACTAGCGCAAGGTTGATCTGCTCGGCACCGGTAGCCTGAGCCTGCATGCCTTCATTGACCATCAGTACACGCGGCGCCAGGGCCTGAACCTGATGGATGATCTGCGACAGCTGCTCGCCCACTTGCTGCACTTCGGACATGCCGCGGCGTACTTCTTCAGAGAACTTGTCCATGCCCATCACGCCCGCCGACACTGCCGACTGAATCTCGCGCACCATCTGCTCGATATCGTAGGTAGCCACGGCAGTCTGGTCGGCCAAACGGCGCACTTCGGTAGCAACCACAGCAAAACCGCGGCCGTATTCACCGGCTTTTTCAGCTTCAATGGCCGCGTTAAGCGACAGCAAATTGGTCTGGTCGGCGACCTTGACGATGGTCACCACCACCTGGTTGATGTTACCGGCCTTCTCGTTGAGGATGGCCAGTTTGGCGTTGACCAGATCGGCAGCCCCCATCACCGAGTGCATGGTTTCTTCCATGCGGGCCAGGCCCTGCTGCCCGGAACCGGCCAGGATCGAAGCCTGGTCGGCTGCCGAGGTCACTTCGGTCATGGTGCGCACCAGATCACGGGACGTGGCGGCAATTTCCCGGGAAGTTGCACCTATTTCCGTAGTGGTGGCTGCGGTTTCAGTGGCTGTGGCCTGTTGTTGCTTGGAGGTAGCGGCAATTTCCGTAACCGACGTAGTGACCTGCACCGAAGAGCGCTGGGCCTGGGACACCAACGTAGTCAGCTCGGCCATCATGTCGTTGAAGCCGGTTTCCACCGCGCCAAACTCGTCCTTGCGCTCCAGATTCAAGCGCGAGCTCAGGTCACCGGAACGCATCACTTCCAGAATCGTGACGATACGCTGCATCGGCGACATGATTGCGCGCAGCAACAGGAAGCCACACAGCGCTGCTGCAAGTACGGCAATAACCAGGGAAATGATCATGCTGATCTTGGCAGTCAATACGGCGTGCCCAATATTGTCAGTGGCGAGCTTGGCCGACTCGCTGTTGCCTTCAATGATGCTGTTGAGCAACTTGCGGCCTTCCATCCAGGCTGGAGCCAGTTGCTCACTAAGCACCTTGTGGGCCTGGGCGTAATCCTTGTTCTGATAGAGATCAAGAATTTTCGCCAACACCACGCCGTACTCTCCATGCAGACGCTCGAAGTCGTCGAAGTGGGCCCTGTCTTCACCTTCAAAAATAGTGCCGCGATAGTTATCCAGTTCTTTGTTCAAGCGGTCTTCGTAGCTGGCGTACAACTTGCGGTCTTCGTTGGTCAGGTCACGCTGATTAAGCGAGCCCACCAGCTCCAGGGTCAGGACATAGCTGTCGACCCAGGCGCTACGAATCATCGAACTGTAATAGACCCCGGGAATCGAGTCGGTTTGCACCTTTTCTTCACTGGTTTCGATCGACAGCAGGCGCGAGTAAGACGCAACAACCATCAGCAGCATAATGGCGATGATTACAGCAAAGCTCGCCAAGATGCGTTGGCGTAACGTCCAGTTCTTCACAGTCGATCCTCGGGTGCCATTCAAATGAAGGTGAGTATAGCCGAGGGTAAGCAATGATTCGTACAGGCGTTGAGACAGATCTCACAGCAATAGACAAAAATTCCTACATGCAAAACTTCAAACCTGTGGGGGGCTGTTGTCAAAACATCAATGCATTGGTCAGGTCGCCCATGGGCGCTTGCCCCCGCGCCTTCATGGCATCGTCACGCTGCTTGAGGCCATCCAGCACTTCCAGCTGATGCACCCGGCTAATCAGGCGCAGAATCGAAGCGGTGTCATACACCGTGTGATCCACCGTCCCCTTGCGTGCGAAAGGTGATACCACCAGAGCCGGAATCCTTGTACCCGGCCCCCAGCGATCACCTTTGGGCGGTGCAACGTGATCCCACCAGCCACCGTTTTCGTCCACGGTAAGCACGATCACCATGTTTTGCCATTGCGGGCTGTTGCGCAGCACTTTGAGCACACGGTCAAGGTGCCGGTCACCGGCAGCCACATCGGCATAGCCAGCGTGCAGGTTGAGGTTGCCCTGAGGCTTGTAGAAACTCACGGCAGGCAGGCTGCCAGCCTCGGCGTCAGCCAGAAAGCGGTTGCTGCCGGACTCATCGCCCAGGCCTGCGTCGCGCAGGCGCTTGCTGCGCTCCTGCGGGTTCTGCGGACCTTGTTGAACAAAGTAGTTGAATGGCTGGTGGTGGTACTGGAAGTTGGGGATCTTGGGGATCCCTTCCGAGCCCTTGAACTGCTCCAGCGTGGCCTGCCAGGCCCCCGCGTACCAGGCCCAGTCAATGTTCTTTTTGCTCAGTTTGTCGCCGATATGCTCATGGCTTTGTGGCACCAGTACGCTTGGCAGGTCGGGCTTGGCATAGTCGGGACGCTCGGGGTCGCGGATCCAGGTCGGCCAGTAAGGCGGCGCCATGGTGTTGACTGCAAAACCGTCCGGAGTAAGAGCGCTGGGGCCGAACTGCGCGGCGCCGGTCATGGCGCTGGCCGGGGATTTGTCCAGAGCCTTCAAGCGTGTACCGGCAGGGTCATCGCCCTGCAAAACAGCAATCTGCGCCTCGGCAACAGAGGTATTCGCGTTCGGATAGAACGGCACCGCTGCGCTGATCAGGTATTGGTGGTTAAGGAACGAACCGCCAAAAGCCCCCTGGAAGAAGTTGTCGCACAGTACGAATTCACGGGCTACGTCCCACAGACGCAGCGAATACTGCGACTGGGCGTAGTAACCCATGGGCAAGCCGCCGGAATCCCCCCAGGCCACGAACTGGTCGTTCTTGCCATCGTTGATCTGCATCTGGTTCTGATAGAACACGTGCCACAGGTCGCGGGTCACCAGATTCAACGGCAGATCTTGCTGATTCGGCCCTTTCAGCGCGAAGGGGGCGTTGGGCAGGCTCTCCTGAAACTGCTCACCCGGCGCATAGGTCACGCCATCTACCGTCTGCGGTCCCACTTGCAGCAGCCCGCCCCATATCGGTGGCAGGGTCTGTAGCAGGCTGCCATCACGGTCGCGTTGCTGGTAGTCGGCGGGTTTGAGGGCCGACAACGGCTTCTCGACACCGGGGAAGTTTGCAAACAGGTTGTTGAAGCTGCGGTTCTCGGCATAGATCACCACGATGGTCTTGACCTGTTCGTGGAGCTTTTTGTCCAGCTCGGCCGGGGTCAGCGGTTGCGGCCTGACGGGGGGTTCATGCTGACTGCTGCCGCAAGCGCTCAAGGTGGCCGCGCCAACGCCCAGTGCGGCAGCACCGGCGAGGAAGCGACGGCGGCTGCTGTCGGCCGGGCGTTGGGTGTCCTGGTCTTTCTTGTCGCTCATTGCGGCTTCCTGATTACACGTAACAAATTATTTCTGGCGGGCAGGCTAACAGGGGATTATGACGGGGAAGTTGCAGTGGATCGAAGCCACGAAGCATAAAAAAACGCCCCGGGCCGTTGCGGCTCGGAGCGTCTAAAACAAGCATGTTGCGGCGCCTGCATCGTGATGCAGGCTCGCGCCCACAGAGTGCGTTAGCCCTGCGCCTGCTTGACCTGGGCTTCCAGCTCGATCTTGAGCCCCGGGTCGAGCTTGAGCTGTTTGGCCAGCTCTTCCAGATAGGCGCGCTCCATGAAATGTTCTTCATCCACCAGAATCAGGCTGGCGATATACATTTCGGCCGCGATTTCCGGGGTGCTGCCAGCTCTGGCAACCTCTGCCGGGTCCAGCGGCTTGTTCAGTTCAGCTTGCAGCCATTGGCGCAATGCAGGGTCGCCATTGAGTTTGTTCAACTCGCCATCGATCAGTTGGCGCTCACGCTCATCCACATGACCATCAGCCTTGGCAGCAGCCACCAGGGCCTTGAGGATCGCCTGGCTGTGTTGCTCCACTTGCGGCGCCGGAACACGGTCAATGGTTTGCGGCTCGGTCTGCGGTGCCGTGCCCTGATTGGCCTGCCAGTTGCCGTAGGCCTTGTAGGCCAGAACGCCCAGGGCGGCAAGGCCGCCATAGGTCAGTGCCTGACCACCGTATTTGCGCGCACTCTTGTTGCCCAGCAGCAGCCCCAGGGCACTGGCTGCCAGAGCGCCGCCACCAGCGCCGGAAAGCAGGCCGCCCAGGCCACCAGACCCGAGCAGGTCACCCAGGCCGCCTTTATCGTCACGGGAGGCGCTGCCTTGGGCGCCGGTTTTTTTCGCCAGCATCTGTTGGCCGGATTTAAGCAGTTGGTCGAGCAAACTCATAAGCATCCTCTCTTAACAGGGTCAGGGGGCGCCAGAAAACCCGCCCGCAGGCAGGTTTATCGTAAAGAGCACTGGCTATCAGTCGCGCAGGTCGGACTCATGAATCGGTTGGTCGCGATGGGTCGCGCGCTGGTACTGGGCTGGCCAGATGGCCTTTTTACCGCCCAGGTCATCGTCTGCATGCAACGGCCAATACGGGTCACGCAACAGTTCACGCGCCAGCAGGATCAGGTTGGCCTGCCCGGTACGCAAAATATGCTCGGCCTGGGCCGGTTCGGTGATCATGCCCACCGTACCGGTGGCAATGCAGGCTTCCTTGCGCACGCGCTCGGCAAAACGGGTCTGGTAGCCAGGCCCCACCGGAATCTCGGCATTGGCTGCGGTACCGCCCGAAGACACGTCGATCAGGTCCACGCCCAATGCCTTGAGGCGTCGTGCCAGTTCGACGGTTTCGTCAGGGTTCCAGCCGTCTTCCACCCAGTCGGTGGCCGAGACCCGCACAAACAGCGGTAGCTCCTGCGGCCATACACCGCGCACGGCCTCGGTGACTTCCAACACCAGACGGATGCGATTCTCGAACGAACCGCCGTATTGGTCACGTCGCTGGTTGCTCAACGGTGAAAGAAATTGATGCAACAAGTAACCATGAGCAGCATGTACTTCAACCACCGAGAAGCCAGCCTCCAGCGCTCGCTTGGCGGCAGCCACGAACGCCTGGATAACCTCATTGATCTGGGTCTCGTCCAGTTGCACTGGGGCAGTGTGCTGTGGGTCGAAGGCAATGGGTGACGGCCCGACAGGCACCCAGCCGCCCTCCTCCACCTTGACGCTGCCATGCTTGCCCAACCAGGGGCGGTGGGTGCTGGCCTTACGCCCGGCATGGGCCAGCTGGATGCCGGCTACAGCGCCCTGGGCGCGAATAAAGCGGGTGATGCGTTGCAGGGGTTCAATCTGCTCGTCGTTCCACAGGCCCAGATCCTGGGCAGTGATACGGCCTTCGGGGGTGACGGCAGTGGCTTCGGTAAAAATCAGCCCGGCGCCGCCAACGGCACGGCTGCCCAGATGGACCAGGTGCCAGTCATTTGCCAGCCCATCGACGCTGGAGTACTGGCACATTGGCGAGACCGCAATGCGGTTAAGAAGGGTCAGTTGGCGCAGGGTATAGGGTTCGAGCAGCAGACTCATGGGTCACCTCTAATTCCAGTGGGCAGGCTCCAAGTACTTCTGAAGAGCCTAGTCGACAACACTGGATGAGGGGGAGTTCATATCGCAACGGGACGTGGTGGTTTTGGTGGGAGCGGGCTTGCTCGCGATACGGGCACCGCGGCCTGTCAGGCCAACCGCGGTGATAGCATCGCGAGCAAGCCCGCTCCCACAGGGGATTGGCGGATTAGCGCGGCTCGATATGGGCAATCATCAACTGTACGGTTTCGTTGCCGCGAAATTCGTTGAGGTCAAGCTTGTAGGCCAGTTCCACCCAGCGAATGGTCGGGTTCGGCCACACTTCGCGATCGATCCCGAAAGCAATGCCGTCGAGCTTTACGCTGCCGCATTCGGTCTTGAGCACGACTTTCAAATGCCGCTCCCCCACGATGCGTTGCTCCACCAACTGGAATACCCCGTGGAACAGCGGTTCGGGAAAGTGCTGCCCCCATGGCCCGGCATTGCGCAGGGCACGCGCCAGCTCCAGGTGAAACTCTTCCACTGCCAGGCTGCCGTCAGACAGCATGCGCCCGGTCAGGTCTTCTTCACGCAATTGACGCCGCACTTCAGCATCAAAGGCCTCACAGAACAGCGGGAAGTTAGCCTCAGGCAAAGTCAGCCCGGCCGCCATGGCATGGCCACCGTATTTGCTGATCAAGTCCGGATGCTGTGCAGCCACCACACTCAGTGCATCACGAATATGAAAGCCCGGCACCGATCGGCCGGAGCCCTTGAGCATGCCATCCCCGGCATCGGCAAAGGCAAAAGTCGGGCGGAAGTAACGCTCCTTGAGCCGCGAAGCCAGAATTCCGATCACCCCCTGATGCCACTCGGGGTCGAACAGGCACAGGCCAAACGGCATGCTGTCGATGGTCAGATCCTTGAGCTGGGCCAGCGCTTCACGTTGCATGCCCTGCTCGATGGATTTGCGGTCCTGGTTCATTTCGTCCAGTTGCGCAGCCATTTCCCGCGCCGCATTGGCGTCATCGGTGAGCAGGCATTCGATACCCAGGCTCATGTCGTCCAGGCGCCCGGCGGCATTCAGGCGCGGCCCGAGGATAAAACCCAGGTCGGTGGAGGTGATTTTCGCATGGTCACGCTTGGCCACTTCCAGAATAGCCTTGAGCCCGGGCCGGGCACGCCCGGCACGGATGCGCTCAAGCCCCTGGTGTACCAGGATGCGGTTGTTCGCATCCAGCGGCACCACGTCCGCGACGCTGCCCAGCGCCACCAGATCCAGCAATTCGGCAATATTCGGCGCCTTGCTGTTCTGGTACCAGCCCAGGCTGTTCAAGCGCGCCCGCAAGGCGATCAGCACATAGAAGATCACCCCTACCCCCGCCAGCGCCTTGCTCGGGAACTCGCAGCCGGGCTGGTTGGGGTTGACGATGGCATCCGCGGCCGGCAATTCACTGCCCGGCAAGTGGTGGTCGGTAACCAGCACGCTCAAACCAGCTTTTTTGGCTGCGGCCACACCTTCGATACTGGAAATTCCGTTATCGACCGTGATCAACAGCTGCGGCGTACGGGTCAGCGCAACTTCGACGATTTCCGGGGTCAAGCCGTAGCCATATTCGAAGCGGTTAGGCACCAGGTAATCGACATGGGCCGCCCCCAGCAGGCGCAGACCCAGCATGCCCACGGTGCTGGCTGTGGCGCCGTCGGCGTCAAAGTCGCCGACGATCAGGATGCGCTGGCGCTGCTCAAGCGCGACCACCAGCAAGTCCACCGCTGAATCAATGCCCTTAAGCTGCTGATACGGGATCAACCGCGCCAGGCTTTTGTCCAGCTCAGCTTGCGACTGCACACCCCGTGCGGCGTAAAGGCGGGTCAGCAGGGTTGGCATTTCGCCCAGAAAAGGCAGGGGCTCAGGCAATGGACGAGGTTCGATGCGCATAAGCAGGTGAAGAGTCTCTAAGCGTAAAAAAGGGTTGGAACTTAGCCGCGTTCGCCTTGCAGCCACTGCAGTTGCACTTCGTGCTGGCCGCGATCATCTGTCACGAAAATCGTACCCTCGCTGATCATCACGTCCCACTTGATAACCCGTGGCATATCTTTGGCCAGCACCTCAAGAATCTCTTGCGGAACGGCTGCGATATTGACGTTCTTCAGGTTCTTGATTGCAGGAATCACCTTCCCTTCCCACACACGCAAGCTGCCATACGCCAGCAGGCTGGTGCGCTCGGTACGGCGCGAGCACCAGGTCAGACGGTCGGCATCGGGCTGTCCGACTTCGATCCAGTGCAGAACACGGTCATCCAGGCTTTTTTCCCACAGGGCCGGTTCGTCTACATCTGACAGGCCTCGACCAAAAGACAGCTGCTCGTTGTACCAAAAAGCGTAGGCCAGAAGGCGCACAGTCATGCGTTCTTCGGTCTCCGAAGGGTGGCGGGCGATGGTCTGCTTGACGCTTTCATAGACCCCGCGATCGAGATCGGTAAGGTTGAGTTCAAACTTGTAGGTCGTGGACGGCTGTGCCATGAACGGGCTTCTTGATACGGAGAAAGGCGACAAGTCTAACCGATACACCGTGTTTGAACGAATCGGCCAGCTTCTTGCCAGCCGCCAGCTATGTTAAAAGGCTGTACTCGCTCGCCCTTGGACAAGGATTCCACATGCCGCTCGCCACCAAACCCCTTTCAGGCCTTAAAGTTGTTGAATTGGGTACCCTGATCGCCGGGCCATTTGCATCGCGCATTTGCGCCGAGTTTGGCGCCCAGGTGATCAAGGTCGAATCTCCTGACGGCGGCGACCCGCTGCGAAAATGGCGCAAGCTGTATGAAGGCACATCGCTATGGTGGTTCGTCCAGGCGCGCAACAAAAAATCCCTGACCCTGAATCTAAAACACCCCGACGGTCTGAGCATTCTCAAGGAGCTGCTGACAGACGCCGATATTCTGATCGAAAACTTTCGCCCCGGGGTTCTGGAGAAACTCGGACTGGGTTGGGATGTGCTGCATGCACTGAACCCCAAGCTGGTGATGGTGCGCCTGTCCGGCTTTGGCCAGACCGGCCCGATGAAAGATCAGCCGGGGTTTGGTGCGGTCGGCGAATCCATGGGCGGGCTGCGTTATATCACCGGTTTCGAAGATCGTCCGCCAGTGCGCACAGGCATCTCGATTGGCGACTCGATTGCCGCGCTGTGGGGTGTGATCGGTGCCCTTATGGCTTTGCGTCATCGCGAGGTCAACGGCGGCCAGGGCCAGGTGGTAGACGTGGCGCTCTACGAAGCGATTTTTGCCATGATGGAAAGCATGGTGCCCGAGTTCGATGTGTTCGGTTTCATCCGTGAACGTACCGGCAATATCATGCCGGGAATTACGCCCTCTTCCATCCATACCAGCCTGGACGGCAAGCACGTACAGATCGGCGCCAATGGCGACGCCATTTTCAAGCGCTTTATGCAGATTATCGGGCGCGACGATCTGGCCAACGACCCGGAGCTTGCACACAACGATGGTCGTGACGCACGCCGTGACGAACTGTATGGCGTGATTGACCGCTGGGTCGGCTCGCTGCCGCTGGCCACGGTACTTGAACAACTGGGCGCAGCGCAGGTGCCTGCCAGCCGTATTTTCTCGGCAGAAGACATGTTCAGCGATCCACAGTTTCTGGCCCGTGAAATGTTCCTGCAGGCCAAACTGCCTGACGGTAAAGACTTCAAGATGCCCGGTATCGTGCCAAGGCTCTCCGATACTCCGGGCACGGCAGATTGGGTAGGCCCCGAACTGGGTGCACATAACATCGAGGTGTTGAACAGCCTGGGTTACGACGCTGCAGCAATCGCCAACCTCAAGCAAGCGGGCGCCATCTAGGCGTGTTGCCCATTTTTAGTGGCCACCCAAGGAGATCAGCAGCATGACCCAGCGTTCGACCTTGCGAAGACTTTGGGCAGGCCTGATCACCGCATTGTTTCTGGCCTGGGCCCCTGGCAGTCAGGCAGCACCCACACTCATCTGGTTGTTGCGCGACCTGCCACCGTTAACGGTGTTTCATGGCCCGCAAAAAGGTAAGGGGATAGTCGACCAGGTGATGCCAGCCCTGATCGCAGGCATGCCGCAATACCAGCACGTGATAATGCGGGTTAACCGGGCTCGGGCCCTGCAGATGCTTGAAGAACCCTCGCTGACCTGCGATCCGGCGCTGATCTGGAATCCCGCCCGCGCCCTCTCGATCGTTTACTCCGAGCCCGTTGCGATCATGCACAGCAATGGCATGGCCATACTGCGTGAGAATCAGCATTTGATCGAACCCTTTGTCCATGACGACAAGGTAGACCTGCCGGGGCTGCTCAAGGCGCAAACCCTCAAGCTTGGAGTCATTGCCAAACGCAGCTACGGAGTATTGATTGATAGCCAGCTGAAGCTGAGCCCGCCAGGCCAGATTGTCATGCATTACGGTAACGATCCGTTGGGCAGCCTGCTGCAAATGCAACATGCAGGCCGTATGCCGACGCTATTGGGCTACTGGCCAGAAATCCAGGCCAAGGCCAGTCAGCAAGGTTTGTCATCCGACGAACTGCTGTTTTATCCGATCCAGGGCGCCCCGGAATATCAGTCGATTTACGTTGGCTGCTCGGACACTGCGCAAGGACGTGAGGTCATTCGCAGGGTCAATTCGATACTCACCACATTGGGCTCGCCATCCCTGTCTTACCTGGATGAGCAATGACACGTACGCATAAAAAAACCCCGAGCAGTGGGGAGGCTGCTCGGGGTTTAACAGGGTCATGATAACCCGCTCAACAGGCTACAAGTATCGGAGCAATAAACTTGCTCCTGCTGATGAAAAATCTGACAAACCAAACCTGCTGGAAGTTCCCCCAGTACTGGCAATTAATCTGCATTCGCGCCATCAGCACTTATCTGCTGTAGCTCGAAGGCACCCAACAATTGCCCCAGCGCCCCTATGGTCACGGGTTTTGACAAACACCCCAGCACCCTGAGACCTTGACTGCGGGCCACTCTGGCCGCCCTCTCGACCACCGGAGGTGCAGCAGCACTCAAAATGATCAACGCTGCAGCTTTGCGTTCAAGGGCCAACTCGCTGATCAGCTCCTGCCCTGATGCCCCTTCCATATACAAATCACAAATGGCCACGTCTATGGCACCGCGCCTGAGCAAGGACTCGCGGGCGCAATCAACGCTTTCGGCCGTCAACACGTCAAAAATGCGGAAGGCGTTCAACATCTGATGCAACACCATTAATTGAAACGGGTTGTCTTCAAGAATCAATACTTTTAAAGATCGCATCATGGGCCTTCAGGCATAAACCTAGCGCTACAGAGGAGGTAAACCTTAGTGGGCTCAACACTCAATACACATAGGACATATCTGTAAATACCATAGGAATCCACAACGCCTTTCATTTACTGGATCAAACCAGCTTACTGATCCCACTTTTTAGCTTCAGATTTGTCGAACCATCCTCCTACCAGCCCCTCCAGACGCCCAGTCTCTGAATAAAACGGAACAACCCACTGATAGATTTCCATGCCTCCGGACTTAAACTCCACCCAACGTTTTTGGTAACAGGGTTTGCGGCTTTGAATCATGCCCATTATTTCCCGCTGGAGCTTCTCGGCCAGCTCCTTCGAAAACAAATCAACATCAGTCACCTTCAACCCGCGAATCCGTCCCAACTGGACAGATAAACGCTGCTCATAGCTTTGATTGCAGGTAATCAGCTCTCCCTCCAGGCCAACCACGAAAATCGGGCTGGGAATGCCATCCAGAAAGCGGTGACTGAGCCCCAACTGCTCATTCAGGGTTTTCTCGGATTGACGCGCAATAATCAGTTGCCTGCGCAGAAACCAGTTGTACACAAACAACATAAGCCCGGCCGCAATCAAGACCGCTATCGCCCAATAAAGACGGGCTGAGTGATACAGGCCACTCTCGATGATCAGCGGTTTGCCCACCCCCCCCAGCCACTTGGTTCTCAGCGCCCGAATCTCGGCCATGGGCATGGCTTCCAACGCCTTGTTCATGATGCTGAAAAGCTCCGGGTATAGAACAGGGACCGAAAAGCTGGCGGCAGCCCATTGCCCGTCAACACTGCGTCCGACCTTGAGGCGCCCCGGTGGGTAAAGATGAGCCTGTGTCTCTGTTTGTATCGTCGCATCTGCCTCGCCATTGGCGACCGCGTGACGTGCCTGGGCGTAGGTATCAACCAGATGCAAGGTGATTGCGGGGTATTCACGTCGAATCAAGTCTTCGAGGGCGTGCCTGGCTGGAAGCGCCAGAACCTTGCCGGCCAGTTCGTCCAATGAACCCAGCCGGGAATCATTGACTCGTACAACAAACACCCAGGGTGCCCCACCGTAGGAATAGGTGAAGTTCAAAAAAGCTTTGCGCTCACGACTTCTGGAGAGGCTTGAGTTCATCAGTGCCTCGCCACTTTTGAGCATGTCGAGGATTTGTACCGTTGAAAACGCTTCTTTATGTACAAACTGCAACCCGGTCATGCGAGAAATTCGCGCCAGAATATCCACACTCAGCCCTACCCAACGACCGTCCCCGGTCTTGAATGCGTACAAGGGGAACTGCTGGGTCGCCAGGGCTACAACCGGATTGCGCTGGATCCACTCAAGCTCGCCAGGCAGCAGGTTGATATGCGATTGAACAGCGTGCCCTTCAAGCCCGATGATCCAGCGTGAAAGCACCATGCGCGATGTATTGTCATCAAGGCTGCCCAGCGCGCGGTTGATCAGCAACCCAAGTTCGGGGTCAGAGAGGCGTGTAGCAAATGCAAAACCGGAGGATGGCAAGGCGCTATCACCGATAATGCGCACCCCCGAATGAGGCCGGACACTTTTGAATGACTGCACGATAAGTTCATTGCCGATAAACCCGTCGATATCCCCCTCAACCAGCGCGTCCATTGCATTATGCAGGTCACTGATGGTGGTGATTTCACTGTCAGGGTAAAACGCCTGGGCGGTATGAATATCGACGTAGCCCTCCATAAAACCGATTTTTTTCCCGACCCAGTTTTTGACCGGCTCTTCCTCACATGAGCGACAAACGATAACCAGTCGATCAGTCATGTACTCCCGGGAAAAAGCTACACCCTCAATCCCTCGCTCAAACCCGCTGGCGCTGGCCAGGATATCGATATTGCCGGCCAGCAGCTCTGCAACGGCCTGATCACGACGCCTGTAGCCCAGGACTTCAACAGGCACGCCCAACGTGTCTCGAACGATGCTCAGGTAATCTGCGCTGATGCCCTGATAGTTATTGCGGTCGTCGGTGATGTCGACCGGTTCGTAATCACCGATGGCGATACCAACCCGTAGCGTTCCATGATTGGCCAGCCATTGCCGCTCCGGGGCATCCAGTTGCAGAGGCTGGATATCGACAAAGCGTGTTGCGAGCCTGAAAGGCGTTCCGGAAGCGCCCATCACCGGCAGGGCCAGGCTCAACAAGGCCATGCCCAGCACTATGCGCATCCATGATTCAAATGTCTGGTGAATACGTGACATGACAGCATCCTTGACCGGGTATTCGCCAGCACAGAAGGGGCGAAGACCTGGCAAGTTTGCCATGCACCAATAAAAAAGCCCGTCAGATGACGGGCTTCAAATTACGTAAGACGAATGCCGTTAAAGCGGCTTGCCACGGTTGCCATGCTGGCTGACAAAGCCCTGGACAGCCTTGAGGTCATTAGCCAGTACGGTGTAACGCTCCTCTCGCTCAAACAAGTCAGAAAGGTGAGACGGCAGTTCGAGCGCTTTTCCTATGCCGGCTTTTTCAACCGCTTCAGGGAACTTGACCGGATGTGCCGTGCCCAGAATGACCATCGGGATATCCAGACTGCGACGGCATTCACGGGCCGCACGCACACCGATAGCGGTGTGCGGATCGAGCACTTCGCCGCTTTCGACAAATACCTGAGCGATGGTTTCGCAGGTTTGCTCATCATCAACCGCCAGCGAATCAAACAGACGACGCGCTTCGGTCCAGCGATCTTCATCAACGCTGAAATTACCGGTTTGCTTGAAGGTATCCATCAGACCGGCAACGGCTGCGCCATCGCGACCATGAAGGTCGAACAGCAAGCGCTCGAAGTTCGACGACACCATGATGTCCATCGACGGCGACAGAGTCGCGTGCAAGGTGTCCTTGGCGTACTGATTGCCGCTCATGAAGCGGTGCAGGATGTCGTTGCGGTTGGTGGCAACGATCAGCTGGTTGATCGGCAGGCCCATGTTGCGTGCCAGGTAGCCCGCAAAGATGTCGCCGAAGTTGCCGGTAGGCACCGAGAACGACACGGAACGGTGTGGCCCGCCCAGTTGCAGGGAGGCATGGAAGTAGTAAACGATCTGGGCCATGATCCGCGCCCAGTTGATCGAGTTTACGGCGACCAGGCGTGTACCCTTGAGGAAACCCTGGTCGGCGAAGCTGGCCTTGACCATTTCCTGGCAGTCATCGAAGTTGCCTTCGATGGCGATGTTATGAATGTTGTCACCGAACAGCGTGGTCATCTGCCGACGCTGGACTTCCGATACTCGGTTGTTGGGGTGCAGGATAAAGATGTCGACGTTTTCGCAATGCTTGCAGCCTTCGATCGCCGCCGAACCGGTATCCCCGGAAGTCGCGCCGACAATCACCACACGCTCGCCACGCTTGGCCAGCACGTAGTCGAGCAAGCGGCCGAGCAGTTGCAGGGCAAAGTCCTTGAACGCCAGGGTCGGACCGTGGAACAGCTCAAGTACCCATTCATTGCCATTTAGCTGACGCAGTGGCGCTACAGCTGCGTGGGAAAACGCGCCGTAGGTTTCTTCGAGAATCTTTTTGAAGTCTGCATCCGGAATGCTGCCGGTCACGAACGGGCGCATAACCCGAAAGGCCAGTTCGTGGTAAGGCAAACCGGCCCAGGAAGCGATTTCTTCCTGGGTAAAGCGCGGCAGGTTTTCCGGTACATACAAACCGCCATCACTGGCCAGACCGGCCAGCAACACATCTTCAAAATTCAGGGCCGGTGCCTGGCCACGGGTACTGATATAGCGCATGGGTTCAAACCTTCGGTTTGAGCGCCAAGCGGTTTAGCGCCAGGCAACAAGTAAAAGCCGATGTGCTCTTGCTTGCCGCTTGCCGCTGCCGCTTGCCGCTCTTAATTAATTAAGATGCTCAACGCGGATGCGAACGACCGGACCCACAACGCCCTGCAATGCTTCAAGCGCGGCAATGGCATCGTTGATGTGCTGTTCAATTACCCGATGGGTCAACAGGATCATTGGCACCAGGCCGTCATGCTCTTCGACTTCTTTCTGCATGATCGATTCGATATTGATGCCGCGCTCGGACAAGATGCTCGCCACCTGGGCCAATACGCCCGGGTGATCTTTGGCCTGGATGCGCAGGTAGTAGGCGCTTTCGCACGCTTCGATCGGCAGGATCGGATGGTCGGAGAGCAGATCCGGCTGGAAGGCCAGGTGCGGTACGCGGTTTTCCGGGTCGCTGGTCATGGCACGCACCACGTCTACCAGGTCGGCAACCACGGACGAAGCCGTTGGTTCCATACCGGCGCCAGCACCATAGAACAGGGTCGAACCGGCAGCGTCACCGTTGACCATGACTGCGTTCATTACACCGTTGACGTTGGCGATCAGGCGGTCAGCCGGAATCAGCGTCGGGTGAACCCGCAACTCGATGCCGTTGGCCGTGCTGCGTGCAACACCCAGATGCTTGATGCGATAACCCAGCGCCTCTGCGTAATTCACATCAGCGGTTGTCAGCTTGGTGATGCCTTCGGTGTAGGCCTTGTCGAACTGCAACGGGATACCGAAAGCAATCGACGCCAGAATGGTCAGTTTGTGCGCCGCATCGATACCTTCAACGTCAAACGTCGGGTCTGCCTCGGCATAACCCAGCGCTTGTGCTTCAGCCAGCACGTCTTCGAACGTACGGCCTTTTTCGCGCATTTCGGTGAGGATGAAGTTACCGGTACCGTTGATGATGCCCGCCACCCAGTTGATACGATTGGCCGAGAGACCTTCACGGATCGCCTTGATCACCGGGATACCGCCTGCAACGGCCGCTTCGAACGCCACGATCACGCCCTTTTCCTGGGCTTTGGCGAAGATTTCATTACCGTGAACGGCAATCAGCGCCTTGTTCGCGGTCACGACATGCTTGCCGTTTTCGATGGCCTTGAGCACCAGTTCACGGGCGATGGTGTAACCACCAATCAGCTCGATAACAATGTCGATTTCAGGGTTGGTCGCAACAGCGAATACATCGTTGGTAATGGGGGTACCGGTAATGTCGCACTGAGGGTTTGGCGTACGCATTGCAATTTGCGCAACCTGGATACCACGCCCGGCACGGCGGGCAATCTCCTCGGCGTTACGCTTTAGTACGTTGAAGGTGCCGCCACCGACGGTCCCGAGCCCACAGATACCTACTTTGACCGGATTCACGCTGAACTCCCCATAAAACGGCCGACTCAAGGTCGGCCGTGAAAAACAACCGTGGATTGCCACGGTTCTCTATTAATGGCCGGGCAACTGAACTGCCCCGCCATGATCGTCACAGGCTTATCGTGACGACACTGGATTATTTAACACTGAGTGCCAGCTTGCCAACCTGCGCAGCTGGCTGATACCCCGGAATCACCTGACCGTCAGCCAAAACGATGGCTGGCGTGCCATTGACGCCGATGGACTGGCCCATGGCGAACTGCTTGGCAACCGGATTGGCGCATTTTGGCGCCTCGACGGTTTTACCATCAGTCATCTTGTCCATCGCCGTTTTTTTGTCCTTGGAACACCACACCGCCTGCAGCTGCTGGTCACCCGGTGAGCCGAGGCCCTGACGCGGGAACGCAACATAGCGCACTTCAATCCCCATCTTGTTCAGTTGCGGGACTTCGGCATGCAATTTGTGGCAATACGGGCAAGTGGTGTCGGTAAATACCGTGATATGCGACTTGGTTTCGCCGATGGCAGGGTAAACGACGGTCTCTGCCACCGGAATGCCATTAATCAACTTGGCCACGCCAACACGTTCGGCCTGCTCGGTCAGGTTCACCGGCTTGCCGTCCTTGAGCTGGAACATGTAGCCCTGAACGATGAACTGGCCATCGGCACTGGCATACAGCACGCGGCTGCCCTTGAGCTTGACTTCATACAGGCCGGCCATGGGGCTGGCACTGATGCTCTCGACCGGCACATCCAGTTGCAGGGTTTCGAGGCTCTTGCGGATTGCTTGTTCGGCGCCGGTATCGGCGAACGAGAAGGTGCTGACCAACGCAATGGCTGCGGCGGCGAAAATCTGGATCACACGCATGGGAACTCCTGAAGACGGGCAAAGCTGCCAACCCCGATACCCGTCCTGAAACAACGGGTTTGGGCGGCGCGCTTTCTAAACCGGCAAAGCCTACCACAGATGGCCTGCATGACCGACTCCGACTAGCCACGCGGGTGATGGAGGGCATGCAGGTCCTGCAGTCGGGCACGGGCAACATGGGTGTAAATCTGCGTCGTCGAGAGGTCGCTGTGCCCCAGCAGCATTTGCACCACACGCAAATCGGCGCCGTGATTGAGCAAATGGGTGGCGAAGGCATGGCGCAAGGTATGTGGCGACAGCGACTTGTTGATCCCGGCCACCCTGGCCTGATGCTTGATGCGATGCCAGAAGGTCTGGCGGGTCATCTGTTCACCGCGCTGACTGGGAAACAGCACATCACTGGGGCGACCGCCCAGCAGCTCATGCCGGGCATCGCGCATGTAGCGCTCGACCCGGACGATGGCCTCCTCCCCCATCGGCACCAGGCGTTCCTTGCTGCCCTTGCCCATCACGCGCAAAACACCCTGGCGCAGGTTGACCTGCTCCAGAGTCAGGCTGATCAATTCGGTTACGCGCAGGCCACAGGCATACAGTACTTCAAGCATGGCCCGATCACGCTGGCCGATAGCCTCACTCAGATCAGGGGCGGCGAGCAGCGCTTCTACGTCTGCCTCTGACAGGGACTTGGGTAATGGCCTGCCCAACTGCGGCATATCGACCTGCAAGGTAGGGTCGACGGCAATCAGGTTTTCTCGCAGCAGATAACGATAGAAGCCACGCAAACCTGAGAGCAAGCGCGCAGTCGAGCGAGGCTTGTAGCCCTGCTCCAGGCGCCAGGCGAGATGATCGAGGATCAACTCGCGCCCGGCGTTGGCCACAGCGATACCGCGCTCCTGCAACCAGCCATTGAATAAGGCCAGGTCACTGCGATAAGCACCGCGGGTGTTGTCCGACAAGCCTTTTTCCAGCCACAGGGCATCCAGAAAACGGTCGATAAGTGGGTCGTCTATAGCGGGCATTGGCTCTCGAAACGCACAGGCCGGAGGCTGCGCACAAATATAAAGTGAACTGCAAAAGTGAGCGCTAGTCTTTCATGGCTGGCGGATGCCATAAACCCCAAGTTTTCACAGGATGACCTTATGACCGAACAACAGATTTTGCTGTCTTTCGGCGGCATCGGCATCGCTGCCCTGGGCTCACAGTGGCTGGCCTGGCGACTGAAGCTGCCGGCCATCCTGTTTCTGCTGTTGAGCGGGATCCTGGTCGGCCCGGTATTGGGCTGGCTGGACCCGCAAGAATTGTTCGGCCCGCTGCTGATGCCGCTGGTCTCACTGGCGGTGGCGCTGATTCTGTTTGAAGGCAGCCTGACCCTGCATTTGTCCGAGTGGCGCGAAATCGGCACTGTGGTCCATCGGCTGGTCACTATCGGTGCGCTCTCGACCTGGGCCGTGATCACCCTGGCGACCCATTGGCTACTGGGCTTTGACTGGCTTCTGGCCTTGCTGTTCGGCACGCTGACACTGGTCACCGGGCCTACGGTGATTGTGCCGATGCTGCGCGTAGTACGGCCCAAGGCATCGATTGCCAATATCCTGCGCTGGGAAGGCATTGTCATCGACCCGATTGGCGCGCTGCTGGCGGTGGTGGTCTACAGCTTTATCATCGCCAGCGCCACGGGCGAAGGCCTGAGCCACAGCCTGCTGACCTTTGCCGGGGTGATTGTATGCGGCAGCTTGTTCGGCATTGTAGGTGGCTGGATCATGGGGCAGATCGTACGCCGCCAATGGCTGCCGGAGTACCTGCACAGCCTGGCCACGCTGGCAGCAGTGCTGGGCGTATTTATTGGCGCCAATACGGTGATGCATGAGTCCGGACTGCTGGCGGTCACCTTGATGGGCATGTGGATGGCCAATATGAAGGGGGTGGATGTACGCAACATCCTGCACTTCAAGGAAAACCTGAGCATCTTCCTGATCTCGGGGCTGTTTATCCTGCTGGCGGCGCGCCTGGACTTGAACGCCATGATCGGCCTGGGGCCTGTGGTGCTGGTGTTGCTGCTGATTATTCAATTTATCGCCCGGCCGCTGAACGTGGTGATTTCGACCTTTGGCTCAAAACTGAACTGGCGCGAACGCGCCTTGCTCGCCTGGATCGCCCCACGCGGGATCGTCGCGGCAGCCGTTTCAGCAATTTTTGCGATCCGCCTGGACGAAGCAGGCCATGACGGCGCGCTGCTACTGGTGCCCCTGACCTTTGCAGTGATCATCGGTACGGTGGTGCTGCAAAGCGCGACGGCACGGCCCCTGGCCCGCCTGCTCAAAGTGGCGGAGCCGGCCCCCAGCGGTTTTTTGATCGTTGGCGCCAATGGCCCGGCCCGGGTTATTGGCAAGGCATTGCAGCAACTGGGCAGCCGCGTACTGCTAACCGATTCCAACTGGGAACACATTCGCGCCGCGCGCATGGACAACTTGCCCACTTACTTTGGCAATCCGGCTTCAGAGCATGCCGAGAGTCACCTGGATCTGGTGGGGCTGGGGCATTTGCTCGCACTGTCACCCTCTGGCGAGTTGAATACCCTGGCAGCGGCACGCTTTCATCACGAGTTCGGGCTGCAGCGCTTGTTTACACTGACCAATGGCCAGGAAATTCGCCGCACTGACAAGCATCGCGCCAGCCACGAGTACCGCGGTCAAGCCCTGGGCAACCCGGCGCTGACCTACGGTCAGCTCGCCAGTGAGTTGAGCCAGGGAGCCGAGCTGTACAGCACCACACTGACCGACAACTTCACCTGGGCGGACTACCTGGCCCTGCATGGCAAGCGCGTCACCCTGCTCTTCGCCCGCGACAACACTGGCTGGGTGCATGTAGTGACACCTGACAGTGAATTGAAACCAGGCTCCGGCTGGACGCTGCTGGCGTTGATCAGGCACCCGTAGCAGCTGTTACGAGGCAAACCCTGGCAACACCGGTACCGGGCGCTTGTCATCATCGATGGCGACAAAGCTGAACAAGCCCTGGATCGCCAGTTCGCGACCATCGCAGCTCATGCTTTCGACATACACCTCGACCTCAACCTTGAGGCTGGTGTTGCCAACTTTAACCACACGCCCCACCAGCTCAACGATGGAGCCAGCCGCGATCGGATGGTTGAAATCAATACGGTCCGTGGACACAGTCACCAACGGCAGACGACAAAAACGCGTTGCGGCAATAAACGAAACTTCGTCCATCCACGCCAGCGCGGTGCCTCCAAACAGGGTGTTGTGGTGATTGGTGGTAGAGGGGAATACCGCTTTGGTAATACGGGTAACGGAGAGGTCGGTACGGCGTTGAATCTCTTGCTCACGCGAAGTCATGCTTTCTTACTACCTACAACTGGACAAAGGTCTGACAAATCTCAGGCAACAAAAAAGCAGCCCGAAGGCTGCTTTTTTCTGCATCGGGAAGCTGGACTTAAGCCAGTTTTTCCTTGATGCGAGCTGCTTTACCCGACAGGTCGCGCAGGTAGTACAGCTTGGCTTTACGCACGTCACCGCGACGCTTAACAGCCATGCTGTCGATTTGCGGGCTGTAGGTCTGGAAAGTACGCTCTACGCCAACACCGTTGGAGATTTTACGAACAGTGAAAGCACTGTTCACGCCACGGTTACGCTTGGCAATCACTACACCTTCGAAAGCTTGCAGACGCGAACGATCGCCTTCCTTCACTTTCACCTGAACGACAATGGTGTCGCCCGGGGCAAAAGGAGGGATCTCTTTAGTCATCTGCTCTGCTTCGAGTGCAAGGATGATTTTGTTAGTCATGCTGTGCTCCTAAGGTAGATCAACTGATCTACCATCGATACGTTGTTAACTATCGTCCCGCTCGCGGATGTATTCCTCGAGCAGCTTCTTCTCTTCTCCAGAAAGCGAGCGGCTTTCCAGAAGATCGGCGCGTCGTTCAAAGGTCCGCCCAAGGGACTGCTGTAAACGCCAACGCCGGATGTGTGCATGATTGCCACTAAGCAATACGTCGGGAACACGCTGATCCGCATACACCTCCGGTCGGGTGTAGTGCGGGCAATCCAGCAGACCATCCGTGAAGGAATCTTCCTCCGCGGAGTCCGCATGCCCTAAAGCTCCAGGCAGCAGTCGTGTAACCGCATCAATCAGAACCATCGCCGGCAGCTCGCCACCAGAGAGTACATAGTCACCAATTGACCACTCTTCATCGACATAAGCGTCTATAAAACGCTCGTCAATGCCTTCATAACGACCTGCAATAAGGATTAATGCTTCCTCATTCGCCAGCTCGCGTACCGCCGACTGATTCAGTTGACGGCCTTGGGGCGACAGGTAAATCACCTTCGCCGCCTCTCCGGCTGCTTCTCTGGCCTGAACCAGTGCATCTTCCAGAGGCTTGATCTTCATCACCATGCCCGGACCACCGCCAAATGGGCGATCATCCACAGTGTGATGCCGATCCGTTGTGTAGTCTCGCGGGTTCCAACAAGTCAGCTGCAAGAGCCCTTGTTTCACCGCACGACTAGTGATGCCGTAGTCGCTGATGGCGGAAAACATTTCGGGAAACAAACTGATCACTTCTACGCGCAATTTAGCCACGCTTAGAAGTCCGCATCCCAATCCACCTTCATCTCGCCAGCTGCAAGGTCGACGCTCAACACGCATTGCTCTGTATAGGGCAACAAGCGATCACGATCATCCAGGCTACCTGGGCAAGGTTTGACTTCCATGACATCGTTCGAGCCAGTTTCCATCAGGTCAACAATCTTGCCGAGCAATTGCCCTTCAAGGTTGGTCACTTTCAGTCCCTGCAGCTGGTACCAGTAGTACTCGCCGTCGGTCAGTTCAGGAAACAGGTTACGCGGCACGCAGATTTCGAATTCACGAAGAAGACCAGCTTCATCACGGTCATCGAGACCCTTGAGCTTTACAACCAGAAACTTGCCGTTATGAGAACGGCCACTGACCAGCTCTGCCTGTCGCACATCATTACCGCGCCGAAGCGTCAGTTTTTTGTAGTCCAACAGGTTATCAATTGGATCCGTAAAGGAATAAACCTTCACTTCGCCGCGCACGCCGTGAATCGAGTAGATTTTGCCGATAACGATCAAATCATCAGCAGTTTCAGGCGTCACGCTCATATTGCTCAGGCCGCAGCCTTAGCGTTTTCTTTAACCAGCTGAGCAACACGCTCAGACAGTTGAGCACCAACGCTCAGCCAGTAGGCGAGGCGGTCTTCTTTAACGGAGAAACGGATTTCCTGACCACGGGCAACCGGGTTGAAGAAACCAATTTGTTCCTTGTGGGAACCGTCACGTGGGTTACGGCTGTCGGTAACGGTCAAGTGGTAAAACGGGCGCTTTTTGGAGCCGCCAAGGGCAAGACGGATTGTTAGCATGTGAACATCGTTCCTGTAGTCGGTGCTGCAAATCTAAAGGCACAGCGGGCATAGGTGCCCGAAAGGCCGCATATTCTAAGGAATATCCGGACTTTTGCAAATGTCTTTTTCTGGCGCCTATCGGCATGCCGTACAGACTTGCAACTAGGTCACCACGAATGGTGACAGGTCAGCTCCCGCACAGTGCGGGTTTGCCGGGTGTCTCGCATTGCTGCGAGTTGCCCGGACGCAAGCGTCCGGGCGGGTAAATTACATTTTTGGCATGCCGCCGCCGGGCATCATCGAGCCCATGCCGCGCATCATTTTCGCCATCCCACCTTTGGTGGAGAATTTTTTCATCATCTTTTGCATCTGCTTGTGCTGCTTGATCAAGCGGCCGATGTCCTGCACCTGAGTGCCGGAGCCCATGGCAATCCGGCGTTTGCGCGAACCGCTGATCAGCTCAGGGTCGCGGCGCTCGGCCGGGGTCATGGAGTTGATGATGGCTTCCATCTGCTTGAACTGTTTCTCAGCTGCGCCCTGGGCATTGCCCATTTGCGCCAGATTGACACCACCCATGTTCGGCAGTTTGTCCATGAGGCCGCCAAGGCCACCCATGTTCTTCATCTGTTGCAGCTGGTCACGGAAGTCTTCGAGATCGAAGCCTTTGCCTTTTTTAAGCTTTTTAGCCAGTTTGTCGGCTTTGTCTTTATCGAGGGTCTGTTCGGCCTGCTCGATCAGGCTGAGCACGTCGCCCATGCCGAGGATGCGCGAAGCGATACGATCCGGGTGGAACGGCTCGAGCGCATCGCTCTTCTCACCCATACCGATGAACTTGATCGGCTTGCCGGTAATGGCTCGCACGGACAACGCCGCACCACCCCGGGCATCACCGTCGACCTTGGTCAGGATCACCCCGGTCAGCGGCAATGCATCACCGAACGCCTTGGCGGTGTTGGCCGCATCCTGGCCAGTCATGGCGTCGACGACAAACAGGGTTTCTGCCGGCTTGACGGCCGCGTGCAGCTCCTGGATCTCGGTCATCATCTCGGCATCGATATGCAGGCGACCTGCGGTATCGAGGATGACCACGTCGATGAACTTCAGCTTGGCTTCCGCAATGGCGGCGCGAGCGATGTCTACCGGCTTCTGGCTCAGGTCGGACGGGAAGAAGGTTACGCCGACTTCATTGGCCAGGGTTTCGAGCTGTTTGATCGCAGCCGGACGATAAACGTCGGCCGAGACCACCATCACGGTTTTCTTTTTGCGCTCTTTAAGGAAGCGCGCCAGCTTGCCGGCAGTCGTGGTTTTACCAGCGCCCTGCAAACCGGCCATCAATACAACGGCTGGCGGCGTGACATTAAGGACCAGGTCCTCGTTGGCAGCGCCCATCAGGCTTTCAAGTTCAGCCTGAACAATTTTTACAAACGCCTGGCCCGGCGTCAGGCTGCGCGACACTTCAGTGCCGACAGCGCGCTCTTTGACCGCAGCGACGAAGTCTTTGACCACTGGCAAAGCCACGTCGGCTTCCAGCAACGCCATGCGTACTTCACGCAGGGTGTCTTTGATATTGTCTTCGGTCAGCTTGGCCTTGCCGGTGACATGGCGCAGCGTCTGCGAAAGACGGTCGGTTAAATTTTCAAACATGCGCGATCCTTTCAGGCCCAAAGTAGACCGGGGTTATTGCGGCCCAGCCCGTGTAAAACTGATGCTCGGCGAGCCTGCGGCGTGGGCAGGTCGCGGATTATAGCGAAGACTGGCCGTGTCCGACACCATGCCGTCGGCTTATGTGGTCTTTCGTGCACAGGCGGTTGTATGCCAAACTCAGTCCTTTCGGGCTTGCCTAACAGGATTTATGCTCCCCTTGTCACCCAGTTTGCTACCCAGCCTCGCCGCCGCCTGCTTGTATGCCGCTGCGACCTTCTATCAGGGCTCTTGTCTGCGCCAGGGCGCAAAGGCAAACAAACGCCTGTTGGTGACGCTCGGCATTCTTGCCGTACTTGCCCACGCCGCCAGCCTGTTCACCCACCTGATGACGCCTGCAGGCCTTGAACTGGACTTCTTCAGTGCAGCCAGCCTGATTGCCGTGGCCGTGATTACCGTGACCCTGGCGGCCTGCGCCCGCATACCGGTAGAGAACCTGCTGCTGCTTTTATACCCGCTGGGCATGCTGACAGTACTGCTGTCCGAATTCGCCCCGCCCGGCACGGTTCAGGTCATTAATGAAGAGCCAGGCATACTCGCGCATATCCTGCTGTCGATTCTGGCCTATGGCATGTTCACCATTGCGGTGTTCCAGGCGCTGTTGCTGTCGCTGCAGAACTATCAGCTCAAGCACAAGCATCCCAAGGGCCTGATCAAGAACTTCCCGCCACTGCAAACCATGGAAAGCCTGCTGTTCGGCTTTCTCTGGGCGGGCTGGTCGCTGCTTTCGCTGTCTCTGGTTTCCGGTTGGCTGTTTCTGGGCAACCTGTTCGCCCAGCACCTGGTGCACAAGACCCTGCTGGCCTGCCTGGCCTGGATCGTATTCAGCGTGTTGCTGTGGGGCCGTCACCACCTCGGCTGGCGCGGTCACAAGGCCATCCGCTGGACCTTTGCCGGTTTTTGCCTGCTGATGCTGGCCTACTTTGGCAGCAAGCTGGTTCGTGAATACATTCTGCATATCTGACGGGCGATAATTATGGATAGCTTGCCCCCTGGGCCGATTCTGACAATTTCGGCACTATTGATCGCAGGAGCCGCTGTATTTATCGGCTTTATACTGGGCAAAAGCAGTGCCCGCGCCAGGCGCACCAACGCCCAGCAGCTGCGAGAGGAGGCTCCCCAGCAACAGGACGAGCAGCCCAACAGCCGCCCGGCCCTGCTATCAGGCATCCATGCGCTGGACAACATCACGGTCAACGATATCCTGATCCCGCGCAACGAAGTCGAAGGCCTGAACCTCGACGACCCGATCGAAGACCTGATTGAGCAGTTGCGCCAGACCTCGCGCACACGCCTGCCGGTGTTTCACAACGACATCAACCAGGTCGAAGCCATCCTCAATACCCGCCACATCCAGCACATGCTGCCCGACGCCAGCCTGACCAAAGAGGCACTGCTGGCCGTTTGCCACGAACCTTACTTCATCCCCGAAAGCACCCCGCTGCAACTGCAACTGCTTAACTTCCACAAGCAGCAGCGCCGCCTGGGCGTGGTGGTCGATGAATACGGCGAAGTGCTTGGCATCGTGACGCTTGAGGACATCCTCGAAGAGATCGTCGGCGAGTTCGAAGACGAGCAGAATATCGATAACCCCCATATCGACCCCCTGCCCGACGGCCGTTATGTTGTCGATGGTGCAGCCTCCATTCGCGAGCTGAACAAGGCCCTGGGCTGGCACCTGCCCTGCGACGGCCCGAAAACCCTCAATGGCCTGGTCACCGAAGCGCTGGAAACCATCCCCGAGACCACCGTGTGCCTGAAAATCGGCGGCTATCGCCTGGAGATCCTCCAGACCGAAGAAAACCGCGTCAGCCGCGTACTGATCTGGCACAACAGCGTCAAGCCCGCGGTTTAATCGCCGCGCAAGGTCTTGTTACATTTGAGCGGGCCTCCCTATAATCATCATCGCTTACCCAAGCCTCGCCAACACGCGTGTTACCCGCACCCAGCGCTGTCGGCGCGTTGTATGACGCAGTACCTGCGTACGTTCCCATCCTGAACTGCGCTTGCACCCTGTTATCCCTCAGGGCCAACGACCATAAAAATTGCTCGCCATGTCGCACCGCCAAAGCGGACATCGGCACAGGGCTCATAACTGTCAGGGATATACGCATGACCTCCAGCACAACCTATAGCGAAGCTACGCCCGACAAGCCGGCCAACTCCGCCACCCGCGTTGCCACGGCCAGCTTTATTGGCACGGCCATCGAGTTCTACGACTTTTATGTGTATGCCACCGCCGCTGCACTGGTGATAGGCCCGGTATTTTTTCCGCAGACATCCGGTACCGCACAAATGCTGTCGGCGTTTCTGACCTTCGGCATCGCCTTTCTCGCCCGCCCGCTGGGCTCATTCCTGTTTGGCCACTTCGGTGACCGCATCGGACGCAAATCCACCCTGGTGGCCTCACTGCTACTGATGGGCGTGTGCACCACATTGATCGGGGTGCTGCCGGGCTACGCCACAATCGGCGCCTGGGCCCCGATCCTGCTGTGCGTGCTGCGCTTCGGCCAGGGCCTGGGGCTGGGTGGCGAATGGGGCGGCGCGGCATTGCTGGCCACCGAGAACGCCCCCAAGGGCAAGCGCGCCTGGTATGGCATGTTTCCGCAACTGGGGCCTTCGATCGGTTTTCTGGCGGCCAATGGCCTGTTTCTGATTCTGGCCATGAGCCTGAGCGATGAGCAGTTCCGCTCCTGGGGCTGGCGCATCCCCTTCCTGCTTAGCGCAGCGCTGGTGATGGTGGGTCTGTATGTACGCCTGAAGCTGGAAGAGACACCGGTGTTTGCCAAGGCCGTAGCACAGCACGAGCGGGTGAAAATGCCCATCGTCGAACTCTTCAGCCAATACTGGGCACCGATGCTGCTGGGCGCCGCTTCGATGGTGGTGTGTTACGCACTGTTCTATATCTCGACAGTGTTTTCCCTGAGCTATGGCGTCGCCACCCTGGGCTATACCCGCGAAACCTTCCTCGGCCTGCTGTGTTTTGCCGTGCTGTTCATGGCGGCGGCCACACCTCTGTCGGCCTGGGCCAGTGACCGTTATGGACGCAAGCCGGTGCTGATAGTCGGTGGCGTGCTGGCGATCTTGTCAGGTTTTCTGATGGAGCCTCTGCTCACCCACGGCACCACCTGGGGTGTGGCGCTGTTCCTGTGCATCGAGCTGTTTTTGATGGGCGTGACCTTTGCCCCGATGGGTGCCCTGCTCCCTGAACTGTTCCCGACCCGCGTGCGCTATACCGGCGCGTCGGCGGCTTACAATCTGGGTGGCATTGTCGGAGCTTCCGCTGCACCTTTTTTTGCGCAAAAGCTGGTGAGCATGGGGGGGTTGAGCTGGGTAGGCGGGTACGTGTCGGGCGCAGCGATTCTCAGCCTGATTGCCGTGCTGTGCCTGAAGGAAACGAAAGAGGCTGACCTGAACAAGGTGGCTTGAAGAAACACTTAACCTGTCGGAGCGGGCTTGCTCGCGATTGCAACGCCTAGGTACATCAGATGTACCGGGGCAATTGAATCGCGAGCTAGCCCGCTCCCACAATGGTTTTTACAGCTCTACAACTACTGCCTTGGCCGCGCGGGTCGCTTTGGCGCGAGCGGCTTCAATCGACTCATCGCGAGCCAGGGCCACGCCCATGCGACGCTGGCCGTTGACCTCTGGCTTGCCGAACAGGCGCAATGCGGTGTCCGGTTCGCTCAGGGCAGCACCCAGGTTGGCGAATGCCGTCCGGGTCGACTGGCCTTCCACCAGAATCACCGCCGAAGCCGATGGCCCGAACTGACGAATCAATGGAATCGGCAGGCCGAGAATGGCGCGAGCATGCAATGCGAACTGCGACAGATCCTGAGAAATCAATGTCACCAGGCCGGTATCGTGCGGGCGCGGCGACACTTCGCTGAACCACACCTGATCGCCCTTGATAAACAACTCAACGCCAAACAGACCACGACCACCCAGCGCTTCAGTAACAGCCTTGGCGACACGCTCGGACTCGGCCAGAGCAATCGGGCTCATTGCCTGCGGCTGCCAGGATTCCTGGTAATCGCCCTTCTCCTGTCGGTGACCAACCGGTGCGCAGAACGTGGTACCGCCAATATGGCGCACGGTCAGCAGGGTGATTTCATAGTCAAAGTCGATAAAGCCTTCAACGATGACCCGACCCTTCCCTGCACGACCACCCTCTTGCGCGTAGTCCCAGGCAGCCTTTACATCATCGGCGCTGCGCAGAAGGCTCTGGCCCTTGCCTGACGAACTCATCACCGGCTTGACCACGCACGGGAAACCCAGATCCAGCACGGCGGCGCTGTAGTCTTCAAAGGTGTCGGCAAAATGGTACGGCGAGGTTGGCAGGTCCAGCTCTTCGGCTGCCAGGCGACGAATGCCTTCGCGGTTCATGGTCAACGACGTGGCACGCGCCGTTGGAATAACGGTGAAACCTTCAGCTTCCAGCTCCACCAGGGTGGCGGTGGCGATGGCTTCGATTTCCGGAACGATGAAATGCGGCTTTTCGGCTTCGATGACGGCACGCAGGGCGGCGCCGTCAAGCATGTTGATCACATGGCTGCGATGGGCAACCTGCATGGCAGGTGCATTGGCGTAGCGATCGACGGCGATCACTTCGACCCCCAGGCGCTGCAATTCGATGACAACTTCTTTGCCCAGCTCACCGCAGCCACACAACATGACGCGGGTCGCAGTGGGCGACAGTGGAGTTCCGATACGGGTCATTTCAGGTCCTCAAGGAAACAAAATCATCGAAGGCACTGACCAAGCCAGCGCCTGCAGGGGGATACAAAGGCCGGCATTTTACATGACTAGACCGAGGCTTTGCGCAAACGCCAGGCCATTGCCAGCCATACGCAGGTGACGCCGGCGAATTTCGAGGCCATGGCGGTAATGATCACGCCAGGGGTGAAGGCATCGATCATGCCGAAGAAGATAAAGGTGTCGATCGGGATGCTCAGCGCAGAGCTGATCCACAAGCGGTCATGCAAAGGCCGCTTGGTGATGCTGAAGACCAGCCAGTCGATGCACTCGGACACGGCGAAGGCAGTGGCGCTGGCCAGTGCAATGGAAGGATCGGAGGTGACGTACGACAACACCAGGGCCGCCAGCATGGCCAGCAGGGCACCGTGACCGAATCGGGTTTGCACCATGTCGCGCAATACAAACACCAGGCCACCCCAGGCTGACCAGATGATGTCCAGGTGCGGCGCAGTGGAAAACGCGTAGTTGATCAGCACGACGCTGGCGATATAAGCGACAAGAAACAGCATGGCAGCGGGCGACACCTCTAAATAAGGCGCACAGGGTACTTGAGTCGCAGTCGATTTTGTACCCGCGACATCCCCCTGCGGGAGCGGGCTTGCTCACGATGACATCAGCGCAGTTTGCCTGACAGGTCGCGGCGCCTGCATCGCGAGCAAGCCCGCTCACACAATAAAGAAGCGTTGTCAGCTACCGGAACCCAACATCCACACCACACCACTGGCTTTGGCCCGCTCATGGCACAGCACTAGCACCTCGCGGCGCTCCGGGTTGGTCATGCGGCTCCAGCGGGTGATTTCCGCCACGGTACGCTGGCAGCCACTGCACACATCGTCGTCGTCCAGCGCGCAGATATTCACACAGGGCGAGGCGACCGGGCGCTCTGCTTCCGTCATTGTTCTTGCACCTGAAGGTCACGGGCATATCGCTGGCCGTTCTTGACGTAGTGGGCCGCGCTGGCTTCCAGCAATTTTTTCTGCTCATCCGTCAGGTCACGTACCACCTTGCCCGGCGACCCCATGACCAGCGAGCCGTCCGGAATTTCCTTACCTTCGCCAATCAACGAGTTGGCGCCAATGATGCAATGCTTGCCGATTTTCGCGCCATTGAGGATCACTGCATTGATACCGATCAGGCTGTAATCGCCCACCGTACAACCATGCAACATGGCGTTATGACCGATGGTCACGCCCGTGCCAAGTGTGAGCGGATAGCCCATGTCGGTATGCATCACCGCACCATCTTGCACATTGCTGTGCTTGCCGATCAGGATCAGTTCGTTATCGCCACGCAACACGGCGTTAAACCAGACACTGGCGCCCTCTTCCAGGCGCACCTTGCCGATCAGGGTGGCATTGGGTGCGGTCCAGCTTTCGGGATGGGTTTCGACGAACGAGTCGCCCAAGCGGTATTTCATGGGATGTCCTCAAGGCAGGCGTGGCCGTCTGCTGACGGCTCTAAATTGGAATGGAACGTTCAGGCGGGGTATGCAGGTTGATATTGACGTCGTCATAGAGCAGGTTCATCAGCTCCACGATCATGATTGCCGTCAGTCCCCAGATTTTATACACGCCAAAACGGTAGCTCGGCACGTACCAGCTACGGCCCTGGTAGTCGATGCGATGAGTGTGCTCACGCGGGTCCTGGCGGAAGAACTCCAGCGGCACGCTGAATACCGCGGCGATTTCGGCGTCATTGGCCAGATACTCAACGTAATCCGGGACCAGACCGACATAAGGCATTACGCGAATACCGTGTAACGAGATCAAGGGGCTCAGCGGCCCGATCACCTCGACCAGCCCCGGCGGCAAGCCGATTTCTTCTTCGGCCTCACGCAGGGCGGTGAACACCAGGTCGGGGTCTTCCGGATCGCGGCGACCGCCCGGAAAAGCCACTTCACCACCGTGGGTCGACAACCCGCTGGCACGCAGGGTGAGAATCAACTCAGGCTCAGAACTGCGTGTGACCGGCAACAACACCGCAGCTTCCGGGTAATTCCGTTCTGTTTCCAGCGTCCGTGGGGTATAGCGGCTCACACGGCCAAGCAGCTCGTCCAGCATAGGTCATCTCGATCCGGCACTTATCGGGCATCATGCACCAAATCGCACCGGGCACCCAAGTCCTACAGTGTCGCAGCCCGCCAGACCACACTTGCCGCGAGCCCGCCTCAGCCCCCAAGATAGGCAACGAGCCAGAGACCACAGCATGAAATTTTGTAGCCAGTGCGGCCACTCCGTCAGCCAGCATATCCCGCAAGGCGATTCGCGCCTGCGCTATGTCTGCGACCACTGCCAGACCATTCATTATCAAAACCCCAATATTGTCGCCGGTTGCGTGCCCGTGTGGGGCACACAAGTGCTGCTGTGCCGTCGCGCCATCGAACCGCGCAAAGGCTACTGGACACTGCCCGCAGGCTTTATGGAGAACGGCGAGACGGTTGAAAACGCGGCCCGACGCGAAACCCTGGAGGAAGCCTGTGCCGTGGTTGAGAACCTGGCCATCTACACCCTGATCGATGTGCCGCATATCAATCAGGTGCATATTTTCTACCGCGCCGACCTGCTGGGCCCGAACTTCGCAGCCGGTGAAGAGAGCCTGGAAGTGCGCCTGTTTGAAGAAGTCGACATCCCTTGGTCAGAGCTGGCTTTCCGCACGGTCAGCCGTACCTTAGAATGCTTTTTCGCTGACCGCCCGGGCGCTCACTACCCCGTACGCAGCGAGGCTGTAGCACCGCTGGCCAGCCTGAAGACCGCCCAAAAATAATGCTGCTTGCCTTGTAACTCAGGAATGTTCCTCTAATGCGTTGGTTGCTCGCTGCTCTATGCCTGTCATTTGCCGTTACCTGCCAGGCCTCTGTTGTCATAACCGTAAACGGCAAACCCGTTGATAAAAACCAGGTCCTGAAACCCGCCCCTTCGTCGCTTCCGGTACGTCCCGGGCAGAATATCGACAAGGTGCTGGTCATCAAGTCTGCCCGCAAGCTGGAGCTGATCAGCAACGGCAAACCGGTCAAGACCTACCGCATCTCCCTGGGCAAACAACCCAAGGGCCCAAAAGTACGCGAAGGGGACAAACGCACTCCCGAGGGCATCTACTGGGTCGACTGGCGCAAAAAAAGCGACAAGTTCAACCTGGCGATGCACATCAACTACCCCAACATCAGCGACGCTGCCACGGCCCGGCGTGAAGGCCTGAACCCGGGCTCGATGATCATGATCCACGGCACCCCGGACAGCGAAGACAACCCCGAGGAACTGTTCCATACCCTGGACTGGACCGATGGGTGCATCGCGATGAAAAACCACGAAATGCGTGAAGTCTGGAACCTCGTTCCAGACGGCACCATGGTTGAAATCCGCCCATAGCCAGCTGTCATACGAGCAACAAAAAACCCGCTGACCGGTAACGGTTCAGCGGGTTTTTTATATGACTTGTGGCTAGAAATCAGCCAGTTGCCACACTTCGTACGCAGGGGTTTCATACGGGTGGCTGTGCTTGAGCGCAGCCACCACGGCCTGAATCAGATCATCGGCGACGACCAGCTCAACCTTCCACTCCCCCACATACTCGACCTGACCAGTTTGCCCGATGAACGGCTGGCTGCCGTCCAGCGCGCGAAACTGGCCCTGGCCCATGGTCTGCCAGGCGCAGTGGTCATAGCTGCCGATCCGTCCGCCACCGGCAGCGAATACGGCATCCTTGACCACGTCCACATGGCTCGGAGGAACGAAAAAGCTGAGCTTGTACATGCTCTTAATCTACCCACACACGAGCGTTACGGAACATGCGCAACCACGGCGCATCTTCGTTCCACTCTTCCGGGCGCCACGAGTTCTGCACGGCGCGGAATACCCGTTCCGGGTGCGGCATCATGATGGTCACACGGCCGTCACGGCTGGTCAGGCCGGTAATCCCGCGCGGCGAGCCGTTAGGGTTGGCCGGGTAGTTTTCCGTGACCTTGCCGTGGTTGTCGACGAAGCGCAGCGCCACCGAACCGGACAGGTCCGCTTGCAGCATGGCTTCTTCGCTGGCGAACTCGGCATGACCTTCACCATGAGCAATGGCGATCGGCATGCGCGAACCGGCCATGCCCTGCAGGAAGATCGAGTTCGACTCCTGAACCTGAACCATCGCCACACGGGCTTCGAACTGCTCGGAACGGTTGCGCACAAAGTGTGGCCACAGCTCGCTGCCAGGGATCAGTTCGCTCAGGTTGGACATCATCTGGCAACCGTTGCACACACCTAGGGAGAAGCTGTCAGTGCGCTCGAAGAAGCTCTGGAACGCATCGCGGGCACGGGCATTGAACAGCGCCGACTTGGCCCAGCCTTCACCGGCACCCAGTACGTCGCCGTAGGAGAAACCACCGCAGGCAACCAGACCTTTGAACTCGTTCAGGTCGACACGGCCGGCCAGAATATCGCTCATGTGTACGTCGATTGCATTGAAACCGGCACGGTCAAACGCCGCGGCCATTTCAACCTGACCGTTGACGCCCTGCTCACGCAGGACAGCCACTTGCGGACGAATGCCTTTCTTGATGTACGGCGCGCTGATATTGGCGTTGACGTCAAAGCTCAACTGGGCAGTCAGGCCCGGGTTGTCTTCTTCGAGCAGCACGTCGAACTCTTGCTGTGCGCAGTCCGCGTTGTCACGCATACGCTGGATCTGGAAGCTGGTTTCAGCCCACTGGCGCTGCAACTCGCCACGCTGACCGACAAACACTTTTTCATCGTTGAAGGTGATGGTGACTTCGCTGTTGTTCAGCGGCTGGCCGATCACGTCGACACACTCGCCCAGGCCTGCAGCGCTGAACTGTGCAAGCACATCAGCAGTCGCGTCCTGACGCACCTGAATCACGGCGCCCAGTTCTTCGTTGAACAGGATGGCCGGGAGCTGGCTGGCGCTGTCTGCGAGGCAATCCAGGGTCAGGTTCAGACCGCAGTGGCCGGCAAAGGCCATTTCCATCACGCTGGTCAGCAAACCACCGTCGGAACGGTCATGGTAAGCCAGCAGGTGACCATCGGCATTCAGGCCCTGGATCACCGCGAAGAAAGCCTTGAGGTCTTCTGCGTCATCAACGTCAGGGGCCTGCTTGCCCAGCTTGCCGTAGGTCTGGGCCAGGATCGAGGCGCCCATGCGGTTCTGGCCACGGCCCAGGTCGATCAGGATCAGATCGGTCAGGCCTTTGTCCATGCGCAGTACCGGGGTCAGGGTCTGGCGAACGTCGAGCACCGGGGCAAAACCGGTCACAACCAGCGACAGCGGCGAGGTCACGGTTTTGTCCGTGCCCTCTTCGCTCCAGCGGGTTTGCATCGACATCGAGTCCTTGCCCACCGGAATGGTGATGCCCAGCTCAGGGCACAGCTCCATGCCGACAGCCTTGACGGTGTCGTACAAGCGGGCGTCTTCACCCGGGTGGCCTGCAGCGGACATCCAGTTGGCTGACAGCTTGATGTCGCTGATCTTGCCAATGCGCGAAGCCGCGATATTGGTCAGGGTCTCACCAATTGCCATGCGGCCCGATGCCGGAGCATCCAGCAGTGCCAGCGGCGTACGCTCGCCCATGGCCATGGCTTCACCGGTGTAGACGTCGAAGCTGGTTGCGGTGACAGCAACGTCAGCCACAGGAACCTGCCACGGCCCGACCATCTGGTCGCGGGCAACCAGACCGGTGATGGTGCGGTCGCCGATGGTGATCAGGAAGCTTTTGCTGGCAACGGCCGGGTGATGCAGAACGCGCTCGACGCACTCGCCGATGCTCAGTTGTGCCGGGTCGAAATCATCGCCCAACTCTTCTTCGCGAACAGCCGAACGGTGCATGCGCGGCGCCTTGCCCAGCAACACTTCCAGTGGCATGTCCACCGGGTTGTTGCCGAAGTGGCTGTCGGTCACGGTCAGTTGCGGCTCGGCAGTGGCTTCACCGACGACGGCAAACGGGCAACGCTCGCGTTCGCAGATCGCCTGGAAGCGCTCGAAATCTTCGACGCCCACCGCCAGAACATAACGTTCCTGGGATTCGTTGCTCCAGATTTCGTGCGGGGCCATGCCCGGCTCGTCGTTTGGAATGTTGCGCAGTTCGAAACGGCCACCACGGTCGCCGTCGTTCACCAGCTCAGGGAATGCGTTGGACAAACCGCCAGCACCCACATCGTGGATAAAGCTGATCGGGTTCTTGTCACCCAGCTGCCAGCAGCGGTCGATCACTTCCTGGCAACGACGCTCCATTTCCGGGTTTTCGCGCTGTACCGAAGCGAAGTCCAGGTCAGCCGAGCTTGCGCCGGTGGCCATAGAGGATGCTGCACCGCCACCCAGGCCGATCAGCATGGCCGGACCGCCCAGCACGATGAGCTTGGAGCCCACGGTGATTTCGGCTTTCTGCACGTGTTCGGCGCGGATGTTGCCCATGCCGCCGGCCAACATGATCGGCTTGTGGTAACCACGCACTTCTTCGCCACGGGGGGTGGTGATGGACTGCTCGAACGTACGGAAGTAACCGGTCAGGGCAGGACGACCGAATTCATTGTTGAATGCAGCACCGCCCAGCGGGCCTTCGATCATGATGTCCAGCGCGGTAACAATGCGCTCAGGCTTGCCGTACGGCACTTCCCACGGTTGTACAAAGCCCGGGATCTGCAGGTTGGACACGGTGAAACCGGTCAGGCCGGCCTTTGGCTTGGCACCACGACCGGTTGCACCTTCGTCACGGATCTCACCACCGGAGCCTGTCGCTGCACCCGGGAACGGGGCAATGGCGGTCGGGTGGTTGTGGGTCTCTACCTTCATCAGGATGTGCACTGGTTCCTGCACCGCACCGTACTGGCGGGTTTCGGGATCAGGGAAGAAACGCCCGGCAACACTGCCGACGATAACCGACGCGTTGTCTTTATAAGCAGACAGAACGCCTTCGCTGTGCATCACGTAGGTGTTCTTGATCATGCCAAACAGGCTCTTGTCCTGGCTTTGGCCGTCGATGTCCCAGCTGGCGTTGAAGATCTTGTGGCGGCAATGTTCGGAGTTGGCCTGGGCAAACATCATCAATTCGATGTCGTGCGGGTTGCGACCCAGACCGTTGAAGGCATTGACCAGATAATCGATTTCGTCTTCGGCCAGGGCAAGGCCCAGCTCGACGTTGGCTTTTTCCAGCGCGGCACGACCGCCACCCAGTACGTCAATCGCGGTCAGCGGCTTTGGCTCGGCGTGGCTGAACAAGCCTGCAGCCTGCTCCAGAGCGCCCAGCACGATTTGCGTCATGCGGTCATGCAATACAGCGCCGATCAGTTCGGCATCCGCATCGCTGAACTGGCCAGCTACATAGAATGCAATGCCGCGTTCCAGGCGCTGGATTTTAGCCAGGCCACAGTTACGGGCAATGTCGCTGGCCTTGCTCGACCAGGGAGAGATGGTGCCAAACCGCGGCAACACCAGGAACAGTCGGCCGCTCGGCTCTTGGACCGGCACGCTTGGGCCGTACTTCAGGAGACGAGCCAGTACCTGCTGTTCATCGCTGGTCAGCTCACCGGTGGTATCGGCAAAGTGGGCGAATTCAGCATACAAACCAGTGACAGACGGAACCTTGAGGCTCAGTTGTGCAAGGAGTTTGCTGTGGCGAAAGGCAGAAAGGGCAGGAGCGCCGCGCAGGATCAACATCTTCGGGACAGCCTCGGGAGGGGTATGCTTTGAGGCCGGGCATTCTAGCCTAAACCGTTCGCCACGGCACCCGAAACGGCACACCTGAAGCGCACCAGACGTCGCGAATCGACCAAAGCCTTATTCTTTATAGCTATCAGCCGCTTAACGGATGCTCGATTATGATCTTTAAACAGAGCTCTACCCCCCATTTTACAAGGGTTTGAGCGATTTTCGCGGTCAATATCAGAATGACTGGAAATTGTCGAGATATGGCACCCGTGCTGCTTTGCGTATACTGCGCGGATGTTTTCTCTAACTGATATCCGCCCGCGCTGCGCCAAATGGCTGCTCGCAACCGGACTCTTCCTGATGCTCAGTGCCTGCGTTGAAAAACCCAGCACCCTGGAGCGCGTAAAGGAGGATGGGGTACTGCGGGTGATTACCCGCAACAGCCCTGCGACCTACTTTGAGGATCGCAATGGTGAAACCGGCTTTGAATACGAGCTGGTGAAGCGTTTTGCCGACGATCTTGGGGTTGAGCTCAAAATCGAGACCGCGGACAACCTGGACGAACTGTTCAATCAACTGGGCCAGCCTGACGGCCCGGTTCTGGCTGCTGCCGGACTGGTCAGCAGCGAGAAACGCCTGCAACAAGCCAGATTTTCCCACCCGTACCTCGAAGTCACGCCGCAGATCATCTACCGCAACGGCCAGTCCCGCCCCACCTCTGCTGCGGATCTGGCCGGTAAGCGCATCACGGTCCTTAAAGGCAGCTCCCACGCCGAGCAACTGGCCGAACTGAAAAAACAGTACCCCGGAATCGAGTACGACGAATCCGACGCGGTCGAAGTCGTCGATTTGCTGCGCATGGTCGATGAAGGCCAGATCGACCTCACGCTGGTCGACTCCAACGAAGTGGCGATGAACCAGGTGTACTTCCCCAACGTGCGCGTCGCCTTTGACCTAGGCGATGCACGCAGCCAGCGCTGGGCAGTGGCGGCCGGTGAAGACAACAGCCTGCTCAACGAGATCAACGCCTATCTGGACAAGGTCGAAAAGAACGGCACCCTGCAACGCCTTAAAGACCGCTACTACGGGCATGTCGATGTCCTTGGCTACGTTGGCGCGTACACCTTCGCCCAGCACCTGCAACAGCGCTTGCCCAAGTACGAAAAGTTCTTCAAGGAAGCGGCCAAAAAAGAACAGATCGACTGGCGCCTGCTGGCAGCCATGGGTTATCAGGAATCTTTATGGCAACCCGCCGTCACCTCAAAAACAGGTGTGCGCGGCCTGATGATGCTGACCCAGAACACGGCTCAAGCGATGGGCGTGTCCAACCGCCTGGATGCCAAGCAAAGCATCATGGGCGGCGCCAAATACCTCGCATTGATCAAGAGCGAGCTGGACGATGATATTCAGGAACCGGATCGCACCTGGTTCGCACTGGCTGCCTACAACGTGGGTGGCGGTCATCTGGAAGACGCACGCAAGCTGGCCAAGAAAGAAGGCCTGAACCCGAACAAGTGGCTTGATGTAAAGAAAATGCTGCCTCGCCTTGCGCAGAAGCAGTGGTACAGCAAAACCCGCTATGGCTACGCCCGTGGCGGCGAGCCAGTACATTTTGTGGCCAACATCCGTCGTTACTACGACATCTTGACCTGGGCCACGCAGCCACAGCTCGAAGGTGATCAGGCGGCCGACAGCAAGCTGCATATCCCCGGCATCGACAAGACCAAGCCCAAAGAAGAGCCGCAGTTGTAGAACACAATTCCGTGGGAGCGAGCCTGCTCGCGAATGAGCTTCGCGAGCAGGCTCGCTCCCACAATTGAATGATCCCCGTAGCCGTTTTTAAACCTTGGCCGCAGCCACAATCAGCGCTTTCATTTCAGCCACTGCCGACTTGAAGCCCACGAACAATGCATGCGCCACCAGCGCATGGCCAATGTTCAATTCATTGATGCCCTTGATCGCGGCTACCGCTTCCACGTTGTGGTAATGCAGACCGTGGCCAGCATTGACGATCAGCCCTTGAGCCAGGCCAAACGCAACGCCATCGGCGACACGCTGCAACTCTTCGGCGACTTCGGTCGGGGTCTGGGCATCGGCATAGCGTCCGGTGTGCAGTTCGATTGCCGGTGCGCCTACGCGCCTGGACGCTTCGATCTGACGCTCATCGGCGTCAATAAACAGCGACACTTCACAGCCAATCTTGCTCAGCCGCTCGACAGCTGCCTTGATCCGCGCTTCCTGCCCGGCAACATCCAGACCGCCTTCGGTGGTCAGTTCCTGACGGGTTTCAGGCACCAGGCAGATATGCGCCGGGCGAATGCGCTCGGCAAACAGCATCATCTCTTCGGTAACGCCCATTTCGAAGTTCATGCGCGTTTGCAGGACATCCTTGAGCAGCAACACATCGCGTTCCTGGATATGTCGACGATCTTCGCGCAAGTGCACGGTAATGCCGTCGGCGCCCGCCTCTTCTGCATCCAGCGCTGCCTTGACCGGATCAGGGTAACGGGTGCCGCGAGCCTGACGCAGCGTGGCTACGTGGTCGATGTTCACGCCGAGAAGAATGCGATTGCTTTGGGTCACGGGGGGCTCTCCTGAAGAGTTGACGATTCGGCGCACAGCATACCGGTCTATTCAGGGCTTGCGAAACAACTCACGACTGGCCAGCGGTTTACCAGCCAAATGCACGGCCAATGCCTGACGCATCAGGCGCTTGGCGGCGGACAAGGCTCCGGGCACGGTCCAGTCAGCCTCGGCCATTGCGTGCAGTTCGGTGCCATGAAACAGACCGGGCTGCACCAGATAAATCCGTTCAAGCCCGGCATCTACCTGCAAACGGTACATGCCATCGCTGGCCACCGGTTCGCCTTGAATGTCCCGGGTCAACGAAAAGCCATAGCCCAGATCGTCCAGCAGGCGCCATTCGAACGCTCGCAGCAGAGGTTCGAGCGCGCGTCCTTGCGCAAGCGCCACCAGCGTCGCGGCATAGTGGTCGAAGACCGCGGGATGCGGGTCTTCGGCTGGCAACAGCCTGATCAGCAGCTCATTGAGATAGAGGCCGCTGAACAGCGCTTCGCCATTGAGCCAGGTGGCAATCCCGACACTCTCCATGCGTCCGACGTTTTTCAGCTCGCCACGGCCGCGAAATTCGATTTCCAGCGGCACAAAAGGCCGGGCCAGCGTCCCCGCCTTGCCCCGCGCACTGCGCAGCACGGCCCGCAGGCGCCCTTGAGGCGTGATGAAATCCACCAGGGCACTGGTTTCACGATAGGGGCGACTGTGCAGGACGTAGGCGAGTTGGGGGGCCGGGGGTTTACTGGACATGGAAGTCAGCTATCTCAAAAGGCAAACACTGCCAGGAAGAACAGCATAAAACTAATGTGGGAGCGGGCTTGCTCGCGATAGCAGCAACTCGGCCTGTCTGAAGTTCCGAGTTGATGCTATCGCGAGCAAGCCCGCTCCCACAGGGGGGGTGTAATGCTGTGCTTACAGGTCGCCGTAGCCCAGCGAACGCAGGGCGCGCTCGTCGTCGGACCAGCCACCTTTCACTTTAACCCAAAGGTTAAGCATGATCTTGGAGTCGAACAGCAGCTCCATATCCTTGCGCGCTTCGGTACCGATACGCTTGATACGCTCGCCCTTGTCGCCAATGATGATTTTTTTCTGACCATCACGCTCAACCAGAATCAAGGCATGGATATGCAGGGTTTTGCCCTGCTGCTTGAACTCTTCGATCTCGACGGTGATCTGGTACGGCAGCTCGGCACCCATCTGGCGCATGATCTTTTCACGTACCAGTTCGGCGGCCAGGAAGCGGCTGCTGCGATCGGTGATCTGGTCTTCCGGGAAGAAGTGCTCGTTTTCCGGCAGGTGATCGGCAATCACGCGCTCAAGGGCTTCAAGGTTGTGCCCGTGCTGAGCCGAGATCGGGATGATCTGGGCGTTCGGCAGTTGCTCCTGAAGCCAGCTCAGGTGCGGCATCAGCTCGGCTTTGTCTTCGATACGATCGGTCTTGTTCAACGCCACGATCAGCGGGCCGGTTACGTACTGCACGCGCTCCAGCACCATCTGGTCTTCGTCGGTCCACTTGGTGCGGTCAACAACGAAGATCACCACATCGACGTCTTTCAACGCAGCCGAAGCGGTTTTGTTCATGTAGCGGTTCAGGGCCTTTTCGCCGCCCTTGTGCATGCCCGGGGTATCCACGTAGACCGCTTGCACGTTGCCTTCGGTCTTGATGCCCAGCATGTTGTGGCGGGTGGTCTGAGGCTTACGCGAGGTGATCGCCAGCTTTTGACCCAGGATATGGTTCAGCAGTGTGGATTTACCCACGTTTGGACGACCAACAATGGCAACGTAGCCACAGCGAGTTGCGGTTGAATCAGTCATGACCATTCTCCACGCCAAGGGCAATCAGTGCTGCGGCGGCCGCTACCTGTTCGGCAATACGACGGCTCACGCCCTGTCCCCGGCTTTTTTCATTCAATAAGGCAATCTCGCACTCGACAAAGAAGGTGCGGCAATGCGGTTCGCCCTGGATATCCACCACTTCGTAACGTGGCAGGTCGCAGGCACGCGACTGCAAGAACTCTTGCAGGCGGGTCTTTGGATCTTTGTTGGTGTCGACCAGGGTCAGCGTCTCGAACTCGCTGGCCAGCCAGGCCAGTACGCGGTCGCGAGCGACATCCATGCCGGCGTCCAGGTAAATGGCACCGATCAGCGCCTCAAGGGCATCGGCCAGGATCGATTCACGGCGAAATCCGCCGCTTTTCAGTTCACCGGAACCCAGGCGCAGGTACTCGCCCAGCTCAAAGCCGCGAGCCAGTACTGCCAGGGTCTCACCCTTTACCAGCCGCGCACGCAAGCGTGACAACTGGCCTTCACGCGCCAGCGGGAAACGGTCAAACAAGGCTTCGCCGGCAACAAAATTGAGAATGGCATCCCCCAGGAACTCAAGGCGCTCGTTATTGCGCCCCGCGAAACTGCGGTGTGTCAGGGCCAGAACCATCAGTTCCTGGTCTTTGAAGGTGTAGCCGAGCTGACGCTCTAAACGTTCTAAAGAAAAACTCACGATTTACCCACGCTGAGTTCGTGGCCGAATGTCACCACCGGACCGATATTAGGGATCAGTGATGCTCGTTTATCGCATAGCAAATGGACAGGGAACAGGCTGTTCGCCGCCGTCACACTTAACGCTTTGTTCAAATCCACATCCTGAATACTCAGGCGCGCGACTTGTTTCGCACACCTGAAAAGCAATCGGCGCTGTTATAAACAGCGCCGTTCTGGCTACTTGATCAGACCAACCCGCGAGAAGTTCGGCAGGTTGCTCGCCTTGGGTTCCGGCCAGCTCATCCAAACAGCGAAGGCCTTGCCGACAATATTCTTGTCGGGAACCATGCCCAGCTCGTCTTTGGGAATGTTCGGATCATCCCAGTAACGGCTGTCGTTCGAATTGTCACGGTTGTCACCCATCATGAAGTAATGCCCGGCCGGAACCGTCCACTCCTTGTCAGGCGGCGCACGATAGCGGCTCATTTCCTTGCGGATCATGTGCTCGACTTCGCCCAGCTTCTCTTTGTACAACTCGGCACTGCCCAGGGTTCCAGGCTCGGCCTTGACCAGTTGCTCGGCAACCAGTTGGTCGTTGACATAAAGATGCTTGTCGCTGGTATAGCGGATCTTGTCGCCCGGCAGGCCAACTACACGCTTGATGTAGTTGACTGTAGGATCGCTTGGGTAGCGAAACACCATCACATCGCCCCGCTTCGGATCACCCACTTCGATGATTTTCGTGTCGAGTACCGGCAAGCGGATCCCGTACGAAAACTTGTTCACCAAAATGAAATCGCCCACATCCAGGGTCGGTTTCATCGAGCCGGACGGAATCTGGAACGGCTCAACCAGAAACGAACGCAACACCAGCACGATAAACAACACGGGAAAGAACGACTTGCCGTATTCAACCAGCAGCGGCTCCTTGTTGAGCTTTTCGACTACCTGCATATCAACCGGCGTAACGCTGGCTTGATAGTTGGCAATGGCCTTGCGCCGGCGCGGAGCCAGGAAGACCAAATCGAGCAGCGCCAGCAAACCGCACACGGCAACAGCAATGACCAGCAACAGCGGGAAATTTAGTGACATAGGACCTAGCTATCCAAACGGAGCACTGCAAGGAAGGCTTCTTGTGGAATTTCCACGTTGCCCACTTGCTTCATGCGTTTTTTACCGGCCTTTTGCTTTTCCAACAGCTTGCGCTTACGGCTAACGTCACCACCGTAGCATTTGGCCAGTACGTTCTTTCTGAGTGCCTTGACGGAGGTCCGTGCAATGATCTGCCCGCCAATGGCGGCCTGGATCGCGACGTCGAACATCTGACGCGGAATCAGTTCTTTCATCTTCTCGGTCAACTGGCGACCTTTGTAGTGCGCGTTTTCCTTGTGCACGATCAGGGCCAGCGCATCTACCTTGTCACCGTTGATCAGCACATCGAGCTTGACCAGATTAGCTGACTGGTAACGATCGAAGTGGTAATCAAGCGAAGCATAGCCGCGACTGGTGGATTTGAGACGGTCGAAGAAGTCCAGAACCACTTCGTTCATCGGCAAATCGTAGGTCACTTGTACCTGGGTACCCAGGAACAACATGTCGTGCTGCACGCCACGTTTTTCAATGCACAGGGTAATGACGTTACCCAGGTGCTCCTGAGGCACAAGAATGTTGGCACGCACGATTGGCTCGCGCATGTCTTCAATCATTGAAAGATCTGGCAGCTTGGACGGGTTATCGACGTAAATCGTTTCACCGGTCTTGAGCAGCAGTTCGAAAATTACGGTTGGCGCAGTGGTGATCAGGTCCAGGTTGTACTCGCGCTCCAGGCGCTCCTGAATGATCTCCATGTGCAGCATGCCCAGGAAGCCGCAACGGAAGCCGAAGCCCAGTGCGTCAGAGCTTTCTGGCGTGTATTGCAGCGAAGAGTCGTTCAGCGTCAGTTTTTGCAACGCATCACGGAAGTCTTCGAAGTCATCGGAGCTAACCGGGAACAGGCCCGCGTATACCTGAGGCTGAATACGCTTGAAACCGGGCAATACATCAACATCCGGAGTCGTGCTCAAGGTCAGGGTATCGCCCACTGGCGCACCGTGAATGTCCTTGATACCGGCGATGATGAAACCTACTTCACCGGCTTTCAGGTCTGCAGTGGCGGTGTGTTTCGGGTTGAATACACCAACGCTGTCCACCAGGTGGATCTTGCCGGTGGATTTAACCAGAATCTTGTCGCCCTTTTTCACGCGGCCGTGGCGCACGCGAACCAAGGACACAACGCCCAGGTAGTTGTCGAACCAGGAGTCGATGATCAACGCTTGCAGCGGATCTTCGATATTGCCGGTCGGCGCAGGAATGGTGTGTACCAGGCGCTCAAGCACCTCGTCCACGCCCAGGCCGGTCTTGGCGCTGCAGGTCACGGCATCAGTGGCGTCGATGCCAATGATTTTTTCGATTTCTTCCTTAACGCGATCAGGATCGGCCTGTGGCAGGTCGATCTTGTTCAGCACCGGCATGACTTCCAGGCCCTGTTCAATCGCGGTGTAGCAGTTGGCTACGGACTGGGCTTCTACACCCTGCCCCGCATCGACCACCAGCAACGCACCTTCACAGGCCGCCAGGGAACGGCTAACTTCGTAGGTGAAGTCAACGTGGCCCGGGGTATCAATGAAGTTCAACTGGTAGGTATTACCGTCTTTGGCCGTGTAATACAAGGTGACGCTGTGGGCCTTGATGGTGATCCCGCGCTCACGCTCGAGGTCCATGGAGTCCAGTACCTGGGCCTCCATTTCGCGGGCAGTCAGGCCACCGCACATCTGGATGAAACGATCGGCCAGCGTCGACTTGCCATGGTCAATGTGGGCGATGATGGAGAAATTGCGGATATGACTCAGATCACTCACGGGTCAACACTCAAAAAAGTCGCAGGCAGACTGCCCGCCGAAAAATAGCCGGGAATTGTACCTGAACATCGCGCCAAGCGTCACGTTCACAGGCCAATGGGCACCTACAAAAAAGCCCCTATCGCGAGATAGAGGCTCTTGATTGGCTCAATGAGCGCTACTCAACCCGCCCGACGTAACAGCCAGATACCGGCCACGGCACAAATGGAAGCCGGCAGCAGCACCGCAAACAGCGGCGAGAAGCCGAACACCAGGCTCAAAGGCCCCAGCAGGTCCTGGGCGATCTTGAAGGTAAACCCCACCAGCACCCCGGTAAAAACCCGCTGCCCCAGCGTAACAGAGCGCAACGGGCCGAAGATGAAAGATATGGCCATCAATACCAGCGCGGCAGTCACCAGCGGCTGCAACACCTTGACCCAAAAAGCCAGCCAGTAACGGCCGTTGTTCAGGCCCTGATCCTTGAGGTAGTGGATATAGTTCCACAACCCGGAAATCGACAGCGATTCGGGCGCCATGACCACGGTATTGAGCAGTTGCGGGCTCAACGACACGTCCCATTTTTCTTCAGGCACCTTGACTACCTCAGTGCTGTCGCCATGAAAAAGAGTGGTGCTCACATCACTCAACTGCCAGTCGCCCTGGTGGTACTGGGCCTTTTTGGCAAAGCTTGCCGACTGCATCTGATGGTCTTTGTCGAAGCGATAACGGGTCACACCGTAAAGCAGGCCATCGGGCTGAACGGCGTTGATATGGATAAACTCATCACCCTGGCGGTGCCACAAGCCATGCTTGGAGCTTTGCGAGTCGCCACCGCCCTGGGCCAGCGCGCGGTTGGCCTGGGCAATGTTTTCCGTGGCAGGCACTACATATTCGCCAATCAGCACCCCTGCAACCATCAGCACCAGCATCGGCTTCATCACGGCCCAGACGATGCGCCCAAGGGACACACCTGCGGCACGCATGATGGTCAGCTCACTGTTGCTGGCCAGGCCGCCCAAACCGATCAGGCAGCCAATCAACGCTGCCATCGGCAACATTTCATACAGGCGTCGGGGCGCAGTCAGCATGACAAAACTGAACACATCCAGAACGGTGTAGGTGCTGCTGAGACTGCGCATCTCGTCGATCACGGCAAACAGCAGGGCCAGCCCGAGGATGATCCCCAACACGGCCAGAATCGCCAACAACACACTGCTACCAATGTAGCGGTCGAGCTTAACCACGGGCCATCTCCTCGGCACTACGGCGACTTGCCAGTTTCAAGCGCAGCGGCTCCCAGTACATCAACCCCAGGCCAATGATCAGGAACAGCCCATGCACCCACCACAGGCCCAGCGCCATCGGGGTCTTGCCATCCTGAAGAAGCCCCTTGCCCCAGGTCAGCATGCTCAGGTAGCTCATATAAAGAAGAATCGCCGGCAACAACTTGAGGAAGCGCCCCTGACGCGGATTGACCCGCGACAACGGCACTGCGATCAAGGTCACGATAAAGACCAGCACGGGGAAGGCAATCCGCCAATGCAGCTCGGCAACCACACGAGGATCCGTGCTGCCGAGAAGGCTAGCGGTAGGGATCGCATCGCGGTCTGTCACTTCATTGCTGACTTCCGGCTTGGGCAGCAGCACACCATAGGTGTCGTACTTGATTGCCCGATAATCGGCCTGCCCAGGATTGCCGTCATAGCGATAGCCATTGTTCAGCACCAGCCAGCGACTGCCGTCAGGACGCACTTCCTGATGACCCTTCTCGGCCAGCAGCACGGAAATACTGCGATCCTTGGCCTCTTCTCCGAGTTTCTTCTGCGAAATGAATACGCCGGACAAGAGGCTGCGGTCATTGCTCAATTCTTCGGTGTAGGTCACCCGCGTACCGTCACTCAGCGACTGGAAGCGCCCGGCCTCCAGGGTGTCGAATTCGGTCAGGGCATCCTGCTTGTTGAGCAGCAGCTGGAATTCATTGTTGCCCTGCGGGGCCAGGCTCAGACTGAGCCAGGCCACGATCAGCGCGACCAGCGCAGCCGGTGCCATGGTCATGGCCAGCAACCGCTGACGACTCATACCGGTAGCCGACAGCACGGTCATTTCGCTCTCAAGGTACAAGCGACCATAAGAGAGAAGAATGCCCAGGAACAGCCCCAGAGGCAGGATCAGCTGCATGAAGCCCGGCAGGCGAAAGCCCATGATCAGGAACAACGAACCCGGGTCCAGGGCGCCCGAGGCGGCCTGGGCCAGATATTTGATGAAGCGACCGCTCATGATGATGACCAGCAGCACAGCACTGACAGCGCTCAATGTAAGCAGGACTTCGCGGGACAGATAACGGAAGACGATCAAACCAGACACTCCAGGGTCGTCAGGCTAAGGCGGCCAAACAAACAGCATAACGAGTCGGCACATACCTCATCATAGATGAGATGGGCCGTCTAAAAAGATGGCGCATTATCCTGTGAATGCCCTCCCCTGTCACTGCACAGTCTTGAAAGTGGCAACTTGGCCCTAAACCGGGGTTGTCAGGCTCCTCCGACGGGGTTCAAACTGCCCGCCTTGACGCCAGCCTTGATCACAGGTGAAGCGCTTCTTCTATATAAGCAAACAAACAGAACTGTTTGTGTGCATGTTGACCATTTGACTCAGGGACCCGGACATGGAACTGGTTGTAAAAAGCGTTAGCCCAGAAACGTTGAAAACGGCCACTCTGGTGGTCGCCATCGGCGAAGGCCGCAAGCTCGGCCCAACCGCCAAAGCCCTCGACGAACTCACCGGTGGCGCCATCAGCGCAGTCCTCAAGCGCGGCGACCTGGCCGGCAAAACCGGTCAAAGCCTGCTGTTGCACAGCTTGCCCAACCTCAAAGCCGAGCGCGTGCTGCTGCTGGGTACCGGCAAGGATGAAGAACTGGGCGATCGCCCGTTCCGCAAAATCATCAGCGGCGCACTGGGTGTACTCAAAGGCCTGGGCGGTAGCGATGCGGTGTTCGCACTGGACGAATTGGTGGTCAAGGGCCGCGACAGCTACAGCAAGACCCGCTTGCTGGCCGAAACCCTCGTAGACGGCGAATACACCTTCGACCGTTTCAAAAGCCAGAAGGCCGAACCCCGCGCCCTGAAAAAAATCACCCTGCTGACCATCAAGGCCGCGCAGGCTGAAGTGCAGCGCGCCGTGACCCACGCCCAGGCAATTGCCGCCGGCATGGCGTTCACCCGCGACCTGGGCAACCTGCCGCCGAACATCTGTCACCCGAGCTTCCTTGCCGAGCAGGCCAAGGATCTGGGCAAAGAGTTCAAAGGCCTGAAAGTCGAAATCCTTGACGAGAAAAAGATCAAGGATCTGGGCATGGGCGCGTTCTACGCTGTAGGCCAGGGCAGCGACCAGCCGCCTCGTCTGATCGTGATGAACTACGCCGGTGGCAAAAAATCCGAAAAACCGTACGTACTGGTAGGTAAAGGCATCACCTTCGACACCGGCGGCATCAGCCTCAAGCCGGGCGCCGGCATGGATGAAATGAAGTACGACATGGGTGGTGCTGCCAGCGTGTTCGGCACCCTGCGCGCCGTACTCGAGCTGAAACTGCCGATCAACCTGGTGTGCATTCTGGCCTGTGCTGAAAACATGCCTAGCGGCGGCGCGGCACGCCCGGGCGACATCGTGACGACCATGAGCGGCCAGACGGTCGAAATCCTCAACACCGACGCCGAAGGCCGTCTGGTGCTGTGTGACGCCCTGACCTACGCCGAGCGCTTCAAGCCACAGGCCGTGATCGACATCGCCACCCTGACCGGCGCCTGCATGGTTGCATTGGGCGCTCACACCTCGGGCCTGATGGGCAACAACGACGACCTGATCAACCAGTTGCTGGAAGCCGGCAAGCAAGCCGACGACCGTGCATGGCAACTGCCGCTGTTCGACGAGTACCAGGAACAACTGGACAGCCCGTTCGCCGATATGGCCAACATTGGCGGGCCTAAAGGCGGCGCCATCACTGCTGGCTGCTTCCTGTCGCGTTTTGCCAAGGCCTATAACTGGGCGCACCTGGACATCGCCGGCACGGCATGGGTCAGCGGCGGCAAGGACAAGGGCGCAAGTGGCCGCCCAGTGCCCCTGCTGACCCAGTACCTGCTGGATCGCGCCAACGCTTGAAGCTGACAATCGAAGACTGCGCCGCTTGAGGGCGGCGCAGTCCCGATTCAGGAATCGCAATGACCCCCGAAGCAAACCAAGAACTCACCAAGATCGACTTTTATATCCTGCCCAGCGCCGAACCCTCTGCGCGGCTGGATTTTGCCTGCAAACTCACCGAGAAGGCCTGGCGCCTGGGCCATCGCGTGTATCTGCATTGCTCTGACAGTGCCCAGCGCCAGGACCTGGATGAACGCCTGTGGCGCTTCAAGGGCGAAAGCTTCGTGCCCCACAGCAACACTGAAGACCAACCCGATGGCGTCGTGGTCATGGGCTGTACGGATGCACCCGCAAGCCACCAAGACTTACTGATCAACCTGGACCTCAAAGTCCCCGACTTTTTCAAGCGCTTCGCCCGCGTGGCCGAAGTGGTGGTCGAAGACCCCGCCGTGCGACAGGCTGCACGGGAGAGTTTCCGTTTCTACCGAGAACAGGGCTATCCTCTGCAGGACCACAAGTTACAACGACTCTGAGCACACGATGGACACCTCCAATTCGCCGCAAAAAGCTGCACACCTGCTTGATGATCTTGAGTCCATTCGCAAGCTGCTCGGCGATGAGGGGCTGCAACCGCCGCTGCTGACAGAGATGGTAGGTCGGCCCGACGAACAGATCCCGTTGCTCGACGAAGTTATCAGCGATGAACCAGAGCCGGAGCCGGTGCCCACGCAAATACCGCTGGTCGGCATCACCCCGGCGCCCGCGACGGAGAAAGCCCCTGACGCACTGCTTGCGCACCTGGACCGAGAGCTGCGCACTGCTGCCCAGGCCATCATGCAGGACGTGATCAACGACTTCGCCCCGCACATCGAAACCGAGATCAAGCGCCGCCTTGATGCCCACATGGAGCGTCTGCTCGCCCAACATCAAAGCTGACCCTGTGGGAGCGGGCTTGCTCGCGATTGCAGCACCTTAATGAAGCCGATGCACCGGGTTGCCCGTATCGCGAGCAAGCCCGCTCCCACAACAGCAATAGGTTCCCCGCGCAGTCCCACCCCGCTATACTTGCCGGCTTTCCTGAATTAATGCCAATAGGGTCCCGCCGCGCATGGATAAGACCTACCAGCCGCACGCCATTGAAACTTCCTGGTACAAAACCTGGGAAGAAGAGAATTATTTTGCCCCGCAAGGCGCGGGCGACCCGTACACCATCATGATTCCGCCGCCGAACGTCACCGGCAGCCTGCACATGGGGCACGGCTTCAACAACGCGATCATGGATGCCCTGATCCGTTTCCGTCGCATGCAGGGCCGCAACACCCTGTGGCAGCCGGGTACCGACCACGCGGGCATCGCCACCCAGATGCTGGTCGAGCGTCAGATCGAAGCACAAGGCCTGAACCGCCACGATTTGGGTCGTGAAAAATTCCTCGACAAGATCTGGGAATGGAAAGATCAGTCCGGCGGCAACATCAGCCGTCAGATCCGTCGCCTGGGTTCGTCCGTAGACTGGAGCCGCGAGCGCTTCACCATGGATGACGGCCTGTCTGAAGCCGTGAAGGAAGCCTTCGTGCGCCTCCACGAAGACGGCCTGATCTATCGTGGCAAGCGCCTGGTCAACTGGGACACCAAGCTGCACACGGCCATCTCCGACCTTGAAGTGGAAAACCACGACGAGAAAGGTTTCCTGTGGAACCTGCGCTACCCGCTGGCTGACGGCGCCAAGACCGCCGAAGGCCTGGACTACCTGGTGGTTGCTACCACCCGTCCGGAAACCATGCTGGGCGACGCAGCTGTTGCGGTAAACCCGGAAGACGAGCGCTACAAGGCCCTGATCGGCAAGTTTGTCGAGCTGCCGCTGGTTGGCCGCCGCATTCCGATCATCGCGGACGATTATTGCGATCCTGAATTCGGTACCGGTTGTGTGAAAATCACCCCGGCCCACGATTTCAACGACTACGAAGTCGGCAAGCGTCACAACCTGCCGCTGCTCAACATCTTCGATAAAAACGCCGCCGTGCTGCCTGCTGCCCAGGTGTTCAACCTCGATGGCACGCTGAACGAGTCCATCGACGGTACCCTGCCGGCCAAGTATGCAGGCCTGGACCGCTTCGAAGCGCGCAAGCAAATTGTCGCTGATTTCGACGAAGCCGGCCTGTTGGTCAGCGTCGATGATCACGCCCTGAAAGTGCCGAAAGGCGACCGTTCGGGCACCGTGATCGAACCGTGGCTGACTGACCAGTGGTACGTGTCGACCAAGCCTCTGGCAGAGCCTGCCATTGCTGCCGTGGAAGACGGGCGCATCGCGTTCGTGCCTAAACAGTACGAAAACATGTACTTCTCGTGGATGCGCGACATCCAGGACTGGTGCATCAGCCGTCAGCTGTGGTGGGGCCACCGCATTCCGGCCTGGTACGACGAGTCGGGCAAAGTCTATGTAGGCCGCGACGAGGCCGAAGTACGCGCCAAGAACAACCTGGGCCCGGACGTTGCCTTGCAACAGGACAACGACGTGCTCGACACCTGGTTCAGTTCGGGTCTGTGGACGTTCTCCACCCTCGGCTGGCCGGAAAAAACCGAAGCACTGAAAACCTTCCACTCCACTGACGTGCTGGTTACCGGTTTCGACATCATTTTCTTCTGGGTTGCCCGGATGATCATGCTCACCATGCATTTGGTGAAAAACGAAGACGGCACCCCGCAAGTTCCGTTCAAGACCGTGTATGTCCACGGCCTGGTCCGTGACGGTCAAGGCCAGAAGATGTCTAAGTCCAAGGGCAACGTCCTGGACCCGCTGGACATCATCGACGGCATCGAGCTCGAAGACCTGGTGGCCAAACGCACCACCGGCCTGATGCAGCCAAAACTGCTGAAGAAAATCGAGAAGCAGACCCGCGACGAATTCGCCGACGGCATCGCCAGCTACGGTACCGACGCCCTGCGCTTCACGTTCTGCTCGCTGGCGTCCACCGGCCGTGACATCAAGTTCGACATGGGCCGCGTCGAAGGCTATCGCAACTTCTGCAACAAGATCTGGAACGCCGCACGCTACGTGCTGGACAAGGGCGAAGACTGCGGCCAGAACGGCGAAGCCTACGAACTGTCGCTGGCTGACCGCTGGATCATCTCGCAGCTGCAGCGCACCGAAGCAGAAGTGACCCGTCACCTCGACCAGTTCCGTTTCGACCTCGCGGCGCAAGCGCTGTACGAGTTCATCTGGAACCAGTACTGCGACTGGTACCTGGAACTGTCCAAGCCTGTGCTGTGGGACGAAAACGCCCCGGTAGAACGTCAGCGCGGCACTCGCCGTACGCTGGTTCGGGTGCTGGAAGTGGCGTTGCGCCTGGCGCATCCGTTCATGCCATTCATCACCGAAGAAATCTGGCAGCGCATCGCGCCGCTGGCCGGTGCTGAAGGCAAGACCATCATGCTGCAACCGTGGCCGGTACCGAACGAAGCGCGCATCGACCAGGCCGCCGAAGACGATATCGAATGGCTCAAGGGCCTGATGCTGGGTATTCGCAACATCCGTGGCGAAATGAACATCGGCCCGGGCAAGCCTTTGCAGATATACCTGAAAAACGTCAGCAGCGAAGATCAACGCCGTCTGGCCGAGAACGATGCCTTGCTCAAAAAGCTGGCTAAACTCGAAGCGATCACCGTGCTGCAAGAGGGCGCCGAAGCACCGCTGTCGGCTACCGCACTGGTAGGCGAGATGGAAGTGCTGGTGCCCATGGCCGGCCTGATCGACAAAGATGCAGAGTTGGCGCGTCTGGACAAGGAAATCCAGCGTCTGAACGGCGAAGTGGCCCGCGTAGGTGGAAAACTCTCTAACGCCGCGTTCGTTGACAAAGCTCCGGCCGAAGTCATCGAAAAAGAACGAACCAAGTTAGCCGAAGCCGAACAAGCCTTGAGCAAATTGGCCGAACAGCACGCGCGGATTTCCAGCCTGTAATAAAGCTGCGCACCTGATCGCGGGCAAGCCCTTAGCTCTGAAAGGAACTAAGGGCTTGCCCGCGATTGCTTTTGTGGAATGAATTGAACATGACAACCCCACGCACTTCCAAAGCCACACGCCACAAGCCCAAGGCTGTCAGCGACGCCAAGCCGGCTGAGCCACGGGTCAAGCCAAGCCTGCACCCACGTAACCGCCATCAGGGCCGCTACGACTTCCCGCAGCTGATTTCGGTCTGCCCTGAGCTGGCAGAGTTCGTGATCATCAACCCGTACGGCAAAGAAAGCATCGACTTCGCCAACCCGGATGCCGTGCGCGTATTCAACCGTGCGCTGCTCAAGGCGTTCTACGGTATCGCCCACTGGGACATTCCGGCTGACTACCTGTGCCCGCCTGTGCCCGGTCGCGCTGACTACGTGCACTTTCTGGCCGACCTGCTGGCCACCATGAACGATGGCGTCATCCCGCGTGGCCCGAGCGTGCGCGTGCTGGACATCGGTATGGGCGCAAACTGCGTTTACCCGCTGATTGGTCACAGCGAATACCGCTGGCAGTTCCTGGGCACCGAAGTTGACCCTACAGCCGTTAAAGCGGCCAAGGCGATCGTGCAGTCCAACGGCCTGAACAAAGCCATCAGCCTGCGCCTGCAACCCGATCAGAAGAAGATCTTGCTGGACGTCCTGGACAGCGCCGAGCGTTTTGACCTGAGCATGTGCAACCCGCCGTTTCATGCGTCCATCGATGAAGCAACGCGCGGCAGCGAGCGTAAATGGCGGGCACTGGGCAAAGCTGATCCCAAGCGCAAACTGCCTGTTCTGAACTTTGGCGGTCAAGCGGCCGAATTGTGGTGTGAAGGGGGCGAGCAGCGCTTTGTGACCCAACTGATTCGCGAAAGCGTGCAAGTGGGCCGTCAGGTGCTGTGGTTCAGCGTACTGGTGTCCAAGGCGTCCAACTTGCCGGCGATTCAGACGGCACTGAAAAAAGCTGGCGTGCGCGAAAGCCAGGTGGTCGACATGTCTCAGGGCAACAAGCAAAGCCGCTTTGTCGCCTGGACATTCCATGACAAAGAACAGCAACAGCTGTGGCGCGAGAAGAACTGGAAGTAATCTTGTAAATATGCAAAACCTCGTAGCAGCTGCCGAGCTGCGCGAGGCTGCGTTCGGCAGATGCTACAAGATTTGCAGGCATAAAAAAGCCGCGCTTCGGAGTAATCCGAAGCGCGGCTTTTTTACAGCAGTCTTACTTGTTAACAGCGTCAGTCAGGCCTTTGGCCACAACGAGCTTGATAACTTTTTTGGCTGCGATTTCGATGGCTGCGCCAGTCGAAGGGTTACGGCCAGTACGGGCAGGACGCTCGGTCACTTTCAGTTTGCCAATACCTGGCAGAGTGATTTCGCCGCCATTTTCCAATTGATCAGCAACGATCTGGGCCAGTTGGTCCAGAGCGTTACGCGCGGTAGTTTTCGGCGCGTCGATAGCTTCAGCGATATCAGCGATCAGTTGGTCTTTAGTAATAGCCATTGAGATGTTCCTTCCCTATCAAATTCATTTGGTTTGCAGAGTGCAATGTCAGCCATCGAGCCAGATCTCAAGGGTCTGGCACACCCGCCAGCTTTCACGACGAATCGCGGATATAGATAGCTAAAACGGGGTTTGGTTCGACCTGACACATGCTGAATGCACGCTTTACGCCGTTTCCGAGCGCAAGACCGGGCAAAACTAGCACAGAGACAGTTAAATATCCGCCTCTACCTGGGCTTTTGGTCAGCTTTATGGCCTTAAAACGGTAAAAAAACCGTCCAGGGCGCCCTCAAGCCCCCCAAACCCCGACCCGAGGCTCAGGTGCGGTACACTTGGCGCCTTTGCGGGGTGTGCACCCTGCCCTCTCATTACACACCGAGAAGCCCATGCCGATCCGTCATTGCATCGTCCACTTGATTGACAAAAAACCCGACGGTACGCCCGCAGTTCTCCACGCCCGTGACTCTGAACTGGCCGGGTCTCAAGCCATCGAGAACATGCTCGCTGACCTCAACGAAAGCTATAACGCCAAGCAAGGTAAAGCCTGGGGGTTTTTCCATGCCGAGTCCGGCGCGCATCCGTTCAGCGGCTGGCTCAAGGAATACCTCGATGGCGGTAAAGACTTCACGGCGTTCAGCCGCGTCGCCGTCGAGCATCTGCAAAAACTGATGGAAGAGTCCAACCTTTCCGTTGGCGGCCACGTGCTGTTCGCCCATTACCAGCAAGGCATGACCGACTACCTGGCCATCGCCCTGCTGCACCACAGCGACGGCGTTGCCGTGACCTCGGAGCTGGACGTGACGCCTTCGCGCCATCTGGACCTTGGCCAGCTGCACCTGGCCGCACGGATCAACATTTCCGAGTGGCAGAACAACAAGCAGTCCAAGCAATACATTTCGTTTATCAAAGGTAAAAACGGCAAGAAGGTTTCGGAGTACTTCCGCGACTTTATCGGCTGCCAGGAAGGTGTCGATGGCCCGGGCGAAACCCGTACCCTGCTCAAGGCCTTCAGTGACTTCGTAGAAAGCGAAGACTTGCCGGAAGAGTCCGCCCGGGAAAAAACCAAGACCCTGGTCGATTACGCCAGCAGTCAGGCAAAAATCGGCGAACCAATGGGCCTGGAAGAGTTGTCCGAGTTGATCGACGAAGAACGCCCCAAGGCTTTCTACGATCATATCCGTAACAAGGATTACGGCCTGTCCCCCGAAATTCCTGCTGACAAGCGCACCCTGAACCAGTTCCGTCGCTTCACCGGGCGCGCTGAGGGGCTCTCTATCAGCTTTGAGGCACACCTGTTGGGTTCCAAGGTCGAGTTCGACGAAGAAGCCGGTACGCTGGTGATCAAGGGCTTGCCGACCCAACTGCTCGATCAGCTCAAGCGCAGCAAGTAATGCTCAACGGTATCTTGAAGAAAGTCCTGTTTGTTCTGGTGGTAGTGGTCATCTTTCAGAACTGGGGCAAGATCGAGCGCGTGCTCAACCCTTCGGGTGTCGTCAGTGAGCAAACCCGGGCCAGCGCCCGGGTGGTGTTGTACTCCACCGAGTGGTGCGGCTACTGCAAGGCCACTCGGCGGTTCCTGGATGAGAAAGGCATACCGTTCAAGGAATTCGATATCGACAAGGATGCCAGTGCCCGCCAGGCTTACGAGGCGCTGGGCGGGCGCGGCATTCCGATACTGGATGTAAACGGCACGCTGATTCGCGACTTCAAGCCCGATGCGATATTGGCGGCACTGAAATAAGCCGGGAACAACTGTTCAATTTCTGTGGGAGCGGGCTTGCTCGCGATGCAGGCGCTGCGGTCAGCCAGACAAACCGCAGAGATACCATCGCGGGCAAGCCCGCTCCCACAGGAAAATCACTCCAGCTTCTGACTTTGCACCAGACACTCTTTGGCACTCTTCCTGAGCTTCTTGATCAATCGCTCCTGGCGCAACGCCTCACCCTTGTCCGGCCAGGATTCGACATACACCAGCGCCACTGCCGGGCTTGAAGCAAAAAAACGCGCGCCCTTGCCCGTTTGATGCTTGGCAAAACGGCGCACCGGGTCATCGCTGATACCGCAATACAAAGAGCCATTAGCGGCCCGCACAAGGTACACAAACCAGGGTTTCTCGACCACTTTCAGCGGCTGCCCTGAAAGGCCTTGAGCCCTTTTTTGGCCTGCGCCCGAATGGCGTTCTGTACCAGCGGTGTCCACCCCAGCAACAGGCCCTTGGTGCCCAGTGCCTGACGCGACCAGCGCCACAGATCGAAGTGATCGTGATGCTCGCAGATCTTGCCGTCACGAAACACAAAGCGCGCCTGGATATCATTGACCACCGTGGCGCCGGTCTGGCCAAACACATAGGTCGCCACCCAGTGCGCGCTGCCATGCTGGCCGTCAGCCTGAACCTGATCGAAGGTGAGGCTGAAATCCTTGGCCCGCGAGGTCAGCATGCGCCACATGTCAGCGGCATTGTGGCCACGCAGCTCGCCAAACACAGGGTCGCTGAACACCACGTCAGTGGTGTAACAGTCAGCCATTGCCTCGGCATCAAGCCGCTGGAAGGCCTGGTAGAAACGAGTGATCAATGCTTGGTGGTCTTGGCTCATGGCAGGGTCCGTACAGGTCTGGAATCAGAGCACGATAATCTGCCATGAACAGAAACACTATGGGCCTCAGACTTTCTCGCTTTGTACATTCACATACAGTGAACGGCCGGCGCCAAGACCGGCGACGATGGCCCCCAGACCGATGACTGCAAATATCCAGCCCACGGCACTCCAGCCACCCGTCACTTCATGCACCACGCCCACCGCCAGCGGCCCCATCGATGCCACGGTGTAACCAATGCCCTGGGCCATGCCCGACAGATTGGCGGCGACATGGGCATCGCGCGAGCGCAGCACGATCATGGTCAAGGCCAGGCTGAATGTACCGCCCTGCCCCAGGCCCAGCACAATCGCCCAGCCCCACAAGCCATCGATAGGCGCATAAAGGCAACCAAACAGCCCGGCCAGGGTCATGCCCATAACCAGCACGATTGCCAGCCGCTGGTCTTTACCCCGCGTGGCCAGCCACGGTGCCGTCAGCGCCGTGATCAATTGCACGATAACCGAGCCGGACATCACCAGCCCCGCCTGGGTAGGCGTCAGGCCGCGACCAATCAGGATTGACGGCAACCAGCCAAAAACAATGTAGGACAACGAGGATTGCAGCCCCATATAGAGCGTCACTTGCCAGGCCAACGGGTCACGCAACAAGCCACGCACGCGGTAAGCAACGTTGTGCGTGCCCTGACGCTTGCCCACCTGTGGCAGCCAGAAAACAACCGCAAGCAATGCGGGCAAGGCCCAGAAGCCAAGCCCCATTGCCCAGCTCTGCCCCAGTGACTCGCTAAGGGGCACCGTGGCCCCCGCCGCCAGTGCCGCACCCAGGCACAGGGCCATGGTGTAAACACCGGTCATGGTTCCGGCATGCCCGGCGAAATCACGCTTGATGATGCCCGGCAACAACACACCGATGACGCCGATACTGGCCCCCGCCAGAATGCTCCCGGCAAACAGCCCCACTTCGCCCAGGCAACTGCGCAGAACGATCCCGCCGCCCAGCGTCAGCAAAATCCCCAGCACTACCCGCTCGGTACCAAATCGCCGCGCCAGGATTGGCGCCAGGGGCGCGAACAGCCCCAGGCACAGCACGGGCAACGTGGTCAACAGGCCAGCCTGCGCCGCAGACAAGCCCAGTCTGTCAGACACCTCACCCAGTAACGGCGCCATGCTCGACAGCGCGGGGCGCAGGTTCAAGGCCACCAGCACCAGCCCCAGGAGCAATAACCACGGACGCAAGACAACAGGCGCAGTGTGCTGAACCTGCTCGTCGTCAATTTCAGCGTCGATCAGCAATTCTTCCAGCTCATCGAGATGACGAACGGGCTCGACGCTGGCATTGGAAATTGACGAAGGGTGGCTCATGGCGTGCTCCGGCTCAAGGTTCATTGATCAACGTCCGGCACAGCGCCATGGCCCGTTGCGGGTTTTGTTGTTCTACGGCTTCCAGTAAATCAACGTGCAGGTCGAACACCACTTGACGACGCGGATGGACGTCCATGGTCTTGCGCAAATGATTGGTCAAGACGCTTGAGGTAAAGCGGTAGAGCTCGCTCAGGGCCGGGTTGTGGGCGGCATCAATCAGTCGTTGGTGAAACACCAGGTCACAGCAAATATAGGTATCGAGTTCACCGTGATAGTGCTGGCCACTGGCGTCCAGCGCCTGATGCAGCAGGCGCAAGTCCTCGTCCGTGCGGCGCAGGGCGGCCAGGCCAGCGGCTTCAACCTCAATGATGTGACGCATCTCCCGGCCCTGCTCCAGAGAGCAGGATGACAGCGCGCGCAGCGTGTCCATCGGGTCGACACGGCTGCGCAAGTAGCTGCCATCGCCCTGGCGAATCTCTATCAGCCCGGCAAATGCCAGCACGCGCATGGCTTCACGCACAGTGTTACGACTGATGTTCAATTGCGTAGCCAGCTCGGGCTCGGTTGGCAAACGCTGACCCACCTCCCAGGTACCGTTGTTTATTCGCGCACGCAGTTGCTCCAGAGCCTGGTCGACCAGCGAGCGTTTGATGATGGGAGAAGCGTCTGTCATTTAATTCGCCTTTTCATCCAATCATAGGATGAATTTTCCGACATGTTACTCAGACACCTCCATACGAGCAATCAACTACAGATTAAAAGCCCCCTAAAAAACCTTGTTCACCCTTGAACAAAAAACCCTTTAAGGGTACTTTTGATTGCATCGAGGCTGCCTCTTATGGAAAAGAAAACACCTCACTACAACCTCCAGTGCATTCAAGCCGATGTACAACGGCTTGGCGCTGTCGCCTTTACCAAAAGCGCATTGGATGGTGGACGAAGCATGGGCCTGGTCCTCGCACAAATGCAGAGGGTCATTACCTCGTTGGAGCGCAGTGCGCTGTACAAATCGATGTCGACCCACGCCGACCACAAGGTCTGGCAGGACGTATATCACGCACAGGCCTACGGTTTGGCCATCTCTATCAAGGTGACGTATCGCCCCTGCGGAGGGCCGCCGGTCATCGCTTTCAAGGAGAAAACATCATGAGCAAAAATGACTGCTGCGCCTGCGGCGCCGCCAATGCCATGCAAGCGTTCAAGGGCCGCAGCTTCAATGTGAACTTCAAGCAATTGAACCGGGTGGTGCACGGCCTGGACGGGCACGAATGCACCGAGTGCGCCGAGATCGAATTTGATGCACCCAGCGCAGAGCTATATGCCCAGGCTGGCGACGAACTGGTAGAAGATGCCAAACGGGTTATGGCGGAAGAAATGAAGCGTATCCGCCGCAAGCTTCACTTCACCCAAAAAAATGCCGTGCAGTTGCTGTCGGGGGGCGGCCACAATGCGTTCAGTCGTTATGAACGGGCCGAGGTGGAGCCACCTAAACCCTTGTTTGTGTTGATGCGACTGCTCGATCGCCACCCCGAACTGGTCCGCGAATTACAAGCCATCAACGAGTGTGCAGACATCAATGCGCTGCTGGTGCAAAAACAGCAGCAGCGCGAAAACTGACACCTTTGGTTTTGTAGCCGCTGACGAGCGCAGCGAGGCTGCGATCATCAGCGGCTACAAGTCCCGATCAATGCAAAATCTGATTCAGGAACAGTTTGGTCCGGTCATTTTGCGGGTTGTCGAAGAAGTCATTCGGGGCGGCCTCCTCCACGATTTCGCCCTTGTCCATAAAGATCACCCGGTTGGCCACGGTGCGCGCAAAGCCCATTTCGTGGGTTACGCAGAGCATCGTCATGCCGTCTTCCGCCAGGCCGATCATGGTGTCCAGCACCTCTTTAACCATCTCCGGGTCAAGTGCTGAAGTCGGTTCGTCAAACAGCATGATCTTGGGCTTCATGCACAGCGCCCGGGCAATTGCCACACGTTGCTGCTGACCACCCGACAACTGCCCCGGGAACTTGTGCGCCTGCTCCGGAATACGCACCCTTTCCAGATAATGCATGGCAATTTCTTCGGCCTGACGCCGGGGCATCTTGCGCACCCACATCGGCGCCAGCGTGCAGTTCTGCAGAATGGTCAGGTGCGGGAACAGGTTGAAGTGCTGGAACACCATGCCCACTTCACGCCGCACCGTCTCGATTTGCTTGATGTCGTTGGTCAGCTCTACACCGTCGACCACGATGCGTCCCTGCTGGTGCTCTTCGAGGCGATTGAGGCAACGGATGGTGGTTGACTTGCCGGAGCCCGAAGGCCCGCACAAGACGATACGCTCGCCCGGCTGGACGTTGAGGTTGATGTCCTTTAGCACATGGAACTGGCCGTACCACTTGTTGACGCCCAGCATCTGAATAATGCCTTCAGAGCTTGCTGGCTTTTTGATTGTTTCACTCATCTTGCAATACTCCTAACGCTTGTGGCCAGTGTCCAGCTTGTGCTCCAGATGCATGGAGTAGCGGGACATACCAAAACAGAAAATCCAGAACACCAGGGCGGCAAACACATAGCCTTCAGTGGCCATACCCAGCCATTTCGGGTCGGCGGCGGCTTGTTTGACGCTATTGAGCAGGTCGAACAGACCGATGATGATCACCAGGCTGGTGTCCTTGAACAGGGCAATAAAGGTGTTGACGATGCCGGGGATCACCAGCTTCAGGGCTTGCGGCAAAATCACCAGGCCCATGCTGCGCCAGTAGCCCAGGCCCATGGCCGCAGCCGCCTCGTACTGACCCTTGGGGATGGCTTGCAGACCGCCACGCACCACTTCCGCCACATAAGCCGACTGAAACAGGATTACGCCGATCAAGGCCCGCAGTAATTTGTCGAAGTTCATGCCCTCGGGCAGAAACAGCGGCAGCATCACCGAAGACATAAACAGCACGGTAATCAGCGGAACGCCGCGCCAAAACTCGATAAAAGTCACGCACACCACGCGAATGGCCGGCATGTCCGAGCGGCGGCCCAGGGCCAGCAAAATCCCCAGTGGCAAGGCGCCGGCAATACCTACCGTGGCAATCACCAGCGTGAGCATCAGGCCGCCCCACTGGCTGGTAGCCACGTTAGTCAGGCCCAGATAGCCGCCGTGGAGCAAGGTAAACGCCAGGATGGGGTACACCACCAAAAAGCCCAGCCCGTAGATAGCCTTGTGCTTGAAGCGCGAGATAAACAACGGCGCCGCACCCACCACGGCCAGCCATACCGTCAGGTCAACCCGCCAACGCAGCCCGGTCGGGTAATAGCCATACATAAACTGGCCAAAACGCTGCTGGATAAACACCCAGCAAGCGCCCTCTTTGGTGCAATCAGCTTGCGTGCTGCCGACCCAATTGGCATCGAAAACCGTCCAGCTCAGCAGCGGCGGCACGATCAGCCAGACCAGATAAAAGGCAAACAGGGTCAGCAAGGTGTTGAGCCAGCTGGAAAACAGATTGGCCCGCGCCCAGGCGACAATACCGATGCGGTTGCCCGGCGGCGGCATGTCGGGTTTGAAAACATGAGTCGTCATAGTCCAGTCCTCATCGCTCGATCAGCGCAATGCGCGTGTTGTACCAATTCATCAGCAGCGAAATGCTGATGCTGATGGCCAGGTACACGCTCATGGTGATGGCAATGACTTCAATCGCTTGCCCGGTCTGGTTGAGGACCGTGCCGGCAAACAGTGAAACCATTTCCGGATAACCGATGCCCGCCGCCAGCGACGAGTTTTTCACCAGGTTCAGGTATTGGCTGGTCAAAGGCGGAATGATCACCCGCAGCGCTTGCGGGATGATTACCTTGCGCAGCGTCGGCCCCGGGCGCAGCCCCAGCGAGCGGGCGGCTTCGGTCTGACCGTGACTGACGGACTTGATCCCCGACCGTACGATTTCGGCAATAAAAGCCGCGGTGTACACCGTCAACGCAATGGTCAGCGCCAACAGTTCCGGGATCAGCACCCAGCCACCGACAAAGTTGAAGCCCTTGAGCTGTGGCATCTCCCAGTGCACCGGGGTACCGAACAGCAACACGCAAAGGCCAGGAATCGCCAGCAGCAAGAACAGCCCGACCCAGAACTTGTGAAATGGCTCGCCGGTGTCTTCAAAGCGCTTGTTGGCCCGACGGACCATCAGCACCACGGCCACGATAGCCAGCACCACACTGGCCACAAACGGCCAGAAGGCATCCGTACCCACCGCGGCCGGCATGTTCAGGCCACGGCTGCTCATATAGAAGGTGTTGGCAAAGTTATGGCTGTTGCGTGGCCCTGGCATGGTCAGGAAGACCGCGAAGTACCAGAACAGGATTTGCAGCAATGGCGGGATATTGCGAAAGATCTCCACATACACCGTTGCCAGCTTGCTGATCATCCAGTTCGACGACAGGCGTGCCACGCCGATGATAAACCCCAGGATCGTCGCCAGGACGATACCGATCACGGACACCAGCAAGGTGTTGAGCAACCCGATCAGAAAGACCCGCGCATAACTGTCGGACTCGGTGTAATCAATCAAATGCTGCGCAATGCCAAACCCGGCACTGCGCTCCAGAAAGTCAAAACCCGAAGTAATGCCGCGATGTTGCAGGTTGGTCTGGGTATTGTTGAACAGATACCAGCCCATAAAGACCACCAGCGCGACGGTGACGATCTGAAATAACCACGCACGCACACGTGGATCGCCGAGGCTGAGCCTGGGCTTGGGTGCGCCGACTTTAATTTGCATGAAGTGCCCCTAACAATGGATCAGACAACATCACCCGGCAGTTGGCCTGCCGGATGAAAGGGCTATCAGCGCACAGGGGGTGCGTATTGAATGCCGCCGTTATTCCACAGAGCGTTCAGCCCGCGGTCGATGGCCAGAGGCGTGTTTTTACCGAGGTTTTTCTCGAAGACTTCACCGTAGTTACCCACCTGGCTGACAATCTGCACCACCCAGTCTTTTGGCAGTTTCAGGTCTTTGCCGTATTCGCCGTCAGCACCCAGCAAGCGGGCGACATCCGGGTTTTTGGTGGATTTGGCTTCAGCCACAACGTTTTTCGAGGTGATGCCGGCTTCTTCAGCATTGAGCATGGCGAACAGGGTCCACTTCACAATGCTGAACCAGTCTTCGTCGCCCTTGCGCACGACAGGCCCCAGAGGCTCCTTGGAGATGGTTTCAGGCAATACGACATAGTCGCTCGGGTTGGCCAGCTTGCTACGCTGTGCGTACAACTGGGACTTGTCGGAGGTCAACACGTCGCAACGGCCGCTTTCCAGAGACTTGGCGCTTTCATCAGAGGTGTCGAAGGTGATCGGGGTGTACTTGAGGTTATTGGCGCGGAAGTAATCCGACACATTCAGCTCGGTAGTCGTGCCGGCCTGGATACAGATGGTTGCACCGTCCAGTTCCTTGGCACTTTTTACCCCCAGCTTGTTGTTGACCAAAAAGCCGACGCCGTCGTAATAGGTCACGCCCGCGAACACCATGCCCATGCCCGCATCACGGGAACTGGTCCAGGTGGTATTGCGCGACAACACATCGACTTCGCCCGATTGCAGCGCGGTGAAACGCTCCTTGGCGTTCAACTGGCTGAACTTGACCTTGGTAGCATCGCCAAACACTGCGGCGGCCACTGCACGACAGACATCCGCATCGATCCCCATGATCTTGCCGTCTTTATCCGGTACCGAAAAGCCCGGTAAACCGTCACTCACGCCACATTGCACAAAACCTTTCTTCTTGACACTGTCCAGGGTCGCGCCTGCGTGGGCAAAACCGCTGGCACTGAGTAACACGATGGCTGCTGTGGCCAAAGCCAGGGTGGATTTCAATTGCTTCATTCAAACCTCCAGTGCTGCTTTTTTGTGTTTGAACAAGGCCCGCCGCCCCCTTGTGAGGCACTGTTGACCCATGTTGGCTTTTTATTGGGTCAAGCGGCATAAGCCTTGAGCGATGGGTGCATCGCACGAACCGTCAAACTGAAGCGCTCACTTGAGCTGTTGAATTCCTTGTCTAACTCCAACCTCGGGATTTTTGCAGCCCCCCCTGTTAGTGTTACCGTCCAAAGGGGGCGCATTCACGCCACTGTCCACATAGCAAGGCGCGTACCACTCTTGGCCCCTAAGTAAGTTCAGTAGGTAATGCAGGAAAAAACGTTCAAGCACGCGACATATTCTGTAATCCTTAGTCGATCAAGCACACTTGTAGCGCACCCGATTTGCGCACATGCACAACGATGGAGCAGCCATGACCCAACCCCTGATCATCCAGCCTCAAAAAACCGCAGACGCCTGTGTTATCTGGCTCCACGGTCTGGGTGCCGACCGTTATGACTTCATGCCGGTGGCTGAGATCCTGCAACAGTCGTTGCTGACCACGCGCTTTGTATTGCCGCAGGCTCCAACCCGCGCCGTGACCATCAATGGCGGCTATGCCATGCCTAGCTGGTACGACATCAAGGCCATGAGTCCTGCCCGCTCGATCAGTGAAGAAGAGCTCGAAGAGTCGGCCGACATGGTCATTGCCTTGATCGAAGCCCAGCGCCAGAGCGGTATCGACGCCAGCCGGATTTTTCTGGCCGGGTTTTCACAAGGTGGCGCCGTGGTTTTCCATACCGCTTATTTGAAATGGCAGGGCCCACTGGGTGGCGTTATTGCCCTTTCAACCTATGCGCCAACCTTCAACGAAGGCCTGCCATTGTCGGCCAGCCAGCAGCGAATCCCGGCTTTGTGCCTGCACGGGCAGTACGATGATGTAGTCCAAAACGCTATGGGCCGTACGGCTTATGAGCATTTGAAAGCCGCAGGTGTGTCCGTTACATGGCAGGAGTACCCAATGGGCCATGAAGTGTTACCAGAGGAAATAAGCGATATCGGTACCTGGCTGACGAAACATCTGAGCTAAAACCGAAACATCCCGTCGTTCACTACACGCCGAGCGCCCGACTTGCATTACACTGCCCGGCGTATACTCCTTAACCAACTGATGAGATGACCGTGCTCAAAGCACTTAAAAAAATATTCGGTAAAAGCGAGGCTGAGCCGCTCGCGCCAGCTTCCGTTACACCTCCAGGCAACGCCAGAGCGCGAACCGACGCGCAACAACCTGGCCGTTCTGCTCCTGTTCCAGCCCCTGAGCCGGTGAACACTCCCGACGCACAATCCGCTGCTGAACAACCGCGTATCGAAAAACCCAAAATTGCCAAGCCACGGCGTGAGGCGGCCCCCAAGCCACCGGTCATTCCCTGGAAACTCGAAGACTTCGCCGTCGAGCCACAAGAAGGCAAAGTCCGCTTTCACGATTTCAAGCTCGCCCCCGAGCTGATGCACGCCATCCAGGACCTTGGTTTTCCGTACTGCACGCCGATCCAGGCAGGCGTACTGGGCTATACCCTGAGCGGGCGTGACGTCATTGGCCGTGCCCAGACCGGTACGGGCAAGACGGCTGCGTTCCTGATCTCGATCATTAGCCAGTTGACCCAGACGCCGCCGCCAAAAGAGCGTTACATGGGCGAACCACGCGCTCTGATCATCGCGCCGACCCGTGAGCTGGTGGTGCAGATCGCCAAGGACGCGGCCGACCTGACCAAGTACACCGACCTCAATGTCATGACATTCGTGGGCGGCATGGACTTCGACAAGCAACTCAAGCAGCTTGAAGCCCGCCATTGCGACATTCTGGTGGCCACACCGGGCCGTCTGCTGGACTTCAACCAGCGCGGCGAAGTGCATCTGGACATGGTCGAAGTGATGGTGCTCGACGAAGCCGACCGCATGCTGGACATGGGCTTCATCCCGCAAGTACGCCAGATCATTCGTCAAACGCCACCAAAAGCCGAACGTCAGACGCTGCTGTTCTCCGCGACCTTTACCGAGGACGTGATGAACCTGGCCAAGCAATGGACCACAGACCCTGCCATCGTCGAGATCGAAGCGGTCAACGTCGCCAGTGACATGGTTGAGCAGCACGTCTATGCCGTCGCCGGTGCCGACAAGTACAAGCTGTTGTTCAACCTGGTCAACGACAATGGCTGGGAACGGGTGATCGTATTTGCCAACCGCAAGGACGAAGTGCGCCGCATCGAAGAGCGCCTGGTACGTGACGGTATCAACGCGGCGCAACTGTCGGGGGATGTACCGCAGCACAAACGTATCAAGACCCTGGAAGGCTTCCGCGAAGGCAAGATCCGCGTGCTGGTAGCTACCGACGTTGCAGGTCGTGGCATCCACATTGATGGCATCAGCCACGTGATCAACTTCACCCTGCCTGAAGTGCCGGACGACTATGTACACCGTATTGGCCGTACCGGCCGTGCTGGCGCCAGCGGTGTATCGATCAGTTTTGCCGGTGAAGACGACTCGTACCAGTTGCCGTCGATCGAAGCCCTGCTAGGTCGTAAAATCAGCTGCGAAACGCCGCCAGCCGAGCTGCTGCGCCCTGTCGTACGCGCTGTGCGCAAGCCGCAGGACCCGACTGCAACGGCCTGATACGCAAATCTGTAGCCGCTGCCGAGGCACCAGGCTGCGATGGGCTGCGAAGCGGCCCCGCTTTTTGAAGGGCCTGCGGCCCTTATCGCAGCCTGCGGCAGCGGCTACAGGACTTGATTACTTCCAGCGCTGCGCCGCCACCTCATCGCTCACCCGCCCCTCCACCCATCGCGGGCCTGAGGGGGTCTGTTCTTTTTTCCAGAACGGGGCGCGGGTTTTCAGATAATCCATCACAAAACTGCAGGCATCGAAAGCGGCCTGACGGTGAGCACTGGCTACGCCAACAAACACAATCGGCTCTCCCGGCTCCAGCAGGCCAATACGGTGCAGCACTTCAAGCTTGAGCAGCGGCCAGCGCTGCGCAGCTTCATCAATAATTTTGCCCAGGGCTTTCTCGGTCATGCCCGGATAATGCTCCAGGAACATCCCCGCCACGTCACGGCCGTCATTGAAGTCGCGCACATAACCGACAAAACTCACCACTGCGCCCACGCCCAGATTCGCGGCATGCAGTGCATTGACTTCAGCGCCAGGATCAAAGGCCGCCGCTTGCACCCGAATCGCCATGTTCAGCCTCCGGTCACGGGCGGAAAAAATGCCACTTCGTCGCCGTCCGCCAGGGGTTCGGCGAGCTTGCACAGCTCTTCATTGCGCGCACACATCAGGTTGGGCTCGGCCAGCACCTGCCAGGCACCACCGCGTTGCGTCAGGTGCGCGCGCAACTGCTCAATGGAGACGAACCCGCCCTCCACTGCCTCACTATCCAGCCCCAGAACCTCGCGATAGCGGGCAAAGAAAACCACTTTGAGCTTCATGACGCATCCGCCTGAAAGTGCCCGCTCTTGCCGCCGAGCTTTTCCAGTACGCGCACACCTTCGATGGTCATGCCGCGATCGACCGCCTTGCACATGTCGTAAATAGTCAGGGCTGCAACGCTGGCGGCGGTCAGGGCTTCCATTTCGACGCCGGTCTGCCCGGACAGCTTGCAGCGCGCCACGATCAATACCGCGTCGCTGCCTTGGGCACTGAGCTCAACCTTGACGCTGGTGAGCATCAACGGATGGCACAAAGGGATCAGGTCCGAGGTTTTCTTCGCTGCCTGGATCCCGGCAATCCGCGCCACGGCAAACACATCACCCTTGGGGTGACCGCCACTGATGATCATGTCCAGGGTTTCAGGGCGCATGCGCACCACCGCTTGTGCCACAGCCTCACGGGAGGTCACCGCTTTGTCGGTGACATCGACCATGTTGGCGCGGCCTTGGGAATCTAAGTGAGTCAGCACAGGGGGTACTCCAGAGAGGAGTATCGATTGTAAACCCGAGGGTCAGCTTAAGGCCATCGACCCCGCGAATACCGCGCATCAGAACATGGAATTGGCCGCCCGCAGGCAATCGCCGTACAAAGGTCGAAACTTTGGAGTCATACCTATGCCACTTTTTATTGCCATTGCCCTGAGCCTGCTGGCGGGTGCTGCGGTGCCCCTGCAAGCGGGCAGTAACGCTCGATTGGGCGTGGTGCTGGGCCATCCCTTTTGGGCCACCGTGATCTCATTACTGATCAGCGGCCTGGCGATTGCGCTGGTAATGCTGATTGTCAAAGTGCCCCGCCCCAATCTCGCGGCCCTGCTCACCGGCCCCTGGTGGATCTGGCTCGGCGGGCTGGCCGGGGTGTTTTACATCACCGTGGCGCTGATCAGCGTGCCGCGCCTGGGGGCGCTGAACTTCATCATGGCGGTGGTGGTGGGCCAGTTGATCAGTTCACTGCTGATCGATTACTTCGGCTTGCTGGGTTTGCCAAGAAACACCCCCAGCCTGCAAAAACTGCTCGGGGTCAGCGTGGTGCTGGCAGGTTTTGTCATCGCTTCACGCGGCTGAAGGCGCACTCACTTGCCTGACCAGATCCCGCAGCCAGCGATGAGCCGGGTCTTCGTTGAAACGCTGATGCCAGACCTGCACATAGTTGAACGGCGCTATCGTCATGGGAGGCGGCAGTGCCACCAGGTTGTCGCCGAATGACAGATTGTCCAGGGTACGGGTGGCCACAGTAAGAATCAGGTCGGTGTCGGTAATCATCCCCGGTGCCGTGCCCCAGTGCGGCACATTGACCGCAACCCGGCGCTGCAACCCCCGGGCGTGCAACACGTTATCGACCTCACCCTGGGTATTGCCATCCGTCGACACCAGCAGGTGCGGGCGCGCCAGATAGCTGTCCAGATCGAGCACGCCATTGTCCGGGAGCGAACGACGATTGAGCAGGCAGGTAAAGGTTTCTTCAAACAATACATCGCTGCAGATATCTGCTGGCATCGTGGGGAAAACCCCAACGGCCAGATCGATCTTGCCCTGCTCGATCTGCTCCAGCATGCCCAGGCGGCTGTCCTGGATGATCACCAGCGAAGTGTCCGGTGCTTGCTCGCGCAGCAGCACCAGCAGTTTTGGCAACACGATGGTCGCGCCGTAATCGGACATGGCCAGGCGAAAGGTACGCTGTGATTCTGCCGGCACAAAGTCGATGGACTGGCCGAGCAGCGTTTCGACCTGTCCCAGGATGGCCTTGAGCGGCGCCTGGAGATTTTGCGCCATCACGCTCAGCACCACCTCGTTGCCCTGACGGATCAGCAACGGGTCATCAAGCAGCACCCTGAGTTTGTTCAGTGAGTGGCTGATGGCGGGCTGGCTCAAATGCAAACGAACACCGGTGCGGGTTACGTGTTTTTCCGTGAGCAGCGCATCGAGCACCACCAGCAGATTCAAATCGATATTACGCAGTAACACCTGACGCTCCTGTCTTGGCCAACTCCAGGGCAACGCTGCATGATCCATGCGCGCAACCGCCGTCAGCTTACATGAAGCCAAAACGCCAGTGGGAGCGGGCTTGCTCGCGATGAAAGTGGCGCGGTGTATCTGGGATACCGCGTCATCTTCATCGCGAGCAAGCCCGCTCCCACCTTCAGGCAGTTACAAATGTGACTCGGCGTATTCCGCCAGAATCGAGCGAGGCACCCCTTGCAGGGCTATATGCACACCGTTGGGGAAGTCTTTGAAACGCTCCGTCAGGTAGGTCAGCCCCGAACTGGTGGCCGACAGGTAGGGGGTATCGATCTGTGCCAGGTTACCCAGGCATACCACTTTGGAACCGGCACCGGCACGGGTAATGATGGTTTTCATCTGGTGCGGTGTCAGGTTCTGGCACTCATCGATCAGGATCAGGCTCTGCTGGAAACTGCGACCGCGGATGTAGTTCAGGGATTTGAACTGCAACGGCACCTTGCTCAGAATGTAGTCGACGCTGCCGTGGGTATTTTCATCATCCATGTGCAGAGCTTCGAGGTTGTCAGTAATGGCACCCAGCCAAGGCTCCATTTTTTCGGCTTCGGTGCCCGGCAAGAAGCCGATTTCCTGGTCCAGGCCCTGCACGCTGCGGGTACAGATAATCCGCCGGTAGCGTTTGCTGACCATGGTTTGTTCAATCGCTGCCGCCAGCGCAAGGATGGTCTTGCCCGATCCCGCCGCACCCGACAGGTTGACCAGGTGAATGTCCGGGTCGAGCAAAGCAAACAGCGCCAGCCCCTGGTAAATATCCCGCGGTTTGAGGCCCCAGGCTTCCTGGTGCAGCAGAGGTTCCTGATGCATGTCGAGGATCAGCAACTGATCCTTGCGCACCTCCTTGATCCAGCCGACAAAGCCCTGCTCATCAATGATGAATTCATTGATATGCACCGCCGGCAGGTTTTCGTTCATTTGCACCTGATGCCAGGTACGGCCATGCCCCTGGCGGGTTTCGACCTTGTTGACGCGGTCCCAGAACGAACCGGTCATGGTGTGATAGCCGCGCGAGAGCATCGACACGTCGTCAACCAGCTGGTCGGTACTGTAATCCTCGGACTCGATCCCGCAAGCCCGGGCCTTCAGGCGCATGTTGATGTCTTTGGTGACCAGCACCACGCGCAATTGCGGCTCACGGGCGTGCAAGTCGATCAACTGGTTGATGATGATGTTGTCGTTGAGGTTTTCGGGCAGCAACGCGTTGGGCTCGCGGCGCTTGCTCATCATGATCGACAGGAAGCCCTTAGGTGCGCCTTTGCCGCGCTGGATCGGCACACCTTTTTCGACGTCATCGGGGGTGGCAACCCCCAGCAACTGGTCAATGAGGCGAATGGCCTGACGGCACTCGGCTGCCACCAGTAATTTGCCGGTTTTGAGCTTGTCGAGCTCTTCGAGCACCGTCATCGGGATCGCGACGTGGTGTTCCTCGAAGTTAAGCATTGCGTTTGGATCGTGAATCAGAACATTGGTATCGAGTACATAAAGGATTGGCTGGTTGGAAGAAGGAGTGCGTCCGTGATCATCCATACTCGGTCACCTTTGTGGGAGCCATTCGACGCAATACCGCAACAGTGCTGCGCCTCGAAGTGACTGCCGTATGCCCTGCCCGATGGCGTCCTGGAAGACGCCACCTGTTTCGCAGGTTTCGGCCGTCTGTCTTCGTAATACTCCTAAATGTGTGACAAAAAAAATGTTTTTTCACATTCCAGCACTTTATTTTTTGAATGACGAACAACCCTTGGCGCATTCCGGGACCGCAACTAAGCTAATAGATCTACCGATATTAAAAAACGCTGCAATCAACCTATTCTTCCTCTGTCGCGGCAGTGAGCAGCGCTCAAACCTGAATTCGACACCCCTTCATTAAAGCCAGTTAATTCCTACATAGATCCAGGACAAACCCTGCGCCAGCATCTTTTCGCCCGCATTAAGCTGCAGCTGGTACTGAGTCCGCTAACCGTCACTTCCGTGGTGATTTTCTGATTCAACTCCGCGCAACACCTTCATTAATGCACGAGGTCACGGTACTGACGCACCCCTCTTCAGGTGACGAATAAATACCGCGACCGCGTTACTGCGAAAGGATGACTGTATGACTCCCATCTCCAAAACACTGGAACAATTGCTGCTCGATATTTACAAGGACGGCAGCGTTTCGTTTACCGAGTACGAACAGCTGCGCGACAATGCTGATGAAAGAATGGAAAGGATCATTGAGCACTTTGGCCATCACAACAATACGACCGCTTTTCAAAAGGCCATGGATGTCGCCATGCAATTGCTGCAACTGGCAGTAATCGATGCCAAGAACGCCAAGCTGACCGATACCGGTGAAGCCATCGTCAAGGATGCAATCACCGCCCAGGTTGAATACCTGCGCGCAGGCAGCCATCTGGCACTGCGCCTGCTGTAACGCCGTGTTTCCTGGCCCGTCGAAGCCGGCGGGCCAGGAGGAATGGTCTAGCGCTCACCGAGCGCTTCACAACTGTCCCAGCCCAATCCACTTTGTGAGGTAGCGTTCATCAGCCAGGGTAATGCCGTACGCACCTTGTCCTGGGTGTCATGAAACGCAATCACCCCATGCCGCCAAAGCAGCATCAGGGTCAATACTCGATGGGCTGACTGCTCGCCGTTCAAGCTCGTCGCCAAGTCCTGGGCATCGATGCCCCACAAGGCCACCCGCATGCCCTGAGCCTCAAAAAAACCGCCGCTGTCGGCCCGGCGCTGCCCGTAGGGCGGGCGAAACAGAGGCACGTAGCGCTGCGGCACAACCTGATTGACCAGGGCGGCGCTACGCGCAATAGAGTCCTGCCAGTCTTTCCAGTGACTGTGGGAACGGTACTCCCAGCCCTGCACACCCACACACTGTCCCTTGTAGAGTGCCTGCAAGGCCAGCGCGCCCTCCTTGTCGAGACGCACCTGCAAGCTGTTACCCAGCACGAAAAAAATCCCGCTGATGGATTGCTTGCGCAGGTACCCGGTCAGCCAGTCAGTAGTGCCCGGCAATTGCGTGGGGCCGCTGTCGAAGGTCAACAAAAACAGCCGGTCGTGCATCGTCTCGCCGTTGACTTCCTGGTCGCCCAACAGAGCGATTTCACTGCTGATTTGCGGGAGCAGCGCCGCCATGCGTAATTGCTCATCCAGGTAGCGCTGGTGAAACTCACGGCCGGGCTCGGCCCAGGCCACATAAAACGAGTCATCGGCGATCGCGAACTTGCCCGCCTGCTCACGCAGACTGTCCATGTCATCGACGTAATAGCAGAACGAAGCATCCTGATCGCAACTTTGCTGCGCCAGGTTGTAGTTGGTCAGTAACCGCTGCCACATCCGCTGGCGCAGAGCATCTATTGCCTCAACATTGATTATTTTCAGACCCAACCGCTGTTTCAGGGCGCTTTCATCCAGCGCTTCGCTGACCATCAAGGCATGGGCAAAAGCGAGTATTTCGGCACGCGAGGCAACATCGAACAAGGCCGGGCTGGTCAATTGTTCGGGCCATGTGCTGCGATCCAGCGTCGCGGGCTCGACAGGTGCCGCCACCGCCCCGGCACACACCAGCCAGACCCACAAGAAAAGAGCAATGCGCACTGATCAACCCCCTGTAAAAACTGACTGCACTATAACCCGACCAGTGCCCGACCCCGCAGGCGTTGGGGGATCTATCGCGTTCATAGGTGGAGTCAAACTGCGCCAACGCCTAGAATCCCCCGACGCTAAAAGGAGACAACCCCATGCTGATGGTGATTTCACCCGCTAAAACCCTCGATTATGAAACGCCGCCCGCCACAGCACGTTTCACCCAGCCCCAGTACCTGGACCATTCCCAGGAATTGATCGAACAATTGCGCGAACTGAGCCCGCAACAGATTGGCGAGCTGATGCATTTATCCGACAAGCTGTCGGGCCTCAACGCGGCGCGCTTTGGCAGCTGGACGCCCGCCTTTACCCCCGCCAATGCCAAGCAGGCACTGCTGGCATTCAAGGGCGATGTCTACACCGGCCTCAATGCCGTGGACTTCAGCGAGGCCGACTTCGACTATGCGCAAAGCCACCTGCGCATGCTCTCGGGGCTCTACGGCCTGCTGCGTCCGCTGGACCTGATGATGCCGTATCGCCTGGAAATGGGCACCAAACTGGCCAACGCACGGGGCAAGGACCTGTACGCGTTCTGGGGCACGCACATCAGCGAATGGCTCAACCAGGCCCTGGCCGAACAAGGCGATGACGTACTGCTCAATCTGGCATCCAACGAATACTTCTCGGCGGTAAAAAAGTCGGCATTGAACGCCCGCATCATCAATACCGAGTTCAAGGACCTGAAAAACGGCCAGCATAAAATCATCAGTTTCTATGCGAAAAAAGCCCGAGGCATGATGAGCCGGTTTGTGATCAAGGAGCGCATCGACAACCCTGAGCACCTCAAGCAGTTTGATGAGCAGGGTTATCGCTTCAGCGCCGAGCAGTCCAAGCCGGATTTGCTGGTGTTTTTGCGCGACCACGCCCCGCAGTGACCCGCTGCATGCCTCATGCTGGTAAGTTATAGGTATTCCCTGCAAGAGGCCCAGCCATGTTTATCGGCGTTTTACTGATCATCACCTGGCTTGTCCTGTTGTTGCGCTACCCGGCCAAGGCCTTGCCGGTCTCACTGGCTGCCGTACTGGGGCTGGCGATAGTTGCAGCCTCGGTGGCGTGGCTGGACAGCCGTGAGGCGGCACAACTGGCACGTCTGGAACTGCGCATCGTCTATGACCCTGCCCAATGCCCGGCAGACCGACCGCTGCAACTGACCCTGAAAAACAGCAATGACGTACCACTGGTCGAACTTGGCTGGCGCATTGCCGCCTATGCACCGGGCGACACCGTCAATCTTGCCGACAACCTTTACACCGCCCCGCGCTACCGCGGCCCCGGCGAATTGCAAGCAGGGGCAAGCTGGCAGGACTGCTTGCCGATGCCGCCGCTGCGCACGGGTTATCGCCCGCAAACCCTCGAGTTTCGGGCAGAACGCCTGCAAGGCAGTTTTTCCAATTAAGGATGTTCCCATGCTGCGTGTTTTGATCACCGGTTGTTCCAGCGGTATTGGCCGCGCCCTGGCCGATGCTTTCAAGGTGGCGGGGCATGATGTCTGGGCCTGCGCCCGCAAGCCTGGGGATGTAGCACTATTGGCTGCGGCGGGGTTTGCCGCTGTGCAACTGGACGTCAATGATCCGCAGGGGTTGGAGCAATTGGCCGAGCGCCTGGAGCAGGCAGGCGGCGGGCTGGACGTGCTGATAAACAATGCAGGTTTCGGCGCTATGGGCCCCCTGCTCGATGGCGGCGTCGAGGGCTTGCAGCAGCAATTTGAAACCAATGTATTTTCCATTGTGGGCGTTACCCGCGCGCTGTTCCCGGCGCTGCGCCGCAACAAGGGCCTGGTGGTCAATATCGGCAGTGTTTCCGGGGTACTGGTCACCCCGTTTGCCGGCGCCTACTGTGCCTCTAAAGCTGCAGTACATGCCTTGAGTGATGCCCTGCGCATGGAGCTGGCGCCTTTTGCCATTGGCGTGCTGGAAGTGCAGCCCGGGGCCATTGATACCAGCTTCGCGAAAAATGCCAGCGCCCAGGCCGAGCAGTTGATTGCCGAGAGCTCCGCCTGGTGGCCCATGCGCGACGGTATTCGCGCCAGGGCCAGGGCCTCACAAGACAATCCCACCCCGGCCACAGCTTTTGCCGACGCAGTATTCAAGGCCGTCATGAAACCCAAGCCACCGATGTTGCTGCGTTACGGTAATGGCAGCCGCGCCTTGCCGCTGCTGGCCGCGCTGGTGCCCGCTGCCCTACTGGAAAAAATCCTGATGAAGCGGTTCGGCCTCAATACCCGTGCCTGACACTCATTATGTAGCAGCTGCTACGGGTGATAGCACTGGCCTATGCATACGCCTTCATAAAATCGATAAACACCCGCACCTTCAGCGGCAAATGCCGTGTATCGGGGTAGAGCGCGTACACCCCCTGGCGGCTCAGTTGCCATTCGGGCAGCAGATGTACCAGCCGCCCCGTGCGCAAATCCTCCTCGATCAGCCAGTCGGGCAGGATCGCCACGCCTTGCCCGGTCAGGGCAAACGCCTGCAACACCGATGAATTGTCCGCCCTGATGCGCGCCTTGCAGGGGTTGGGCTGGTAAGGACGGACCACACCGCTGCTCACCTCGGTAATAGTCAACTCCCCAACCCGGCCATGCTCCAGCCACGGCGTTTGCTCAAGCGCGTGCACGCTGTCTATCGGCACCACGCTGGTAACGAACGCCGGCGAGGCCACCGGCAGAATGCCGAAGGTGCACAACTGCACGGCACGATGGCTGGAGTCGAGCACGCGACCCAGTCGCAAGGCCACGTCAAAACGCTCGGAGATCAGATCCGCATGGGTCGATGAGGTCGACAGCTGGACGTTGAGGTCAGGGTGCAAGGCACTGAAGAGCTCCAGCGCCGGCACCACCTTGGCCAGGGCATATTCAACGGTGGTGGTGATGCGCAGCGTGCCCTTGAGTTCGGTGTGTTCGCTGCGCGCTTCGTCAATCGCCAGCCGGGCCTCTTCCAGCATGCTCAGGCAGCGCTGGTAAAAGCGCTCACCCGCCTCAGTCAGGGCCAACCGTCGGGTGTTGCGCGTTAGCAGGGTCACGCCCAGCTCAGCCTCTAGACGCTTGATATTGAAGCTGACCACCGCACGGGTTTGCCCCAGTAAATCAGCCGCGGCGGTAAGGGAGCCAGCTTCGACCACGGCCTTGAAGGTGTCGAACCGGTCGAGGCTGACCATAGAGAAACCTGCCAATTGTCAAAATAATTTTGACAATCTAGCAGCAGACGGACGGTTCCTCCATAAGCCAAAGCTGCTTACTGTGCGCTCTACTGAACAGGAGCCACCCATGGCTTACCGCAATAAAGTCGCGCTGGTGTATCTGCTGGGATTTGCCCTGGATCTGGTGAATATGTTCGCAGCCTCGATCGCCTACCCGGATATCAGCCAGCAGCTGCATGCCTCGGTCACACAACTGGCGTGGATTGGCAATGCCTACATGCTTGGCCTGATCCTGGTCATTGTGCCCAGCGTATGGCTAACCCAACTGTTTGGTGAGAAACGCCTGATCGTGCTTTCACTGACATTATTCAGCGTGGCGTCGTTGTGTGTCGCCCAAGCGACCTCAATTGAAGCTCTGATCGGCTACCGCCTGCTGCAGGGGCTGGGGGGCGGGCTGTTGATTCCGGTCGGTCAGGCTATGGCCTATCGGCACTTCCCGATCCGCGACCGGGCCCGACTGACCTCAGTGATTTTGCTGGTGGCGCTGCTAGTGCCCGCACTGTCGCCAGCACTGGGCGGCTGGATGGTCGAAGCGCTCACTTGGCGCTGGGTGTTTTATGCCAATCTACCACTGACCTTGCTTACCCTGCTGCTGGCAGTCTGCTGGCTGCAACCCGACCCGCCTGCGCAGCCCGTATTGCCCATGACTTACAGGCGCATTCGAGCTGGCGCAGCCAATATGGGCCGCCTGTTCAAAAGCCCGTTGCTGCAAGTGGCAATGCTGACCTACCTGTTTATCCCCGGCATTTTCATCGGCACGCAACTGGTGAGTATCTTGTACCTGCACCAGCTGGGTTTTAGCGCCACGCAAACCGGCATGCTGATGCTGCCCTGGGCTCTGGCTTCAGCGCTGGGCATCACCCTGAGCCGCTACCAGTTCAACCGCCTTGGCCCCAAACCCTTGCTACTGCTGGGCATGAGCGCACAAGCCGCGGGTATTGCGTTACTGCCCCAAATCGATAGTTCCAGCATCGGCTTGCCCATGGCGCTGTACGCCGTGATGGGCTTTGGTGGCAGCCTGTGCAGCAGCAGCGCACAAAACACAGCCTTTATCGATATCGCACCCGAACACATGGGCCACGCCAGTGCACTGTGGAACCTCAACCGCCAATTGAGCTTCCTGCTCGGCCCGGCCTTGATGATGGCCCTGTTCGGTACATTGACCGCAATCACCTCGACGTCCCACGCCTTTGCCCTATGCTTTGCCATCGGGGGTGCATTGACGCTGGTGCCGCTGGTTCCCGTTCTACGCCTTGATACATCCCGCGTGCTGGCCTTGCTCGCACCCTGACCTGGAGATTTTGATGAGTGACTATAAGCGCTACTTCGACCTGGTAAGCGAAACCCACGTCGAAATTGAAGGCTGGTTTTCCGGTCTGGAACCCGGCGTGCTGCCGGTATTGCTGGCGCGGTTTTCGCCGCAGTTTTCGATGATTGCCCCCAGCGGCAACGTGCTGGACGCCAACGGCGTAGAAACACTGTTTGAACAACTGCGCGGTGCGCGCCCGGGCCTGAACATCACCCTCAGCGAGTTCAAGGGCATTGCCCTGCATCCAGGTGGTGCAGTAGTCAGCTACCGCGAGCTGCAGGAGGAACACAACGGCAACCGCACCGACCGCCGCGCCACCGTGGTATTCGAGAAAGACGCCGACGGCAAGATACTGTGGCGGCATTTGCACGAGACGTTTTGCGCGGCTTGAACCCCGGCCTCGCGCTTGTGGGAGCGGGCTTGCTCGCGATGCCGTCACTGCGGTGTTTCAGTTAAACCGCGTCGAGGCCATCGCGAGCAAGCCCGCTCCCGCATTAACTTTACTCGGCCTTGCCCTGATCCACGATCACCGTACAGGTCGTACCCGCGGCCAGCAGGAAGCCATCGGGGATCTCGTCAATATGGATCCGCACCGGTACCCGCTGGGCCAGACGCACCCAGTTGAACGTCGGGTTAACGTCAGCCACCAGCTCACGGCTTTCGGGGTTATCGCGGTCGTATATACCCCGCGAGATGCTTTCAACGTGGCCCTTCAACACTTCACCGCTCATCATTTGCAGATCGGCTTTGTCGCCCACGCGGATATGCGGCAGTTTGGTTTCTTCAAAGAAGCCATAGACCCAGAACGAATCCTGGTCGATCACGGCCATTTTCGGATCACCCACCCGCGCATAGTCGCCGCGATGCACATTGAGGTTGGTCACGTAACCATCGACCGTGGCCAGGACCTTGGTGCGCTTGAGGTTGAGCTGCGCCGCGTCCAGCTGCGCCAGGGCGTGCTGATAGTCGGCCAGGGCCGAGTCGGCGATGTTGCTGGCGTCGTCACGGTTCTCGCGGGAAATCACCAGGCTGTCCATGTCAGCCCGACGATGGGCGTTGACCTTGCGCATTTCCCAGGTTGCCTTGCGGGAGGCCACCAGCGACTGGGCTTGCTTGACCATGATTTCGTAGTGCTCAGGGTCGATTTCCAGCAGCACGTCGCCCTTTTTCACCAACTGGTTGTCCTTGACCGGCACGCCGACCACATAGCCGTTGACGTCGGCCGCGACGTTGATGATATCGGCCCGCACCCGTCCATCACGGGTCCACGGGGTGTTCATGTAATGTTCCCACAGGGTTCGGCCGATCCATATCGCAAGGGCCAAAACCAGCAAGGTGGCAAGCAGGCTGAAGAACTTTTTCATCGGATCGGTCTCAACGGTAAACAGTGAGCGCCATGGCGCCAAAAAGACAAGCAAACAGGCTCAGGCGCAGCAGCGCCGGGTGCCAGAAGAAGCGGTACAGGTCGTAGCCGGAAAACAGTCGGTCAAAGCCCCATGCCAACCCCGCCGCGATAAAAAACATCAGGGTCATGGTGGGCATGTAGACGCCGTGGAAGGCGATTTCACGAGGCATGTTCAAGTCCTTGCGGCTGGGCATAAGCGGCCAGCGGCGATTGCGGGTCAAGCAGTGATGTACGAATAAAATGCAGGTAGCTTTGCACCCGCACCAACGCCGAGGTATCGAAGTTGCGGGCAAAGGGTTCGTCGGTAGACTGCACGCGGCTGATGGCGTGGTCGACGGCAATCAGCGCGCGCTCCAGGTTGCTTTCGCTGGGGGCGATAAACAGCCGCACCAGCGCCCGGCCCATGACCCGGATGGCCTGGCGCCACGGCTGGGCCTCGGCATACGCCGGGTGAACCGGCAGGATCGCCTGCTCCTTGCGCAGCTCGATAATTGCGTGGCCGACTTCCAGCACCACAAACATCCAGCGCAGCAATTGGCGTTGCACCTGCGGCTTGCCGGCGGCCAGGCCGTAAGCCTGATGCATCAGGTCACGGGTACGGCTTTCCAGGCTGGAACTCAGGCCACGTAACTTGCCACTGATGGCATACACCACCTGTTCACGCAGATCCTGCTCCAGACGGCTCCACAACCAGCGGCTGTTGGGCGGCAGGATAATCGCGCCGGCAGCCGCACAGACCAGCATGCCCATGACCATCGCGATGTAGTCGTTGATGAACTGGTACGGGTTGTAGATCGTCAGGTTGTCGGGGACCGAGCCGGTGCTGAAAAAAATCAGCAAGCCCAGGCCGACACCCGCGTAATTGGCCCGCGACGTGAGGAACGAACCGAGCACGATCACCGGCGTCAGCACCAGACACAACAGCGGGAAACCGTCGATATGAGGCAGCACGAAAAACATTTCGACAAAGCCGATCAACGCCCCCAGGAAGGTCCCGCAGGCCATCTGAAAAGCCATGCGTTTGGGGTTGGGCGTGGCTGCCGACAAGCCCACTGTAGCGGCGGCGATCAGGGTCATCATGGCGCCGCTGGGCCAGGCGGTCATCACCCAGTAGGTGCCGAGCACGGCCAGAATAAACGCTGCCCGAATCCCGGAAGCGGCCGCCGACCACCAGTTGGTCTGCGAAATAAACGGTTGGTCCCAACGCTCCCGTTCGTGGGTGTGATCGGCCAGCGAGGCGTGGGTCAGCGCGTAGTTGTGCAGGTCGTCGACAAAGCGGAACAGCAGCTCGTAGGCGGTGTTGAAGTCGAGGAAGTCAGACGGGCTGGGTTCGCTTTGCAGAAACCTGACCCGCAACGCACGGACATGCCCTGGCAGGCTCGCCTTGAAGGCATCCAGTTGCTCGGCGAGCAAAGCCGCGTCTTTATCCGTCAACGAGCGACCGGCATAGGTGTCGAGCAACTGCGCCAGGATCTCCAGCTCCGGCTCGATGGCCGACACTACGTCCACCACACCACGGCTGCGCAAACGTGCAAGCAACTGGTGCAAGGCATTGAAGCGCGTAGTAATGGCCATGAACTCGCTGTTCAAACGACTCAGGCGGCCACTGCGACGACGCATATGCGGGTCTTCAAATACGGTCACGCTGCGCATGCCTTCGAGGCCCACGCTTTCACCGATAAAACGCACGTTGCTGGCCTCGTAGGCCTCCTGGGAGGACTGGCCACGCAGGCCTTCGGCAACAAAACCGGCAAATACGCCAAAGCGTTTGTACAGCGCGTCATGCATTGCTGCGCCAGCCGTTTTGGGCAGGATCGCAGCGCTGACCACGGTGGAGCAGAGAATGCCCAGCGAGATCTCCAGCACCCGCCACACCGCGGCCATAAAGGCGCCATCGGGGTGGGCCAGAGCAGGCAGGCCGACCATTGCAGCGGTGTAACCGGCCAGCACAAAACCATAAGCACGGAAGTTGCGGCAGCGAGCAGCACCGGCGGAGCAGATGCCCACCCAGATCGCCATCGCACCGAGAAACAGCACGGTGTTCTGCGCGAACAGGGCGATCAGCGCCACCATTACCGCCGAGCCGGTCAGGGTGCCCAAAAACCGGTAAAAGCTTTTGGCGAACACCTGGCCGCTTTGCGGCTGCATCACGATAAAGACAGTGATCATGGCGGTGCGCGGTTGCGGCAGCTCAAGGCGCATGGCCAGCCACAGGGTCAGAAAGGCGGCGACCAGCACTTTGAAAATATGCACCCAGGTCACGCCATCGCTGCGTGCCCAGTCAAAAAATCCACGGCGCCATTCCAGGGAATACAGCCAGCGTACCGGGGCGGGCAAGTGGTTCATCTACAGGCTCTCAAAATTAGCCATCGAGGGGGATTGGTGGTCAGGTTCAGTGGTTGAACAGCGCCATGACGGCCGGCGGTTTGTCGGGCACATAGCGATCGTCCCTGGGCACATCGTTGCCAGCACCAAGGCCGCCACCCAGCGCCGTCACCAGCTCGGCGTGGGCGCTCAGGCGGGCGGCCTGGACCTGCTGCTGGATCTGCTGCTGCTTGAACAGCAGGGTTTGTGCATTGAGCACGTTGAGGTAGTCGGTCAGACCACGCTGGAACGCGACCACGGCGATGTCGTAGGTTTTTTGCGCGGCCTGCACCGACTCGGCGGCAAAGACCTGCTGTTTTTCCATCGACTCGCGCTTGATCAACTGATCGGAAATGCCCTTGAGCGCAGTCACCAGGGTCTGGTTGTACTTGGCCACGGCCATGTCATAGCCACCAGAGGCCACGCCCAGTTCCGAGCGCAAGCGACCGCCATCGAAGATCGGCAGGGAAATGGCCGGCCCAACGTTGTAGTTGAGCTTCTTGCCGGTCAGAAAACCCAGCGCGCTACCACCGGTGGCCATAAAGCCGATGCTGCCCACCAGGTCTACGTTGGGGTAGAAACCGGCGTGCGCCACATCGATGCCGCGGGCCTGGGCTGCCACTTCCCAGCGGCTGGCAACCACATCAGGACGCTGTCCCAGCAGTTCAGCAGGAAGGCTCGACGGCAGTTTCAGTGCAGTGGCCAGGGCGAGGGTTGGTCGCTTGAGGCGTGCACCCTCCCCCGGGCCCTTGCCGGCCAGCGCCGACAACTGGTTGCGGGTCAAGGCGATTTCTTCTTCCTGGGCGTCAATCTGGCGATGAATCTCGGGCAGCGGCGCCTGCGCCTGGCTGACTTCAAAATGGGTGCCGATACCGCCGTCCAGACGCTTTTTTGCCAGATCGAGAATCTGTTCTTGCTGGTGCAGAGTCGATTCGACGATATCGAGTTGGGCGTAGTGCAGCGACAGCTGGATATAGGCACGAATCACGTTGTTCTGCAGTTCGAGCTGGGCCTGACGACCTTCGGCCACACTCATGTGCGCCATGTCCACGGCCTGCTCTGTGGCATTGCTTTCGCGGCCCCACAAGTCCAGGGCAAAGCTGAAGCCCAGCGCGGCGTTGTTGTCCCAGGTTGTGGAGTTGTCCAATGCACCCGGGCCATAGAATTGGTCCGAGGGCCAGTTGTGCCGTTTGAGCGTCGAATCTGCGTTGATTTGCAGCGACTCGGCCGACTCGGCAACCCCGGCCATGGCCCGGGCCTGACGCACACGGGCTGCAGCCATTGCCATCGTTGGGCTACCCTGTACGGCAAGGCTGATCCACTCATCCAGTTGCGGGTCGCCATAAGCGTGCCACCATTGGGCTTTGGGCCAGTTCGCGTCTTTCGCGGCGCTTTGAATCGCCTCGTCGGTGGCCAGCGTATTGGCGGGAAGCATGCTGCCCTTGGGCGCGATGCCACCAAAACCAATGCAGCCGTTTAATGCTAACGATAAAGCCAGAACACTGAGGGCTTTAAGCTCTCTGCTGATGCGACGCTGCACTGCTGCAAATTCCTGAAAAGGAGGGAGGATGAGGCTTGAGATAGAGAAGTCTATGACTTGGCAGGCACAACGATAAGCGGGCATAAATGTGAATCTTTATTACCGTTCTTGGGATAATCCGTTGGTCGAATGAAAAGCGGCCTGTAAAGCCTGAAACTTCATGTCACAATTTGTTGCTGTGTAATTGGTTGCTGTCCCCTATATCGCCCCTTGAGAGCACTTCATGGACACTTTGCAAAACATGCGCGCCTTCAGTTGTGTGGCCGAAGCCGGAAGTTTCACGGCCGCTGCCGCCATGCTGGACACCACCACTGCCAACGTCTCGCGCGCGGTCTCCAACCTTGAGGCCCACCTGCAAACACGCCTGCTTAACCGCACCACCCGCCGCATCGCCCTGACCGAAGCCGGCAAACGCTATTTACTGCGCTGCGAGCAAATCCTGGCCTACGTTGAGGAAGCCGAAGCCGAGGCCAGCGACGCCCACTCGCGCCCTGCCGGGCAATTGAAAGTGCACACCATGACCGGCATCGGCCAGCACTTCGTGATCGACGCCATTGCCCGCTACCGCAAGACCCACCCCGACGTGACCTTCGACCTGACCCTGGCCAACCGCGTGCCGGACCTGCTCAACGAGGGCTACGACGTGTCCATCGTGCTGGCCAGCGAGCTGCCGGACTCGGGTTTTGTGTCCCAGCGCCTGGGCATCACCTACAGCATCGTCTGTGCATCGCCCGGCTATGTGAAAGCCAATGGCACGGCAACCAAGCCCAGCGACCTGCTCAACCATTCCTGCCTGCGCCTGGTCAGCCCGGTGATTGCATTGGACAAATGGGTGTTTGAAGGCCCGGAAGGCCAGGAAATGGTGCTGATCAACTCTTCGCCGTTTCTGGTCAACTCGGCCGACGCGATGAAAACCGCGATCACCAGCGGCATGGGTGTCGGCGTGCTGCCGGTGTACGCCGCCATCGAAGGCCTGCGCAACGGCACGCTGGTGCGCATGCTGCCCAAGTACCGCTCCCAGGAACTGAACCTGTACGCCATCTACCCGTCGCGCCAGTACCTGGATGCCAAGATCAAGACCTGGGTCGAATACTTGAAAAGCTCGCTGCCGGAAATTCTGGCGGCGCATCAGACTGAACTGGCCACCTATAGCTGATTGCGATTTTGTGGGAGAGGGCTTGCTCGCGATTGCTACAACGCGGTGTATCTGCCACACCCCGACGATCCAATCGCGAGCAAGCCCGCTCCCACAGGTCAAGGATTGGCAGCGGGCGGGCGAGAATGTTAGCGTGCTTACATTCCCGACAGCCGATGAGTCTTGTTCAGATGAGCCTTTCCAGCACCAAGAAAACCGTACTTGCCTTCAGCCGCGTCACCCCCGCGATGATCGAGCGCCTGCAACAGGATTTCAACGTCATCGCGCCCAACCCCAAGCTGGGCGATATCAACGCCCAATTCGAAGAGGCACTGCCCCACGCCCACGGTCTGATCGGCGTCGGCCGCAAACTGGGGCGCAAGCAACTGGAACATGCCCGGCAGCTGGAGGTCGTCTCCAGTGTCTCGGTGGGATACGACAACTACGATGTCGACTACTTCAACGAACGCGGCATCATGCTCACCAATACCCCGGACGTGCTGACCGAAAGCACCGCCGACCTGGGTTTTACCCTGATCATGAGCAGCGCCCGTCGGGTCGCCGAGCTTGACGCCTGGACCAAGGCCGGCCAATGGCAAGCCAGCGTGCCACCCGCCCTGTTCGGCAGCGATGTCTACGGCAAGACCCTGGGTATCGTCGGCATGGGCAATATCGGCGCAGCCGTTGCCCGTCGTGGCCGGCTGGGTTTCAACATGCCAATCCTGTACAGCGGCAACAGCCGCAAGACCGCTCTTGAGCAAGAGCTGGGCGCGCAATTTCGCAGCCTCGACCAGTTGCTGACCGAAGCGGACTTCGTCTGCCTGGTGGTGCCATTGAGCGAAAAAACCCGGCATCTGATCAGCCAGCGCGAACTCAAGCTGATGAAGCCGAGCGCTATTCTGGTGAATATCTCCCGTGGCCCGGTGGTCGACGAACCGGCACTGATCGAAGCCCTGCAAAACGGCACCATTCGCGGCGCTGGCCTGGATGTTTACGAGAAAGAACCGCTGAGCGAATCACCTTTGTTCGCGTTGAAAAACGCCGTGACCCTGCCCCATATCGGCTCGGCCACCCACGAAACCCGTGAGGCGATGGCCAACCGCGCCCTGGCCAACCTGCGCAGCGCCCTGCTGGGCGAACGCCCGCAAGACCTGGTCAACCCGCAGGTGTTCAAGGGCTGAGGCAAGGTCTGTTGTGGGAGCGAGCTTGCTCGCGATTGGATCGCCGAGGTGTGACTGATACACCGCGTCGCTGCCATCGCGAGCAAGCCCGCTCCCACAGGAGGTTACAGACTCACGCCAGCTTGGCGTTCAATGCCACCGGCTTGGGTTTGCGAAACACCAGCACGTTACCCAGCATCACCAGCACCAACCCGGCCAACGCCGGGGGGGTCCACTGGTAGCCTTCGGCAAAGGCCGACACATTCAGCGCCACCAGCGGGAACAACACCGTGCAATAGGCCGCGCGCTCCGGCCCCATGCGCCCGACCAGGGTCAGGTACGCGGTAAAGCCGATCACCGAGCCCGGTATCACCAGGTACAACAGCGAACCGATATAGCGCGTGTTCCATTCCATTTCGAACGGGATACCCCTTAGCGCGCAGTACACCGCCAGCATGCTGGCACCATACAGCATGCCCCAGGCATTGGTGGTCAGCGGCTTGAGCCCGGCTTTCTGTTGCAGGCTGGACAGCATGTTGCCCGCCGAAAAACACAGGGTTCCGATCAACGCCAGCCCCAGTCCGAGGGCAATATGCGGTGTGGCGGCATGCCCGCTCAATTCCGGCCAGAACAACAGGCCCAGCCCGAGCATGCCCAGGGCACCGCCAGCGATCACGTTGCGGGCGATTTTCTGCTTGAAGAAAATCCGCGCATTCAGCGCATTCCACAATGTGGCGGTAGAAAACACCACCGCGATCAGGCCTGTGGTCACCCACTGGCTGGCGGTCAAGAAACACATGAAGTTGACACAGAACAGGCACAACCCCTGGGCCAGGCAAATCAGATGCCCGCGCCTGTTCATCACCTGCAACTTGCGGCTGAGCAACAGCACGGCAAACAGCACCAACGCCGCCAGACCAAAGCGGTAAACGATGGACACCGGTATCGCCACCACCCCCAATTGCAATTTCAGGGCGATCCAGGTGGTGCCCCAGATCAAGACAGTCATTACATATAAAAACAGGTTCATGGCGCACTCCAGACAATGGCCTTCAGTCTGGGCCCGCTGCCTGGGCCGCACTTGCAGATTCTTGCGCTTTTGTTAGCCCGGGGCTGGCAGCCGCAGTGCGACGGAGTAGGATGCGAGCATGCCCGCATTCGATACCCTGCAAGTCTTCCAGTCCATGAACAGCTCGCCCAATGCCCGTCTGGTGCACAGTGCCGAGCTGGGTGAAGGCATGGCCGCTGCTGTGTGGACCAACCACCACGATGCCCGTGAGTATGAAGCACCGACGCACCACACCTTGTCGTGCTATATCTCCGGCGGCACCGGTACTTTCAGACGCGAGCAACCGGGCGCCAAGGGCTCACCGGGCAAGCTCTGCGTGCTGCCCGCCGATCATCAATCGGCGTGGGTGATCAATGGCGAAATACGCCTGGCCCATGTGTATGTCAGCCAGGAGCAATTTGCCCTGGGCTGCATCGCCCTGCTCGACCGCGAACCCCGGGAGATGCAATTGCGGGAACTGACCTTTCAGGATGACGAACAGCAAACCCGCCGCTTTCATCAACTGATCCAGACCAACTGGGACGAGCCCGCCGAACGCCTGCTCACCAGCAGCCTGGCCAGCGCCCTGCTCGACCATGCCGTACTGACCCAGGTGGGGCTGCGTGACGGGCTGCAACTCAAGGGCGGGCTGGCGGCCTATCAGCGCCGCCAACTGGTGGAATACATCGAGCACCGGCTGGCCGAACCGCTGAACATCGGCCAGTTGGCAGCGCAGTGCGCGCTATCGCCTTACCACTTTGCCCGCATGTTCCGCGAAAGCTTTGGCGTACCACCCCATCAATACCTGCTGGCCCGCCGCCTGGCCCGCGCCCGCGACCTGCTGCGCAACAGCACACTGGCGTTGGGCCATGTTGCACTGGCCTGTGGCTTCGCCAGCGCCAGCCACTTCGCCAACCGCTTCAAGCAAAGCCTGGGCGGCACGCCGGGGGAGTTTCGGGCGGTGTTCAGGTAACCCTGGCGGCCTTAGAACTCCAGAGTGCTGGAAAATGTGAGTTGCCGCGCATCGCCGATGGAGACAAAGGTGCGGCTGGCCGCCGAGGTGTAGTAAGTGCGGTCGAAAAGGTTTTTGACGTTGACCTGGAATTTGACCTTTTGCCCCTCAACCTTGGTGTCGTAGGTGGCAAAGGCATCGGCCACGGTGTAACCCGGCAGATCGAAGTCGTTCAGGGCATCCCCCGCCCTTTCGCCCACATAGCGCGCGCCCGCGCCTATGCGCAGTTTGTCACCGCCCACGATGCTGCCAAAGTCATACACCGCCGACAGCGAACCGCTGTTCTTGGCCACGTTTTGCAGGCGCATGCCCTGGTAGGTGGTGTCTTTGGTCACCTCGGCATCGGTGTAGGCATAGCTGCCGATCAGGCTCCACTGGTCCGTCAGCTGGCCGCTGACGTCCAGTTCCAGGCCCCGGGAACGAACTTCACCCGCGGCCGAATAGGCGGTGACATCGTCCACCGTGGAGGACACCAGCACATTGCGCTTTTTGATGTCGTACAAGGCCAGGGTGCCAGTGATACGGCCCGGGATATCCAGCTTGGCCCCCAGTTCCCAGGATTTTGACTGCTCCGGGGCGATGGAGGAGTCCAGTACTACGCCGCCCGTCAGCGGAGCGATCGAGGAGTTGGGCTTGAACGATTCGGTGTAGCTGCCATAGAACGACAGCTCATCGGTGTAGCGGTATACCAGCCCGGCCCGCGGGATCCATTTCACCCCGTTGGTATCGGTGCTGGCCTTGAACGGAATGCTTTTGCCCGCCAGTTGGTCGTACTTCTGAAAGCGTGCGCCCGCCACCAGAATCCATTGGTCGGTGAGGTGGATCGAGTCCTGGGCAAACAACGAGTCGCTGCGCAGCAAGTCGGTCTGGTTGCTGTCACTGGCGCTCACGGTGGTACCGGCGACTTCATTGCCGTACACCGGGTTTTCGTAATTGAACGTGGACTGGCTGTCCTGGCGGATCAGCTCGGCGCGATAGATTTTGCGGTATTCGTCGTCCACGCCAAACACCAGGTCATGCTGCATGCCAGCGGCCTGAACCTTGCCCTGCAAGCTGAAGGTGCTGAAACGGTCGGTGGTGATGGCACCTTTGGTGCCGTCCATTTTGCGCGTCAGGGTGCCGTCGGAGTTGACCTTGGTAACCCGAACCTGGCTGGCGTCGTAGGTTTCGCGGTTCCAGCTGTAGCCGAAATGGGCTTTCCAGTCGTCGTTGAGGTCGTGATCGACTTCAAGGCGGTACAGGTCCGAGCGCCCTTCCATATTGTTGAACGGCTCGTCCAGGCGGCGCGTGGCCGGAATGTCCAGCGGATGGTTGGTCGCCGGATTGATGGCCGTCCCACGGTCGAAGGGGGTCAGGAACTCGCGGTGTTCGTACGCCAGCAGTACTTGGGTGTTGTCGCCGTACCAGGCCAGCGACGGCGCGATCAGGGTTTCGCGATGCACCCCAAAATTGCGCCAGTAATCTTCATCTTCATGGTCGATGATCATCCGGTAGGCCAGCCCCGAATCACCCAGCGGGCCGGTGCTGTCGAGGCTGCCACCGCCGCCGTTTTTACCCGAGCCATAGGTTGACCCACGCACCGTCACCGCGTTGTACTGCTCCAGCTGCGGCTTTTTGCTGACCACGTTGACGACACCACCCGGATCTTGAATCCCGTAGAGCAACGAGGCCGGCCCCTTGAGCACTTCGACCCGTTCGGTGGCAGCGTTCATCGCCCGGCCCTGCACCAGCGGCATACCGTCGCGCATGATCGAACCGTCACGGTTGTCACCAAAGCCGCGCTTCATCACCGAGTCCTGGGTACTGCCCAGCGTGTTGCCCTGGGTGATGCCGCTGACATTGTTCAGGGCATCATCCAGATTGCGCGGCGCCTGATCGCGAATCACCTGAGCGGCAACCACATTGATGGTTTGCGGCACTTCCATGGATGAGCCCGTGCCGCGCATCACCGAAGTGGTGGCTGGCGGCTGGTAGCTGGTGTCGGTTGTGGCCAGCGAGGTAATGCTGGTGGCCCCCAGGTTCAGGGCGCCTGCGGTGGGCTGGGGTTCGAGGGCAAAGGTGTTGGCGTCGGTACGCCGCCCATTGAAGCCAGACTGCGCGAGCAACTGCTGCAAAGCCTGCCCGGCGCTCATGCGCCCCTTGATCGCCGGAGCCTGAAGGCCAAAGGGGGCTTCATCGGTGTAGACCACGCTCAGGCCGGTCAGCCGGGAAAAGTCGTTGAGCGCCTGGGGCAGTGGTTTGGCCGGCTGGTTGAAATCAAACAATGCACCCGCCTGCTGTTGCGGCGCCTCGGCAGCCATGGCCGCATAAAGCGGGTTTAGCGCCAACCCGGCCATCACGAATGCAGAAGCTCCCAACCACTGTTTCACCGAACTTGCCCTGGACTTCATGCTCATGACCTGTGTGTTGACCTGATACGGAATACGAATTTTTCGCATTTTCAAGCACTACACGGATGGGGCCGGGGTTTACCTCACCACGCAATGAAAAAAAATCCGCGATGGCGCCACAGACCGCCTGTGGGAAAACGGTGGGAGCAAACCCGCTCCCACAGGGATATGTGGAGGGCGCGTCAACGCAACACAATCAGTCCTAACACACTGTGCTGCTCAAATCCGAGCACGCCCTGCAACGAATTGAGTACGGCTTGCGGGTCCTGGCTGGGGAAACTGCCGCTGATTTTCCTGGCACCCAACTGGCTGTTGAGCAACACAATCTGCCCCGGGTAATAACGCCTGAGATCGGCCACGACATCAGCCAGCGGGGTTTTGTAATAGCTCAACCAGCCCGAGCGCCAGCCCAGGCGGCTCTGGCTGTCAACGTGATGCACTGCATCGGTAACCCCAGCGTCGTAGGCAATTTGCTGATCGGCAGTAAGAATCTGCTGAGCCGAATCCTTGCCAGCCTTGACCCCTACCCGCCCGGACAACACCGTGACTTGCGCCCCGCCCGGTTGCAGGCGCACCTCAAATTCGGTGCCCAGGACCCGCGCTTCACCGCCGTCGGCATCTACCACAAAGGGCGCGCCGGTATGGGTGACGTGAAAGAAGGCCACGCCACGGCGCAATTGCACATGGCGTTCACCACCACTGAAGTTCACCGCAATGGCGCTGTCGGCATCCAGCGTGACCTGCGTTTGATCGGCCAGCACCACAGTGCGCACTTGCCCAGGCGCGCTCACATAGTCCGCGCCCAGATCGTCCACCCAGCGCGCCGGTTGCCAACCGGCAAATACACCGACCATCAGCAGCAGGCATGCAGCAATGGCCAACCCACCGGCCCAATGCCGCAGGCGACCGCGCCGGGATGTATCCATAGCCGACAGGTATCGCTGAAGGGCCAGCGACTCTTCGTCAGCCAGGGTACTGGCCGCCACTTCACTCAGCTCCCACACCACCTGCGCCTGGGCATAGGCCTCGGCATGGGCAGGGTCAGCCTGCAGCCAGCGACTGAAGGTGGCCTGATCGCCACTGTCGGGCCGGTCGTGCAGCACACTGAGCCAGTCCAACGCGGCACGCTCTTGCTCGGCTGTCACGGCAACTCTCGAATGGCGGTTCACAATGCTGTCCCTGATGGCGGCTCACGCAGACTGGCCTTGCAGGCCTCCAGGGCACGCATCATGTGTTTTTCGACAGCACTTTGCGACACGCCCATGACCTTGGCGATCTCGGCATAGGTGCGACCGTGAATACGGTTGAGCAAAAAGATATGCCGCGTGCGCTCGGGCAGGCTGCGCAATGCCGCCTCGACCTGGCGCAAGTCATTTCCGGCTTCAAGAGCGGCCTGGGGCTCGCAGCTTCTGGCGTCCGGTTCAGGCTGCCAGTGATGGCTGACCCGCTCGCGCGTACCTTCGCTGCGCAAATGGTCGATGGCGATATTGCCCGCACAGCGCAACAGATAGGTGCTCAGCTCTTCAACCTGCACCAACGGCCGCCGCCAAAACCGCAAAAACAAATCCTGCACCAGATCCGCGGCCGTAGCCCGGCAGCCCACGCGGCGGCTCACCAGCGCTTCCATCTGCGGACGTTGGCTAAGAAACACCTGCAGGAAATGCGCTCGTCCCTGGCGCGGTTCGCTGGTAGGGCCATCCTTGAGTTCGGGTGGGGTCATGGAGACCGATGCGCAGGCAAAAGGAAAGCGATACTAATGATAAATATTCTCATATGCAAAAGCAGATGACGGGCTGCGCGACCGCCCTTGATAAGTGGTGATTGCTCAATGCATAAAGCCACCCCTACAATGCGAACAATTCTTGTTCTCTAAAGCGTTATTCAGCGCAGCCGGAGTGGTCGTTGTCGCAGTCAAACATCGTCGAGGTTCTGTATCAGGACCACCACAGCTGGCTCACGGGATGGTTACGGCGCAAGCTCGGCTGCCCGCAGAATGCCGCCGACCTGGCCCAGGACACTTTCATGCGGCTGCTGACCGCCCGCGAAACCCCGGCCCCTGGCGAACCCCGGGCGTTTTTGACCGTGGTCGCCAAGCGCGTGCTGTTTAATCACTATCGCCGCCAGGATCTGGAGCGCGCCTACCTGCAGGCCCTGGCTGACCTGCCCGAACAGGTTGCCCCCAGTGAAGAAGAACGCGCAATCATTCTGCAAACCCTGATGGAGCTCGATCAATTGCTCGACGGCCTGCCTTCCCCGGTCAAACGGGCCTTTTTACTGGCTCAGGTCGATGGCCTGGGCTACGCAGAAATCGGCGCTCAACTGGGTATCTCGATTGCCACGGTCAAACGTCATTTGAGCAAGGCAGCCCTGCGTTGCTACTTCGCCCTGTGAACGGTGCCTTCAATGCACCGCCCGACATCGGCACGGCGGTGGCCGAGCAAGCAGTCAGCTGGCTGGTCGAAATGCAGGGCGGTGCGCTCAGTCCCAGGCGCCAGCAGGCCTGGGAGCAATGGTTACACGCCCATCCTGAACACCAGCGGGCGTGGGAGCATATCCAGCGCATCAACCAGCGCTTGCGCGGTTTGTCGTCGCCACTGGCCCATGCGGCCCTGAACGCGCCCAAAAGCAGCAGCCGCCGTCAGGCATTGAAGCTGTTGCTGCTTTTAGGCGCAGGCTCGGCATTGACCTGGGGCCTGCGCGAGCAGTTGCCCGTCAACCCGCTGCTGGCAGATTTCAGCACACCGGTAGGCCAGCGGCGCAACCTGCAGTTGCATGATGGCAGCCAGCTCCAGCTCAACACCGCCAGCGCGGTGGATGTGAAATTCGATGCCCAGCAACGAGTCATCCGCCTGCTCGAAGGCGAAATGCTGCTGACTGCCGCCCGGGATTCTCGCCCACTGCTGGTTCGTACTGCCCAAGGCACCGTGCAACCCCAGGCGGCGCGCCTGAATGTGCGCCAATTTGGCGACCGCACTGAAATCGCCGTGTTCGAGGGCCGGGTTGCGTTGATGCCAACGGCGCATACGGGTAGTGCATTGTGGGTTGAGCCGCACCAGCAACTGAGCTTCACCCGCCTGGCCTGGAACACCCCGCGCCCTCTGGATGCGGGGAGCGGTGCGTGGACCGACGGCATGCTGGTTGCTGCGCATATGCGCCTGGCGGATTTTCTCGTCGAACTGGGCCGCTATCGCCGGGGCCAGCTCAACTGCGACCCAAAAGTCGCCGACCTGCTGATCTCCGGCACCTACCCGGTGGACGACAGCGAACGCGTGCTGGACCTGCTTGCCGTCAGCTTGCCAGTGCGAATCAAGCGCTTTACCCGCTATTGGGTAACGGTTGAAGCGCGGGTGTAACGGCTCTGTGCAAACGGACGTGTTGTAGCAGCGAGCTTGTTGTGGGAGCGGGCTTGCTCGCGATGGCAACAACGCGGTCTGCCAGTCACACCACGGCGATCCAATCGCGAGCAAGCCCGCTCCCACAAAGGGTGTGCATTTTATTTTCAAAAAATGTGAGCCGATTTCGGATCTGGCGTGACAGAGAAGGTAAGCCACTTAGATTCTCATCCCCACAGGATCCCTCATGCCCGCTCAGCCCTTCCGTCTTACGTCCCTGGCCCGCTTGCTATTAGGTGCCAGTTTGAGTTTCAGCGTCCTGCCGATGGCATTTGCCGACGCCAAGGCTTACCACATCGCACCGTCATCGCTGGAAAACGCTCTCAACCAATTCGGACGCGAAGCCGGGGTGCTGATTTCGTTCAGCTCCGCCGCCGCCAGCGGTATTCAGAGCAAGGGCCTGGAAGGCACCTACGATCCAGAACAAGGCTTGCAGGCCCTGCTTGAAGGCACTGGCCTGCAAGCCCGCGCTGAAGGCCTGGGGGCATTCAGCCTGCAACCTGCAACCACCTCGACAGCTCCGGCAAGCATTGAGCTGGGCGCTTCCAGCGTGGTGGGTGACTGGCTCGGCGACGCGGCGCAAACCGATGTGTTCGAACACCCCGGCGCCCGCGACGTGATCCGCCGCGAAGAGTTTGAACGCCAGGGCGCTACCAGCGCCCGCGAAGTGCTCAATCGCATCCCGGGCGTCAACGCCCCGGAAAACAACGGTACCGGCAGCCACGACATGGCGCTCAACTTTGGTATCCGTGGGTTAAACCCACGCCTGGCAACCCGTTCCACCGTGTTGATGGACGGCATTCCCGTGCCCTTCGCCCCCTACGGTCAGCCGCAGCTGTCGTTTGCCCCCATCAGCATGGGCAATATGGATGCGGTAGACGTAGTGCGTGGCGGCGGTGCCGTGCGGTATGGCCCGCAGAACGTCGGCGGTATCGTCAACTTCGTGACCCGCGCCATTCCTGACGAACCGACTGTAAAAGTTGGCCTGCAAACCGAAACCAGCCCATCGTCCACCCAGGATGGCTTCAAGAAAACCGCCAACCTGCTGGCCGGCGGCACCGCCGACAACGGCCTCGGCGGCGCCCTGCTGTATTCCGGCGTGCGCGGCGGCGACTGGCGCCAGCATAGCGACACGCGCATCGACGACCTGATCCTCAAGGGCAACTACCAGATCGACGAAGCCAACAGCCTGCACGCCATGGCCCAGTACTACGATGGTGAAGCCGACATGCCCGGCGGCCTGAGCACCGCGGCCTACAAGGCTGACCCGTATCAGTCGACCCGCCCCAACGACAAGTTCTGGGGCCGTCGCACCCTGGTCAACTTTGGCTATCGCTACCAGGAAGATCGCCGTGAATTCACCGTCAACAGCTTCTTCACCAAGACCCTGCGCAGCGGCTATCTGGACCAGGGCAGCTTCCTCTCGCTGTCACCGCGGGAATACTGGGTGCGCGGGATCGAAACCCGCATAGCCCAGGGCTTTGATCTGGGCAACAGCAGCCACGAAGTGGGCGCAGGTTATCGTTATATCAACGAAGCCGGCCATGAGTTGCGCTACCGCACGCCGATTGCCGCCAATGAACTGCCCACCACCAACAGCCGCAATGACCGCGACACCCGTGGTGCCACCGAAGCCCATGCATTCTTTATCGACGACAAGATCGACATCGGCAAATGGACCTTCACTCCGGGCATTCGCTACGAAATGATTGAACAACAGCAAACCAACTTGCTGACCAACGTCAAATACAAGGGCGACTACAACACTCCGCTTCCCGCCCTGAACGTGATGTACCACGTGACCGACAGCTGGAATCTGTATGCCAACACCGAAGGCTCCTTCGGCAGCGTGCAGTACAGCCAGATGCCCAATCGCGTTACCGGCGGCGAGGTAAAACCGGAAAAAGCGCGCACCTGGGAAATTGGCACTCGCTACGACAATGGCAACCTGCGCGCGGAGATCGGCGCATTTCTGATCAACTTCAACAACCAGTACGACAGCAACCAAACCACCGACACGGTGATCGCACGGGGCAAGACCCGTCATCAGGGCATCGAGGCCAGCGTCAACTACGCGCTGGATGGCCTGAGCCCGGTACTGGCGGGTTTCGACGTATACGCCACCTATGCCTATGTTGACGCGACCATCCGCGAAGATGGGCCGAACAAAGGCAATCGTGTGCCGTTCTCCTCGAAAAACAAAGGCAGCATCGGCGTCGGCTATACCGAGGGGCCGTGGAAAGCCAACCTGGACAGCACCTTCCAGAGCAACCAGTTCGCCGACAACGCCAATACCCGCGCCGAAAGCGCTGACGGCAGCACCGGTTTGATCCCAGGCTATATGGTCTTCAACAGCCGTGTGGGCTATGACTTTGGCCACCAGCTGTCCGACCTTAACGTGGCTGTGGGGGTCAAAAACATCCTCAACCACGAGTACTACACCCGCTCGTTTGACGACAACAACAAGGGCAAATACGTGGGCGAGCCACGCACGCTCTATCTACAAACCTCTGTCGCATTTTGATTTAAATTGGCTAAAGCCCGCACACGCGGGCTTTTCCTACAGGCAAAGACTGACACCGGTCACGACTTGAAAGACTTCCTGAAAATAGTGCTTGAAATATTTGCTCATCGGCCCAAACACTGTAACTGAGCGATGACGATGAACCTTTGTACACCCAAGGCCGTCAGACCTCACACGAGCACGCTTATATAAGGGAAGAACTATGCTTACTCACGTCTTTTCCGATAAACACATCGACAGTGACAAACGCACCCAGGACTGGGTCACCGCTACTGTTGAAGTCACGCTCGAACGCCATTTGGAAGATCTGACCCGGGTCGAGGTCCATCTCAGTGATGAAAATGGCGGCAAGTCCGGTCCCAAGGACAAACGCTGCAAAATGGAGGCTCGACCTAAAGGACACCAGCCAATTCTCGTATCCCACGACGCTGATTCACTGACCCAGGCTGTGGAGGGTGCTGCTCAAAAACTGGAGCACGCTCTGGAGCACCTGTTCGGCAAGCTGCGTGGCAAACGTACAGTGACCCTCGCCCCGGAAGGGTTTGAGGCAAAAGAGCCAAAGCAGACCGCTGATGACTTGCTTGAAGAAGAGTTCCTGGAGAAAGAAAAGGAACTCGACAAGATCAGCTGATTGAACGTCAGTGAGGCACAAAAAAGGGCGGGCTTACCTTGGTAAGCCCGCCCTTTTTCATATGTAAAATCGACTTACAATTCCCCCTTCTCCACTTCCGGATGCTCGCCGGAACCGGCACCGGTCTTGCGATGAGGGTTCTCGATCTTCACCGACGGGAACTGCGAAGACGCATAGCGCACCACCAGAATGGCGAAGGCCAGCAACAGGATCGCCCCGGTCAGGTACACCACCCCCATGTCTGGCGGGTTGTGATGGGACACATTGGAAATCAGCAAGCGGGTCAGCGCCGTGATCGCCACATAAATCAGGAAGCGCACGGGCATGTGGTTGGTCTTGAAATATATCCCGACCATTGCCCCCAGCTCGAGGTAGATAAACAGCAGCAGGATGTCATCAATCGTGATGTTGCCCTTCTCCACCATTCCCAGGAATTCCATCACCGCCGCCCAGGCAGTGACCGCGCCAATGGCAAACAATGCCAGGTAATGGAAGGTTTCGACGAACAGGTTGCCCATCGACTCGGCCAGTTCATGAACCTGGCGACGTAGCTTCTCAGCTTTGTTAACTCTCACGATGCAGCTCCTTGAATCGACTCGAACGGATCATCCGCGATGCACATGACGCTTTTAACATGCAGAAAAAAGGCCATGTGGCAGCCTGATGCTGCTCACTTAAGATGATGGCGGGCGGCAATTAGACACGTCGGGCGCCCGCTGCGCCTATCAATTACAGCTAGAGTGAAAAAGCCGCTATTCAAATCCCGATGATTGGCTTATCCTTTTAGCTGTATATAAATACAGTAATCGCTAGATAATTTACGTGAAGGCATATGAGGTGGTAAATGGCCGTCGAAGTGGTATACCGCAGCAGCCGAGATCTGGAGCGTTTGTTCATGGATAAAGCCGAAGCTGACCGTCATGACAAAATGCTGGAACTGGCAGAGTTGCTGGCCGAAGTGTTGCAAAAAGCTGTGCCGTCCCTGAACGAGCAGCAAGTCGAAGAAGCCGGTATCTACATGGCGAAAAATCGCGATGTGTTTGCCAAGGCATTCAAGAGCCAGCCGGACGCCCTGTCCGAGTTGCTGGTCGACAGCGAGTAATCGCCCCCGGTTCTCGCTTGACTCTCCCCTACGGGGCAGCCTCTACCCTCAAATGCCCCCTTTGAGGTTGGCGTCATGATGAGCAAGCGAGTACTGGTGATTCTCGGTCACCCCGGCACGAACAGTTTCTGTAGCGCACTGGCAGACAGCTACATAGCTGCCGCCAAGGATGCCAGCCATGAAGTACGCATCATGCGCCTGGGCGCCCTGCGCTTCGACCCGGTGCTGCGCGAAGGCTATCAGGAGGTCCAGGCACTGGAGCCTGACCTGCTCCACGCCCAGGCCAACATCCTCTGGGCCGAACACCTGGTGCTGGTCTACCCGATCTGGTGGGGCGGAATCCCCGCATTGCTCAAAGGCTTTTTCGATCGCATCCTGCTGCCCGGTTTTGCCTTTCAATACCGCAAGGGCAAGGCTTTCCCCGACAAGCTACTGAAAGGCCGCAGCGCGCACCTGCTGGTGACGATGGACACCCCGCCGTGGTACTACAGATGGGTGTACCGCATGCCGGGGTTGCATCAGATACGCAAAACCACACTGGCGTTCTGTGGCATAAAACCCACCGCCACCCTGACGTTTGGCCCCATCCTGAACGCCACGCCTCATCAAAGAGACGCCTGGCTTCTAGAGGCACGCAAGCTCGCCACTCGATAATTCGGCGGGCGGCGATTAAAAGGACTTTTCATGTACATCGGCAAAGCCGCCCAATTGTCGGGCACCACCGTCAAAAGCATTCGCCACTACGAAGAAATCGGCCTGTTACCTGCACCGCAACGCCGTGGCGCTTATCGCATCTACAGCGAGCAAAGCGTTGAACTGCTGACATTTATCAAATGCGCGCAACAGCTGGGCTTCAAGCTCAAGGAAATGCAGGCCATCCTTGATCAACACCGCGGCCAGACGCTGCCATGGGAGGTCGTGAGCAACGCCATCGCCCGCAAAAAACACGCCGTAATGAATCAGATCGAAGCGTTGCAACAGGTGCATGCGGGGTTGGAAGAGTTTGAAACACGCTTTGCCATGGAAGGCCCGGAACTGGACCTGGCCTGTGTTCAGTCCTTGGGGTACAACAATTGATGAGCCAGCTCGTCCGAAACCCGTGCCGGTGAACGCTTTTCGGCCTGGGCGTGAGCATAGATGCCGGTCAGGCGCTGACTGATCTGCAGCAACTGCTGGTTGATGGCCTCGGGGGCGGCACCTTCATGGGTCAGGGCCATATAGATCAGCCCGCCGGAATTGATGACGTAATCCGGGGCATACAAAATCCCCCGCCGCTCGAGCTGATCGGCCACTTGTAGATTGGTCAGCTGGTTATTGGCACACCCGGCCACAGCCGAGCAGCGCAGTTGCGCGACGCTGTGCCAGTTCAATACGCCGCCCAGACCACACGGCGCAAGGATATCGCAGGGTGTGCTGAGCAAGGCTTCGCAGGCAATCGGGTGCGCCCCCAGTTGTTCCATGGCCAGGCGCACTTTGCCGGGGTCGGTATCGCAGACCAGCAATTCGGCGCCCGCAGCATGCAGCTGTTCGGCCAGCGCGTAACCCACTTTGCCCAGGCCCTGCACCGCCACCCGCAAACCTTCGAGGTTGTCGCTACCCAATCGCGACGATGCGGTGCTGCGAATGCCGGCAAAAACCCCCATGGCCGTATGCGGCGAAGGATCCCCCGCAGCAGTGGTGCTGGTGACATGCCGGGTGTGCTGGGCAATGCAGTCCATATCGGCAGTGGAGGTGCCGCTGTCAATTGCCGTGATATAGCGCCCGTCCAGTTGGTCCACACAGCGACCAAAAGCCTCAAACAGCGCCGCGCGACTATCAACGTGGGCCGCACGCACCACCACAGCCTGCCCCCCTCCAACAGCCAGCCCTGCCAGCGCGGCTTTGTAGCTCATGTCTTGGGCCAGGCGGATGGCATCACCGACTGCACTTTCGTCATTGGGGTAAGCAAGATAACGACAGCCCCCCAGCGCTGGCCCCAGGCGAGTGTTGTGGATGGCTATCACGGCTTTAAGGCCTGTAACGGGGTCTACACTAAGGTGCAGCGACTCGAGCTGAGCGCTTTGCATAAGAGCAAACATCATCAGGCCCTCGAACGATTATGGGTAAACGCCAGTATAGGTGGCGCCAGAAAATTCGTTGAAGAGCTCAGGAATAAGCCTGCGCGGTTTTCAGGGTTTCGGACATATCCCGGCGGGATAGGGTTCTGTGGGAGCGGGCTTGCTCGCGATGCAGGTAATGCGGTTATTACGCAAGACCGCGTTGATTCGATCGCGAGCAAGCCCGCTCCCACACACAGAGTGAGGTCAGGCCGGAGTGTCAGGCTGATTGGCCGGATGCGCCAGGATAAAGGCCGGGTGTTGCTCAGCCAGCGCTGCCACTCGGGCAATGCGCGGGTACGCCGCCATTGGCACGCCAAAACGCTGCGCCGCGTACAGCTGAGGGATCAAATACACATCCGCCAACCCGGGCTGCGCGCCAAAGCAGTAACCTTCGTCACCGATCAACTGCTCGATGGCTGCCAGCCCTTGGCCGATCCAGTGACCGATCCACTCCACCACCTGCTCCTCATCCTGCCCCAACTGGCGCAGGCGATTGAGCACGCTGACGTTGTGCAACGGGTGGATATCACAAGCAACCAGAGCCGCTACCCCCCGTTCATGAGCGCGGGTGGCGAGGTCAGCGGACAGCAGCGCCACCTGGGGATAGCGCTCTTCAAGGTACTCGATGATTGCTGGCGACTGGGTCAAGACGCAGCCTTCATCGGTACGCAAGGCCGGCACGCGGCCCTGCGGGTTGATGGCCAGATACGCCGGCTGACGGTGTTCACCGCCAGCCGGTACGAGCAGATTGACCGGCACCGCCTGATAATCCAGCCCTTTCAGGGCCAGCGCGATACGCACCCGGTAAGACGAGGTTGAGCGGTAATAGGTGAAGAGTTCCATGACCCGCTCCTTTTAGCGCGCGGCAACAACCTTGCCCCGGCACTCGCCAAAACCGATGGAAGCATGGCCTTCACGGGCGCAGCGGGCACGCAGGATGATTTCGTCACCATCCTCCAGAAATTTACGCACTTCGCCTGAAGCCAGTTCTATCGGGTGTTTACCGCCCTCGGTGATTTCCAGCAGGCTGCCCAGTTGCGAACGGGCCGGGCCCGACAAGGTGCCCGAACCGAACAGGTCACCGGACTGCAACTGGCAGCCGTTGACGCTGTGGTGAGCCACCAGTTGGGCCGCGGTCCAGTACATGTTCAGGCTGTTGCTCAAGCCCAGACGATGGGCTGGCAGGTTCTGCTCACGCATCGCCTCGGTCAGCAGCAGCACTTCAAGTTCGATATCCAGCGCGCCATTGGCCTGATCCCTGGTATCGAGCAGGTAAGCCAGTGGCTGTGGATCACCCTCAGGACGGGCCGGTTGCGCGCGACGGAATGGTTCCAGCGCCTCGGCACTCACCACCCACGGCGAGATACTGGTGATAAAGCTTTTGGACAGAAACGGGCCCAGCGGCTGGTATTCCCAGGCCTGGATGTCCCGTGCCGACCAGTCATTGAGCAGGCAGAAGCCGGCAATGTGCTCTGCAGCTTCGCTGACCGGGATGGCATCGCCCATGTCATTGCCTTTGCCAACCCAGATGCCCAGTTCCAGTTCGTAGTCCAGGCGGGCGCACGGGCCAAAGGTTGGCTCGGTCTGCCCGGCAGGCAAGGTCTGGCCTTTAGGGCGCCGAACTTCGGCACCGGACGGGCGAATGGTCGAGGCGCGCCCGTGATAGCCAATCGGCACATACTTGTAGTTGGGCAGCAGCGGGTTGTCCGGGCGGAACAGCTTGCCGACGTTTTTGGCGTGCTCAATGCCCACATAAAAGTCGGTGTAGTCGCCGATTTTGGCCGGCAGGTGCATCTGGCAATCAGCTGCCAGTGGCAGCAGGCGGGAACCCTGGGCTTCGATTTTGCCGCGCAGGGAACTGCCCTCCCCCAGCAGTTCCTGCAAACGCTCGCGCAGGGCAACCCGGGCGCCCCGATCCAGGGCAAAGTAGCTATTCAACGCCCCGCCCAACGAAGCCTCTACGGCTATCTTGGCCTGACCTTCAAACAGCCCCGCTGCCAGCCCGGCTTCCAGGTCGAAAATGGCATTGCCAATAGCCACCCCGCTACGTGGCGCCGAGCCATCAATGCTGAAAATGCCCAAGGGCAGGTTTTGCAGGGGGAAGTCGCTGTGGCCGTTGGCGGAGGCGATCCAGCTGCGGGTCAAAGTGGACTGGGTCATGGGTTATCTCCGGTTCGGGGTGAAGGTCACGGGCAGCGTGGCCCAGCAAGCGTCGTAGTTCGATTGCAGCTGCGGGCACTCCAGGGCGAACCGGCTGGGGCGCAACACCTGGCTGGTTTCGAACATAAAGGCCATGGTGTTTTCGATCTTGCTGGGTTGCAGCTCGGCCGCAATGGCTTTGGTACAGGTTTCGCCGTCCGGCCCGTGGGCGCTCATGCAGCTGTGCAGCGATGCACCGCCGGGCAGGAAGCCTTCGGCCTTGGCATCGTAACTGCCCTGGATCAGGCCCATGAATTCGTTCATCAGGTTGCGGTGGAACCAGGGTGGCCGGAAAGTGTTTTCAGCCACCATCCAGCGCGGCGGGAAAATCACGAAATCGAGGTTGGCCAGTCCCGGTACGCTGGTAGGCGAAGTCAAAACAGTAAAAATCGATGGATCGGGATGATCGAAGCTGACAGTGCCGATGGTGTTGAAGCGGCGCAGATCGTATTTGTACGGCACGTTGTTGCCATGCCAGGCCACTACGTTGAGCGGCGAATGATCCAGCTCGCAGCCCCACAACTCACCAAGAAATTTTTGCACCAGTTGCGTAGGGAGCGCACCGTCTTCGTAGTGGGCGAGCGGAGTCAGAAAGTCGCGAGGGTTGGCCAGGCCATTACTGCCAATCGGCCCCAGATCAGGCAGGCGCAGCGGTGCACCATGGTTCTCGGCAACATAGCCGCGGGCCTGCGGGTCAAGCAACTCGACACGAAACTTGAGACCGCGAGGGATGACCGCGATCTCCAGAGGCTGCAGATCCAGACGCCCCAGTTCGGTACAAATGCGCAAACGCCCCGACTCGGGAACCAGCAACATTTCGCCGTCGGCATTGAAAAACACCCGCTGCATCGAAGTATTGGCGCAGTAATGGTAAATGCTGATGCCCGAGGGTTTATCCGACCCGCCATTGGCCACCATGCCCACCAGGCCGTCGATAAAGTCCGTAGCCTCGGCAGGAATCGGCAGCGGGTTCCAGCGCAAGCGATTCGGCGTCACCGGGCCCAACGGGCCACCAGCCAGTTGCCGCTCCAGTTTGACGAACGCCGGATGGTTGGCTGACGGCTGGATGCGGTACATCCACGTACGCCGCGCCTCGCTGCGCACCATGGTGAACGCAGTTCCGGAAAACAATTCGGCGTACAGACCGTAGGGGGCTTTTTGCGGGGAGTTCTGACCCACCGGCAGGGCGCCGGGCAATGCTTCGCTGCTGAATTCGTTGCCAAACCCGGACAGATAGCCAAGACCTGACAAAGGCGAATCGACGTTCATGGAGCCTCCAGCATGGAGAAGGCAGATGACTGCGCCCTGCGCTGAAGGCATTTGCGCGTCGCTGCGTTATTTTTATCGTAATTCAATTACGCATAACGTAATTTGATTGGTACCAAGCGTCAAGCTATAAAGACGCCCATTCGTCCCGAGATATAAACACTTCCATGGAAAAGCCCCGCAGCAGCAACGACAGCACCGGCAAGCAAAAAGTGCGTTCGGCCGAGGTCGGCACTGACATCCTCAAGGCGCTGGCCGAGCTCTCACCCTCCACATCGCTGTCGCGCCTGGCCGAACACGTGCAAATGCCCGCGAGCAAGGTGCATCGCTATTTACAGGCACTGATTGCCAGCGGGTTTGCCGAGCAAAATGTCGCCACCAATCATTACGGTTTGGGGCGCGAGGCGTTGCGTGTGGGACTGGCTGCGCTCAACAGCATGGATGTGCTCAAGGTCGCCAGCCTGCCCCTGGCCGAACTGCGCGACGACTTGAACGAAACCTGCTTTTTGGCGGTGTGGGGTAACCAGGGCGCGACCGTGGTGCATATCGAGCCGGCGGTGCGGGCGGTCACGGTGGTGACCCAGCTGGGCTCGGTATTGCCATTGCTGAGCTCATCCACGGGGCTGGTGTTCAACGCTTTTTTACCGGATCGCGAAACCGCCGACTTGCGCGAACTGGAGTTCAAGACTGATCAGGTGCATCCGCTGCAAACACCTGCAGCCTACGTCGCACTTTGCAGTCAAATCCGCCAGCGCGGCCTGCACTTCGTCCATGGCTTGCTGATGCCTGGCGTCGATGCCTTGTCGGCCCCGGTGTTCAATGCGACCGGTCAGGTGGCGGCCGTACTGACAGTGGTTGGTCCCACCTCCCTGTTCCACGCCGATGAAAACGGGCCCGCAGCCAAACGCTTGTTGGCCGCGAGCCAGGCCATCAGTTGGCGGATGGGTTATCAGCCAGCCTGACAGCTCATTGTTTTAGACCATCCACTCGTATTTGGCCTCATCGAGCAGGTCTTTCATCATCTGCTCGATGTCGGCCATGGACGGTTGATCTACTCGCAGGCTGTCATCGAATGTCCAGGACCGGGAAAACACCCCCGATTCCCAGTCATCATGGGCCTGCACAGCGCCCCACTCCAGCGTATCCACACCCAGGCCGAGCAGGCTCTGACTGTACGTCAGGGTCTGGTCAACGATGTTATTCACCGTATTGAGATAGAGGCTTCTGCAATCCAGGCCCTGGGGCTGGAGTCGCTCGTCAAGAAACGAGCGCACACGCTCGATCACTTCTGCGCTGGGTTTGAGGCTGAAGCTGTTGATCGGCGATGCGGGTTTTTCATTACGGGTCATGGTGAACCTCCTGTCAGTGCTCCAGGCCCATCCGGCGTCGTGCACGGTTCAAGTCGACCTGGAGAGTCCGTGTGAAGGCTCATTCAACACCGGGACGACAGCAGGTGTGCGGCACATAGTTACCGCACAAGGACTGTTGCCGTAGCTGTAATACAGATTGTCCCAAACCGGGCTTACTCCGCTGCGGGCCAGCCCTTAAGCTTGCCGGACTTCGCAACACGGACACGCATCGAGTCGCATCGACTCTGCTCTCCCCGATTTACCCTGACGTTGATTTGTAGCTCCTTGATGAACGTCTTCCTTGGCCGCTGTTTTACAGCGGCCTTTTTTATGGTGCCCGAAAAAATCTGTGGGAGCGGGCTTGCTCGCGATGGCATCGACACGGTTTTCCAGTCAGACCGAGTTGAGTCAATCGCGAGCAAGCCCGCTCCCACGGGGTATGTGGCGGGTTTAAGAACTAGAACACCATCGCCAGCAACGGCGCGGCAAACAGGTTAAGGATGCCGGTCAGCACCATCACCAGCCCTGCTACCGAGCCTTCCTCACTGCCCACTTCGCGGGCACGGCTGACCCCTGCGCCATGAGCGCCGATACCAAACAGGGCGCCCCGGGCCAGACTGCTGCGCAGCGGCAGCCACTTGAGCAAAATACCGCCCAGCAACGCGCCAAACACACCGGTGAACATTACAAACACCGCCGTGAGCTCAGGTACGCCACCCAGATCCTGTGCCAGCGGCATGGCAAACGGTGTGGTGATGGAGCGCGGCACCAGCGACATGGTCAATGAGGTGTCCAGCGCCAGCGCCCGGGCCAGCCAGAACGAACTGCCAATGGACGCCGCGCTGCCCGCCAGCATCCCCAGCAGCAACGCCACCCAGTGACGGGCCAGCAACTTGCGTTGCTGCCAGATCGGTACGGCAAAGGCCACCGTTACCGGCCCCAGAACCAGCATCAGCCAGTGGGTATTGCTTGAGTATTCAGCATAGGCAGTGTGCAACGGCACGGCCACGGCTAGCAGCAAGGCCGGTACCAGGATCAGCGGAGACAACAGGTATCGCCCGGTACGCCGGTACAGCCAGCGGCTGAAGGCGTAGGTCAACAGCGTGAACAGCAGCCAGAACATGGGCATCAGTTCAAACTTCATGACGCATCCTCCAGCGGCACACCGCTTCCACCGTAAACGCCGTCACCACCATCACCAGCAAGGTACTCACGCCAATGACCAACAGGATGCGCCAACCTTCATCACGCACGATTACACCGTAATCAAGCAGGCTCATGAGTGCAGGGATGAAAAACAACAGCATTTCGGCCATCAACACACCGGCCCCCAATTGCAGGGTCGCCGGTCTGACCCAGCCCAGGGCAAACGCCAGCAACAGCAGCGCCATGCCCACCACCCCGCCCGGGATCGGCAAGTGCCCCCAGGTTGCCAGCTGGCAGCCCAGAAAATACAGCGCCAACAAAACGGCCAGTTCACTGACCAACCGACCCAGGCGTTTTACATCGAAGCGTTTCATGTTGTTTCCATTTCAGACAGGTTTCCAGTTTAAAGAGCCTGCTAACATCCCGGAAACGAATTGTCAGACTTGTAGCCATTCCAAAATGGAATCATGCCAATGGAATTCAAACACCTGCGCACCTTTGTCGAAGTCGCCCGCCAGGGCGGTTTTACCCCCGCCTCCCACAGCTTGCATATCAGCCAGTCAGCGGTGAGCAAACAAGTGGCGCAGCTCGAGCACAGCCTCGGTACACCGCTGTTCGACCGCCTGGGTTCTCAGGTGCGGCTGACGGCAGCGGGCAATGTGGTGTTGCAGCGGGCCGAAGGCATGCTGCGCTTGCATCGGGAGTTGTTGAGCGAGCTGGACGACTTGAGCCAGATGACCCGGGGGGAACTGCGGGTGGGCCTGCCGCTGCTGGGCAGCAACACCCTGTTTGCCGGGCTGTTTGCCGAATACCGTCGACGCTACCCGAATATCCGGGTGCAGTTGCTCGAAGAAGGCAGCTTGAATATCGAACAGGCCGTTTTGAGCGGCGAACTGGAGCTGGGCGGCAGCCTGACCCCGAATAATCCCGCGTTTGCTTATCAGCCGTTTTGTGACGAGCCGCTGGATGTTCTGCTCCCGGCCGATCATCCACTGGCCGAGGGGCCCGGCGTAAGACTTGAGCAATTGGCTGATACGCCCTTTTTGCTCTACCAGCGCAGCTTTGTGCTCAACGACCGGGTGCTCAAAGCCTGCCAGCAGTCAGGCTTTACCCCCAACGAAGGCGGGCGCAGTGGCCAGGCGGATTTTCTGGTGGCATTGGTGGCTGCAGGCCAGGGCGTAGTGTTGCTGCCCAGTGTGGTCGCCCGTGGGCTGGTGCGCCCCGGGGTGGTGCGGCTCAAACTGCTCGCACCGGATGACTTGCGCTGGGATATCGCGTTTATCTGGCGTGATGGCGCGTATCTGTCACGGGCAGCCCAGGCCTGGCTTGAGCTGCTGCGTGAACGCCCGGTTACGGCTTCAGTGTTTTGATCAGTTCTGCAATCCACGGCTCGGAGTCTTCCTCCGGAGTCACCGTGACGCTGGAGTCCAAACGCAGCATCGGCAGCACTTCACGCACGCCAAGCTCGGCAAACAGTTCGCGCATTTGCTCACCACCGCCACAAAACGTGTCACCGTAACTTTCATCACCCAGGGCAATCACTGCCCCAGGCAGCCCGCGCCAGGCGCCTGGCAACTGGTCACGGATGGCGCTGTACAGCGGCACGAGATTGTCCGGCAGCTCGCCCATGCCCGTGGTCGAGGTCACCGCCAGCAGCGCTTCGGGAGCAAACGCCTGGAGATCGGCCAAAGTGGCGCGGGTATTGAGCAAAACCTCAAAACCGGCATCGGTCAGCAGTTGTTTCGCATTGCGGGCGACTTCTTCAGCGGTGCCGTACACCGAGCCGGAAAGGATGGCGACTTTCATCAATCTGATCCTGTAGCTGACTAAAAGCCTGGGATATTAACAGGTCTGGCAGCGATGCCTTACCATGCGCCCATCTGTATGCCTCTCTGGAGAACCACTCAATGATCAACGCCCGTTTATTACAACGCATGGTGGACGCGTCCCAGGACGGCATTGTCGTTGCCGAACAAGAAGGTGAAGACAACATCCTGATTTATGCAAACAACGCCTTTGAAACCCTCACCGGCTACAGCCGCGACGACATCCTCTATCAGGACTGCCGCTTCTTGCAGGCTGGCGACCGTGACCAGCAGGGCCTGCAATTGATCCGCGAGGCGATTGCCAGCGGTCAGCCCACCCGCCAGATCCTGCGCAACTATCGCAAGGACGGCACGCACTTCTGGAATGAACTGTCGATCACGCCGGTGTTTAACGAAAACGACAAGCTGACATACTTTATTGGCGTGCAAAAAGACGTCACCTTGCAGGTAAAGGCCCAGCAGCGGGTCGCCCAGCTCGAAGCCCGACTGGCCTCGGTTCAGGCTGAACTGCAGGCGCTCAAAGCGACGAGCGGATTAAACAAAACGTAGAAATTACGGTCTGATAGTCGCTGTGACGATTTTTCAGACACCTTTTCGAGCTTTATCCATGTCGCACGATGCCCTTTTGACTCAGGACGAACTGGATTTCATCCAAACGATGCACCAAAACCCGCTGTTGAATAAACGGGATGCTTCGTCGAGCCTGATGGTCAACGGGATGTCGCAAATCCGCGATTTGCTGACACGCCTTGCCGCCCATGAACAGGTCACCATCCAGGCACAAATTGCCAATCAGCAAATGAGTTTTCCGCTGCGCCTGGTTGAAGACGAATTCCATGCCCAGCATCTGCAACTCGGCGCCCCGAGCATCTTCGAAGACGGGCCAAAGGCGCGCCCCTGGCGCCTGTCACTGGCCGAGCCGGTGCCGCTGGAAAATATCCGCGGCAAGGCAGGTCATCTGTGGGTAACCGAACTGTCATTCAAAGGCGTGCTGATTGAAATGCGTCACGACAGCCAGCCGCCACGCCAGTTTGCACAGTGGTTCAGCCCCGATGGATATGAGCGGATCAACCTGCGCGGCACCCTGGAGCGCAAAACGGAAACGGGCCTTTATGCCTACCGCCTAAGCCAGAGCGACAAGGGCGAAACCGAGCATCTGCGCCAGTACATCCTGCAACAACACCGCCTGGCGCACCCGGGCCTGCACGTCTGATCAACCCCCCGGCGTTGCCTTGAGTTCAGCATCCAGACGTTGATTGATCAGGCGTGACACACTCCCCAGGCAAGCGATGGATGAGTTCGCCAAAGCCTCCTGAACCACATCCGAGGCCTCACCTGCCAACGACACCGAGCAATTCAGGGTCTGTGCCAGGCGTGTCAGCCTGCGCTGGTGGACCGTGTTCAATGCATGGTTGGCAAACAGCACAACGGCCCGGGGCTCCAGCTTCTGGCAAACCAGTGACAACTCTTCCAATGGCTGACCTATGGCCACAACCCTGACCACGCGGTCATTACGGGTCAGCAGCAAGCCCGCCACCAGCAACTCCAGCTCGCGGCACAACTCAGGCATCGCCACCACCAGCACGCACGGGCGGGCAACAGCGGCCTGCAATTGAAGGCGATGCTGTACCCGACCGCGCAAGAAGCCGTCCAGCAGCAGCCATTCACTGGTACGGCCAAAAGTATCCCGGGTCCCAAGCAGTTGCTGCCACAGCGGCAGGAAAATCCCCTGAAACACAACGTCAATCGGGTAGCTGGAGAAAATCTGCCCGTAAAGACGCTCCAATTCGGGTTCGTTAAAGTCCGTGAGGGCGCTGCCAATACGGGTTTGCCAGTCGCGGTACTCACTGCTGGCGGGTGCCGGGACATCGACGGAACTGTTGCTTGCTAGCAATTGCGCGACTTTGCTGACAGAAACCCCACGCTCAAGCCAGCCCATGACCTGACGAATCGTTCCAATATCGCTCACGGAATACAGACGATGCCCACTTTCGGTGCGTTTTGGTTCGATCAACCCATAGCGGCGCTCCCAGGCACGCAGGGTTACCGGGTTGATTCCCGTCAGCCTGGCCACTTCCCGGATCGGATACAGACCCTGGCAATCATCAGCCTGGGCAATGGGCTCGAGTTCAGTAATCACAGGCATCGGCAGGGCAACAATCAGAAAGGGTGACTGGATTCTACCCGTCAATCCAGACCCTGTGGGAGCGGGCTTGCTCGCGGTGCAGGCCACGCGGTCTGTCAGGTGAGCGCGGTGATGCCCGCTCCCACAAACGGCGCTGTGTGTATTCAGGAACAATCCTTGCTTGTTTTTACGGACATGGCCCACCACCCCGGCGCCGTGTTTTGTGATTGCCCTACCCGGGCAGCATCAGCCTCATGGAGATACACAATGTCTACCTCCCCTGTCACATTGATGGTTGCGCGCCGTGTCGCCAAAGGCCGCTACCAGGAACTGATCGCCTGGCTGCACGAAGGCGAACAGCTGGCCACGGACTTTGCCGGCTACCTGGGCTCGGGCGTTCTGGCGCCGCCACCGGGCGACGACGAATTTCAAATCATCTTCCGCTTTGCCGACGAATCCACCTTGCATGCCTGGGAGCACTCCGTCTCGCGTAAGGCCTGGTTGCTGCGTGGCAGCGACCTGTTCGCCAACCCTTCCGAGCACCGGGTCAGCGGCATCGACGGCTGGTTCGGCAATACCGGGCAAAGACCGCCCCGCTGGAAGCAGGCAGTCGCCATCTGGCTGGCGTTCTTCCCGGTCTCACTCCTGTTCAACTTTGTATGCGCCCCCTTGCTCGGCGAGTTAGCCCTGTTGCCACGGGTACTGGTCAGTACCCTGGCCCTGACGCCGCTGATGGTTTACCTGTTTATTCCACTCTCTACCCACTTGCTGGCAGGTTGGCTGCACAGCACCCCAGGCAAACCCCTGCGCAGCGCTATCGCGACACCGCGCCACTAATCTCGGGCTTGGCCGTCAGGTCGCGGACACTGGTATAGTTTTGCCAATGCGCCGCGACTGTTTCCGGCTTTTGTGCACCGAGTACGTCATGCCCACTTCTACCGCACCGATTCTGATCACTGGCGCAGGCCAGCGCGTTGGCCTGCATTGTGCGCAGCAGCTGCTGGCCGACGGCTATCCGGTGATTTTCACCTATCGCAGTGAAAAACCCGGCGTGCAAATTCTCCGCGACCTGGGTGCCATTGCGCTGTTTGCCGACTTTTCGACCGAAGCCGGCATTCTCGATTTTATCGAACGGCTGAAAATACACACCGACAGCTTGCGGGCGATTGTCCACAACGCCTCGGCCTGGCTGGAAGAAACCCCACAGACAGAAACCAGCGCCTTTTTGCACATGTTCAGCGTGCATATGCTCGCGCCATATCTGATCAACCTGCATTGCAGCGAGCTGCTCAAACGCTCGAACCCTGCAGATATTGTGCATATCAGCGATGATGTAACACGCAAGGGCAGCAGCAAGCATATGGCCTATTGCGCAACCAAAGCCGGGCTCGACAGCCTGACCCTGTCATTCGCGGCTAAACTGGCGCCACAGATCAAAGTCAACGGTATCGCCCCGGCCTTGCTGATGTTCAACCCCGACGACGATGCGGCGTACCGCACCCAAGCGCTGGCCAAATCCGTGCTGGGCATCGAGCCCGGCGCCGAGGTGATTTACCGCAGCCTGCGCTATCTGCTGGACAACCCGTATGTGACCGGCACCACCCTGACCGTCAACGGCGGCCGGCATTTAAAATAATGCCGCCCCGCGAGGAAGTACTTAGATGAGCGCATCACTGCCTGAGCATTACCGCGAGATTCTTATTGGTTTAGGCGAAGACCCTGAGCGCGAAGGCCTGCTCGACACCCCCAAACGCGCCGCCAAAGCCATGCAATACCTGTGTCATGGCTACGAGCAGAGCGTGGAGAAAATCGTCAACGGCGCCCTCTTCGCCTCTGACAGTGACGAAATGGTGATCGTGGCCAATATCGAGCTGTACTCATTGTGCGAGCATCACCTGCTGCCCTTTATCGGCAAGGCCCATGTGGCCTATATACCGACGGGCAAGGTACTGGGGCTGTCGAAAATCGCCCGCATTGTCGACATGTTTGCCCGGCGCCTGCAGATCCAGGAAAACCTCACCCGGGAAATCGCGGACGCCATCGAAAGCGTCACCCAGGCTGCCGGTGTGGCCGTGGTGATCGAAGCCCAGCATATGTGCATGATGATGCGCGGCGTAGAAAAACAGAATTCGACCATGAACACCTCGGTCATGCTCGGCGCCTTCCGCGAACCGAGCACCCGCATGGAGTTCTTGCAACTGATTGGACGGAGCAAGTCGTAATGCCACAACTTCAGCCAGGAATGGCCCGTATTCGCGTCAAGGACTTGTGCCTGCGTACCTATATCGGCATCAATGAGGAAGAAATCCTCAACAAGCAGGATGTGTTGATCAACCTCACCATCCTCTACGCGGCGCAGGAGGCGGTGCGCGATAACGATATCGACCACGCGCTCAATTACCGCACCATCACCAAGGCCGTGATCCAGCATGTCGAAGAGAACCGCTTCGCCCTGCTTGAGCGCCTGACCCAGGAGTTGCTGGATCTGGTGATGGCCAACGACGCGGTACTGTATGCCGAAGTCGAAGTCGACAAACCGCACGCGCTGCGCTTTGCCGAATCGGTGTCGATTACACTGGCGGCGAGCCGTCAGACTGCAACCTCATAACCCCGGTGAACCCCATGACACCTCAAGAACAGCTTGAACTGGAGGCAGCCGCCTTTCGCCGCCTTGTCGCGCACCTGGACAGCCGCAAGGACGTGCAAAACATAGACCTGATGAACCTCTCGGGTTTTTGCCGCAATTGCCTGTCCAAGTGGTACAAGGCCGCAGCAGACGAGCGCCAGATCGCCATCAGCCTCGATGATGCACGCCAAGTGGTCTACGGCATGCCGTATGCCGAGTGGAAAGCCCAGTACCAGAAAGAAGCCAGCGCCGAACAGACGGCGGCGTTCACCCAAGGAAAAAAGCATGACTGATTTGAACACCCTGCGCGCCAGCCTCAACAGCGGCGAGCACGTTTTTGCCGATACCCTGGCGTTTATTGGCGCGCACTACGATTACCAGCCTCAGAGCTTCATCAACGGCGGTGTGGAAAACGCTGCAGGGCAAAATGAAGGTTCGTGCAAGACCCTGGGCCTGGCCCTGCTGGAAGGTTTGAGCGACCAGGAAACCCTGCTGGCTTTCGGCGAACACTACCGCTCGGTACTGGCCACGCCTGAAGGCACAGACCACAGCAACATTCGCGCACTGATTGCCCACGGCCTGGCCGGGGTCAAGTTCGAAGCCCAGCCGCTTACGCGCAAGGTGTAATACTGCAACTCATCGTGGGAGCGGGCTTGCTCGCGATGCAGGCGCCGATTTTTTTCAGTTACACCGCTGCGATCCCATCGCGAGCAAGCCCGCTCCCACAGGGCAGACACAAAAAAACCGGCCAAGGCCGGTTTTTTTGTTGAGGCAGGCTATCAGAACTGGGCGTTCTGCAGGCCGTCCAGGTAGCGCTCGGTGTCCAGCGCTGCCATGCAACCGGCGCCAGCCGAGGTGATGGCCTGACGATAAACGTGGTCCGCCACGTCGCCCGCAGCAAACACGCCTTCAACGCTGGTCGCAGTAGCGTTGCCTTCACGGCCGCCCTGCACAACCATGTAGCCGTCTTTAAGCTCAAGCTGGCCTTCGAACAACGAAGTGTTCGGTGTGTGGCCGATGGCGATAAATACGCCATCGACTTTCAGCTCGTCAAAGCTGCCGTCGTTGTTCTTCAGGCGGGCACCGGTCACACCCATGTTGTCGCCCAGCACTTCGTCCAGGGTCGCATTCAGCTTGAGTTCGATCTTGCCTTCAGCAACACGGGCGTGCAGCTTGTCGATCAGGATCTTCTCGGCGCGGAAGGTTTCGCGACGGTGAACCAGGGTTACTTTGCTGGCGATATTGGCCAGGTACAGGGCCTCTTCAACCGCGGTGTTACCACCACCCACTACAGCAACAGGCTTGTTGCGGTAGAAGAAACCGTCACAGGTCGCACAGGCAGAAACGCCTTTGCCCATGAATGCCTCTTCCGACGGCAAGCCCAGATAACGGGCGCTGGCGCCGGTAGCGATGATCAGTGCGTCGCAGGTGAACGTACCGCTGTCACCCTTGAGGGTGAACGGACGGTTTTTCAGGTCCACTTCATTGATGTGGTCGAAAATGATTTCCGTCTCGAAACGCTCGGCATGCTCACGCATGCGTTCCATCAAGGCCGGGCCGGTCAGGCCGTGAACATCACCGGGCCAGTTGTCGACTTCGGTGGTGGTGGTCAGTTGACCGCCAGCCTGCATGCCCGTGATCAGCAGTGGTTTGAGGTTGGCGCGGGCCGCATAGACAGCGGCGCTGTAACCGGCAGGGCCGGAACCCAGAATAATCACACGCGAATGACGTACTTCAGACATGACTCACTCCTATGACCGCCCGCATTGAAACCGGGTCGGAACGCCGCTTTACCGGCTGGAATAAAAAGAAACCGTAAACCTGCCCAGGCTATGCCTGCAACGCGCAGATCCTGAAAAATATGGGTGAAGCATATAGAGGCCGCAGAGAGTAAGGAAATACGCATTAACAATCCAGCTCATAGCAGGTCTCTATGTAGTCGAAGTCGATTTTAGACGGCTTTGTTACAGTTATTGTCGATACTGCGACAAGGCTTTCGTCCTGCGGACAAAGCCGCTAAGGTCGCCCGGTTTTCCACTGTTCGGAGCACGCTATGCCCGCCCCTGTTCTCTCTGGCCCGCAGTACCTGCGTGAGGGCCTTAAGTTGATCCTCAGCCCAGGCTTGCGCCTGTTCGTGCTGCTGCCGTTACTGATCAATCTGGTGCTGTTCGTCGGATTGATTTATTTCGCCGGGCATCAGTTCAGCCTCTGGGTCGATACCTTGATGCCGACCCTGCCCAACTGGCTCGGTTTCCTCAACTACGTGTTGTGGCCACTGTTCGTGGTGCTGGTGGCGTTGATGGTGTTTTTCACCTTCACCATGCTGGCCAACATCATCGCCGCGCCATTTAACGGTTTTCTCTCGGAGAAGGTCGAAGCCGTGGTGCGCGGGGTCGATAATTCGCCACCTTTCAGCTGGGGCGAACTGGCCGCCATGGTGCCGCGCACCCTGGCCCGTGAAATGCGCAAGCTGGGCTACTTTCTGCCGCGGGCCATTGCCCTGCTGATCCTCTCGTTTATTCCGGTGCTCAACCTGATCGCGGCACCGCTGTGGCTGCTGTTCGGGATCTGGATGATGGCCATCCAGTACATCGACTACCCGGCCGACAACCACAAGCTGGGCTGGAACGAGATGCTCGCCTGGCTGCGCGAAAAACGCTGGCAGAGCATGAGTTTTGGCGGCATCGTCTATCTGGTGCTGCTGATCCCGGTGGTCAATATCCTGATGATGCCCGCAGCCGTTGCCGGTGCAACCCTGTTCTGGGTGCGCGAGCGTGGCGATGAAGCGCTGGCAGCCGCCAACCGCAGCCGCTGACTTCATCATTCCATCATCACCGTGACACATTGACGTCATGACCCCAACGCACACTGGGGTCATGACCACAGCCCTTCATATCGCACTTGTTACCGAAACCTTCGCCCCTGAAATCAATGGCGTGGCCAATACCCTTGGCCACCTGTGCGATGGCTTGCGCGCCCGCAACCACCGCGTGCAACTGATACGCCCACGCCAGAGCGCCGATGGCAACCAGCGCAGCAGCGACGACCTGATGCTCTGCCGCGGTTGGCCGCTGCCCGGTTATCCCGGCCTGCAATGGGGCCTGACCTCCACCCATCGCCTGACCAGGCGCTGGTGCCAGCACCCCCCTGACGTGGTTTATATCGCCACAGAGGGGCCCCTGGGGCTGTGCGCACTCAGGGTTGCCCGACGCCTCGGCATTACCGCGGTCACCGGCTTTCATACCAATTTTCAGCAGTACTTGCGCCAGCATGGCCTGACCCTGTTTACCCGGGCGCTGACTCACTACCTGCGCGGGTTTCACAACCGCTCGGCAATGACCCTGGTGCCCAGTGCCAGCCAACGCGTCGAGCTTGAGCGCAGGCATTTTGAACGCCTGGAGCTGCTGCCCCGTGGCGTCGATAGCCAGCTGTTCAGCCCGGCAAAACGTCAGAATGCCTTGCGCCAGAGTTGGGGGCTCAGAGAAAACGATATTGCCCTGTTGTATGTAGGACGCTTGGCACCGGAAAAAAATCTGGACGCACTCAAGCGCTGTTTCGATGAACTACAAGCCCGTTATCCCGCACGCCGCTTCAAATTGATCGTGGTGGGCAACGGCTCAAAACGTGCCTCACTGGAAGCCTCGTTGCCTGAGGCCATTTTTTGCGGGCAGCAGTCTGGCGAAGCGCTAGCGTGCCATTACGCATCCGGTGATGTGTTTTTGTTTCCCAGCCTGAGCGAAACTTTCGGCAACGTGGTGCTCGAAGCCCAGGCTTCAGGCCTGGGAGTGGTGGCCTATGACGAGGCTGCTGCCGGCTTGCATATTCGTCATGGCTACAACGGCGTACTGGCCATGCCGGGGGATGAATACGCCTGGATCGAAGCCGCCTGCTGGCTGCTTGATGACCCGGAAACCTTGCGCACCCTGCGCCTCAATGCCCGCTGCCATGCCAGTCGGCAAAGCTGGACGGGGATTGTCGAGCAGTTCGAAAACCAGTTGCAGCAGGCTCGCCAGGGCCGCGAATACGCAGCCCCGGTGCCGGTTCCGATGACCGTAAAAAAGCCTTAGGCCAGGGACTTCTCAATGGCCTGAATGACCGTGGCATCGTCTGGGGCGGTACGCGGTGAGAAACGCGCCAATACCCGGCCATCCTTGCCAACCAGAAACTTCTCGAAGTTCCAGGTAATTTCCCCTTCAAATTCGGCGCCCTCGCCTGCCAGCAACCGATAAAGCTGATGGCGGTCAGGCCCGTTGACCTCAAGCTTGCTGCTCAGAGGGAAAGTGACGCCGTAGTTGAGGCTGCAAAATGCCTGGATATCCTGCTCGCTCCCCGGTTCCTGCCCGGCGAACTGATTGCATGGCACGCCTAGAACGCTGAAGCCCTTGCCCTTGAATTGCTGGTAGAGGTTTTCCAGGGCTGCGTACTGAGGGGTCAAACCGCACTTGGAGGCGACATTCACTACCAGCACCACTTTGCCTTTAAAAGTCTCCAGCGGCAGCGGCTTGCCATCCAGCGCGTCCAGGGTAAGTTCGTGAAATGCACTCATGACGGACTCCAAAAATTCCCGTATCCACATTCAAACAATCGTTCAGCCTGCCGATTGCCCTCATAATCCAGGATGCAAAAAGGCGCCCGTAGGCGCCTTTCCTGGCTAGCTCTCATGTGAGCGTAGCAGCACTTGTCAGTGCTGATGACCGCCTTCACCGTGTACGTGGCCGTGAGCGATTTCTTCTTCGCTCGCGTCTCGGATAGCCACAACCTTGACCTTGAAGTTCAGACGCTGACCAGCCAGTGGGTGGTTACCGTCTACAGTCACGTCGTCGCCGTCCAGGTCACGGATGGTCACGATCTGCATTTGGCCGTCCGGCGCCGAAGCGTGGAACTGCATGCCAACTTCCAGTTGGTCAACGCCTTCGAACATGCTGCTGCTCAAGGTGCTGACCAGTTCGGCGGAGTACTCGCCGTACGCGTCTTCCGGCTCAACGGTAACGTCCAGCTCGTCACCGACGGCCTTGCCAACCAGAGCCTTTTCCAGACCCGGGATGATGTTGCCAGCGCCTTGCAGGTAAACCAGCGGCGCGCCGCCGGCGGAGCTGTCGATGACCTCACCAGCGTCGTTGGTCAGGGTATAGTCGATGGAGACAGCCTTGTTAGCGGCGATCGTCATGGGGCGAGACCTTTTGCAAAAAATAATGAGTTCGCAAGTTTAACCAAGCAATCGCCCGAAAGCGAACACAACCAAGACCAACGGATAATTTTGAAAACTTCAACGATCATTGGCTGGCGTCAGGATGAGGAGCAGCACTGGGTTACCGTGCTCTCCTGTGGCCACACACAGCACCAGCGCCATCAACCGCCCTGGCAATCCCGGCCGTGGGTGCTTGATCCCGGGCAACGCCAGGCCAAAATAGGCCAGCCCTTTGCCTGTGGCTGGTGTGCTCAAGAGGCGGATAGCGCTAATCTTGGCAATTGATTCAGGCACAAGCCCCGTTTAAAGGGTGTTGCCCTTGCACTGCCACGTCAGGAAGCTCGCATGCAAACTTTCTTTATCGCGCCCACCGATTTTGGTGTGGGTCTGACATCCATTAGCCTGGGCCTGGTTCGCACTCTTGAGCGCGCCGGGCTTAAAGTCGGGTTTTTCAAGCCCATTGCCCAGCCGCACCCGGGGGATTTGGGGCCGGAGCGCTCCACTGAACTGGTGGCCCGCACCCACGGCCTCAAGCCGCCTACCCCACTGGGCCTGGCCCATGTCGAGCGCATGCTGGGTGACGGCCAGCTCGATGAGTTGCTCGAAGAAATCATCAACCTCTATCAACAAGCGGCCATCGGCAAGGACGTGCTGATTGTCGAAGGCATGGTGCCCACCCGCACGGCCAGCTACGCGGCACGGGTCAACCTGCACCTGGCCAAGAGCCTGGATGCTGAAGTGATCCTGGTCTCGGCCCCGGAAAACGAAGTGCTGACCGAGCTGTCGGGTCGGGTGGAGTTGCAGGCCCAGCTGTTTGGCGGGCCAAAAGACCCGAAAGTGCTGGGCGTGATCCTCAACAAGGTGCGCACCGACGAAAGCATGGACGCTTTTGCGGCACGCCTCAAAGAGCATTCGCCGCTGCTGCGCAGTGGTGATTTCAAGTTACTGGGCTGCATTCCCTTTCAGCCCGAGCTGAATGCTCCACGCACCCGCGATGTGGCCGAATTGCTGGGAGCCCAGGTGCTCAATGCCGGGGACTATGAAACCCGTCGCATGTCGAAAATCATCCTCTGCGCACGCACGGTGCTCAACACCCTGCAACTGCTCAAACCGGGCGTGCTGGTGGTTACCCCGGGAGATCGCGACGACATTATCCTGGCCGTGAGCCTCGCTGCCATGAACGGCGTCCCGCTGGCCGGCCTGCTGCTGACCAGCGACACCCAGCCCGACCCACGCCTGATGGAACTCTGCCGTGGCGCCCTGCAGGCCGGGCTGCCGGTGCTGTCGGTGAGTACCGGCTCGTACGACACCGCCAACCGTCTCAACGGCCTGAACAAGGAAATTCCCATCGATGACCGCGAGCGCGCGGAAATCATCACTGATTTCGTCGCCAGCCACCTCGATGCCCACTGGCTGCACCAGCGCTGCGGTACACCCCGCGAAATGCGCCTCACCCCTGCAGTTTTTCGCTATCAGTTGATCCAGCGCGCCCAGCAGGCCAACAAACGCATTGTCCTGCCCGAAGGCAGCGAACCCCTGACCGTACAGGCTGCGGCCATTTGCCAGGCACGCGGTATCGCCCGTTGTGTGTTGCTGGCCAAGCCCGAAGAAGTCCAGGCAGTGGCCAAGGCCCACGGTTTTGAACTGCCCGAGGGACTGGAGATTCTTGACCCGGACCTGATCCGCGGCCGGTACGTCGAACCGATGGTGGCCCTGCGCAAAACCAAAAGCATCAACGCGCCGATGGCCGAGCAGCAACTGGAAGACCCGGTAGTGATTGGCACCATGATGCTGGCTCTGGATGAGGTCGACGGTCTGGTTTCAGGGGTGATCCACTCCACCGCCAACACCATCCGCCCTGCCCTGCAACTGATCAAAACCGCGCCGGGCTGTACGCTGGTGTCATCCGTGTTCTTCATGTTGTTCCCCGAGCAGGTGCTGGTGTATGGCGACTGCGTCATGAACCCGCACCCGAGCGCCACTGAACTGGCTGAGATCGCCCTGCAAAGTGCCGACTCTGCCGCTGCCTTCGGCATCACGCCACGGGTGGCCATGATCAGCTACTCCAGCGGCGAATCGGCCAGCGGTGAAGAAGTCGAAAAAGTCCGCGAAGCCACCCTTCTGGCGCACGAAGCGCAACATGCGCTGCTGATCGACGGCCCGTTGCAATACGACGCAGCAGCCAACGAAGTGGTGGCCAGGCAACTGGCGCCCAACAGCCAGGTGGCGGGCCGGGCCACGGTATTTGTGTTCCCCGACCTCAATACCGGCAACACCACGCACAAAGCCGTACAGCGCAGCGCTGACTGCGTCAGCCTGGGGCCTATGCTGCAAGGCCTGCGCAAACCGGTAAACGATCTGCCTCGCGGCGCACAAGTGGACGATATCGTCTACACCATCGCCCTTACGGCGATTCAAGCCGCCAACCGACCTATGGATGTGTAAATGCTGGACTTTCTGCCTGCGCCGATACGCGGCGTCATCGCTTCACTGCTGCTGGCGATCAACACCATCCTGTGTTGCACGCCGTTGTTTATCGTCGCGATTTTCAAGCTGTGCCTGCCGTTCCCGGCGGCGCAACGGCTGACCGACGAATTGATGCGCCGAATCCACGAAGCCTGGGTCGGCAACAACAACCGCTGGATGGACCTGATACGCAAGACCCGCTGGCATATCAAGGGCCTTGAAGGGCTGGACTATGAGCACTCGTATCTGGTGACCAGCAACCACCAGAGCTGGGTTGACATCATGGTGCTTCAATATGTGCTTAACAAACGCATCCGTCCGCTGAAGTTCTTCCTTAAACAGGAACTGATCTGGGTTCCGGTGATTGGCCTGGCGTGGTGGGCACTGGGCTTTCCGTTTATGAAACGCTATTCGAAGGCGTACCTGGCCAGGCACCCGGAAAAGAAAGGCGCTGACCTGGCAACTACGCGCAAGACCTGCGCCAAATTCAAGAACCAGTCGGTGGGCATCTTCAACTTCGTCGAAGGCACGCGCTTCACCGAAGCCAAGCATGCGCAACAGAACTCGCCGTTTCGCTACCTGCTCAAGCCCAAGGCCGGCGGTATCGCCTTCGTCCTGGACGCGATGGGCGAACAGCTGAAATCAATCGTCAACGTGACCATCCACTACCCGGGCGGGCGTCCGGGGTACTGGGACTTGTTGTGCGGCAATGTGAAGGACGTAGTCGTGGTGTTTGAAGAGCTGCAAATACCCGATGAATTCCTGGGCAAGAACTACGACCAGGACCCGGAGTACCGCCTGGCGTTCCAGGGCTGGATCAACCAGCTCTGGGAAGAGAAGGACCGCTTGCTGGAGCAGTTGCATCGGGACTATCCGGCACAGTGAAGAAGATCAAAAGCCCCTCACCCTAACCCTCTCCCAAAGGGAGAGGGGACTAAAGGCAAAAGCAGACCTGTACAACACCACAAATCAGCTCCCTCTCCCTCGGGAGAGGGCTGGGGGAAAATACAGCGCCCAACAAAAAGCCCGCCACCGATCACTCGGTGGCGGGCTTTTTAGTGCGGCTTAAATTGCGCCGCGTTGACGCAACAGGTCCAGCACCTGCTTGACGCTTTCTTCCAGTGACAGCGTTTGCGTGTCGACCACCAGGTCGGCATTCAACGGCACGTCATACGGGAAGGACTCACCCGGAATATTGTCGCCACCCGCCGCATACAAACCTTGCGGGTCTCGCTCGGCGCATACGGCCGGGGATGCCTGCACATACACGGTAAGCAGACGGTCGCTGCCGATCAGCGCCTTCGCCTGTTCACGGCCTTCGGCATCCGGTGCCACGAACGCGGCCAATGTCAGCAAGCCCGCTTCGTTAAACTGACGCGCCACGTGAGCGGCACGACGCCAGTTTTCCGTACGACCGGCACGATCCTGTGGCAGCCCCTTGTTCAGGTCATGGCGCAGGTTCTGACCATCGAGTACAAACACCGCACGGCCCATGTCGAACAGCTTGCGCTCAACAGCATAGGCCAGAGTGCTCTTGCCGGCGCCGGACAGGCCGCTGAACAGCACTGTGGCGGGTTGCTGGCCAAAGCGCTGGGCACGCTCTTCAACCGCCACATGCGCCAATTTACCATGATGGGTCGCGCTGCCATGACTCAACGGCTGTGCAACGATCATCCCGGCACCGACAGTGCCATTGGTCAAACGGTCGATGATGATAAACGAACCGGTGGTGCGGTTGCTGGCGTAGCCGTCCAGGGCGATCGGTGCATCGAGGCTGATCTTGACCTTGCCGATCTCGTTCAGTTGCAAGGCGCTGGCCGGGCCCTCTTCCAGGGTGTTCACATCGACCTTGTTGACGATGCTGGCAATCGAACCCGGTACATAGCTGGTGGCGCGCTTGATGTCGTACTTCTTGCCCGGCAGCATCGGCTCTTCAGCCATCCACACCAGCATGGCTTCGAAGTTGTCAGTCACCAGCGGCACATTGTCGGCATGCACCAACAGGTCGCCACGGGAGATGTCGATCTCGTCTTCCATGGTCAGCGTAACTGCCTGGCCCGGGCCTGCGTGTTCCAGCTCACCTTCAAAGGTGACGATGGATTTGACCCGGCTGCTCTTGCCCGACGGCAATACGACGATTTCATCGCCCTTGTGCACGATGCCGCTGGCCAGGGTACCGGCAAAACCACGGAAGTTCAGGTTCGGACGGTTCACGTACTGCACCGGGAAGCGCAGGTCGGTGAGGTTGCGGTCGGCCGCCACTTCCACGGTTTCGAGGATTTCCATCAGCGACTGGCCGGTGTACCACGGCGAGCGCTCGGACTTGTTCACCACGTTGTCGCCTTTAAGGGCGGACATCGGCACAAAGTGCAGGCTGGTAGGCTTCATCTTCAAGCCTTCGGCGAACTTCAGGTAGTCGGCCTTGATCGACTCGAACACACCCTCGTCGAAACCCTTGAGGTCCATCTTGTTGATGGCCACGACGATATGCTTGATGCCCAGCAACGAAGCAATAAAGCTGTGGCGACGGGTCTGGGTCTGCACGCCGTAACGGGCATCCACCAGAATGATCGCCAGGTCACAGGTCGATGCACCGGTGGCCATGTTGCGGGTGTACTGCTCATGGCCAGGGGTGTCGGCAATGATGAATTTGCGCTTGGCGGTGGAGAAATAACGATAAGCCACGTCGATGGTAATACCCTGCTCGCGCTCAGCTTGCAGGCCGTCTACCAGCAGCGCCAGGTCGATATCGTCGCCTGTGGTACCGCTTTTTTTCGAGTCGCGGGTAATGGCTTCCAGATGGTCTTCGTAGATCATCTTGGAGTCGTGCAGCAAGCGCCCGATCAGGGTGCTCTTGCCGTCGTCGACGTTGCCACAGGTCAGGAAACGCAGCATTTCCTTGCGTTCGTGCTGGCCCAGGTAGGCGAGGATGTCCTCGCTGATCAAATCAGATACGTGCGACATGACAACCCCTTAGAAATAACCTTGACGTTTTTTATCTTCCATCGAGCCTGCGCCATCGTGGTCGATGACTCGGCCCTGGCGCTCGGAAGTTCGCGTCAGGAGCATTTCCTGGATGATGTCGGTCAGGGTTTCAGCCTCGGACTCCACCGCGCCGGTCAGCGGGTAGCAGCCAAGCGTCCGGAAACGGACCTTTTTCTTGACGATACGCGCCTTGTCTTCATCAGACAGGTGCTCAAGGATGCGCTCGTCGTCGATCATGATCAGCGTGCCGTTCTTCTCGATCACTTCGCGTTCTGCGGCGAAGTACAGCGGCACAATCGGGATGCCTTCGAGGTAGATGTACTGCCAGATATCCAGCTCGGTCCAGTTCGACAACGGGAACACGCGAATCGATTCGCCCTTGTTGACGTTGCCGTTGTAGACGTTCCACAACTCGGGCCGCTGATTTTTCGGGTCCCAGCGGTGCTTGCTGTCACGGAAGGAATACACGCGCTCTTTGGCACGGGATTTTTCTTCATCGCGACGCGCACCACCAAAGGCTGCATCAAAACCGTATTTGTCCAGAGCCTGCTTCAGGCCCTCGGTCTTCATGATATCGGTATGCTTGGCGCTGCCGTGGGTGAAAGGGTTAATCCCTTGTGCCACGCCGTCCGGGTTGACGTGAGTGATCAGGTCCAGGCCCAGCTCGGCGACCATCTTGTCGCGAAAGCTGTACATCTCCTGGAATTTCCACTGGGTGTCGACATGCATCACCGGAAACGGCAGCTTGCCAGGGAAAAACGCCTTGCGAGCAAGGTGCAGCATCACGGCGGAATCTTTACCGATCGAGTACAGCATCACCGGGTTATCGAACTCGGCGGCCACCTCGCGGATGATGTGGATGCTTTCCGCCTCCAGCTGTTTCAGGTGCGTCAGTTTGTCGACCATGGCTACTCACGAAAGCTATCTTATGAACGGCCTGCGGGCCGTGTTCGAGGGGCGAATGCTAGCACAGCACCCTCTTCTATAGATGGCGCCAACTAGATCGAAACGGTCTAAGAATAGACCTCGGAGTTTGGGCGATTACTCCATGTGGGAGCGGGCTTGCTCGCGATGCAGGCAATGCGGTTATACAGCAAGAACGCGTTGATTCGATCGCGAGCAAGCCCGCTCCCACAGGGTTCAACTCCAATGCTCAGATCGGATTCGGGCAATCGATAAACAGGTGTTCCAGGGCGAAGCGCCGCGCCAGGTAATCCCCCAGGGCTTGCACGCCATAACGTTCGGTGGCGTGATGGCCTGCGGCAATAAAGCTGATGTCGTTTTCCCTGGCACTATGGAAAGTCTGCTCTGACGCTTCGCCACTCAGGTACAGATCAACCCCCGCCTGTACCGCCTGATCGATAAAGCCCTGCCCGCCACCGGTACACCAGCCCACGCGACGGATCATTTCGCTGCCTTCAATCAGCAACGGCTCACGGCCCAGCGCTTCTTGCACACGGCGGGCAAAATCGCGGGCCGTTACAGGCTCGGCCAAGGAACCCACCAGCCCCACCACTTTCGAATTGCCCGGTTCCAGCGGACCTTCGACGGTGATATCCAGCTGCCGGGCCAATTGCACGTTGTTGCCCACTTCTGGATGCAGATCCAGCGGCAAGTGGTAGGCCAGCAGGCTGATATCGTGCTTGAGCAGGGTTTTCAGGCGGCGCTGCTTCATACCGGTAACGCACGGGTCTTCGCCTTTCCAGAAGTAGCCGTGATGCACCAGCACCAGATCAGCCTGGGCCTCGACTGCGGCATCCAGCAATGCCTGGCTGGCGGTCACGCCACTGACTATACGCATCACCTGCGGGCGGCCTTCGACTTGCAAGCCATTGGGGCAGTAATCGCCGATGGCGGCACAGTTGAGGTAACGATTTGCCTCTTCTACCAGCGTGCTCAGGGAGACAGCCATAAAAGACTCCTAAATATAGCGTTCAGAGCCGGGCGGCCCTCGTATAATGGCGTCATTATGGGCCGTCAGAATGGCTCTGCAACCTTCAGGACTGAGTTCAATGTTTAAGGCTTTGCGTTTCTTTGGCTGGCCGTTGCTGGCTGGCGTGCTTATCGCTTTGCTGATTATTCAGCGTTACCCGCAATGGGTTGGGCTGCCGAGCCTGGACGTTAATCTGCAACAAGCCCCGCAAACCAGTTACATGCAGCAGGGTCCCGTGACCTACGCCGATGCAGTGGTGCGCGCCGCGCCTGCCGTGGCCAACTTGTACACCACCAAGGTGGTGAACAAAAACGCCCGCCCATTGTTTGAAGACCCGCAGTTCCGTCACTTTTTCGGCAACAACGAACCCAAGCAGCGACGCATGGAGTCCAGCCTCGGTTCGGCAGTGCTGATGAGCCCCGAGGGCTATTTACTGACCAATAACCATGTAGTCGCAGGTGCCGACCAGATTGTGGTGGCACTCAAGGACGGCCGCGAAACACATGCACGGGTTATTGGTAGCGACCCGGAAACGGACCTGGCAGTACTGAAGATCGACCTGAAAAACCTGCCTGCAATTACCATCGGCCGCTCGGACACCCTGCGCATCGGCGATATCGCCCTGGCGATCGGCAACCCGTTTGGCGTTGGCCAGACCACCACCATGGGCATTATCAGTGCCACCGGGCGCAACCAGTTGGGCCTGAACAACTACGAAGACTTTATCCAGACGGATGCCGCGATCAACCCGGGTAACTCGGGCGGCGCGCTGGTGGATGCCAACGGTAACCTGACCGGCATCAACACCGCGATTTTCTCCAAGTCCGGCGGCTCACAGGGCATCGGTTTTGCGATCCCGATCAATCTGGCCATGGAAGTCATGAAGTCGATCATCGAGCACGGCCAGGTGATTCGCGGCTGGCTGGGCATTGAAGTGCAGCCGTTGACCCAGGAGCTGGCCGAGTCGTTTGGCCTCAGTGGTCGTCCGGGAATTGTGGTGGCGGGGATTTTCCGTGATGGCCCGGCGCAAAAAGCCGGTTTGCAACTGGGAGACGTGATTCTGAGCATTGATGGCGAACCCGCCAGCGATGGCCGTCGTTCGATGAATCAGGTGGCGCGGATCAAACCTTCGGACAAAATCACCATACAGGTCATGCGCAACGGCAAAGAGCTCAAGCTCACCGCCGCAGTGGGCCTGCGACCGCCGCAAGAGCAGCCGCCGCAGAACGACTGAAAACCCTCACCCCAGCCCTCTCCTAAAGGGAGAGGGGGCCGATTTGTGGTGCTGCGCGAATACTGCTCTTGCTTTAGTCCCCTCTCCCTCCGGGAGAGGGCAGCGGTTACAAGTCTGACAACCCTTCAATCAACGCCGCATTCTGCTCCGGCGTGCCGATGCTGATGCGCAGGAACTGGGCAATGCGCAGTTGCTTGAAGTGACGCACGATCACCCCCTGATCACGCAACTTGGCCGCCAACGCCGCCGCATCGTGTTCCGGGTGACGGGCGAAGATAAAGTTCGCGGCCGATGGCAGCACTTCAAAGCCCAGCGCCTGCAACTGCGCGACCACTTGCTCGCGACTGTCGATCACCCACTGGCAGGTCTGTTCGAAATATTCGCGGTCGGCAAACGCTGCCGCTGCGCCAACAATGGCGATACGATCAAGCGGATAGGAGTTGAAGCTGTTCTTGATTCGCTCCAGCGCTTCGATCAGATCCGGATGGCCCACCGCCAGGCCGACACGCAAACCGGCCAGGGAGCGCGACTTGGACAGGGTCTGGGTGACCAGCAGGTTCGGATAACGGTCCACCAGGCTGATGGCCGTTTCGCCGCCAAAGTCGATATACGCTTCATCCACCACGACCACCGAATCAGGGTTGGCCTTGAGGATCTGTTCGATGGCCTCCAGCGCCAGCAGGCAACCGGTCGGTGCATTGGGGTTGGGGAAGATGATCCCGCCATTGGCCCGGGTGTAGTCCGCAGGCTGGATCTGGAACTGCTCATCCAGTGCTATGGCGTCAAATTCGATGCCATACAGCCCGCAGTAAACCGGATAAAAACTGTAACTTATATCCGGAAACAGCAGCGGTTTGTCGTGCTGGAACAGGCCATTGAAAACATGGGCCAGCACTTCGTCCGAGCCGTTGCCCAAAAACACCTGATTGGTCTGCACACCGTAATACTCGGCCACCGCCTGCTTAAGCAGGTCGCTGTTCGGGTCGGGGTATAAACGCAGGTTGTCATTGATTTCGGCCTGCATCGCTGCCAGCGCTTTAGGCGAAGGCCCATAGGGGTTTTCGTTGGTGTTGAGCTTGACCAGTTTGGTCAGCTTCGGTTGCTCACCCGGCACATAAGGCACCAGGGCTTTAACGAATGGGCTCCAGAACTTGCTCATACTTGTTACCCCTGTTTGTCGGCGAGGATGCGGTATTCGGCACTGCGGGCGTGACCGGTCAGCGATTCGCCGCGAGCGAGAATCGAAGCGGTTTTGCCCAAGTCGGAAGCACCCTGCTCGGAGCAGAAGATAATCGAGGAGCGCTTCTGGAAATCATAAACGCCAAGCGGTGACGAAAAACGCGCCGTACCGGAAGTCGGCAGTACGTGATTAGGCCCTGCGCAGTAGTCGCCCAGCGCCTCTGAGGTGTGACGACCCATAAAGATCGCACCGGCGTGGCGGATCTGCGGCAACCAGGCTTGCGGGTCTGCCACCGATAGCTCCAGGTGTTCCGGAGCAATGCGGTTGGCCACGTCGATAGCCTGCTGCATGTCGTTCACCAGAATCAGCGCACCACGACCATTGATCGAGGTTTCGATGATTTCGGCCCGCTCCATGGTCGGCAGCAGTTTGGCGATGCTGGCCGCCACCTTGTCGAGGAACTCGGCATCGGGGCTAACCAGAATCGCTTGCGCGTCTTCATCGTGCTCGGCCTGGGAGAACAAATCCATGGCAATCCAGTCCGGGTCGGTCTGGCCGTCGCACACGACGAGGATCTCCGAAGGGCCGGCAATCATGTCGATGCCTACCTGGCCAAATACATGGCGCTTGGCGGTCGCGACGTAGATATTGCCCGGGCCTACCACCTTGTCGACTTTGGGTACGCTTTCGGTGCCATAAGCCAATGCCGCAACCGCTTGTGCGCCACCAATGGTGAACACCCGGTCAACGCCCGCAATGCAGGCGGCAGCCAGCACCAGCTCATTGATTTCGCCACGCGGGGTCGGCACGACCATCACCACTTCGGTCACGCCGGCAACCTTGGCCGGAATCGCGTTCATCAGCACCGACGAAGGGTACGACGCCTTGCCACCCGGTACGTACAGACCGGCGCGATCCAGCGGCGTGACTTTCTGGCCCAGCACCGTACCATCGGCTTCGGTGTAGCTCCAGGAGTCCTGTTTCTGTTTCTCGTGGTAGCTGCGCACGCGCTGTGCGGCCGTTTCCAGTGCTTCACGTTGTGGCGCAGTGATGCGGGTCAGGGCCAGTTCCAGGCGCTCGCGCGGCAGGATCAGGTCAGCCATCGAGGCCACTTCAAGCCCGTCAAAGCGCTGGGTGAACTCAACCAGGGCAGCGTCGCCCCGCTCACGCACAGCCTTGATGATGTCGAGCACACGCTGGTTGACCGAGTCGTCAGACACACTTTCCCAGCTCAGCAGATGATCCAGATGCTGCGCGAAGTCCGGGTCAGCAGCGTTGAGTCGGCGAATTGCAGTGGGAGCGGTCATAGCGAGGGCCTCGGTAATGGGCGAATGCTTGGAATAAGGGTTTTGCGCAGCTCAGGCACCACAAGACTACCAAGCCATCCGCGTGGGTACCTGAGATTTCTGGCTATTACGCGGATAGATGGGCGCGACCTGAAGCCGCGCAGGTGAGTCAGCCGCGGTGTCGAGATTCCACAGCTTTGCGCAGGGTATCGATCAGGGCTTGAATACGGGCGTGCTGCATTTTCATCGAAGCCTTGTTAACCACCAGGCGGGAGCTGATGGCGGCAATGAATTCCTGGGGTTCCAGGCCATTGGCACGCAAGGTGTTACCGGTATCGACCACGTCAATGATCTTGTCGGCCAGGCCAATCAGGGGGGCCAGCTCCATCGAGCCATACAGCTTGATGATGTCGACCTGACGGCCCTGTTCGGCGTAGTAACGCTTGGCGACGTTGACGAACTTGGTCGCAACGCGCAGGCGGCCCTTGGGTTCAGCGACACCAATGGCACCGGCGGTCATCAGCTTGCACTGGGCAATCTGCAGGTCCAGCGGCTCGTACAGGCCCTGGCCACCGTACTCCATCAGCACGTCTTTACCGGCCACACCGAGGTCGGCGGCACCATGCTCAACGTAAGTCGGCACGTCGGTGGCACGGACGATCAGCAGGCGGACGTCAGGCTGTGAGGTCGGGATGATCAGCTTGCGGCTTTTGTCCGGATTCTCGGTCGGCACAATGCCTGCTTCGGCCAGAAGCGGCAGGGTGTCGTCAAGGATACGGCCCTTGGACAGTGCAATGGTCAACATGGGAAACGTAAGTCCTTATCAGGGTACTTTTGCCCGTGCGCAATCGGCGCCGGACAAGCATCGAGCCTGATATCAGGCTCGACTTGAACGATTCGAGGCCAGGTAAGGTAACGCTTGCAGGCCGTTACGTCACCTGGCAGCTGGACACTATCCCTGTGCCCATGATGCCAAACAGCAAAAACTAGCCCGGAACGCGGCGGATTTTGGCGCCCAGCATTTGCAGTTTTTCTTCGATGCACTCGTAACCACGGTCTATGTGGTAGATGCGATCGATCAGGGTATCGCCTTCCGCCACCAGCGCCGAAATCACCAGGCTGGCAGAAGCACGCAGGTCGGTGGCCATTACTGGCGCGCCCTTGAGGGTTTCAGTGCCGGTCACGATGGCAGTGTTGCCTTCAACCTGGATCTTGGCGCCCATGCGGTGCAGTTCATACACGTGCATGAAGCGGTTTTCGAAGATCGTCTCGATCACTGCACCCGTGCCTTCGGCAATGGCGTTGAGCGAGATGAACTGCGCCTGCATGTCGGTCGGAAACGCCGGGTACGGAGCAGTACGCACGTTTACCGCTTTAGGGCGTTTGCCGTGCATGTTCAGCTCGATCCAGTCTTCACCGGTGGTGACCTCGGCGCCTGCTTCCTTGAGCTTCTCAAGGACGGCTTCAAGGATGGTCGGATCAGTGTCCTTGACCTTCACGCGGCCACCGGTGACGGCAGCGGCTACCAGGTAAGTACCGGTTTCAATACGGTCCGGCATGACGCGGTAAGTCGCCGAATGCAGCTCTTTGACGCCATCAATGGTGATGGTGTCAGTACCAGCACCGCTTACCTTGGCGCCCATGGCGTTCAGGAAGTTGGCCAGGTCGACGACTTCAGGCTCGCGTGCAGAGTTCTGCAATACGCTGCGGCCGTTGGCCAGTGCTGCGGCCATCATGATGTTCTCGGTACCGGTCACGCTGACGGTATCAAAGAAGAAGCTGGCACCGCGCAAGCCGCCTTCAGGTGCCTTGGCCTTGATGTAGCCACCTTCAACGTCGATCACTGCGCCCATGGCTTCAAGGCCGCGGATGTGCAGGTCAACCGGACGCGAGCCAATGGCGCAGCCGCCCGGCAAGGCAACTTCAGCGTAACCGAAACGTGCAACCATCGGCCCCAGTACCAGGATCGATGCGCGCATGGTTTTCACCAGCTCATACGGCGCGACCAGGGTTTTGATGGTGTTCGGGTTGATTTCGACACTGAGCTTTTCATCGATCACCGGCTCAATGCCCATGCGACCGAACAGCTCGATCATGGTGGTGATGTCATGCAAATGCGGCAGGTTGGCTACAGTGACCGGGCCATTGCACAGCAGGGTCGCTGCCAGGATCGGCAGGGCAGAGTTCTTCGCCCCGGAAATGCGGATCTCGCCATCAAGGCGGGCACCGCCGGTAATAATCAATTTATCCATAACAATCTCGACGCCAATGGGCTCAGGGGGCTCAGGTGCGCTCGGCCCAGGCCGCGCTGCTGAAGAATTTCATAGTGACCGCATGGATGCTGCCATCAGCGATCCACGGGTTCAAATGGGCATAGATGCTTTGTTGACGTTTGACCGGGCTCAGGGCCACCAGTTCGTCACTGATCACGTTCAACTGAAAGTTGCAGCCTTCGCCCTCAACTTCTACCTGGGTTCCTGGCAGCTTTCCTTCAAGAAAGCTCTTCACTTCTACGGCCTGCATGCTCAACCTCAATCGGCGCCTAACGCGCACGGGTCGGCCATCATACAAAAAAGCCCCGTGCCTGCGAACCCCGCATAACAGGACTCTGACAGGGGGGCTTATTTATATGTGGCGATTAATGATGTGCCAGCAGCTCGGTCACACCCGAAACCTGGGCGATTTCGCGCATGTCTTCGGGCATGGCACGAATGCTCAATGGCTTGTTCAGGGCCTGGGCATCACGGATATAACACAGCAGCAGCGACAAACCGACGCTGCTCGATTTGGTAACGCCCGAGCAGTCAACCACCAGCTCTTTGGCCAGGGCTTTTTTGATCAGGGCCTGACCTTCTGTGCGCAAACGGGGGCCAGTCTGATAATCGAGCACGCCACTAAGGCGAAGCTCGCTCTCGCCGGCCAGGGTTATGGCCGCTTCACTCATTGCCCGGCTGCCTTGGGCGATGCCGCATCAGTGGTCTGCTTGGCCTTGGCCACTTCACCCGCCCAGTTGTCGATGGTTTTATCCAGGTTGTTGCCGTTGCGCTGCATGGCATCGGCGAACTGATCGCGGAACAGCTTGCCGATATTGATGCCATTGATGATCACGTTACGCACTTTCCACTCGCCGTTGACCTTGTTAAGGGTATAGGACAATGGATAAATGGCGCCGTTGTCACCCTTGACGGTCATGTCGACACTGGTGCGATCGCCGCTTTCGTCCTTGGCCGGGCCAACGGTGATGCCCTGATTCTTGAACTCAAGCAAGGCATTGCCGTAGAACTGCATCAGGCTGCGCTTGAAGTTCTCTTGAAAGCGCTGCATCTGGGCAGGCGTTGCATTGCGCGAGTACTTGACCGTCATGATGCTTTTGGAGATGCCATCAACATCTACTGCAGGGCCGACGATTTCGTTCAGGGCATCATAGAACTTGCTTGGGCTTTGTTTGTATTGCTCCTTGTTGGCAGCCAGGTCGGCCAGCAACCTTGTCGTGGTATCTGAAACGATGTCATGGGCCGACTGCCCCGGCGCGGCGTTCGCCACCAGAGGAAGGGCTGCGGCCAGTATTACCAGCAGGCCACGGCGCAAGAGAGAAATCATCTGGAAGCTCCTTATTTGGCGTCTTTGCTAACGGTATTGAGCAGGAATTTACCGATCAGGTCTTCAAGAACCAGCGACGACTGCGTGTCGTGAATGGTGCCGCCGTCCTTGAGGGTCGCGTCTTCGCCACCCACGCTGATGCCGATGTATTTCTCGCCCAGCAGGCCTGCTGTGAGGATAGACGCTGTCGAATCCACAGGCAGGTTATCCACCGCTTTTTCGAGCTGCAATGTGACGCGGGCCATGTAGTTGTCACGGTCCAGGTCGATTGCTGTCACCTTGCCGATGGTCACGCCAGCCATGGTGACTTTGGCGCGCACGGTCAGCCCGGCAATATTGTCGAAATTGGCATAGAGCTTGTAGGTGTCAGTGCTCGCCGTCGGGGACAGCCCGCTGACCCGCAAGGCAAGCAACAGCAAAGCCAGGATGCCAGCCAGCAGGAACAGGCCGACACCGATTTCCATGGTGCGGTTTTGCATCAGAAATCTCCAAACATCAAGGCGGTCAATATAAAGTCCAGCCCGAGGACTGCCAGTGAGGCATACACCACGGTCTTGGTAGTGGCACGGCTGATCCCCTCTGAGGTGGGCTCACAGTCATAACCTTGAAACACGGCAATCCAGGTCACCACAAAGGCAAACACGATGCTTTTGATGATCCCGTTAATTACGTCACCACTGAAGGTTACGCTGTTTTGCATGTTGGCCCAGTAGGAGCCGTCGTAGACACCGAGCCAGTCCACGGCAACCCACGAACCACCCCAGATCCCGACCACGCTGAAAATCATCGCCAGCACAGGCAGGGAAATAAACCCGGCCCACAACCGCGGCGCAATGATGTACTTGAGCGGATCAACACCGATCATTTCCAGGCTGGACAGCTGCTCGGTCGATTTCATGTTGCCGATTTCAGCCGTCAGCGCCGACCCTGCGCGCCCGGCGAACAGCAAGGCGGTAACCACGGGACCCAGTTCGCGCAACAGGGTCAGGGCCACCATCTGCCCCACTGCCTGCTCCGAACCATAGCTGGACAGGATACTGAAGCCTTGCAGTGCCAGTACCATGCCGATAAATATGCCGGACACCACGATAATGACCAGCGACATGACGCCAACCGAATGCAGCTGCCTGACCAGCAAACCAAACCCGCCCCCGATACCGCCACGCCCCAGCAGTGCATGAAACAGGAACACTGCCGAACGCCCCAGTACCGCAACGGTGTCGATCCCGGCCCGGCCGAACAGACCGATACGGCTCATTAATGACATCTTGCGCATCAGCGCTTCCCCAGTAGATCGGTTCGGTAGTCCGACGCCGGAAAGTGGAACGGAACCGGGCCATCCGGGTCGCCGGTCATGAACTGGCGAATGCGCGGGTTATCGGCGTTCATCAATTCTTCGGGCGTGCCCTGCCCCAGCACCTGGCCATCGCCGACTACATACAGATAGTCGGCAATGCTCGCAGTTTCAGCCAGATCGTGAGAAACCACGATACTGGTAATGCCCAGCGCATCATTGAGCAAACGAATCAGGCGTACCAGCACGCCCATTGCAATGGGATCCTGCCCCACGAAGGGTTCGTCATACATCAGGATCTGCGGATCCAGGGCAATCGCCCGCGCCAGCGCCACCCGGCGTTTCATGCCGCCGGACAACTCGTCGGGCATCAGGTCGATAGCTCCGCGCAAGCCCACCGCCTGCAATTTAAGCAGCACGATGTCACGGATCATTTCTTCCGGCAGCTCGGTATGCACCCGCAACGGGAAAGCAACGTTCTCGAACACGTCCAGATCGGTAAACAGCGCACCGCTCTGAAACAACACGCCCATATGCTTGCGGGCATCAAACAAATCACTGCGCGACAGGGCCGGCAGGTTTTGATTGTTGACCCACACTTCGCCGCTGTTGGGACGCAGTTGCATGCCCATCAGGCGCAACAGTGTGGTCTTGCCGCAGCCAGACGGCCCCATGATCCCCGTGACCTTGCCACGCGGGATGCGAATATCGACATTATTGAAGATGCTGCGCGTACCGCGCTTGAAGGACACTCCCTTCAGCTCGACCGCGTAGGCGTTATCGGCGCTCATCTAAACTCCTTGCGATGCAGCCTCTGCCTCTCACCCGGACACCAAACTTCTTGTGAAGAAGCACGCGTTCCCTGGCGGGCCGAACTGGCGGCGAACTATACCACTGCTCATAGTGACCGCCCAAGACCGAAGGAGTGCCGGTTAAGTCTCAGTACAGTGAAATAAAGATGTTTTTTCTGCAAACACACGCGCACTTTGTAAGCACATGCAATAAAGCACAGCGATCAAGCGTGAGGGAACGCCACATAACCGCTATAATCGTTGCCTTTTCTCAGGCTACCCGACTTCAACCATGAGCCAATCCAGCGACCTGATCCAATCCGCCCAACGCACCATCCGCCTCGAACTGGAAGCCGTAGAGGGCTTGCTGACACATATCGACGCAGATTTCGTACGCGCTTGCGAGATGATTTTGGCCAGTAAAGGCCGGGTGGTCGTGGTCGGCATGGGCAAGTCAGGACACATCGGCAATAAAATTGCCGCAACCCTGGCCAGCACCGGCACCACGGCTTTTTTTGTCCACCCGGCAGAAGCCAGCCACGGCGACATGGGCATGATTACCCGCGATGACATTATCCTCGCACTGTCCAACTCCGGCTCGACCGCCGAAATCGTCACCCTGCTGCCACTGATCAAGCGCCTGGGCATCAAGCTGATCAGCATGACCGGCAACCCCGAATCGCCGCTGGCCAAGGCCGCCGATGTCAGCCTGGATGCCCGCGTGGCCCAGGAAGCCTGCCCGTTGAATCTGGCACCGACCTCGTCCACCACGGCAACCTTGGTGCTGGGCGATGCACTGGCTATTGCCCTGCTTGAAGCTCGCGGTTTTACTGCAGAAGATTTCGCCTTTTCCCACCCCGGCGGAGCACTGGGCCGACGCCTATTGCTGAAAGTGGAGAACGTCATGCACTCTGGCGATGAACTGCCGCAAGTCGTGCGCGGTACATTGCTCAAGGAAGCGTTGATGGAAATGACCCACAAGGGCCTGGGCATGACCGTCGTCATAGAAGAGGACGGTCGACTGGCCGGAATCTTTACTGACGGCGACTTGCGCCGCACCCTGGACCGCGAAATCGACATCCGCAACGCCACCATCGACGCGGTCATGACCCCGCACGGCAAAACCGCCCGCGCCGACATGCTGGCAGCCGAAGCCCTTAAAATCATGGAAGACCACAAAATCAGCGCGCTGGTGGTGGTCGACAAGCAAGATCGTCCGGTTGGCGCCTTGAACATGCACGATCTGCTACGCGCAGGAGTAATGTAATGACCCAGGAACTTCTCAAGCGCGGCAAGGGCATCAAGCTGGCCATTTTTGACGTTGACGGCGTATTGACCGACGGCCGCCTGTATTTCCTCGAAGATGGCAGCGAATTCAAGACCTTCAATACCCTCGACGGCCAGGGCATCAAGATGCTTATGGCCGCCGGTGTGCAAACGGCAATTATCAGCGGCCGCAAAACCCCGGTGGTCGAGCGTCGCGCACAAAACCTGGGCATCCCGTATCTGTACCAGGGCCGCGAAGACAAATTGGTCGTACTGGACGAGCTTCTTGGCCAACTCAACCTAAGCTATGAACAGGTTGCCTACCTGGGAGATGACTTGCCCGACCTGCCGGTTATCCGCCGGGTAGGTCTGGGCATGGCCGTGGCCAACGCTGCGGACTTTGTCCGCGAGCACGCCCACGGGGTAACCCGGGCGCGGGGTGGCGAAGGTGCCGCCCGTGAATTCTGCGAGCTGATTCTGCGTGCCCAGGGCAGCCTGGACGCAGCCCACGCCGCCTACCTATAGAGCTTTCTATGCTGAGCAAAAAGATTCGCCAAATAGTGCTGTTTACAGTGATTGCCTCGCTGTTTGCAGCTGCTGGCTACTGGAATATCAGGCCGGAACGTTTTCTCAATGCCCCTACCCTGGCGGTGGATGAAAACGCTATCGACTACTACGCCACCAATGCACACAGCCGTCAGTTTTTACCTGACGGCAAGCTGCAGTACGACATGACGTCCGAGAAGCTTGAACATTTGAAGGCTTCCGAGGTCACTCAGATGACCCAACCGAAAATGCAGCTCTACCGCGGCACGGCCTACCCGTGGAACGTGCAGAGCGAGCGCGGTGAAGTCAATCCGGATGGCACCGAGGTCGAGCTTATCGATTCGGTGCGCATCGCGCGCACTGACGAAAAAAACCGCACCACCATTATTACCAGTACCCGTATGACTGTATTCCCCCAGAAGGAATATGCGCAGACCGAGCGAGACGTTAGAATCGACGGCGCTGGCGGCGTAACCACTGGCAAGGGCATGAAAGCATATTTGAAAGACGGCAGGATGGACCTGCTGTCCAACGTAAGAGGACAGTATGAGTCTCGTTAAAACCCTCCCTTTATTGCTCAGCCTGAGCGCAGCACTGGGAAGCGTGAGCGCCTGGGCTCTGCCGAACGACACCGAACAACCTATTCGCATCCAGGCCAACGAGGCACAACTGGATGACAAGCAAGGTATTGCCACCTACAAGGGCGATGTCATCATCACCCAGGGCTCGATGAAAATCACCGGCAACACCGTCACCATCACCCGTAATGCTGCGGGCGAAATCGACGTGGTGACATCCGTCGGCAACCTGGCCTACTTCGAGCAACTGCAAAAAGCCACTGACCCCAAACCGGTACAGGCTTATGCCGTCACCATTCAATACCATGCACCACAAAACCGCATCGTACTGATTGACAAGGCCAAAGTGATTAACGACGGCAATACCACCGAGGGCGAGAAAATCGTCTACGACACGGTAAAACAAATTGCCAGTGCCGGTCGCGCCAATGGCGCCAATGTCACCGCACCTCGCCCGCGCATCGACATGGTGATCCAGCCCAAGAAGAAAACCGACCAGCAGAAGGCCCAGTAATGGCAACTCTGAAAGCCCAGCATCTGGCCAAAAGCTACAAGAGCCGTCAGGTAGTACGTGATGTCAGCCTGTCGATCGACAGCGGGCAAATCGTGGGCCTGCTCGGCCCCAACGGCGCGGGCAAAACCACCTGTTTCTACATGATTGTCGGCCTGGTGCACGCCGATCAGGGTCGCGTACTGATCGATGACCTGGACGTCAGCCACGAGCCCATGCATGGTCGCGCACGCGCCGGTATCGGTTACTTGCCACAGGAAGCCTCGATCTTTCGCAAGCTGTCGGTGGCCGACAACATCATGGCAATCCTCGAAACCCGCAAGGAGCTCGACAAGACCGGTCGTCGCAAGGAGCTGGAAAGCCTGCTGCAGGAATTCCATATCAACCATATTCGCGACAACCTGGGCATGAGCCTGTCGGGCGGTGAGCGCCGTCGGGTAGAAATTGCCCGCGCACTGGCCACGGCACCCAAGTTCATCCTGCTCGACGAACCCTTTGCCGGTGTCGATCCGATCTCGGTGGGCGACATCAAACAAATCATCTACCACCTCAAAGCCAAGGGCATTGGCGTGCTGATCACCGACCACAATGTCCGTGAAACCCTCGATATCTGCGAAACGGCCTATATCGTCAATGACGGGCAATTGATCGCTGAAGGCGATGCTGAAACGATTCTGGCCAACAAGTTGGTGCGGGAAGTTTACCTGGGTCACGAGTTCCGCCTGTAAGCCCGGACACATCTTGGGCAGCCAGGGCATCCGGGCAGTAAAAATGCGCCAGCATTTTATTGCCCGAATATTCAACGGGGTGCTCTCGATCAGTTCACCACCCGCAAACTAATTTAGACCGCCCCCTAGGCAAACGCACCGGTTTCAGGCATATAATTTGCTTATGTTTGGCGCTCACGCGCCCTGTAGTGGATGGCGCCATGTGCGCCGGCGAATAAGGTGTTAAGCCCCTGCCATGAAACCATCGCTAGTCCTGAGAATGGGCCAGCAGCTGACAATGACACCTCAGCTGCAACAGGCCATCCGCCTGCTCCAATTGTCGACCCTCGATCTGCAACAGGAAATCCAGGAAGCCCTGGAGTCCAACCCCATGCTCGAGCGCCAGGAAGAAGGCGACGACTTCGACAATGCAGACCCCCTTGCCGACAACATTGAGCAAAAGCCCAATCCCGACATTCAAGAGCCCACCTACCAGGAAACTGCCCAGACCGTAGATAATCTGGAAGACGGCGACTGGGGTGAGCGCATTCCCAACGAACTGCCCGTGGACACTGCCTGGGAAGACATCTACCAGACCAGCGCCAGCAGCCTGCCAAGTAACGACGATGACGAGTGGGACTTCACCACCCGCACCTCGACCGGTGAAAGCCTGCAAAGCCACCTGCTGTGGCAATTGAACCTGGCTCCGATGTCCGACACCGACCGTCTGATCGGCGTAACACTGATCGACTGCATCAACAACCAGGGCTACCTGGACGAAACCCTCGAAGAAATCCTCGAAGCCTTTGATCCGGAACTGGACATTGAACTCGATGAAATCGAAGCCGTCCTGCATCGCATCCAGCAATTCGAACCGGCTGGCATTGGCGCGCGCAACCTGGGCGAATGCCTGCTCCTGCAATTGCGCCAACTGCCTGCCAAGACCCCCTGGCTGAGCGAGGCCAAGCGCCTGGTCACCGACTACATCGACCTGCTGGGCGCACGCGACTACAGCCAGCTGATGCGCCGCATGAAGCTCAAAGAGGACGAACTGCGCCAGGTCATTGAACTGGTACAAAGCCTCAACCCACGCCCGGGTTCGCAAATCGAATCCAGCGAAGCCGAATACGTCGTACCTGACGTGATCGTGCGCAAGGACAACGAGCGCTGGCTGGTCGAGCTTAACCAGGAGTCCGTACCGCGCCTGCGGGTGAACGCGCAATACGCCGGTTTCGTACGCAGAGCCGATACCAGCGCCGACAACACCTTTATGCGCAACCAGCTGCAGGAAGCACGCTGGTTTATCAAAAGCCTGCAAAGCCGCAACGAAACCCTGATGAAAGTGGCGACCCAGATCGTCGAGCACCAACGCGGATTTCTCGAGCATGGCGATGAAGCCATGAAACCCCTAGTACTGCACGATATCGCCGAAGCGGTGGGCATGCACGAATCCACCATTTCCCGGGTTACCACACAAAAATTCATGCATACCCCACGGGGCATTTATGAACTTAAATACTTTTTCTCCAGCCACGTCAGCACCTCTGAAGGCGGCGAATGCTCCTCCACCGCGATCCGTGCCATCATCAAAAAACTGGTTGCAGCGGAAAATCAGAAAAAGCCGTTGAGTGACAGCAAGATCGCTGGTTTACTGGAGGCACAAGGTATTCAGGTAGCCCGTCGCACCGTCGCCAAGTACCGCGAATCCCTCGGGATAGCGCCTTCGAGCGAACGCAAGCGTTTGATGTAAGCCACGGACCCCGGCGTTTCAGTGGCAGGCTGCTCGGCCTGCCGCTTTATGCAATGGCATCAAAGGAGAAACTGTATGCAAGTCAACATCAGTGGACACCAACTGGAAGTCACCGAACCGCTACGCGCATACATCGGCGAAAAACTCGACCGACTGGAGCGTCACTTCGACAAGATTACCAACGTACAGGTAACGATGGCGGTCGAAAAACTGAAACAGAAAATCGAGGCCACCTTGCACATCCATGGAGGAGAAGTCGTTGCCAACGCCGAGCATGACGATATGTATGCCGCCATCGATCTGCTCACTGACAAGCTTGATCGCCAACTGAAAAAGCATAAGGAAAAGACCCAAAGCCTGCTCCAGGGCGCGACCGGTCGTTAATACTCCCTACCCATGATCCGACTTGAAAGTATCCTGACCCCCGGCCGTTCCCTGGTGAACGCGCCGGGCGGCAGTAAAAAGCGTGCACTCGAACATATTGCCAACCTGATCAGCCGCGAAGTGCCTGGTCTCGAAATGCAGGATGTTTTCGAGAGCCTTATTGCCCGTGAAAAACTGGGTTCCACCGGTTTTGGCAACGGCATCGCCATACCCCATTGCCGCCTCAAGGGCTGCGAGTCGCCTGTAAGCGCCTTGCTGCACCTCGACGCCCCCATAGATTTCGACGCCATCGATGGCGCGCCGGTCGACCTGCTTTTCGTTTTGCTGGTGCCAGAAGCGGCAACCGATGCACACCTGGAACTGCTCCGGCAGATTGCCAGCATGCTCGATCGCAAAGACGTGCGCGAAAGACTGCGCAACGCACCTAGCAACGAAGCGTTGTATCAGGTTGTTCTGGACGTACAGAACGGTCATTAATCATGCGCTTAGTCATAGTCAGCGGACGCTCCGGCTCCGGTAAAAGCACTGCCCTCGCCGTCCTTGAAGACAACGGTTTCTATTGCATCGACAACCTGCCAGCCGGCTTGCTGCCGGAACTGGCCGAACGCGCGTTGATTCACACTGAACTGGCCCAGCCACTGGTGGCCGTTTCGATCGATGCGCGCAACCTGCCGAGTCATTTGTCACGTTTTCCGCAGTTGCTTGAAGAGGTGCGTAACCGGCATATCCAGTGCGACGTGCTGTACCTGGATGCCGACGAAGAAACCTTGCTCAAGCGCTTCTCGGAAACCCGCAGGCGCCACCCGCTCAGCAGCGCGAGCCGCTCCCTTGCCGAAGCCATTCGCGATGAAACCCAGCTTTTGGGCCCCATTGCCGACCTCGCTGACCTGACCATCAACACCACCAATCTGAATCTGTATCAGTTACGTGACACCATCAAGCTGCGTCTGCTGAACAAGCCAGAGCCAGGCACCGCCTTTTTGGTGGAGTCGTTCGGTTTCAAGCGCGGTATGCCGGTGGATGCCGACCTGGTGTTTGACGTGCGTTGCCTGCCCAACCCGTACTGGAAACCCGAGCTGCGCGAGCAGTCAGGGCTGGACCAGCCGGTAGCCGATTATCTGGCGGCGCAACCTGATGTCGAAGAGATGTTCCAGGACATCTCCAGCTACCTGCTTAAATGGCTACCGCGCTTTGCAGCCAGCAACCGCGCCTATGTGACAATCGGAATCGGCTGCACGGGCGGGCATCACCGCTCCGTGTACCTGACCGAACGCCTGGGCAAATGCCTGCAAGAAACTCTGAAGAACGTCCAGGTTCGCCACCGCGACCTTACTTGAAGGATCTACCCCGCGATGCCTGCAGTGGAAATTGAAATCATCAACAAACTGGGCTTGCACGCCCGTGCATCGGCAAAGTTTGTCGGCATCGCAGGGCAGTTTCCATGTCAGATCCAGGCGGGTCGCACCCCTGAGTCGATGGTCGACGGCAAAAGCATCATGGCCATGATGATGCTGGCCGCCGGCAAGGGCACAACCATCCACATAAAGACCGAAGGTGAGAAGGATCAGGAAGCGCTGGACGCACTGGTTGCGCTGATCAACAACTACTTCGATGAAGGCGAATAAGCCTGAAGCCTTTTCGACGCAGCGGCAGGGAAACTGCCACCGTGGGAGCGAGCCTGCTCGCGAAGGTTGTTCGCGAGCAGGCTCGCTCCCACGGCAGGAATTGATCGACTAAAGAGTATCTGCAGAGATCGATTCAACCAAGCGCCGTATCCATCACCATCATCAAACAAAAGCCGACACACAGCCCCAGGCTCGCCAGCTTTTCGTGGCCATTGCGCCGCGACTCGGGGATGACTTCCTGGGTGACCACCAGCAGCATCGCCCCGGCCGCCAATGCCAGACCCAACGGCAACAGCACCTCGGCCAAGTTGACCAGCCAGGCACAGAGCACCGCAAAGACCGGCTCAACCAGACCTGATGCCGCACCAATCAGGAACGCCTTGACCCGCGACATGCCCGCCCCTGCCAATACAAGGGCAATCACCAGGCCTTCCGGCACATCCTGCAACGCAATGCCCATCGCCAGGCTATCGGCATCCGGCATGCCGCCACCCGCCGACACCCCGACCGCCATGCCTTCAGGAATGTTGTGCGCCACAATGGCAATCACAAACAACCAGATGCGCGGCGCGATGACCGGCTCACCGGGGCGACTGACAAATACCTCCGGCCCGGCGCCCGAGACCTTGCGATCCACCAGAAACAGGCAGAATGCGCCCAGCAGGATCCCTGCACTTATAAGCCCGCTGGCGGGCCAGGGTGACAACCCCAGGCTTTGCGCTGCCGCAATGCCCGGCACAATCAGCGAAAAGGCCGTGGCCGCCAGCATCACACCGGCCCCAAAGCCCAGCAGAGTGTCACTGACCGCCACCGGCATTTTTCGAATAACCAGGACAGGCACGGCGCCTAACGCCGTGCCCAGTGCACACAACGCACCGCCCTGCAGCGCCCGCAGCAGCCGGGGCTCCAGATCCAGCCAGACCAGCCCCTTGGCAACCAACAGGGCCGTACCCGCCAACAGCAAAAGCGTACCGAAGGCATAGCGAAACATTCGAACGCCACCGACCGCTAAAATTTGCGTGCCCATAATCCGCCTGAATCCTTTCGTTGCGCTTAGCCAATCGCCGCTTGATAGCGTCGCGCCACTTCCGGCCAGTTGATCACGTTGTAAAACGCGTTGATATATTCCGGGCGGCGGTTTTGATAGCGCAGGTAATACGCGTGCTCCCACACATCAAGCCCCAGGATCGGCGTATTGCCGTTCATCAGCGGGCTGTCCTGGTTGCCGCTGCTTTCGATTACCAGCGTTTTTTGCGGGGTCACGCTCAACCATGCCCAGCCACTGCCAAAACGCGTCAGCGCGGCTTTGGTAAAGTTTTCCTTGAACGCCTCCAGACCACCCAACTGCTCGTCAATCGCCTTGGCCAGCGCACCTTCGGGCTTACCCCCGCCTTTAGGGCTCATGACTTCCCAGAACAACGAGTGGTTGGCATGCCCGCCACCCTGGTTGATCACTGCAGCGCGCAGCTTTTCGGGCAACTGATGAACACTGGCCACCAGTTTTTCCACCGGCCACTTGGCCCATTCGGTGCCCTCTACGGCCGCATTGAGGTTGTTGATGTAGGTCTGGTGATGCTTGGTGTAGTGAATTTCCATGGTTTGCGCATCAATATGCGGTTCAAGCGCGTCATAGGCATAAGGCAATGCAGGCAAGGTGTAAGTCATTTCAATGTGCTCCTAAGTGATGGCCGCTAACTGTCGAGAACTCATGGCTGCTCTGAGCCACATTGCTTTTGAGCAACAGGTTGGAACGCGGGTACTCGCCGTACTCACTGATAAAATTCAAAAGCTCTACGTAGGTCTTGCTGCTCTGACGCAGCGCCGCTTCACGCAATGCTGTCGGCAGGCGCGCGTTCTGCATGGTTTGCAACAATCGCTGATGAATCGCACAGAGGTACTCCACGCTCTCCTCCGGTTGATTGAGGCGCAAATGCAGATCCGCCAGGTTGTGGTGTGAAATGACGCAGGCGGCCACTGCTTCGTCGGCATCACTCCAGCGCTCGAACAGCACCTGGGCCAGGGCCAGCGCCTGCAGATAATGCTCGCGGGCATCGACCAGTTCGCCTTCGACGAAACAGCGGTTGGCTCTTTCGATCGTGCGTTTCCAGTGATCCATGTGAACCTCCAAAGCAGTGTCGATGGATTAAACGCCGCCGGCGGTGAGTTTCTCGGGGTCGAGAAGGACCTCAAGCTGGCTGCGTGACAAATCCGTGTATTCAAGTGCCACATCGATTACCGGGCGCCCTTGCTGGTAAGCGGTCTTGGCAATTTCGGCGGCTTTTTGATAACCGATGATCGGGTTCAGTGCCGTTACCAGGATCGGATTGCGCGACAGCGCCTCCTTGAGCTTGGCTTCATTGACCTTGAAGCTGGCGATGGCCTTGTCAGCCAACAGGCGGCTTGAGTTGGCCATGAGTTCGATGCTGCTCAACAGGTTGTGCGCAATCACCGGCAGCATGACGTTCAGTTCGAAATTGCCGGACTGACCTGCCACGGTGATCGCCGCGTCGTTGCCGATGACCTGGGCCGCGACCATCGCCGTGGCTTCCGGAATCACCGGATTGACCTTGCCCGGCATGATCGACGAGCCCGGCTGTAACGCCTCAAGTTCGATTTCGCCCAGACCGGCCAGGGGGCCGGAGTTCATCCAGCGCAGGTCGTTGGCGATTTTCATCAGTGACACTGCCGTGGCCTTCAACTGACCAGAAACAGCCACTGCGGTGTCTTGCGAACCAATCAAGGCAAACAGGTCCTTGCCCGGCGTGAAGGCCACCCCGGTCAGCTCGCTGAGTTGCTGACTGAATAACGCAGCAAACTGCGGGTGGGCGTTAATCCCGGTGCCCACCGCGGTACCGCCCTGGGCCAGGGCTTGCAGAGCTGGCTGCAGGTTATGCAAATGCTCGATATTGGCCTTGAGCTGCTGCGCCCAGCCATTGAGCACCTGGCTCATGCGTACCGGCATCGCGTCCATCAAGTGGGTGCGCCCGGTTTTGACGTAGGCGTGAACCTCGATCGCCTTGCGCTCGATAACCTGCACCAGATGGCTCAGCGCCGGCAGCAACTGCTCGTGCAGGCCCAGTGCAGCGCTGACATGGATGGTGGTCGGGATAATGTCGTTGCTGCTTTGCCCGCAGTTGACGTGATCGTTGGGGTTCACCGGCTCGCCCAGCAGCCGCGTGGCCAGGGTTGCAATCACTTCGTTGGCATTCATGTTGGAGCTGGTGCCCGAACCGGTCTGGAAAATATCCACCGGGAAGTGCTCCATGAAATCACCGGTCAACAGGATCTGGGTGGCCTCGACAATCGCCTCGCCCTGGGCCGCGCTGATCTGCTTGAGTTCAACGTTGGCCAGGGCCGCTGCGCCCTTGGCCAGGATCAGGGCGCGAATGAATTGCGCAGGCATGCGTTGATGGCTGATGGGGAAATTGTCGACTGCACGCTGGGTTTGCGCACCGTACAACGCGGATTCAGGCACACGCAACTCACCCATGCTGTCACGTTCGATACGAGTGTTACTCATCGGGAAATCCTTGCACCAGTTCTGTTAAAGAAATTGAAGGTTCGAGCTCGCAGGTTGCCAACTGCCAGGCAAAGCTTTGCCAGCGCTTGAGTCGGCAATTGCACAGGGCTTGGGTTTCGAGGTCGCGCAGCGGACGCCACGCGTTGTCCAGGCACAGATTGCGCCAGTGCCACGGCAGCGCGGTGTCAGTGGCTGTGTCTAGCATCAGGCGGAAGGTGGTGACCGCAATCAACCACGGGGAAGTGGCTGTACAGCCAGCAAGATAGCGGCCTTCAGCCAGGTAATGCTCGATCAGGCGCGGCTCGTCCGGCGCCAGCCCGCAGCGGATCTGGCGGCTCATCCAGCGCCAGCTTTCTAGATACGGCCCTTCACGCAACGCAGAACTCATGACCCAGGCTCACTCGATAATGAGATTCATTATTAAGCGATATTGATTATCAAAACAAGTCTGCTAAAGGACAGGATGCACAAACACAAAAAAGGCGTATCACCGTTGCAGTGATACGCCTTGGCATGGAACAGGCCAGTCTTAGCTGCCCGCCACCATCATGCGTTCAATCAGCACCGAACCGGTGCGGATGTTGCTGCGCAGTTCCAGATCGTTGCCCACGGCCACGATCTGTTTAAACATGTCGCGCATATTGCCGGCGATGGTCACTTCCTGCACCGGGAACTGGATTTCGCCATTCTCGACCCAGAAACCCGCCGCGCCACGGGAATAGTCACCGGTGACCATGTTCAGGCCGCTGCCCATTAACTCGGTGACAAACAGACCACGCCCCATTTTGCGAATCAAGGCTGCCTGGTCTTCATCACCGTGTGTCACAAAGAGGTTATGCACGCCGCCGGCGTTGGCAGTGCTCGGCATGCCCAGCTTGCGCCCCGAGTAAGTGCTCAGGATGTACGAAACCAACTCGCCGTCCTTGATAAACGGTTTGGCGTAAGTGGCCAGGCCATCATTGTCGAACGACGAGCTGCCCATGGCGCGCATCAGGTGCGGGCGCTCATCCAGGGTCAACCATTCAGGGAAAATCTGCTGCCCCATTGCATCGAGCAGGAACGACGATTTACGGTACAGGTTGCCACCCGAGATTGCCCCCAGGAAGCTGCCGAACAGGCCGCCAGCCAGTTCGGCCGAGAACAGCACCGGCACCTCGCACGTCGGTACCGGGCGCGAGCCCAGTCGCCGGGCAGCGCGCTCGGCGGCGCGCTGGCCAATGCTCACGGCGTCCATCAACAACTCGCCCTGGCAATTGACGTCATACCAGTAGTCACGCTGCATCTGGCCATCGCCTTCGGCAATCATTACGCAGCTGAGGCTGTGACGGGTCGAAGCCGAGCCGCCGATAAAACCATGGCTATTGCCGTACACGCGGCAGCCCTGATGGGTGCTGAGGGTGGTGCCATCGGCATTTTTGATCCGGCTGTCGGCCTCAAATGCAGCGGCTTCGCAGGCCAGGGCCTTTTCAATGGCCTGCTCGGGGGTGATGTCCCAGGTGTGGAACACATCAAAGTCTTTCAGTTCACACGCCATCAGGCTGGCATCGGCCAAACCCGAGCTTTCGTCTTCCGAGGTATGTTTGGCAATCGCCAGGGCGGCGGCGACGGTTTCGCGGATGGCATCCGGGCCGGTGGCCGAGGTGCTGGCCGAGCCTTTGCGCTGGCCTACATAGAGGGTGATGCCAAAACCCTGGTCACGGTTGAACTCTACGGTTTCAACTTCGCGCTGACGTACCGAGGTCGATAACCCCTGCTCCAGCGACACGGCTACTTCACAGGCGCTGGCACCCTGGCGCCTGGCTTCGGCGATGATTTGCTCGACCTGTTCCTGCAGTGCCGGCAAGGCCTGCGGGCCGACGCTTTGAACTGCACTCATGGTTTTCTCCACTCAAATTCTGTTTTCGGCAGGGCCGCCGAGCGACCGGGCCGGACAAGCGGCCCCCGACTGGTTATCATGGCGGCGTTTCTTTGCGGACTGCCACCATGGTTGATTCTTACGACGACGCCTTCGACGGCGAAAAAAGCAAATCGCAGGTCAAACGCGAGCTTCATGCTCTGGTTGATCTGGGCGAGCGTCTCACGACACTCAAGCCTGACTTGCTGAACAAAATGCCCCTGACTGACGCTATGCGTAAGGCTTTGGCAGATGCTCCAAAACACACGGCTCATATTGCGCGCAAGCGCCATATGATGTTCATCGGCAAACTGATGCGCGATCAACCGCTTGACGAAATTCTTGCCTTGATCGATCAAGTCGATGCCTCTTCTCGCCAGTACAACGAACGTTTTCACAACCTCGAGCGCTGGCGTGATCGCCTGATCGAGGGTGATGACGCTGTACTGGAAAAGTTTGTTGCCGAGTTCCCTGAAGCCGACCGCCAGCAAATGCGTTCGGTGATACGTCAGGCCAAACACGAGCTGGCTCATAACAAGGCACCGGCTTCAAGCCGCAAATTGTTCAAGTACATCCGTGGGTTGGACGAGACTCAACGCGGTCTGCGTTAAGCCTCGTACCCGTGAAGGTTGCCTGGCAACCTTCACGGGACCTCCCCTCAACCGCCCGTACCGCCTACAGTGATCGCGTCAATCTTCAGGGTTGGCTGGCCGACACCTACCGGCACCGACTGCCCATCCTTGCCACACGTGCCTACGCCGCTGTCCAGCGACAGATCGTTACCGACCATCGACACCTTGCTCATTGCTTCCGGCCCGTTGCCAATCAGGGTCGCGCCTTTGACTGGGCGAGTGATTTTGCCGTCTTCAATCAGATAGGCTTCGCTGGTGGAGAACACAAACTTGCCGCTGGTGATATCGACCTGACCACCACCCAGATTGGCGCAGTAGATGCCCTTTTTCACCGAAGCGATGATTTCGGCAGGATCGCTTTCGCCGCCCAGCATGTAGGTGTTGGTCATGCGCGGCATCGGCAAGTGCGCATAGGATTCGCGACGGCCGTTGCCGGTGCGCGCCACGCCCATCAGACGGGCATTGAGCTTGTCCTGCATATAGCCCTTGAGCACGCCGTTTTCAATCAGGGTGGTGCACTCGGTCGGGGTGCCTTCGTCATCCACGCTCAGCGAGCCACGGCGGCCCGCCAGGGTACCGTCATCGACGATGGTGCACAGTTTGGAAGCAACCATTTCGCCCATGCGTCCGCTGTAGGCAGAACTGCCCTTGCGGTTGAAGTCCCCTTCCAGACCGTGACCCACCGCTTCATGCAACAGTACGCCGGACCAACCCGAGCCCAGAACCACCGGCATGGTGCCTGCCGGAGCCGGTACCGCTTCGAGGTTGACCAGGGCCTGGCGCAACGCTTCACGGGCGTAACCCATGGCACGATCGTCAGTGAGGAAATAGCGGTAGTCGGTACGCCCGCCACCACCATGACCGCCGCGCTCGCGACGGCCATTCTGCTCAACGATGACGCTGACGTTGAAACGCACCAGCGGCCGGATATCTGCCGCCAGCCCGCCATCGGTGGAGGCCACCAGAATGCGCTCCCAGACCCCGGCCATGCTCACGGTGACTTGCTGGATACGCGGATCGAGGGCGCGGGTGGCGGCATCGACACGCTTGAGCAGCTCGACCTTTTCTGCGCGGCTGATGACTTCCAGCGGGTTGTCCGGGCCATACAGCTGAGCCACGTCCTGAGTGGTGAACGCCTGCACCGTGCCGTTTTGCCCGGCACGGGAGATCGAACGGGCGGCGCGGGCGGCCTGACCCAATGCGTCCAGGGTAATGGCATTGCTGTAGGCAAAGCCGGTCTTCTCGCCAGACTGGGCGCGAACACCTACACCCTGGTCGAGGTTAAAGCTGCCTTCTTTGACGATGCCGTCTTCCAGCGCCCAGGATTCGGAAATCTGGCCCTGGAAATACAGGTCTGCCGCGTCGATACCCGGCCCGGCCAGGTCGCCCAATACGCTTTGCAGGCTTTCGATGGTGACACCTCCGGGTGCCAACAGGTGTTCGCTGACTGAGGTCAACAACTCGCTCATATTCACTCCGTCTTGGCCCCTGCTTCAGCATCTTTGAGTGCTGAACCCTCGGGCCTGAAAAATCTGTTCTGTGGGAGCGGGCTTGCTCGCGATGGCATCGATGCGGGGCAACGGTTACACCCTGTCGCCTGCATCGCGAGCAAGCCCGCTCCCACTTAAATTAGATGGGCGTTGAACCGCCGATGGCTCACCACCGGCATGCGCGCCCTGATATCCGCCTGCTCAAGCGCATCGCGGCGGGCCAGCAACACCCCCTCGCCCTGCGCCTGCTCGGCCAGCACCCGCCCCCAGGGATCGATAATGGCTGCATGCCCCCAGGTTTCTCGCGGGCCCGGATGCACGCCGCCCTGGGCCGCTGCAAGGATATAGCACTGGGTTTCAATGGCGCGGGCGCGTATCAGTATCTCCCAATGGGCCGCACCCGTGACAGCGGTAAAGGCCGAGGGCGCGGTAATCAGTTCAGCGCCCGCAGTGCGCAGCTCACTGTACAGCTCCGGGAAGCGCAGGTCATAACATACGCTCAGGCCCAGCTTGCCCACCGGGGTATCAACCACCACCACACGCTTGCCCCGGGCATAGTCATCAGACTCGCGATAGCGGCCACGGTTGTCAGACACATCCACATCAAACAAGTGCAATTTGTCGTAACGGGCCGCTTGCTCGCCCTCGGCGTTGATCAGCAATGAACAAGCATTGACCTTGGCTTCAGGCTGCCCCTCGGGCGGCAGAGGCAAAGTACCAGCCACTACCCATAACTTGAGGTCGCGGGCGGTCTGTTTCAACCAGGGCAGGATCGGGCCCTCGCCCAAGGCCTCGGCGCGGCCGATGGCGGCAGTATCGCGACGGCCCATCGCGGCAAAGTTCTCGGGCAACACGGCCAGTTGCGCACCGCCTTGGGCAGCCTCTTCCAGCAGGCGACGGGCCTGGGCCAGATTGGCCAGGACATCGCTCTGGCTGACCATTTGAATCACTGCCAGGGTCATGCTGCGCTCCTAGTGTTTCTCGAAAGGCTTGTCGAAGGTGATTTTCGGATCGTTCCACGGGCCCTGGATGCTGTATTGCACGCTGGCGAAGCGCGACACCTGGTCACCGATCAGCTTGTTGAGCAGGAACATCGCCCCGCCCGCTGCCGGCCCGCCCACCAACAGCGCTGCAAGGGGCAGGTTATTGGTCACGGGCAAGGTCACCAGCAGCTTGGCGTCGACCCGGTCGGTGACCATGTTCAATGTACCGTTAAGTTCCAGATTGGTGGACGGCCCGGTCATCAGGATCGGCTTGCCTGTGCTGTACACGCCGCTGCGGGCATTGAGCACGCCCTTGACCCGGTCATAGCTCAGGCCCTTGCCGAACAGGTCGGAGAAGTCCAGGCGCAGACGACGGCCAATGGCGTTGAAGTTGAGCAAGCCAAAAATGCGCAGCACCTGGGCGCTGCCGTCGACTTCCACAAACTGCCCCTTGTTGAGCGAGGCGACCAGTGTGCCGGAGAAACGCTTGAGGCCAATCCACGCTGGCGAACCGGGCCAGTTGCCATCGATGTCCACATGAAAGTTGTCGCTGGTGACGCTGGGGGCAAAGCCCCAGTTCTTCAGCACCGTGGCCAGGTTGCCGCCACCCAGGCGCCCCTGGTACCAGCTTTTGCTGTTACCCGCCACGCCTTCCCAGCCGCCCGAACCTTCAAGCAGCATGCCCTTGAGCCCCAGATTGAGACTGGTAAGGCTGATGCCCCGGCTGTTGGGTCGAATGTTGAGTGACCAGGCACCAAGCAGGTCCGCCCCCTGGTAGAGCTGGCGAATAATGATGTCCAGGGCCGGTATTTTGCGCGGGTCGACCGCAGCCAGCGGGTCGGGGGCATTCTCGTCTGCCACCGTCTTGGGATCAGGCGCAGGCAGGCGAATGGTCTGCATGTTGACCACAATCGGCGCGTTGTTCGCATCCGGCAGGGTCACGGCGCCGATGGCCTGCTTGCTGTCGATTTGCAGCGCCCAGGAGGCGGCGACGCGCTTCATGACCAGGCGCACCTGATCCAATTGGGTGCCGAAGGCAATCAACTTGCCGACTTTAAAGTCCGCACTGCTGAGCAGTTGCTTGGCGCTGCCGCCGGGGTCATTGCCGGCATATCGTTCGACCAGCGCCTGCCAGGGGGCGACGTCCAGCTCCGACAGCACGCCGCGAATGCGCAGGCCCTTGGTCGTGGGCAAAACGGGTTTGCCATCGCCCAGGAACAACTCGCCACGCCCGTCTTCAAACTTGCCATTGGGGGCAGCAAAGGTCAGGTTGACCAGGTCGCCGTAGTCAAACCAGTACCGCCGCTCGGCGCCTTGCAGAGTCATGCGAAACACGCTGTTGCGGCTTTCATTGGCCGCCAGCCCGAAGGGTGCCGGCAAATCCACCACCGCGCCCTTGAGGCTGGAGCTGACGCGTAACTGGCTGTCGGCACCGTCCAGGGTCAGTTGCAACTGATAGGGCAAGTCACCGCTTACCGGGATCGGTTGATTGAACTTGAGCCAGTCCGTGAGTTTTTTCACCCCCACCTGACCGCTGGCCACCACCCGGGTGCTGATGCGGCCAGGCTTGCCGTCGGCAAAGATCTGCGCGGTGATCGGGCGATCGAACGCCCGGGCGCTGATGCCCTTGCCGCTCAGGCCCTTGGCACTGTCAAAGCGCAGGTCACCCTTGAGCTGGGTCAGTTCAAGCTCGGGTTCGCTGATTTTCAGGCGCGCCTTGTCGACGTTGAAGTCCACCAGGATTTTTGGCTCCACACCCTTTTCCAGCGGGATGTCCAGATCAACACGGCCCTTCAGCGAACCTTCACCCTGCCAGCCAGCGAACGTTTCTGCGGTACCTATCGGTGCTTCCTGAAGAATTTTCAGACCGTCCCCCAGCCCGCCCTCAAAGTCGCCATCCAGAAACAGATGGCTGACCTTGCCGGCAGGCACATGCGGGATGCTGACAGCCACGTTACGCACACGGGTGTCGAGTAGCTGACCTTTGCTGGCCATGATCCGCACACCGCTATCTTCAATAAACACATCGCCCGACACGTTACGCACATGGGGCCAGCCAGGCTGGAACGCCAGTTCTGCGCCATGCACCTTGAAAAACAGGCTGATATTGCGCGCCGCCGCAACGGCGTCATGGCTCAGCGAACCTTGATACTGGAAGAAGCCCTCTTCGACTGCGCCTTTGATAATCGCCGTGCTCAGCCACTCCGAAAGCGCCGGACTCAGTACTTCAGGCAGGTACTTGGGGGTAAAACGGCCGTCGCCATCTGTCAGGCCCACCCGCAGGTCCATGTAATCTTCCTGGGAATGGTCAAGGTGAATGCGGATCAAAAAGTCGGCCGCGATATTGCCCTCTTCCCCCAGCACTTTGATGTAGGGCGCAATCAGGGTGAAGCTGTCCTTGTTCAGGGTCCAGGTCAGCAGGGCATTGGCTTGCAGGTATTGCCAGGGCTTGGCGAAGATCGGGTCGAGGTGCAGCATGAAGTCTTTGCTGTCCAGGCGCAGTTCGCCCTTGCCCAGGTCGCCGCTGATCAGGCCACTGACATTGCGCGCCGCCGGAGCGCCGTGGGTGGCATTGAAGCCGACCTGCTCCAGATTGGCCGCAAAGCTGATTTTTTGATCGTCCGTGGCTGCTGGTCGATAATCAGCCAGCACATTGCGCAAGGTGCCGGTAACGCTCAATTGATCGATGACTTTGGCGACGGCTTCCGGCACGGGGGCCAGTGAGTCCATCAGCGGCGTGATCGGGGTCAGGTCCAGGCGGTCGGCCTGCAGGTGCCAACGCTCCTGCTCCTTGTCGGTGGCCGCGAACTGCTGCAGTTGCAGACGGGTTTCCCAACGGGTCTTGCCCAGGTTCATGGCCAGTGAGTCGAGCACCACCCTGAAACCCTGTTTGCCGCGCTCAGCCCAGGCATGCAGCGCCAGGTTCTCGATGGTCTCGGGTTTGCGATCGGCATAGGCACCACTGAACCGGGTCGCATTCAGGCGCGCCACCGCGCTCTGTACCGAGCCCTGGCTCCAGTTGAACCAGAACTCGCCTCCAGCCTTGAGCTCGGAGACTTTCCACGGTGCGATCAGCGTGGCCGGCAGCCACTTGGCCCAATCACTTTGCGGCAGGCTCACATAGGCCTGGGCCGCACCGTCACGCCAGTGGCTGGCCTGAACCTGTGTGCTGAGGCTCAGCGCCACGGGCTGGCCATCGGGCAAGGTCAGCCGCGCATCAAGACGCTGGTCCGACGCGCCGACGTCCAGCGTTAGCCCGACATAAGTCAGGGTCAGCGGGGATTGTTTGTAGGGTTCCAGGGTCACCTGGCTGTCGAGCACCGACAACCGCGCCACACGTTGCAGCTGGTTGAGCAACTGCTCAGGGTCAAGCGGCTGGTCATCCTGCACCGGCAGCCCTTCGAGTGCCCAGTGGCCGTGTTCATCCTGGCGCAAGCTCAGTTGCAGACCATTGAGTTGCACGTGACCAATACGGATATCACGGTTCAACAGGCTGGCCCACACATCGGGCACCACCTGCACTTCATCCAGACGCAGGGCGCTGTTGCCCTCACCGACCATGACGTCGTGGGCCTTCAATACCGGCGCCATGCCGCTCCAGCTTCCTTCCAGGCTGCCAATGGTCAATGGCATGCCCAGCGCTTCACGGGCTTTGCTCTGCACTTCAACGCGGTATTCGGCGATCAGGGGGGTCAATTCACGGCCGATACTGACGTACAACGCCGTCAGGACCAAAACCAGAGCGCACGCGCCCAGCCCCCAACGGGTCAGCGCGGCAAAAAAGCGTGTCAGACGCTCCATGTCAGGTGGCCCCTTAAATAATGATCGTAGGGGCCGGTTTCAGCCCCTTTTCGACGCTATGTGACGCTAGATACTTCAGAGCAGCACCACGTCGTATTGTTCCTGGGAGTACATGGTTTCGACCTGAAAACGAATCGTGCGACCGATAAACCCTTCCAGCTCCGCGACATTGCCTGACTCTTCGTCCAGTAAACGATCCACCACTTTCTGGTTGGCCAGCACACGATAGCCGGTCGCTTGATAAGCCCGGGCCTCTCGCAGGATCTCACGGAAGATTTCATAGCAGATGGTTTCGGGGGTTTTCAACTTTCCCCGGCCCTGGCAGCACACGCACGGCTCGCACAACACTTGCTCCAGGCTCTCGCGCGTACGTTTGCGGGTCATCTGCACCAGACCCAACTCGGTAATGCCGATGATGTTGGTCTTGGCGTGATCACGCTCCAGCTGTTTTTCCAGGGTGCGTATCACCTGGCGCTGGTGCTCTTCATCTTCCATGTCGATAAAGTCGATGATGATGATCCCGCCCAGGTTGCGCAGGCGCAGTTGCCGGGCAATCGCGGTAGCCGCTTCGAGGTTGGTCTTGAAGATGGTTTCCTCAAGGTTGCGATGCCCCACAAACGCGCCGGTGTTGACGTCGATGGTGGTCATGGCCTCAGCCGGGTCGACCACCAGATAACCGCCGGACTTGAGCGGTACCTTGCGGTCCAGGGCCTTCTGGATTTCGTCTTCAACGCCGTACAAATCGAAAATCGGCCGTTCGCCCGGGTAGTGCTCAAGGCGGTCGGCGATTTCCGGCATCAGTTCGGCAACAAATTGCGTGGTCCTCTGAAAGGTTTCCCGCGAATCGATGCGAATTTTCTCGATCTTGGGGCTGACCAGATCACGCAATGTGCGCAGCGCCAGGCCCAGGTCTTCATAGATCACCGTCGGCGCGCCAACCGTCTTGATCTGGGCACCGATCTGGTCCCACAAACGACGCAGGTAGCGAATATCCATCAGGATCTCATCCGCCCCGGCACCTTCGGCCGCCGTACGCAGGATAAACCCGCCGGCTTCCTTGATGCCTTCCTGGGCTACGCAATCACTGACCACCTGTTTAAGGCGTTCGCGCTCGGCTTCGTCTTCGATCTTCAGCGAAATGCCGACATGGGCGGTGCGCGGCATATACACCAGGTAGCGCGAGGGTATCGACAGTTGAGTCGTCAGGCGCGCACCTTTTGAACCTATCGGGTCTTTGGTGACTTGCACCACCAGGCTCTGGCCTTCATGCACCAGCGTACCGATGCTTTCAACGGCCTGGCCTTCACGCAGGGAAATTTCGGAGGCATGAATAAAAGCAGCACGATCCAGACCGATATCCACAAAGGCAGCCTGCATGCCGGGCAAAACCCTGACAATCTTGCCTTTGTAGATATTGCCGACAATGCCCCGGCGCTGGGTACGCTCGACATGCACCTCTTGCAGAACACCGTTCTCTACCACTGCCACGCGCGATTCCATCGGCGTGATGTTGATCAGGATCTCTTCACTCATGGCTGGGTCTCGTTCAGGCGTCATCACAGTAGTGCCACGTCTCGTAGGTGCCGTATTCAGCGCACGGTAAGGTTTTGCCAACAGGGTATGCCGAAATGCCCGAGCAGTTCTGCGGTTTCGCACACAGGCAGGCCCACGACGGCGGAATAACTGCCATTCAGGCCCGCCACAAACACCGCAGCCAAGCCCTGAATGGCGTAGCCACCGGCTTTGTCCAGGGGTTCACCGCTGGCCCAATACAGGCTGGCTTCTTGTTTGCTGATGTTTCTAAAGCGTACCTGACTGCGTACCACTCGGGTTTCACAGCGCCCGGCGTCAATAATCGCGATCGCGGTCAACACCTCATGCTCCCGGCCAGACAGCGCCATGAGCATAGCCAAGGCGTCGGCCTCGTCGACCGGTTTACCGAGAATGTGTTCATCGAGCACCACGGCCGTGTCAGCCCCCAGTACGCAAAACGCAGCGTCCGGCATGGTCGTCAGCAGTTGTTGGCGCCCGGCCTGGGCCTTTTCGCGCGCCAGGCGCTCGACATAGGCCACAGGGGATTCATTCGGGAGGGGAGTTTCGTCAATGGCTGCGCTGACCGTTTCAAACGGCACGCCGATCTGAGTCAACAACTCGCGTCGGCGCGGTGAGCCAGAGGCCAGATAAAGCGAGGTCATCAAGACATCTCCCTGTCGAGGTGCACAAACCAGGAAATGGCTCGTATCCGGTTAATTGATTTTGAAGCGTCTGCACAGCCCGCGCAGCCCGTAACTGACCCAGGGCCACAGCAGGGCACTGACCACACCCGGCAACACCAGCGCCAGCGTTGGCTGGCGATTGCCGGTCAACGCACTGAGCCACAGTTGGGCAAGCTGCGCCAGGCCGAACACAACCAGAAGCACCAGGCATTGCTGCCACATCGGGAACACCCGCAAGCGCTGCTGAAGGGACAGCACCAGAAAGGTAATCAGGGTCAGGGTCAGGGCGTTCTGCCCCAGCAACGTGCCATACAGCACATCCTCCGCCAACCCCAGGCAAAACGCGGTGACCATGCCCACTTTGTGCGGCATGTACAAGGCCCAGAAAGCCAGTAGCAATGCCAGCCAGAGCGGGCGCAGGATTTCCATGAACTGGGGCATGGGTGAAATACTGAGCAACAGGCCAATGGCAAATGTCAGCCAGATGATCCAGCCGTTACGCGAACGGGTACTCGCCATTTATTGCCTCTCCCGGGTAGTGGCCGGCACGGCGGCTGGCGGCTTGGCGGCAGGGGTTGCAGCGGGCGCAGGTTTTTTCACGGTCTTGGGCTCGGCAACAGCCGCCGGAGCTGGAGCCACAGCCGCCGGGATAACGGCCGCTGCAGGCGCAACCGGCTTGGGCACCGTCGCCGGAATGATCGGCGGCGGTTCACCGTTTTGTTCAGCCTGCTGAGCCTTGGCCGCATCGTTGGCCCGCTCTTCAGGGGTACGGCTGTCACTGAACACCAGCAGCAGGTAACGGCTGCGATTCAGGGCTGCCGTCGGCACGGCCCGCACAATGGCAAAGGGCTGACCCGAATCGTGAATCACCTCCTTTACCGTTGCCACCGGATAACCGGCCGGGAAGCGCTGCCCCAGGCCCGAGCTGACCAACAGGTCACCCACCTTGATATCCGCCGTATCGGCAACATGACGCAGTTCAAGGCTCTCGGGGTTGCCCGTACCGCTGGCAATCGCCCGCAACCCGTTACGGTTGACCTGCACTGGAATGCTATGGGTGGTATCGGTCAGCAACAGGACACGCGAGGTGTAGGGCATCAACTCAACCACCTGCCCCATCAGACCGCGGGCATCGAGTACCGGCTGGCCCAGCACAACGCCGTCACGTTCACCCTTGTTGATGATGATGCGATGAGTGAAGGGGTTGGGATCCATGCCGATCAGTTCGGCCACTTCGACCTTTTCGTTGACCAGCGCCGAAGAGTTGAGCAACTCGCGCAGGCGAACGTTCTGCTCGGTCAAGGCCGCCAGCTTTTGCATGCGCCCCTGAAGCAGAAGGTTTTCGGTTTTGAGTTTCTCGTTTTCAGCCACCAGCTCAGTGCGGCTGCCGAACTGACTGGCCACGCCCTGCCACAAACGCTGCGGCAGATCGGTGATCCAGTAGGACTGCATCAGTACCAGAGACATCTGGCTGCGCACAGGCTTGAGTAACGTAAAGCGAGCGTCCACTACCATTAGCGCGACCGATAGCACGACCAGCACCAGAAAGCGCACGCCCAATGAGGGGCCTTTGGAAAAGAGCGGTTTAATAAGCCGCTCCTCCCGGGCAGGTGTTCAATTTATTCATACGGCTTCAAGCGGCCTGGATGAAGATTGACAGAAGATAAACGCCAAAAGGCAGCACTGCAAAGTGCTACCTTCTGATGATAACGAAAGGGCTGCACCACGCGATCTTATTCGCTGGAGAGCAGATCCATCGTGTGTTTATCCATCATTTCCAGCGCACGGCCACCGCCACGCGCAACACAGGTCAACGGGTCTTCGGCAACAATCACCGGCAGACCGGTTTCCTGAGCCAGCAACTTGTCGAGGTCACGCAGCAAGGCGCCACCACCGGTCAGTACCAGGCCACGCTCGGCGATGTCCGAAGCCAGCTCTGGCGGAGACTGTTCCAGCGCGCTTTTCACGGCCTGAACGATGGTTGCCAGCGACTCTTGCAGAGCCTCGAGCACTTCATTGGAGTTCAGGGTGAAGGCACGTGGTACGCCCTCTGCCAGGTTACGGCCGCGTACGTCGACTTCACGTACTTCACCACCCGGGTAGGCAGTGCCGATTTCCTGCTTGATGCGCTCGGCAGTCGATTCACCGATCAGGCTGCCGTAGTTACGGCGCACATAGGTGATGATTGCTTCGTCGAAACGGTCGCCACCTACCCGTACGGATTCGGCGTAAACCACACCGTTCAGGGAGATCAGCGCGATTTCAGTGGTACCGCCACCGATATCGACAACCATCGAGCCACGAGCTTCTTCAACCGGCAGGCCTGCACCGATGGCCGCAGCCATTGGTTCTTCGATCAGGAACACTTCACGGGCACCGGCACCGAGTGCCGATTCACGAATGGCGCGACGCTCTACCTGAGTCGACTTGCAAGGCACGCAAATCAAGACTCGCGGGCTAGGTTGCAGGAAACTGTTTTCATGCACCTTGTTGATGAAGTACTGCAGCATTTTTTCGCAAACGCTGAAATCGGCGATAACGCCGTCCTTCATCGGACGAATGGCAGCAATGTTGCCCGGTGTACGGCCAAGCATGCGCTTGGCCTCGGTGCCGACAGCAACGACACTTTTCTGGTTACCGTGTGTCCGAATAGCCACAACTGATGGCTCATTCAGGACAATACCGCGCTCGCGCACGTAAATAAGGGTGTTGGCAGTGCCCAGGTCGATGGAAAGATCGCTGGAAAACATGCCACGCAGTTTCTTGAACATGGGAAAGGGACCCTAGGCAACGCGTGGGTAAAAAAGTGCGGCAAACTCTAACAACGACAGGGATTTTGGGCAAGGCGCCAATATGTTAAATTGGGCGCTTTTCTGAGCACCAACACCCACAATCGCGGCCATATGACCGTAGAAATGCGGTAGTGTTCCGACAATCTAACACACGGATAGCATCCGTCCTGTTTTCCACTGGAGAATCCCATGGCGCTAGACCGCTCCGACGTGGAAAAAATCGCACATTTGGCCCGTCTTGGCCTCAATGATGCCGATATTCCACGCACCACCGAAGCCCTTAACAGCATTTTGGGGCTGATTGATCAGATGCAGGCCGTCGACACGACCGGTATCGAGCCTCTGGCCCACCCACTGGAAGCCAGCCAGCGCCTGCGTGCAGACGTCGTGACTGAGAGCAATCATCGCGAGGCGTATCAGTCCATCGCACCGGCGGTCGAAAACGGCCTCTATCTGGTTCCGAAAGTCATCGAGTAAAGGGAAAGCGCCTGCATGCATCAATTGACTCTGGCCGAGATCGCCCGCGGACTCGCCGATAAAAAGTTTTCTTCCGAAGAGCTGACCAAGACCCTGCTGGCGCGTATCGCCCAGCTCGATCCTCAGCTCAACAGTTTTATCACCCTCACCGAAGACCTTGCCCTGGAGCAGGCCAAGGCCGCTGACGCACGCCGCGCCAACGGTGAAAGCGGTGCCCTGCTGGGCGCCCCGATCGCTCACAAGGACCTGTTCTGCACCCTGGGCGTACGCACCAGCTGCGCCTCGAAGATGCTCGACAACTTCAAGGCACCGTACGACGCCACAGTGGTAGCCAAGCTGGCCGCTGCCGGCGCCGTAAGCCTGGGCAAGACCAACATGGACGAGTTCGCCATGGGTTCGGCCAACGAATCGAGCTACTACGGCGCGGTCAAAAACCCGTGGAACCTTGACCACGTACCCGGCGGTTCGTCGGGTGGTTCGGCCGCCGCCGTTGCCGCCCGCCTGTTGCCTGCCGCGACGGGGACCGACACTGGCGGATCAATCCGACAGCCGGCAGCCCTGACCAGCCTCACAGGCCTGAAACCGACGTACGGTCGCGTTTCGCGCTGGGGCATGATCGCCTACGCCTCCAGCCTCGACCAGGCCGGCCCGCTGGCTCGCACGGCCGAAGACTGCGCCATCCTGCTGCAAGGCATGGCCGGTTTCGACCCGCAAGACTCCACCAGCATTGACGAACCCGTACCGGACTTCAGCGCCAACCTCAATGGTTCGCTGAAAGGCCTGCGTATCGGCGTGCCTAAAGAGTTCTTCAGCGAAGGCCTCGACACGCGTATCGCCGAGCTGATCCACAACAGCATCAAGGAACTGGAAAAACTCGGCGCCGTGATCAAGCCGATCAGCCTGCCGAACATGCAGCACGCGATTCCTGCGTACTACGTCATCGCACCTGCCGAGGCCTCGTCCAACCTGTCGCGTTTTGACGGTGTGCGCTTCGGCCATCGCTGCGAAAACCCCAAGGACCTCACTGACCTGTACAAGCGCTCGCGCGCCGAGGGCTTTGGCCCGGAAGTACAGCGCCGGATCCTGGTGGGGGCCTACGCCCTGTCGGCGGGCTACTACGACGCTTACTACCTGCAGGCGCAAAAAATCCGTCGCCTGATCAAAAACGACTTCATGGCGGCATTCAACGAAGTCGACATCATCCTCGGCCCGACCACGCCTAACCCGGCCTGGAAAATCGGCGCTAAAAACAGCGACCCGGTTTCCGCCTACCTGGAAGACGTCTACACCATCACCGCCAACCTCGCGGGCCTGCCGGGCCTGTCGATGCCAGCCGGTTTTGTCGATGGCTTGCCAGTGGGCGTGCAGTTGCTTGCACCTTATTTCCAGGAAGGTCGCCTGCTCAACGTCGCCCACCAGTATCAGTTGAACACTGACTGGCACACGCGCTCACCTGCCGGCTTCTGAGGAGAAACATATGCAATGGGAAGTTGTGATCGGGCTGGAAATTCACTCCCAGCTCGCCACCCAATCGAAGATTTTCTCCGGTAGTGCCACCACCTTTGGTGCAGAACCGAACACCCAGGCCAGCCTGGTAGACCTGGGCATGCCCGGCGTATTGCCGGTACTGAACCAGGAGGCCGTGCGCATGGCCGTCATGTTCGGCGTGGCAGTAGATGCCGAGATCGGTCAGCACAACGTGTTTGCCCGCAAGAACTATTTCTACCCCGACCTGCCCAAGGGCTACCAGATCAGCCAGATGGAGTTGCCGATCGTCGGCAAGGGTCACCTGGACATCACTCTGGAAGACGGCACCGTCAAGCGGGTCGGCATTACCCGCGCGCACCTTGAAGAAGACGCCGGCAAAAGCCTGCACGAAGACTTCAGCGGCTCCACCGGCATCGACCTGAACCGCGCGGGCACACCGCTGCTGGAAATCGTTTCCGAACCGGACATGCGCAGCGCCAAAGAGGCCGTGGCCTACGTCAAAGCCATGCACGCCCTGGTACGTTACCTGGGTATCTGCGACGGCAACATGGCCGAAGGCTCGCTGCGTTGCGACTGCAACGTATCGGTACGCCCGGTGGGTCAGGCCGAGTTCGGCACCCGCTGCGAGATCAAGAACGTCAACTCGTTCCGTTTTATCGAGAAGGCGATCAACAGCGAAATCCAGCGCCAGATCGAGCTGATCGAAGACGGCGGCAAGGTTATCCAGCAAACCCGCCTGTATGACCCGAACAAGGACGAAACCCGCGCCATGCGCAGCAAGGAGGAAGCCAACGACTACCGTTACTTCCCCGATCCCGACCTGCTGCCGGTGGTGATCGAAGATGCGTTTATCGAACAGGTTCGCGCCACCCTGCCAGAACTGCCACCGCAAAAGCGCGAGCGCTTCCAGTCGCAGTTCGGTCTGTCGGCCTACGACGCCAGCGTTTTGGCTTCGAGCCGCGAACAAGCTGACTACTTCGAAAAAGTCGTGAGCATCAGCGGCGACGCCAAGCTGGCGGCCAACTGGGTCATGGTTGAGCTGGGCAGCCTGCTTAACAAGCAAGGCCTGGACATCGACCAGTCACCGGTAAGCGCCGAACAGCTGGGCGGCATGCTGCAGCGCATCAAGGACAACACCATCTCCGGCAAGATTGCCAAAGTGGTGCTTGAAGCAATGGCCACTGACGAGGGCAGCGCTGACGAGGTCATCGAAAAGCGCGGTCTCAAGCAAGTCACCGACAGCGGCGCCATTGAAAAGGTGCTGGACGAAATGCTGGCGGCCAACGCAGAGCAGGTCGAGCAATACCGTGCGGCAGACGAAGCCAAGCGCGGCAAGATGTTCGGTTTCTTTGTCGGCCAGGCGATGAAAGCGTCCAAAGGCAAAGCAAACCCGCAACAGGTCAACGAGCTGCTGAAAAGCAAACTCGAAGGCTAAGCCACTCAACTGTGGGAGCGGGCTTGCCCGCTCCCACAGATTTTTGTGGTTATTTCCCGCAACAGAAGGATTCCCCCATGAAGCAGCTACTCGGCGCCTGCGCCCTGCTCAGCTTGCTCGCCGGCTGTGCCAGCCATGACATAGACCCCCGCGGCTATGACAAAACCGGCATTGCCTCCTATTACGGCGCTCGCCACCACGGCAAGCGAACCGCCAGCGGTGAACCTTTCGACCAAAATGCCCTTACCGCTGCCCATCCCGCCCTGCCTTTCGGGACGCGGGTACTGGTCACCAACTTGAGCAACGACAAATCCGTCGTAGTACGCATCAATGACCGCGGCCCGCATACGCGCAGCCGCTTGATCGATCTTTCACGCCAGGCCGCCAGGCAGTTGGATATGCTGCGCAGTGGCACGGCTAAAGTCCGGGTCCAGGGCTTGAGCAACTAAGCGAGGGGGTCACTATTTTCGGCTTGAGCGCATTATCTGCGTGGAGCGTGCTGCAACTGTTCGGCGGCCTGGTGCTGTTGATTGCAGGTGCGCAGCTGTTGGTGCGCTGCGCAGAGCACATTGCGAGCAAATTGAAGGTACGGCCACTTCTGGTCGGCTTGACCGTGGTAGCAATGGGCAGCAGCGCACCCCAGATGACGGTCAGCCTGCAGGCCGCGCTCAATGACACCGCGGACATTGCCGTGGGCAGTGTCATTGGCAGCAATATTTTTAACATCCTCGTCACCCTCGGGCTTTCGGCGCTGATTATTCCACTGCGGGTGTCGCGACAGCTGGTGCGCCTGGACATCCCGTTGATGATTCTCGCCAGCATCATGGTGTTTGCACTGGCCCTGAACCATCAACTCGACCGCCTGGACGGCGCACTGTTGCTGGTCGGCTTGCTGGTGTACCTGTTCTTGCTGCTGCACCAATCCCGCCACAGCGGTCACCACCACCCCGGCCGCGACACCCCTCACGCTTCATGGCTACGCACACTCACGCAGATGGGCTGCGCCTTGCTCCTCCTCGGCTTTGCCGGCCACCTGCTGCTGGGCGCTGCCGTCGAGGTGGCGTCAGAGCTGGGCCTGTCCGAACGCATCATCGGCCTGACCATCATCGCCGTGAGTACCTCACTGCCCGAGCTGGCCACTTCCCTGATTGCTGCATTTCGCGGCCAGCGTGAAATTGCGGTGGGCAACGTCATTGGCAGCAACGTGTTTAACCTGCTGGGCGTATTGGGGCTCACCGCCCTGTTGGCGCCCGCGCCACTGTCGGTGTCGCCCAATGCACTGGCCTTCGACCTGCCGGTAATGCTGGGCGTCGCAGCGCTGTGCCTGCCGGTGTTCTATAGCGGCTATCGGGTGACACGGGTGGAAGGCTTGCTGTTTCTCGGTTTGTATCTGGCGTACGGCCTGCACGTAGTGTCATTCACCACCGGTATGCCGCTGGCAGGCAAGCTCGAGCATCTGATGCTGTTTTACATTCTGCCGGCTTTGTCGCTGTTTCTGCTGTTCAGCACTTTGCGTGCATGGCGCCGACAACATTGAGGCGTGGTGACTACCACTTAATGCAGGAACAAAACCTACAACAAAGACAGGTACATCCTGCTGAAGTATTTAGATAACTCCCGTAAACATGGAGGATGCCGCGCGATACATGCGCCTCTGGTATTTACGGGCCTGCCATGAACTCACTTCGCTCCCTCGTTTTACTCGCCCTCACCCTGCTGACAAGCGGTTGCAGTTACGCATCGGATGCCGCGATGGCCTGCTTCATCAACAACGGTCAAGATTTCAGTAAAGTATTGGGCTGCTACAAACAGGCTCAAGCTGATCAGGCGCTGACGCATAAGTTCATCGGCTCAACATTGTTTCCCGGGGTGGAAAGACGTCGCTTCGAGCTTCAGTCCCAGCGCTGGACAGGGCATGACTTCGCTCGCCCGACCGACTGGGTTCACACTGTCGATATCTATATTCCGCAAGCTGCATTGAATAGCCAGGCACTATTGATCGCCAATAACGGAATCAATATCCCTGCAACCGACAAACCCCTGCAACCTTCAACAGACTTTACCGAAGAAATGGCACTCGGCATTGCCCGGCAAACGCAAACCATTGTGGTCTCTGTCAGCAATATCCCGAATCAGTACCTGACCTATGCCGATGATGACCTGGCGCGTCGCGAAGATGACAGCGTGGCCCATAGCTGGTCTCTGTTTCTAAAAAGCCCTGAGACCCGGCCATTTCTTTCGCTGCACATTCCCATGATGCTCACACTGGTCAAAGCCATGGACCTTGCCCAACAGAAGCTCAAGCCATGGCAAATAGATCGTTTTATTGCCAGCGGCGCGTCCAAACGGGGGTGGGCGGTATGGATGACGGCTCTGACAGACTCGCGGGTGAGCGCAATAGCCCCCTTTGTTATCGATATTCTCAACACCAAAGCGGTTCTGAAACACACCTATGGTGCTTATGGTAAAAGCTGGCCGATTGCTTTCAATGCCTATCACCACGAAGGCATTACGCAACAGTTAGAAACGGCTGATTTCGACAAACTGATGCAGATAGAAGACCCTCTGCTCTATGTCAAATCATCAACCGACAGGATGACAATCCCCAAGTACATCGTGAATGCCAGCAGCGATGACTTTTTTCTCCCGGACAACGCACGGTTTTATTTTGACGCGTTGCCTGGAACAAAAATGCTCCGTGTCGCACCCAACGCAAACCATTACGGGATAAAGGCATTTATCGAGAGTTCGTTGATTGCTTTTACCAACCGACTGCAACAGAAACGTCCATTACCGACCCTGACAACCATCGAAAAAACCGAATCGGCAAGTTCAAAAATGCAACTTGGGTTTTCTGAACGCCCCACCAAACTGGTTCAATGGCGCGCGTTCAATCTCAATGATCGTGATTTCCGACTGGCCTGCGGTATCAGGTACGAAGCCACCCCGATTGTCATGACCGAAAACAACACGCTTACCGTTGAGTTGAACTCACCCGAAGAGGGCTGGAGCGCCAACTACATAGAGGCCACGATGGCCGACGGCCTGGTCATCAGTACGCCTGTACTGGTTTTGCCGCACACCTATCCGACCTGGACACCCAAACAAATCGGGCCTGCATGCAGAAACCTGAACGATCCAGCCTGAGATTAAATCCAGCCGCCCCACTGCAACACAAAAATCCCGATATTGGTGGTGATAGCCGCCATCAAGGTGGTGATCACGATAATCGCTGCTGCCAGCTCGTGATTACCATTGGCTGCCCGCGCCATGACATAACTGGCAGCCGCCGTAGGGCTGGCGAAGTACAGGAACAAAATCCCCAGTTCCGGCCCGCGAAAACCGCAGATCCAGGCGCCGAGGGTTGCCAGCAGCGGCATGCTGACCATTTTCACCAGGCTGGCGCTCAGCGCCATGTCGCCACTTTTGCGCAGGCTCGCCAATGACAGCGTGCCACCGATGCAAATCAGCGCCAGCGGCAAGGTCATCGCCGCCAGATACTCACCCGATGCCTGCAACCAGCCAGGCAAGCTGATCTTGAACAGCGCAAAGGGCACTGCAGCCAGAACACTGATGATCAGCGGGTTCTTGACCACACTTTTGCAGATACTCCACGGATCGGACTTGATGACCGGGCTGTAAACCGCCAATACGATGGTCGACAGGGTGTTGTAGAGCAGGATCACCAGGCCGGCGAGCACTGCCCCCAGTGAAATCCCGTAGTCGCCGTACATGCTGGCCGCCAGAGCCAGGCCGATAACCCCGTTATTACCGCGAAAAGCGCCCTGGGTGTAGATGCCGCGATCTTCCCGCGGGCAGCGCCAGATTGACCAGCCCCACGCCAGGGCAAAGCTGAACAGGGTCGCCGCGACAAAATACGCCAGCACCTTGGGCTGCAAGGCAGCCCTGAGGTCGGCGTGCAAAATACCCAAAAACAACAACGCCGGCATGGTGACGTTAAACACCAATGCCGACGCCGTATGGATAAAGTTGTCATTGATCCAGCCCACGCGCTTGAGCACCACGCCTAAAAACAGCATGGCAAACACGGGAGCCGTAATGGAGAGCGTCTGAAGGAATATAGCCAGCATGTCGGCGCTCTCGTGAAGACAGGACAGGTTGAAGCCTTCCAGGGGTCAGCTTCAACGACCTTTATTACATACCTTTGACGGCATAAATGCCGGCAGCATTACGCCAGTAGCCTTTGTAGTCCATACCATAGCCAAACACGTAACGGTCAATGCAAGGCAAGCCCGTGTAGTCGGCCTTCAGGTCAGGACGCGCCTTGCGGTCATGTTCCTTGTCGATCAATACCGCGGTATGCACCTGACGGGCACCGGCGTGTTTGCAGAAATCAACGATCGCGCTCAGGGTGTGACCTTCATCGAGGATGTCATCGATGATCAGTACATGACGGTCTATAAACGAGACTTCAGGCTTGGCTTTCCAGAACAGGTCACCACCCGTGGTTTCATTGCGATAGCGTGTCGCATGCAAATACGACGCTTCAAGCGGAAATTGCAGATGGGTAAGCAGCTTGCCGGAAAAAATCAGGCCGCCGTTCATCACACAAAATACCACTGGATTGGTCTCGGCCATTTCAGCCGTGATTTGCGCGCCAACGCGGGCAATGGCTGCCTCGACTTCAGCTTCGGTGTACAGGCAGTCAGCCTCTCGCATGATTTGACGGATATGCTCGAGATCAGCAGACATGACGCTCTCCAGGGGGTGTTGTGCAAGAAAAGCGGGCAAAGGTACGCATCCGCTTGGCTCAGATCAAGCATTTATGGACTAACGTGCAGTAATGTCTGTAGGACATCACCCCGGATTAGATTAATCTAGGCCGGTTTTTTTGCCTGCCCCCGGAGTTTTTCCCTATGCCTATCCGTGAGATACGCCATCCGCTAATCCGTCACAAACTCGGCCTGATGCGTCGTGCTGACATTAGCACGAAGAATTTCCGCGAGCTCGCTCAGGAAGTCGGCGCGTTGCTGACCTATGAAGCCACCAGTGACCTGACCCTCGAAACCTACGATATCGACGGCTGGTGTGGCACTGTTCAAGTTGAAAAAATCGCCGGTAAGAAAATTACCGTCGTCCCGATCCTGCGTGCAGGTATCGGCATGCTTGAAGGCGTCCTTAGCCTGATCCCGGGCGCCAAGGTCAGTGCTGTCGGCATTGCCCGCAATGAAGAAACCCTCCAGGCCCACACTTACCTGGAAAAACTGGTACCGGAAATCAACGAGCGTCTGGCGATGATTATCGACCCGATGCTGGCCACCGGTTCCTCGATGGTTGCCACCATTGATCTGCTGAAAAAAGCAGGCTGCAAGGAAATCCGCGCCATGGTGCTGGTTGCTGCGCCTGAAGGGATTGCAGCTGTTGAAGCCGCTCACCCGGACGTGACCATCTACACCGCCTCCATTGATGAGCGTTTGAACGAGCACGGCTACATCATTCCGGGCTTGGGTGATGCCGGCGACAAGATCTTCGGCACCAAGCAAAAGGACATTTAACATGCAGGACGAGTTCAACGACCCGCTCTGGCGCCAGATCATATCTGGCGCGCAGATGCTCTTCGTGGCCTTTGGCGCGTTGGTGTTGATGCCTTTGATTACAGGCCTGGACCCTAACGTTGCGCTGTTCACGGCGGGTCTCGGGACTCTGCTGTTCCAGATCGTGACCCGGCGCCAGGTGCCGGTCTTTCTGGCTTCGAGTTTCGCTTTCATTACTCCGATCATTCTCGCCAAGGGTCAGTTCGGCCTGGCCGCGACCATGGGCGGCGTGATGGCAGCCGGTTTCGTGTACACCTTTCTCGGTTTCGCGGTAAAGCTCAAGGGCACCGGTTTTATTGACCGCCTGCTGCCACCCGTGGTGATTGGCCCGGTGATTATCTCGATCGGCCTCGCGATGGCACCCATTGCTGCACACATGGCCATGGGTCGCGCTGAAGATGGCACCGAGCTGATTCACTATCAGACGGCCATGCTGATCTCGATGCCAGCACTGCTGACCACCTTGATCGTGGCCGTATTCGGCAAAGGGATTTTCCGTCTGGTGCCGATCATTGCCGGCGTGCTGGTAGGTTTTGGCATGGCGTTCTACTTCGGTGTTGTCGACACCGCCAAGATCGCTGCCGCCCCCTGGTTTGCGCTACCGCACTTCACCGCGCCCGAATTCAACTGGCAGGCGATTCTGTTTATCGTCCCCGTGGCACTTGCCCCGGCCATTGAACATATCGGCGGTGTCATTGCCGTAGGCAGCGTAACCGGTCGCGACTACCTGAAAAAACCGGGCCTGCACCGCACACTGTTCGGTGACGGCATTGCCACCACTGCAGCCGGCTTGCTGGGTGGCCCACCCAACACCACGTACGCCGAAGTGACAGGCGCGGTGATGCTGACCAAGAACTACAACCCGAAAATCATGACCTGGGCGGCGATCTTCGCCATCAGCCTGGCATTTATCGGCAAGTTCGGCGCACTGCTGCAAAGCATTCCAGTGCCGGTTATGGGCGGGATTCTGTGCCTGCTGTTCGGTTCGATTGCGGCGGTGGGCATGAACACCCTGATCCGCCATCAAGTCGACCTGAGCGAAGCACGCAACCTGGTAATCGTCTCGGTGACCCTGGTATTCGGGATTGGCGGCGTACTGATCGGTACGGGGATGGGGCCTGAGGACTTCGGTCTCAAAGGCATCGCGCTGTGCGCCATTGTGGCGATTGCGCTGAACCTGATCCTGCCGGGCAATGACAGCTGGAAGCACAAGAAAAAAGGTGACGGCCCCGTCATCTGACCTGTAATCCTTGTGGGAGCGGGCTTGCTCGCGATGGCATCACCTCTATCCAACAGATAGACCGCGTTGACTGCATCGCGAGCAAGCCCGCTCCCACAGGGGTTTTCTACAGGGCCAGCGGCGCCCTCTCACACAACGTGTTCAACGCCTGCGCCCACTGCGGGTGGTCATTGAGACACGGCACCAGCACCAACTCCTCGCCCCCTGCCTCGATAAACTGCTCGCGTCCGCGATCGCCAATCTCTTCCAGGGTTTCAATGCAATCGGCCACAAACGCCGGGCACATCACCAGAATTTTCTTTACCCCTTGCTTGGCCAACGCATCCAGACGCGCCTCAGTGTAGGGTTCAATCCACTTGGCCCGGCCCAGACGGGACTGGAACGCCACCGACCACTTCCCTTCAGGCAAGCCCATGCGCTCGGCAAAGGCCTGTGCGGTGCGCAGACACTGCGCCCGATAACAGGTGGCAAGTACCGCAGGCGATGCATTCTTGCAGCAGTCATCATTTTTGAAGCAGTGGTTGCCGGTCGGATCCAGCTTGTGTAAATGCCGCTCGGGCAAGCCGTGAAAGCTCAGCAGCAAGTGATCGTAATCCTGCTCCAGATGCGGTTGGGCACTTGCCACGAGAGCATCGAGGTATTCGGGCTGATCATAGAACGGTTGCAGGATGGAGAACTGGACAGGCAGCTTTTTGGCCTTTACCACCCGCTTGGCCTCTTCAATCACCGTGGTCACGGTGCTGTCGGCGAACTGCGGGTAAAGCGGCGCCAGAGTGACCTTTTTGATGCCCTGCGCAGCGATACGGGTCAACACGGTTTCAATCGATGGCTCGCCGTAACGCATTGCCAGCTCGACCGGGCCCTGGCTCCACTCTTTGGTCATGGCCTGTTGCAAACGGCGGCTCAGTTCCACCAGCGGCGAACCTTCCTTCCACCAGATCGAGGCATAGGCATGGGCCGATTGCTCGGGCCGCTTGATCAGAATCAGCGACACCAGCAAGCGTCGCACCGGCCACGGCAGATCAATGACGTACGGATCCATTAAAAACTGATTCAAGTAGCTGCGTACATCCGCTACCGAAGTAGACGCCGGCGAACCCAGGTTAACCAGCAACAGCGCGTGATCGGTCATGCAACTTCCTATTTCAGGGGCGGGCGGCGACATCTTCGAGCGCCGCACGCAAATCGGTGAACTGAAAAGTAAAACCCGCTGCCAGCAGTTTTGCCGGTTGAGCCCGCTGACCACCCAGCAACAAACCGGCCATCTCGCCGAGCAGCACACGTAACACAAAGGCAGGCATGGGCATAAAGGCCGGGCGGTGCAACACGCGACCCAGCACCTGAGCAAATTCGCCATTGCGTACAGGATGCGGCGCGCAGGCATTATAAGGACCGCTTGCGGCATTCTCATGCACAAGAAAATCAATCAGGGCGATTTGGTCATTGATATGAATCCACGGCATCCATTGCCGACCATTGCCTATCGGCCCGCCCAGCGCCAGCTTGAACGGCAACAACAGGCGCGACAAAAAGCCGCCTTCGGCCGCCAGCACCAGCCCCGTGCGCACCAGGACCACGCGCACCCCCAAAACCTGTGCCCGCTGAGCGGTCTCTTCCCAGGCAATACACAAGTGGCTGGCGAAATCCTCACTCACCGTCGGCGACTCTTCTGTCAGCTCGCGCTCACCACCGTCGCCATACCAGCCCACCGCCGAACCCGATACCAGCACTGAAGGCTTTTGCGCACGACTTTGCAACCAACCCACAAGGGTCTCGGTCAAGGTGATGCGGCTGCTCCACAACAAAGCCTTGCGCTTGCGGGTCCAGGGCCGATCGGCAATCGGCGCGCCGGCCAGGTTGATCACCGCATCAATCGGCTCCTCACCAAGCTCTTCAAGCAGGGCAATCCCTTTGACCTGGGCACCGCATAATTGAGCCACCTGTTCGGGGCGACGGCTCCACACACTGAGGCGATGGCCTTGCGCCAGCCAGTGACGACAGAGCTGACGCCCTATCAAGCCTGTACCGCCGGTCAGCAAAATGTGCATGAGTTGATCCTCACAAGGAGTTTTATCGGGAGCACTGGTCTATTTTTATATAAAGACCTTTTATCGGTCGTTGAGCTGATTTAAGAATAGGCCACATGGATCTGGAACAAACACTAAAACCTATACTAAAAAACATAATTGTACAGGTATTGCCGACGGCGTAGTCTGTGCAAACAGAGATCGGGGGCCACAATGACTGTACCCATCGCAATTATCGGTGCCGGCATAGCCGGGCTGTCAGCCGCAAATGCCCTGCACAAGGCGGGGCACGCAATTCAACTGTTCGATAAAAGCCGGGGCAGCGGTGGACGCATGTCGAGCAAGCGCAGTGATGTCGGGGTACTGGACCTGGGGGCTCAGTATTTCACCGCACGCGACCGCCGTTTTGTCGATGAAGTCCAGCAATGGCAAGCCGAAGGCTGGGCCGCCGAGTGGGAACCGCACCTGTACCACTATAAAAATGGCCTGTTAAGCCCCTCACCCGACGAGCAAACCCGCTGGGTGGGCACGCCGCGAATGAGCGCCATTACCCGAGGCCTGCTGGGCCATTTGCCCGTGAGTTTCTCCTGCCAGATCACCGACCTTATACGCGGCGAAAAACGCTGGCACTTGCTGGATGCCGAAGGTGAGGAACACGGCCCGTTCAGCCACGTCATCATCGCCACTCCCGCACCACAAGCCACGTCCCTGTTGGCCAGCGCACCCAAGCTCGCAAGCGCTGCTGCCGGTGTGAAAATGGAACCGGCCTGGGCCGTGGCACTGGCGTTCGAATCCCCCCTCGACACGCCCATGGAAGGCTGCTTCGTGCAAGGCAGCCCGCTGGACTGGCTGGCCCGTAACCGCAGCAAACCCGGGCGCGACAGCCAGCCTGACACCTGGGTCCTGCACGCCACCAGTGCCTGGAGCAAACAGAACCTCGACCTGCCCAAAGAGTCAGTGATCGAACATCTGCACGGCGCATTTGCCGAGTTGATGCACTTCCCTACTCCCGCACCGATTTTCAGCCTGGCCCACCGCTGGCTCTACGCCCGCCCTGCTGCGGCGCATGAATGGGGCGCGCTGGCCGACTCCGATCTGGGCCTGTATGCCTGTGGTGACTGGTGCTTGTCAGGTCGCGTGGAAGGCGCCTGGCTCAGCGGCCAGGAAGCAGCGCGACGGCTGATCGAGCATCTGGATTGAAGCCACAACACGTGCCGCAGCAGCTGCCGCAGGAACGAGCAGCTGCTACGCGGGATTAACAACCCTCCAAAATACCTGTACAAGAAATTTGACTTGTACAACATCTGGCATATGATGAACTCAAGTTGTACATCACCAAAAAGATGTACAAGTAATTCTTGGAGGTTCGTCACATGCCCAGCCCCACATCTGCCCGGCACAAACCCAAAATAGCCATCAGCGCCTGCTTGTTGGGGGCTGAAGTGCGGTTCAACGGCGGGCATAAAGAGTCACGCCTGTGCAGCCAGGCCCTGACCCAACACTTCGAATTTGTCCCGCTTTGCCCCGAGGTCGCCATCGGTCTGGGTATTCCGCGCCAGCCGGTGCGATTGGTGGGCAACCCCTTACAACCCCAGGCTGTCGGCACGGTCGACAGCACGCTGGACGTGACCCGGCCCCTGCACGACTACGGCGTGGAAATGGCCGCGGCGCACACCGATATCTGCGGCTACATCTTCATGCAGAAGTCACCGTCCTGTGGCCTGGAGCGGGTCAAGGTGTATCAGGACGGCGGACGCCCTGCCGAACTGAGCGGGCGCGGCATCTACGCCCGGGCATTCTGTGACGCTCAACCCGATTTACCCGTGGAAGAAGACGGCCGTTTGAACGACCCGGTGCTGCGGGAAAACTTCATGACCCGGGTGTACGCCTACAGCGCCTGGCAGGCACTGCTCAAACAGGGCGTTACCCGCCGCTCACTGACCGAGTTTCATGCCCGCTACAAATATCTGCTGATGGCCCATCATCCGGTGCAGTACAAAACCCTCGGCAACCTGCTCGGCAGCCTTGGCAAGCAAGACCCTATGGGCATTGCACCGCAGTACTTCAGCGAACTGATGAAAGCCCTGAAAAAATGCGCCACCCGCCGCACCCACACCAATGTGCTGCAACATATCAGCGGCTACCTCAAGCAAGCCATCAGCGCCGAAGACAAGCAGGAAGTCCAGCAACTGATTGGCCAGTACCTGCACGGCATCGTGCCACTGGTGGTCCCGCTGACCCTGCTCAAGCATCACTTTCGCCTGCACCCCCACCCGTACATCTCGCGCCAGGTTTACCTGCAGCCGCACCCGGAAGACCTCAGCCTGCGTAATGCCATCTGACCATGAATGATGACCTGATCATGTCCAACACCCCTGGTACGGACTACAGCCAGGCACTGGCCGAAGGCTGGTTGCCCATCCGCGAAGTGTCGCGCATCACCGGTGTGAATGCCGTGACCCTGCGTGCCTGGGAACGCCGCTACGGCTTGATCGTGCCGCACCGCACGGCCAAGGGCCATCGCCTGTTCTCGAGCGAGCATATCCAGCGCATCCAGCAGATTTTGTTGTGGCTCAACCGTGGCGTGTCGGTCAGCCAGATCAAGCCGCTACTCAACGCGCCGCCGACTCTCGCCCCGGCACCTGACAGCGACTGGCAGGCGTGGCGGCAAACCATGATTGAAGCCATCAGTGAGCTGGCCGAACGCCGCCTCGACGACTGCTTTAACCAGGCAATGTCGCTCTACCCCGCCCGCCCGCTCTGTGAACAACTGCTGCTGCCTCTTTTGAGCGAGCTGGAACAACGCTGGCAAGGGCAGTTCGGTGCGCAATTGGAGCGGGTGTTTTTCCACTCCTGGCTGCGCAGCAAGCTGGGGGCACGGATTTATCACAACAACCGTTCGCTCAAGGGCGCGCCGGTACTGCTGATCAATCATTCCGACCTGCCCTTCGAGCCGCAACTGTGGCTGACCGCCTTGCTGGTCAGCAGCAGCCACTGCCCGATCGAAGTCTTCGACGCACCTGTGCCCGGCGGCGAACTGGGCCTGGCTGTCGAGCATTTGAAGCCCCGCGCCGTGGTGCTGTACTCCAGCAAAACCCTCAATACCCATCAACTGCCCCGACTGCTGCAGGGTATCGACTGCCCGATCCTGATCGCCGGACCGACGGTATGCATCCACTTCGACCAGTTGTCCGTAAGTACAACCGAGATCGCAGGATTGTATCTGGCCCACAACCCGGTAGAGGCCCATCAACGCCTCAGCCAACTCGGCCTTTATCGCTAGGAAATGATATGCAACTGATCTGGCTGCGCACCGACTTGCGCCACGACGACAACACCGCCCTGAGCGCCGCTGCCAAACGCGGCCCCACCCTGGCCGTATACCTGATCAGCCCCGAGCAATGGCTGGCCCATGACGATGCGCCAAGCAAGGTAGACTTCTGGCTGCGCAATCTGCGCACGCTGAGCAACAGCCTGCAACAGCTCAATATTCCTTTGCTTATTCGTACTGCGCCCAGCTGGGACCAGGCGCCTGCGGTGCTCCTTGAGCTGTGCCAGCAGCACGGAGTTGAGGCGGTACACACCAACCAGGAATATGGCATCCATGAAACCCGCCGCGACCAGGCAGTTGCCCGGGCCCTTGAAGCTCAGGGCATCGAGTTTCACGGTTACCTCGACCAACTGTTGTTCCAGCCGGGCAGCATCCTCACGCAGTCGGGCTCGTACTTTCAGGTCTTCAGCCAGTTTCGCCGCATCTGCTACAACCGCCTGCACATGGCCTTGCCCAAGCTGGTTGCCAGGCCTGAAAAACAATCACCGCTGAATATCCAGAGCGACGTCATACCCAAGTCTGTCAGCGGTTTCGCCGTACCCAGCGATTCGCTGCGCGCATTGTGGCCAGCAGGCGAGGATCAGGCTCGCCAACGCCTGGCACAGTTTGCCGATGAGCAGATCCACTACTATCAGGACGAACGCGACCTGCCCGCCAAACCCGGTACCAGCCAGCTGTCGGCCTACCTCGCGGCAGGCGTGATCTCACCCCGCCAATGCCTGCACGCCGCATTGCAAAGCAACAACGGCGAGTTTGAAAGCGGCAGCCCGGGGGTATTTACCTGGATCACCGAGCTGCTGTGGCGCGAGTTCTACAAACATATTCTGGTGGGCTACCCAAGGGTCTCACGTCACCGCGCCTTTCGTCCGGAAACCGAATACCTGCCCTGGCGCCACGCGCCGGATGAACTGGCCGCCTGGAAACAGGGCCGCACTGGCTTCCCGATTATCGACGCGGCCATCAGGCAACTGCTGGAAACCGGTTGGATGCACAACCGCCTGCGCATGGTAGTGGCTATGTTCCTGACCAAAAATCTGCTGATCGACTGGCGCGAGGGCGAGCGCTTTTTTATGCAGCATCTGATCGACGGTGATCTGGCCGCCAACAATGGCGGCTGGCAGTGGAGTTCATCCACGGGAACCGACTCGGTGCCGTATTTCCGTATTTTCAACCCGATCACCCAGTCCGAACGCTTCGACCCCGAGGGTAAATTTATCAAGCACTGGCTGCCCGAACTGGCCGAGCTGAACAAAAAACAGGTGCACAACCCCGCATCGGTGGGCGGGTTGTTTGGCGTGGCCAATTACCCGGCGCCCATCGTCAACTTGAGCCAAAGCCGCGACCGCGCCTTGAGCGCGTTCAAAAATCTGCCCTCCCGGCAAATGCTGGAGGCCAGCCATGGCTGATCGGCGGCGGATCTGGCTCACGGGCGCGAGCAGCGGCATTGGTGCGCAAATGGCCGAAGAGTTGCTCAGTAGCGGCGCCCGGCTGGCATTGACAGCCCGCACGCTGGCGCCTTTGAAAGCCTTGTCCGACCGTTACCCCGGACAGGTCTTGCTGGTGCCCGGCGACCTGACCGACAGCCTGCAGGTACGCGAAATTGGCAAGCGCATCATCCAGGCCTGGGGCGCGCTGGACACCGTAATCCTCAATGCAGGCACCTGTGAGTATGTTGATGCCCGCCACTTCGACGCCGCACTGGTCGAGCGCGTGGTGCGCACCAACCTGCTGGCCAACAGCTATTGCCTGGAAAGCGCACTGCCACTGCTGCGCGCAGGCTCGCGCCCGCATCTGGTGGGAGTGGTCAGCTCGGTCACCTTATGGCCATTGCCACGGGCCGGGGCCTACGGTGCGTCAAAAGCCGGCCTGCGCTACTTGCTCGAATCGTTGCGCATCGATCTGGCCCAGGAACAGATCGATGTCACTTTGGTCAGCCCCGGCTTTGTCGATACCCCGCTCACTGAACACAATGACTTCCCGATGCCCATGCGCTGGCCTGCACACAAGGCGGCACGGCATATTTGCCAGCGCCTGGAAAAACGCCCGCTGGAGATCGCCTTCCCGACGCTGTTCATTGCCTCCTTGCGGCTGCTGGCAAACCTGCCAAAGCGCCTGCAAGTGGCGTTAGGCAAGCGTCTGGCACGTACATCCGACGGTAAGCCATCATGAAAATAGCGATCATTGGCAGCGGGATTTCAGGGCTGACCTGCGGCTACCTGCTGCATAAAGAACATGATGTCAGCGTGTTCGAGGCCAGCGACTGGATCGGCGGGCACACCCATACCGTCAATGTGAGCGTCAAAGGCCAAACCTATGCCGTGGACACCGGCTTTATTGTGTTCAACGATTGGACTTACCCTAATTTCATCAAATTGATGGAGCAATTGGGTGTTGGCTCCAAAGCCACTGAAATGAGTTTTTCAGTCCACGACACCGACAGCAACCTCGAATACAACGGCAATACCCTCAACAGCCTGTTCGCCCAGCGCAGCAACCTGTTGTCGCCCAGGTTCTGGGGCATGTTGCGCGATATTTTGCGTTTCAATCGCGAGGCCATTCGCGACCTGGACGAACAACGTATTGCCAGCAACACCCGGTTGGGCGACTACTTGCGACTGCGGGGTTATGGCTCGCGCTTTATCGAACACTATATCGTGCCGATGGGGGCTGCGATCTGGTCGATGTCCCTGGTCGAGATGCAAGCCTTTCCATTGCAGTTCTTTGTGCGCTTTTTCAAGAATCACGGCCTGCTCAGCGTCAGCAATCGCCCGCAATGGCGTGTGATTGAAGGCGGTTCCAGTAGCTACCTAAAACCCTTGAGCGCAGGATTTGCCGACAGGATTCGCCGCAACTGCCCGGTTATCCAGGTTGAACGCAATGCCGAAAGCGTTCTGGTGCACAGCGTTGGTGGTACTGAATCTTTCGACAAGGTGATCTTTGCCTGTCACAGCGACCAGGCCCTGAAGCTGCTGGCCAAGCCCTCGGTTGCCGAACAACAGATTCTGGGAGCCATGCCATACGCCGACAACGAGGTCGTGCTGCACACCGATACCCGATTACTACCCGACCGAAAGCTGGCTTGGGCTAGCTGGAATTATCGCCTGGGCGGTGCAGGACAAAAACGTGCAGCCGTAACCTACGATATGAACATCCTGCAAGGGATTCAGAGCGAGACCACTTTTTGCGTCAGTCTCAACCAAACCGCAGCAATTGACCCGCTCAAAGTGCTGGCCAGCTACACCTATGCCCACCCGCAATACAGCCTGGACGCCGTCGCCGCGCAAGCGCGCTGGCAAGAACTGCTGGGCGCACAGCACAGCTACTTTTGTGGCGCTTATTGGGCCAACGGCTTCCATGAAGACGGCGTGGTCAGCGCCTTGCGCGTGGCCCAGGCCTTTGGTCAGAAATTATGAACAGCGCCCTGTACAGCGGCTGGATCGGCCATCGGCGCTTTGCTCCAAAGCCCCATGCCTTTCGCTATCAGATCGGCCTGTTGTATCTGGATCTGGATGAGCAAGACGCTGTACTGGGGCTTTCACCACTGGCAGGCAAAAGTCGTTTTGCGCCCTTCTCGTTTCGTGAAACCGATTACCTGAAAACCTTCACCGCAACCGGCATGCGCCTGATTGATGCGGTACGCCAGCAAGTTTCCAGCGCTTTGGGGTATACGCCGCAAGGCCCGATATGCGTGCTCACACAAGCCCGCAGTTGGGGGCTGTCCTTCAACCCGGTGAGCTTCTTCTATTGTTACGAAGCTGACGGAAAACTGGCCGCCCTCCTGTGTGAAGTCACCAATACGCCTTGGCGCGAACGTTATCACTATGTGCTTCCCGCCAATGGAGACGGTTTTTCCCACGTTGCCGTGGCCAAAGCCTTCCACGTATCACCTTTTCTGCCACGGGATCTGGAATACCACATGAGCTTCAGCCCGCCCCAGGCCCGGCTCGGGGTGCATATGGCCGACTGGCAAGGTGATCTGAAACTGTTTGATGCCACCCTCAACCTGCAACGCACTCCCCTGGACCGCCCGGGCCTGCACCGCTATCTGCGGCAGTTCCCGTGGATGACCGCCAAAACCTGCCTGGCCATTTACTGGCAAGCGTTGCGCCTGTTTCTTAAACGCACACCGATTTTTTCCCACCAGGCCGCCGACGGCGCCTTTCGCATTGCCGCCCTGCAACCCAAGGATCAACGCCATGAAGAGCCCTAGCCTGGTGAGCAAAACCTCACTGTCGACTACCCATAACCTGACCAGCGCACTACTGCGTCGCGGGGTGCTGCGCCAGCTCAGTCAATTGAAAAGCGGGCATCTGGTGGTCACCGAAAACGGTGAACGCCTGATCTTCGGTGACAGCGGCGCGGGCCTGGTCGGCGAGGTGCAGATTCACGATACAAGTGTCTGGGGCATGATCGCCAGCAACGGCTCGATTGGCGCCGGCGAAGCCTTTATTCATGGCTACTGGAGTTCACCTGACCTGACCAAAGTGATCCGCGTACTGGTCAGCAACATGGACGTGCTTGATGCCATGGAAGGTGGCCTGGCCCGCCTGGGTCGCCCGCTGATACGCGGCTTGCACTGGATCAATCGCAACACCCGCAAGGGCTCGCAAAAAAACATTGCTGCGCATTACGACCTGGGTAATGACATGTTCGAGCAATTCCTCGACCCGACCATGATGTATTCCGCCGCGCAGTTCTTAACGGCTGACGACACCCTGGAGCAAGCCCAGCTTAACAAGCTGCAGCGCATCTGCCAGAAGCTCGACCTCAAGCCCGCAGACCATTTGCTGGAAATCGGTACCGGCTGGGGCAGCATGGCGCTGTATGCAGCGCAACATTACGGCTGCAAGGTGACGACGACTACATTGTCCAAAGAGCAATTCGACTACACCCAAACCCGCATCGAGGCGCTGGGCTTACAAGAGCAAGTAACGTTACTGCTGGAGGATTACCGCGACCTGACCGGGCAATACGACAAGCTGGTGTCGATCGAGATGATCGAAGCAGTCGGCCATCACTTCTTGCCCAGTTACTTCAAGCAATGCGCCCGCTTGCTCAAGCCCCACGGCCTGATGCTGCTGCAAGCCATCACCATTCGCGAGCAGCGTTACGAGCAGGCAAAAAGTAGCGTGGACTTTATCCAGCGCTACATCTTTCCCGGTGGTGCACTGCCCAGCGTGCAAAAAATGCTCGAAATTGTCGGCAAGGACACCGATATGAATCTGATGCATATGGAGGATTTTGGCCTGCACTACGCCAAAACCCTGCGCCTGTGGCATGAGAACTTTCGCCGCGCCCACGGTCGCCTTACGGAGCTGGGTTACGACGAATACTTTCTGCGCCTGTGGGAGTTTTACCTGTGCTACTGCGAGGGCGGCTTTCTCGAGCGCAGCATCGGCACCGCACAATTGTTGCTGGCCAAGCCGGCGGCCATGCCCGAACCATTGCTTGGTCGCTTCAATGCTTAAAAACCTGGTAAATGCCGGGCTGTTCCAGCTCGGCTGGTTTGCCTGTGTATTGGGAGGCAACAGCCTGTGGTTGCTGCTGGCCGCGGGCGCCCTGCTGGTGCATCTGCTGTTTATCAGCCGCTCATTGGCAGAAGTGCGCCTGGTAGTGGTCGTGTGCGTGCTCGGCAGTACGGTGGACAGCCTGTTGCTCAATGCCGATGTTTTCGCCTTCAAGCAGCCCGGCATAGTGATTCCGTTCTGGCTGATGTTGCTTTGGGCCCTGCTGGCCATCACCTTGAACCACTGCCTGGCGTGGACTGCCAAGCCCTGGTGGCGTGCTGTTTTGCTGGGAGCCATCGGTGGACCGCTGTCGTATTACGCCGGGCAACGTCTGGGTGCGGTGCAATTCCCGCTGGGCCTGTGGCCGACGCTGGCCGGGTTGAGCCTGTTGTGGGCTGGGTTGTTTGCGGTCCTTGTAGCGATTGCCGACAGGCTACGTCCGGTTGCGCAGCAAGTGTAAATCCTGAGAGCGAGTTTCATCTGGCAAACCGCAATGGCTGACTTTACGACGGCTGCGGCAGCTGCAAGGTCTGAAGGAAATTTTAACTGTGGGAGCGAGCCTGCTCGCGAAAGTCGTTCGCGAGCAGGCTCGCTCCCACAGGGAGAGTTAACCGGCAACAGAGTATCTACGGGGGGTTATACATCTGCGTTCATCAGCACATTTACACCTGATGCCAGCACTGCCTTACACTGCACGCCTATGACCAACATCCCCCTGACCGAAATTACCGAACCCGCCGTTACCTGTTCAACGTGCGCGGCATGCTGCTGCCAGCTGGAAGTGATGCTGATCACCGACACCGGTGTGCCCGAGCGTTTTATTGCAGAGGATGACTGGGGCGGCGAAGTAATGCTGCGCCTGGATGATGGTTGGTGTGCGGCTTTGGACCGCAACACCATGATGTGCACCATCTATGAGCTTCGACCACTGATTTGCCGCGAGTTCGAAATGGGCGAAGTCGAATGCCTCAATGAACGCCAGGGCATTGCCACGGCGTATCGCTAAATACCTGCCCCTACAGCGGCATGGTGTAGTGCAGCGCATAGCTTTCTACGCCGTCATTGGTGCTGGAGATCCCGGCATTGGAATAGTGGGTCGCACGAATCCCGACCTCATGACCACCGGCAAAGCGCAGGCCAAACCCCAAACGGTCTTCAAACTGGAAAGCTGTTCCCAGACGGTTGCCCTCCACTTCAGTGTGCGAGAACAACGCCACCCCGATCCCGGCTTCGAGATAGGGCTTTACGCTTCCACCGGCAAATTCGTACACCAGCACGGGCGAGAACGACAGGCTATTACTCGCGGATGACTTGTCACCTTCCCAGTAGGTATAAGCCCCATCCCAATAGCCGGTCAGACGCCCCACATCACTTTGTAGCCAGCTTTTGTCCCAATCAGATTTCAAGCCCAGACGGTAGGTCATGGTCGATTCGCTGGTGTGCCCCACCGCAAATTCAAGCCCGGCAGCCTGTGCAGTAAAACTTTGCCCCAGTGCAGCGGCTGCAAGCGCAGCCAAACAAAAAAGTCGCTTCATAAGAAAATCCTATTTTCATATGCCCATGTCAGTGGTTATGCGCTTCATCAGGCAGGTGTCATGAAGCATAAGTTCTGTTTTTTTACAGACCGAAGCTTCGCACAACGCCAGATTTATTCCACAACACAGGCAGGATATTTCCTAAGTGTTCAGGAGAAGCGCTGGTCCAGAACTGCGTCTCAGCAGGCGGGCCAGCTGCCAGCAAGCCGCGCTCAGCCAACAATCGCTTGAGCTGGCGCGCCACGGCGGCACCGGTGTCGATCAGGGTAATCGAACCAGGAAGCATCTGGCTTAGCAGAGGCTTGAGGAAGGGGTAATGCGTACAGCCAAGAATAATGGTGTCACAGCCCGCGGCCAGCAACGGTTCGACATAACCGCGCAACAAAGTACGCAAGGTATCGCTGTGCAGGTCGCCGGTTTCGATCAGCTCCACCAGGCCCGGGCATGGCTGAGTGATAACCCGCACATCGCTGGCAAAACGATCGAGCAAGGCGGCAAATTTGGCGCTCTGCAATGTGCCAGTCGTGGCGAGTACGCCTACCACACCACTGCGGGTGGCCGCTGCCGCCGGTTTGACCGCTGGCTCCATACCGACCATGGGCCAGGTCGGGTAACGCTGACGCAAATCCGCCACCGCAGCCACCGTTGCAGTATTACAGGCCAGCACCAGCGCCTTGGCGCCTTGCTGCTGGAAAAATTCAGCCATTACCGCGCAGCGCTGACGAATGAATTCGGGGCTTTTTTCGCCATAGGGGATATGCCCGCAGTCCGCCACATAAAGCAGCGACTCGTTGGGCAATAGCGCGTGGATCTCCTTGAGTACCGACAAGCCACCGACGCCGGAGTCGAAAACGCCAATCGGCGCCTCACTCATGGCCAGTACCGCATACGCTGCAGGCCGGGTCGCGCTTGACCCGCAATTCGCGAAAACGCGTGCTCGAGGCATCGACCAGCAACAGCCGGCCCACCAGTGGCTCACCAAATCCGGCCAACACCTTGAGCGCTTCAAGGGCCTGCAAGCTGCCGATCACCCCCACCAGGGGGCCAATGACGCCGGCTTCGCTGCAGGTCAGCTCCTCTTCGCTGCCATGCCCGTACAGGCAGTGATAGCAAGGGCTGGCACTCTGGCGCGAGTCAAACACCGACAGCTGCCCCTCAAGGCGAATCGCCGCGCCACTGACCAACGGCTTGCGCGCCGCAACACAGGCCTTGTTCACCGCTTCACGGGTGGCAAAGTTGTCGCAGCAGTCGAGCACCAGATCCACCGCGGCAACGGCGTCGGCCAGCGAATCGGCATCCAGCGCCGAGCGGTGGGCAACCAGCTTGAGATGCGGATTGATCAGGCGCAGTCGGCGCAACGCCGAGTCCACCTTGCTCTCGCCAACATTGGTAGTGTCATGAATGATCTGACGCTGCAGATTGGTCAGGTCAACGCTGTCAAAGTCAGCCAGATGCAGCTCGCCGACACCGGCGGCGGCCAGGTACAGCGCGACGGGCGAGCCCAGCCCACCCAGCCCGACAATCAGCACACGGCTGTTTTTCAGCTTCAGCTGGCCATCGATATCAACCTGTTGCAACAGGATCTGTCGGCTATAGCGCAACAGCTCCTCGTCGGTCAGCACGGCAGGCGGCCCAATGTAATGCGTTCGTGGCCACCCAGGTCCGTGCGGCTTTCAACCTCGGCAAAACCTGCGTCCTGCAACAGTTGGCGCACAGCTGCAGCCTGATCGTAACCGTGCTCCAGCATCAACCAGCCACCTGCATTCAAGTGCTGCGCAGAAGCGGTAATGATCTGGCGGATATCGTCCAGGCCATCGGCACCGGCAACCAGAGCGCTTTCAGGTTCGAAACGCACATCGCCTTGCGCCAGGTGAACATCACCGGCAGCAATATAGGGCGGGTTGCTGATAATCAGGTCAAAACGCTGGTCGTCCAGCGCGCTGAACCAATGGCTGGTAAACACATTGACGTTGTCGAGCTGCAAACGCTGGCGATTGCGCTCGGCCAGAGCCACGGCCTCAAGCACGCGGTCAACTGCCGTGACGTGCCAGGCGGCACGTTCACTGGCCAAAGCCAGGGCGATTGCACCGCTGCCAGTGCCCAGGTCCAGCACTTTGGCCGGGGTTGCGGGCAGCAGGGCCAGCGCGGTTTCCACCAGCAACTCGGTGTCCGGGCGCGGGATCAACGTATGCGGCGCCACTTCCAGATCAAGGTTCCAGAAACCCTGCTGCCCCAGAATATAGGCCACCGGCTCACCGGCACGGCGGCGCAGCAAGTACTCGGCGAAGGTCAAGGCGGCTTCGCTGCTGACGATTTTTTCGGGCCATGTGTGCAGATAGCTGCGCGACTTGCCCAGGGCAGCGGCCAGCAGCAGCTCCGCATCAAGACGGGCCGTAGGTGAATCAGGCAGTTCAGCAGCACGCAACAAGCTGGCAATAATAGTCATTTATTCACCCAGGGCTGTCAGTTGATCAGCCTGAAACTCCGCCAATAAAGGCTCGATAACGGCATCAACGCCGCCAGCCAGTACGTCATCCAGGGAATACAGGGTCAGGTTGACACGATGGTCAGTCACTCGCCCCTGCGCGAAATTGTAAGTGCGGATGCGCTCGGAACGATCCCCCGAGCCCACCAGCGACTTGCGCTCGCTGGCAATGGCATTGGCCGCGGCGCTGGTTTGCTGGTCATTCAATTTGGCCGAGAGCCAGGACATCGCCCGCGCCCGGTTTTTATGCTGGGAACGCTCTTCCTGACACTCCACCACAATGCCCGAGGGCAAGTGAGTAATGCGGATAGCCGAGTCGGTCTTGTTGACGTGCTGGCCACCGGCTCCGGAGGAACGGTAGGTATCTACACGCAAATCGGCCGGGTTGATCTCGATGGCTTCCTGCTCATCGGGCTCTGGCAGCACCGCCACGGTACAGGCCGAGGTATGGATACGACCCTGGGATTCGGTTGCAGGTACACGCTGCACGCGGTGTACACCGGACTCGAACTTCAGCTTGGCGTAAACATTCTCACCTTCGACACGGGCAATGACTTCTTTATAGCCACCATGCTCGCCGATGCTTTCGGACAGGATTTCAACCCGCCAGCCACGGCGCTCGGCGTAGCGCGAGTACATGCGAAACAGGTCACCGGCAAAAATCGCCGCTTCATCGCCACCGGTGCCGGCGCGAATTTCCAGAAACACGTTGCGCCCGTCATTCGGATCCTTGGGCAGCAGCATGCGTTGCAGGTCTTTTTCCAGTTCGATCAATCGCTCTTTGGCTTCACGAACTTCCTCGACCGCCATTTCGCGCATGTCCGGGTCGTTGTCCTTGAGCAACGCCTGGGCGCCTTCAAGGTCGGCCTGCACTTTGAGCCACTGCGCGTAAGCGGCAACAATGGGTTCAACTTCCGAGTATTCCTTGGAATAGGCGCGGAATTTGGTTTGATCGGAAATGACTTCGCCATCGCCAAGCAATGCGGTCAGTTCTTCAAAACGGTCCTGGAGGATGTCCAGTTTATTAAGCAGTGACGCTTTCATTACTATTTTTTATCCGCAGAGCTATGCGATGAGCCCTCACCGAGGGCAAAAAGTTCTTGGGCCATGGCCAGCGCATCGAGGCGGCCTTCGGCGGAAAGTTTTTTCAGTTGTACGCTGGGGGCATGAAGCAATTTGTTGGTCAGCCCGCGCGCCAGTTGTACCAGCACATCTTCCGGATTGCTGCCGTTGGCGAGCATGCGCTGGGCCTTTTGCAGCTCTTCGTCACGCAGGCGTTCGCTTTGCTGGCGGTAGGCCTTGAGCACATCCACAGCCGCCAGTTCACGCAGGCGCACCATAAAATCGTCAGCGCCTATGCTCACCAGCTCTTCTGCCGCCTGGGCCGCGCCCTGACGGCTCTTGAGGTTTTCGGCAACCACTTCATGCAAGTCATCGACGGTATAGAGGTACACGTCGTCCAGCTCACCGACTTCAGGCTCGATATCCCGGGGAACGGCAATATCGACCATAAAGATCGGTTTGTGCTTGCGCAGCTTCAGGGCGCTTTCGACCGCGCCCTTGCCCAAAATCGGCAATTGGCTGGCCGTGGAGCTGATCACGATGTCGCTGTGTACCAGCTCCTGGGGAATATCCGACAGCAGTACCGCGTGGGCGCCAAACTGCTCAGCCAGGGTACTGGCGCGTTCCAGGGTACGGTTGGCCACCACGATACGCTTTACTCCCAGGTCATGCAGGTGGCGGGCGACCAGGGTAATCGTCTCGCCCGCACCGATCAGCAAGGCCTGGCTGCGCTGCAGATCGCTGAAGATCTGCTTGGCCAGGCTCACCGCGGCAAAGGCCACCGAAACCGGGTTTTCACCGATGGCGGTGTCGGTGCGCACCTGTTTGGCCGAGTTGAACGTGGCCTGGAACAAGCGCCCCAACAACGGCCCGACCGTGCCCGCCTCACGCGCCACGGCATAGGCAGACTTCATCTGGCCGAGAATCTGCGGTTCGCCCAACACCAGCGAATCCAGGCCTGAAGCCACGCGCATCATGTGACGAACGGCTGCGTCGTCTTCATGGATATAGGCGCAGGCACGCAGTTCATCGAGGCTCAGGTCATGATAGTCCGCCAGCCATTGCAGCACACGGTCTGCCGAAAGGTGGTCCTGCTCTATATAGAGCTCGCTGCGATTGCAGGTGGAGAGGATCGCAGCTTCGCGACTGTCGGTTAGGCGGCAGAGCTGCTGCAAGGCCTCAACCAACTGCTCCGGAGTAAAAGCCACGCGCTCGCGGACGTCTACTGAAGCAGTCTTGTGGTTAATACCGAGTGCGAGGAAGGCCATTCAAGATCGCTGATGATGACAAGAAGCCGACAATTGTCCTACTTCGCCAGATTCAGAACAACCATTGCTGACTATTGTCTCTATAGTTAACGTCTGTTGAACACATCATCAGCCCCGGATATCGATAGTCGCACCTGTTATGGTTTGCACCATTGCATGTGTCATGATGCCCAGACCGCAGGTAAGTCGCCCATCTCTTATATGAATAGATCCTCCGCGTTGCTCCTCGCTCTCGTCCTTCTCAGTGGCTGCCAGGCTCTGGCCCCCACGTCCCCGGATGACTCATCCGCGGCAGAAGACGTTTCCTCCACCCCGGAAAAACCCACGGTCTACAGTTCGTTCAGCGAAGACACGCTGTACAGCCTGTTGAGCGCCGAGCTGGCCGGCCAGCGCAATCGTCTGGATATCGCCCTCGATAACTACGTGACGCAAGCGATCAACACGCAGGATCCGGGAGTTTCCGAACGCGCTTTCCGTATCGCCGAGTATCTGGGCGCCGACCAGGCCGCACTGGATACCTCGCTGATCTGGGTGAAAAACGCCCCGGACGATATCGAGGCGCAACGTGCTGCGGCCATTCAGCTGGCGCGCAACGGCCGTTATGACGAATCCCTGGTCTACATGGAAAAAGTCCTGCAGGCCAAGGGTGATACTCACTTCGATTTCCTGGCCCTGGCGGCCATAGAAACCGATGCGGATACCCGGGCAGGTCTGCAAAAAAGTTTTGACAGCCTGCTGGCCAAGCACCCGGACAACGGTCAGCTGATTTTCGGCAAGGCCTTGTTGATGCAACAGGACGGTGATGCCGAAGGCGCGCTGAAGCTACTGGAAAAGAACCCGCCGCAAAACGGCGAAGTCGCCCCGATTCTGTTGCGCGCCCGTTTGTTGCAAAGCCTCAACCGCGGCGATGAAGCGTTGCCCCTGCTGAAAAAAAGCGTCAGCCAGTACCCCGATGACAAGCGCCTGGGCCTGACCTATGCGCGCACCCTGGTCGAGCAGAACCGCATGACCGAGGCAAAAGTGCAGTTTGCCAGCCTGGTGGAGCAATACCCCGAAGACGATGAGCTGCGATTCTCGCTGGCACTGGTTTGCCTGGAAGGCAAATCCTGGGACGAAGCCGAAGGCTATCTGCAAGAGCTGATCGAGCGCGACAGCCATGTCGACTCGGCGCATCTGAACCTGGGCCGCATCGCCGAAGAACGCAATGATCCCGAGGGCGCACTGGTTGAGTACGCATTGGTAGGTCCCGGCAGCGAATACCTGCCCGCACAACTGCGCCAGGCGGACATCCTGATCAGCCATGGTCGCGGCGCCGAAGCCTCGAAAAAACTGGCCTCGGCCCGTGGTGCACAGCCCGACTACGCCATCCAGCTGTACTTGATAGAAGCCGAAACCCTGGCGGCGAACAACCAGACCGATCGCGCCTGGAACACGCTGCAACAAGCACTCAAGCAATACCCGGACGATCTCAACCTGCTGTATTCACGCGCCATGCTGGCCGAGAAACGTAACGATCTAGATCAGATGGAGCGGGATTTACGCGCCATCATCAAGCGTGAACCTGACAACGCCATGGCATTGAACGCCCTGGGCTATACGCTTTCGGATCGAACCACTCGCTACACGGAAGCCAAGGCGCTGATCCAGCAAGCCTACGATCTGAACCCGGACGACCCTGCTGTGCTCGACAGCCTGGGCTGGGTGAATTATCGCCTTGGCAATCTGGATGAGGCCGAACGCTTGCTGCGCCAGGCGCTGGAGCGTTTTCCTGATCAGGAAGTAGCCGCTCATCTGGGCGAAGTGCTGTGGGCCAATGGCAAGCAGCGTGAAGCGAAAAAAATCTGGGGCACTTTTCTTAAAGAAAATCCTGACAGCCCTATTCTGCGCAAAACCATTTTGCGCCTGACCGGATCAGAGACTCTTTAACTCATGTTTTATCGTCACTTGCGCCATCTCGTGGTTTTCAGCCTGATTGCCGTGCTCGCCGGTTGCGCGGGCTTCGGCGCCCGCGAATCCGTAGAAGGCCACGGCAGCCCTGCCCTGTGGTCAGCCCACAAACAGCAATTGACCCGGCTCGACGGCTGGCAAATCAGCGGCAAAGTCGGCATTCGCGCCCCTAAAGAATCGGGCAGCGCCACGCTGTTCTGGCTGCAGCGCCAGGACTATTACGACATACGCCTTTCCGGTCCGCTGGGCCGCGGAGCCGCTCGCCTGACCGGGCGCCCGGGCAGCGTGCTTCTGGAAGTGGCCAATCAGGGCCGCTATGAAGCACCGACCCCTGAAGCGCTTTTGGGCGAACAATTGGGCTGGAGCCTGCCAGTGTCACATCTGGTCTGGTGGGTACGCGGCTTGCCTGCGCCCGGCAGCAAAAGCCGGGTAACATTGAATGGTGACAGCCGCCTGGCCAACCTGGAACAGGACGGCTGGAAAATCGAATATTTGAGCTATGTCGAGCAAAACGGCTTCTGGCTGCCTGAGCGGGTCAAGCTGCACGGCCCGGATCTGGATGTCACGCTCGTGGTTAAAGATTGGCAACCTCGCTTGTTGGGTCAATAAGATGCAAGACCGTCTGAATCGAAACACTCTGGTTTTGCCCTCCCCGGCAAAGCTTAATCTGATGCTGCACATTCTCGGTCGTCGCGAAGATGGCTATCACGAACTGCAAACGCTGTTTCAATTTCTCGACTACGGCGATGAAATGACCTTTGCCGTGCGTGACGACGGAATCATTTGCCTGCACACCGAATTCCCCGGTGTTGCTCATGACGACAATTTGATCGTCAAGGCCGCAAAAAAGCTTCAGGCACAATCCGCTTGCCCGCTGGGGATCGATATCTGGATCAAAAAAGTGTTGCCCATGGGCGGCGGCATCGGTGGCGGCAGTTCCAATGCCGCCACCACACTGCTCGCGCTCAACCATCTTTGGCAACTGGCCTGGGATGAAGACCGGCTGGCAGCGCTGGGCCTGACTCTTGGGGCCGACGTCCCGGTTTTCGTTCGTGGCCACGCCGCATTTGCTGAAGGTGTCGGCGAAATTCTTACGCCTGCCGAGCCAGAAGAACCCTGGTATCTGGTGCTTGTCCCGCAAGTATCTGTAAGTACTGCAGAAATATTTTCAGATCCGTTGTTGACACGTGACTCTTTGCCCATTAAAGTGCGCCCCGTTCCCAAGGGAAACAGCCGAAACGACTGCGAAGCAGTAGTGAAGGAGCGTTATCCAGAAGTACGTAACGCTTTGAATTTGTTAGGTAAATATACCGAAGCAAAATTAACTGGAACTGGAAGTTGTATATTTGGGGCCTTCCCAAACGAAGCAGATGCTGATAAAGTGCTGCACCTTCTTACAGAGACCCTTACAGGGTTTGTAGCAAAAGGAAGCAACGTTTCGATGTTGCATCGCAAGCTGCAAAATTTGTAAAAGGAAACGGGTACACGGTACTCGTAGCAACAGATACAGGGGCGTCGCCAAGCGGTAAGGCAGCAGGTTTTGATCCTGCCATGCGTTGGTTCGAATCCAGCCGCCCCTGCCATTTCTTATACTCATCCAGGTTACCCTCAGCCTTCAGGTACTGCGCGTGTCCAAGATGATGGTCTTTACGGGGAACGCTAACCCCGATCTGGCTCGGCGTGTCGTACGTCAGCTGCATATCCCACTCGGTGACATCTCTGTCGGCAAGTTTTCCGACGGCGAAATTACCGCTGAGATTAATGAAAATGTCCGCGGTAAAGACGTTTTCATCATTCAGCCGACTTGTGCTCCGACCAACGATAACCTGATGGAACTCGTCGTGATGGCTGATGCCTTCCGCCGCTCCTCAGCGACTCGTATTACTGCTGTTATTCCTTACTTTGGTTATGCCCGTCAGGATCGCCGTCCGCGTTCCGCACGTGTGGCTATCAGCGCAAAAGTTGTTGCTGACATGCTTACCGTAGTCGGCATCGATCGTGTTCTCACGGTTGATTTGCATGCTGACCAAATCCAGGGTTTCTTCGATATTCCTGTAGATAACATCTATGGCTCCCCAGTTTTGGTGGATGACATCGAAGATCAGCGCTTTGAGAACCTTATGATTGTGTCCCCGGATATCGGCGGCGTCGTGCGTGCACGTGCTGTTGCCAAATCCCTGGGCGTCGATCTGGGTATCATCGACAAACGCCGTGAGAAAGCCAATCACTCTGAAGTGATGCATATCATCGGTGATGTCGAAGGGCGTACCTGTATTCTGGTTGATGACATGGTCGATACCGCCGGCACGTTGTGCCACGCGGCTAAAGCCTTGAAAGAGCATGGTGCTTCCAAAGTGTTCGCCTACTGCACACACCCTGTGCTGTCGGGTCGGGCAATCGAGAATATCGAAAATTCCATGCTGGATGAGCTGGTGGTGACCAACACCATCCCGCTGTCCGCTGCCGCACAAGCCTGTTCGCGTATCCGCCAACTGGATATCGCACCGGTTGTGGCTGAAGCGGTTCGCCGCATCAGCAACGAAGAATCGATCAGCGCGATGTTCCGATAAGGGCCCTGCCCTTTCAGGACTTCTGCTGACGAAAAGCGCCCCGCCCCAGCAATCCGTTGGGGCGGGGCTTTTTTGCCCATACCGTCCATGGCGCTGGTCGCAAACGCCAGGGCGGATGTGGTTATTTTGGAGATACAACATGAACGATTTTACTCTGAATGCTGAAGTGCGTTCCGACCTGGGGAAAGGTGCGAGCCGCCGCCTGCGTCGTCTCGCAAGCCTGGTTCCAGCTGTAGTTTACGGTGGCGAAAAAGCCCCTGAATCCATCAGCATGCTGGCTAAAGAAGTTGCCAAACTGCTCGAAAACGAAGCTGCTTACAGCCACGTTATCGAACTGACCGTTGGCGGCGTTAAGCAAAACGTGATCATCAAAGCTCTGCAACGTCACCCGGCTAAAGGCCACGTGATGCACGCTGACTTCGTACGCGTTGTTGCTGGTCAAAAACTGACTGCAATCGTACCGGTTCACTTCGTTGGTGAAGCGGCTCCGATCAAGAAAGGCGGCGAGATCTCCCACGTTGTTGCGGAAATCGAAGTTTCCTGCCTGCCAAAAGACCTGCCTGAATTCATCGAAGTTGACCTGGCTAACGCTGAAGTCGGCTCGATCATTCACCTGTCGGACATCACCGCTCCTAAAGGCGTTGAGTTCGTAGCTCTGGCACACGGTAACGACCTGGCAGTAGCCAACGTTCACGCTCCACGTGTTGCACCAGAAGCAGCAGAGTAATTCATTACTCTGTCGTTGGAGTCTTGAGAAACATCGCGAGCTAACACGCAGCGAGTAAAGCGGACAAGATCGCGAAGTTTACTCACGTAAACCCGCTTTCTTGTCCGTTTTCGCCGCTAACCGTTAGCGGCGATGTTATCCACAACTCCATAGAAGGGCCCTTGTCGTGACCGCCATAAAACTGATCGTTGGCCTGGGAAATCCAGGCACCGAATACGAACAGACCCGGCATAACGCAGGGGCCCTTTTTGTTGAGCGTCTCGCGGCAGCCAATGGGGTAAACCTCGTTGCAGACCGCAAATATTTTGGCCTGACCGGGCGCTTCAGCCACCAGGGTCAGGATGTTCGTCTGTTGATTCCCACCACCTATATGAACCGAAGCGGCCAGGCCGTTGCGGCGCTTGCCGGTTTCTACCGCATTGCGCCGGAATCCATATTGGTGGCCCACGACGAACTCGATCTCCCGCCAGGCGTTGCCAAGCTCAAGCTGGGCGGCGGCCACGGAGGTCACAACGGATTGCGCGACATCATCGCGCAACTGGGGAACAACAAAGATTTCTACCGTCTGCGGCTTGGCATTGGCCACCCGGGCGTCGCCAGCATGGTGTCCAACTTTGTCCTCGGTCGTGCGCCACGCGCCGAACAGGAAAAACTGGATGCCAGCATCGATTTTGCCCTCGGCGTGCTGCCGGATATCCTCGCCGGGGAATGGAACCGTGCGATGAAAAACCTGCACAGCCAGAAGGCCTGACTCTTTTTCCGAGGGGAAACACCATGGGATTCAACTGCGGCATCGTCGGCCTGCCTAACGTCGGCAAGTCCACCCTGTTCAACGCCCTTACCAAGTCCGGTATCGCGGCCGAGAACTTCCCCTTCTGCACGATCGAGCCGAACACCGGTATCGTGCCGATGCCCGACCCACGCCTGGACGCGCTGGCTGCCATCGTCAAGCCACAGCGTATCCTGCCGACCACCATGGAGTTCGTTGATATCGCGGGCCTGGTGGCTGGCGCATCGAAAGGTGAAGGCCTGGGTAACAAGTTCCTGGCCAACATCCGTGAGACCGATGCCATCGCTCACGTGGTCCGCTGCTTTGAAGACGAAAACGTTATTCACGTTTCCAACAGCGTTGACCCAAAACGCGACATCGAAATCATCGACCTTGAGCTGATCTTCGCCGACCTCGACAGCTGCGAAAAGCAACTGCAGAAAGTCGCGCGCAATGCCAAAGGCGGTGACAAGGAAGCCGTAGCCCAAAAAGCCCTGCTGGAACAGCTGATCGCCCACTTCACCCTGGGCAAGCCGGCACGCAGCCTGATCAAGAACATGGACGCAGATGAGAAAGCCATCATCAAAGGCTTCCACCTGCTGACCACCAAGCCGGTGATGTACATCGCCAACGTGGCTGAAGACGGTTTTGAGAACAACCCGTTGCTGGACGTTGTGCTGGCTATCGCTGAAGAAGAAGGCGCGATCGTTGTTCCGGTCTGCAACAAGATCGAAGCAGAAATCGCCGAGCTGGATGACGGCGAAGAGAAAGACATGTTCCTGGAGGCCCTGGGCCTTGAAGAGCCTGGTCTTAACCGTGTGATTCGCGCCGGTTACGAAATGCTGGACCTGCAAACCTACTTCACCGCCGGCGTGCAGGAAGTTCGCGCCTGGACAGTAAAAGTAGGTGCGACCGCCCCTCAAGCAGCCGGTGTGATCCACACCGACTTCGAAAAAGGCTTTATCCGCGCTGAAGTTATCGCCTACGACGATTTCATCAAGTTCAACGGGGAAGCGGGCGCGAAAGAAGCCGGTAAGTGGCGTCTGGAAGGCAAGGAATACATCGTTAAAGACGGTGACGTCCTGCACTTCCGTTTCAACGTGTAATACAGCACACGTATAAAAAACCGCGCCCAGGCGCGGTTTTTTTTGGCCTGGCGTTTGTGGCGCACTCCGGGGCGCAACAACGGTCTATGGTTAACGCCATCTCACCTCATGATCGGGAGCCTCAATGATTCCCCGCGCCAAATTCCTCAGCCGCTATACCGACCCCATAGTCGAAAAAATCAAGGCCCGCTGGTCCCTGGGCTGGCGAGACGCCCTGGCCTCAGCCATTGCCGCCGCACTGGCGTGGATTATCGCCCGGCATTTTTTCGGTCACATACACCCCGTGTTTGCCGCAATCAGTGCCGTGGTGTGCCTGGCTCCAGGCCTGCCCAGTCATGGCAAGCAAGCGGTGGGCCTGATGGTGGGTGTCGCCACCGGGATCATCGTAGGCGAAGCCGCCTTGTGGTTGCCGGATGCTTACCCGTTGGTGCGTATTGGCTTTGCCACCTTCTCTGCCATCGCCATCGCGGCACTCTATGGCCTGGGGGCCGTGGTGCCCATCCAGGCCGGTGTATCGGCGGTGCTGATGCTGGCCGTAGGCCCGGAAAGTGCTGGCGTGGTACGGATGCTTGATGTGGTCGTGGGCTCATGCGTCGGGCTGGTTTTCAGCCAGATACTGCTGACCCCCAACCCGATCGGCATTATCGACAGCTCCGCCAAGGAGTTGCTCGAAAAGCTGGCGTCGGGATTCGGTAAAAGCCTGCAAGCTCTCGAAGGACAAGATGCGGCCAAGGCTCAAAATGCCGTGCAGATATTTTCCAGGGCCCACGACAGCCTTATTGCCCTGGAGAACGGCATCAGCATGGCCCGCAATACCGCCCGCTGGACCTTGCGCGGGCGCTTTGTATCACGGGAAGTCAAAGACATTGCCAGCCGTTACGAGCGCCACGCCGTGCGTTTATACGCCAGCTCCCTGTTGTTTGCAGAAGCCTTTGCCGATGCCTTGCGCAAGGAACAGGGCCCGGCACCGTCCTCCCTCCACGAACGGCTGGCAAACGTTGCTTCAGGGTGCGCCTCGATCGCCAGCGACGATGAACACCCGGTACTCATCCCCGTAGCCGGCGATGAATCGGCCGATGTTGTGTCAGCACCATGGCAGCTGTGCATGCAGCACTTGAGCACCGTTGAAAGCGCCCTTCTGACCTTCGGATTTACGACTCAGGGCGATAGCAGAAAAAACCCTGAATAAAAATACGAATAAATACCCGTTTACCCTTACCTCCACGAAGTTCGATCCATGGAGGTAAGGCACGCTATCCCTACGCCAATAAATACTAATCCTTACCGTGTCTATGTGTTTTAGCTCTCGACAGGCGGCCAGTTCAGGCCTTGGTTTAAACCGTCAACACCTTCAAACTATAAAATAAAAAGCGTTGTTTATACCTGTTTAACATTGCGAATTTCCCCTACCAAAAAAACATGGCGCCGGAGTATATTCAATGGGATCCTTTCGCCCGGACAAAGAGCCTTCAAGCCTATATTTTTCCGATGACACACAACTTCACGCTACTGTCAGAAATGCGGCAGCACAAAATATCGACATAATGATTCATGGTGAAACAGGCACAGGCAAAGATACATTGGCCGAGCATCTGCATACCTTATCCCGGCGCCGTGGTCGTTATATTGCACTCAATTGCGCGGCCATCCCCGAGAGTCTGGCGGAAAGCCAGTTGTTTGGTGTCACCCAAGGCGCATTCACCGGCGCCCTGCAATCACGTGCAGGATTTATAGAAGCTTCAGATAAAGGCACTCTGTACCTGGATGAAATAGACAGCATGCCGCTGGCTTTGCAGGCCAAATTGTTGCGCGTTCTGGAAACCCGTGGTGTTGAGCGATTGGGCTCGACAACATTCATCCCTGTGGACATGCGTGTGATTGCCTCGGCCCAAACCTCCCTTGCGAAGTTGGTGGCACAAGGTCATTTCAGGTGCGACCTGTACTATCGCCTGAATGTCGTGAACCTGCACTTGCCGCCTTTGCGAGAACGACGCGAATACATTACCCCCTTGTTTATGGAGTTTATTCAGCGTGAGGCCCGGCATTTCAACTCATCCATACCAGTACCGAACACTGCGCTGCTACAACAGATCATCTGTCATGACTGGCCGGGCAATGTCAGGGAGTTACGCTCCGCAGCAAAGCGCTTTGTGCTCGGGCTACCCCCGCTGGATACCTCTTCCTGTGAACATGAATCCACAATTCTAAATTTAAAAATGCGCCTGCAACAAATAGAAAAGCAGTTGATCGCAGATTGTTTGCGACGCCACTTTAATTGTATCGATTCTGTGGTAATCGAACTTGGGATTGCCAAGCGCACGCTGTACCACCGAATGAAACAATTAGACATTTACTGAGTAGTTCCCACATGGATATCGACACTTAAATAGCGAACAGACGTTCTGTTGCACTCCCAATACCGAACCACAGAGGCACATACATGTTCCCTTTACTTTCACTTGTAATGCCCTTTGCGAGCCAGGTCCTCAACGCGCTTGGCGGATTTGGAAACACAAGAATGCCCCCTGCAAACCCGGCAAATACTCACACCAAAAACATCGACCCTTCGCCTACGAACATATATATAAATAATAAAATCTCGTTCTGACCTTCCTGAGAAAACCAAGAGGATAAAGAGTATGTTTACAGAAATAGTTAGATTCTTTGCAGGAATGGCGCGCGGTGCTGGCGACGACCCACTCCAAGCGCAAAAGAATTTTGCGCGCGAACAGGAATGGAAAGCCGCCGCGGCCGCCATGCACAAAACGGGAGTTGACACGAGAAACGGCATAGCCGCCGGAGTAATGGACTCAAGTAGCAAGTCAATGAATGCAATCTTTGCAGGTGCCAAGGCCATCTCGTACTAATTTTATTCATACCGCCCCATCTCGAATGGGGCATCCGGCCAATCGGGGCGTGCAGCCACACAAGCATGCAACTACAACTCACAGCTTGAGGTTTCAAATGAAAACCCACTTTCCTTCGAAGCTCCCCCAGGCCGTCTTGAGTGCCTCTGAACTACCCTCGAACACCCCCGAACTGGCCGATATCCATTGGTTCAACGCCTCTTTGCTTGCCACGGCAACTAAAGCAACCAATACCGAGATATCCGATAAATTGACCAGCCACCCACTCAAACAGCGCTCTGCACTTTTAGCGGGTCTGTCGAGTACCGCCGCAAGGGCCCTGCAAAAAGCCAGTACCAGCACCGACCCCCTCGACATGCTCAAATCCACCCGGGCCCTGTCGGCGCTCCACCTTGAGACCGTGCTGAGCGCCAAGATGATCAGCAAGACGTCACAAGCCATCGAAAAACTCACCAATCTGTCTTAGGTAACCGCATGGCAGCGCGCCTGATCAAGAGCGTGTGTTTCCTGCTCGTGCTGGCCGTCACCGGTTGTGGTGAAAGCGTGGTGCTTCACAGCCAGCTCTCCGAACAGGAGGCCAATGCAGTCATTGCAGAACTGGCAGAAAAACAGGTCCACGCTCAAAAAGTCCCCGATAAAAATGGCATTTCCATTCGTGTCAGAACAGAAGCTATCAGCCGGGCGATTAACTCGCTGTCGGCGGCTGGCCTGCCCAGAACAAAGCGCTCCACACTGGGTGATATTTTTCGCAAGGAAGGTGTCATTTCTACGCCACTTGAGGAGCGCGCCCGTTACATCTATGCGCTGTCACAAGAGCTTGAAGCCACACTGTCGAGCATTGACGGGGTGATAGTCGCGCGCGTGCATGTGGTACTGCCCGAGCGTGTGGCGCCAGGTGAGGCCGTGCAGCCCGCATCCGCTTCGGTGTTTATCAAACACGATGCCAGACTGGACCCCGACGGCATCCAGTCGCGGGTACGGCGGATGGTTGCCAGCAGCATTCCGGGCATGGCAATGGCAATCGACAACCCGCACAAAATAACCACGGTTTTTGTTCTTGCCGCCGCGTTTCAGGACAACCAGCAACTGCTGTTCTTCGGACCTTTTCTGGTGCCGCAGCAAGACCTGGGGTTCTGGAAAAGCCTGTTCGCTGCACTGGTGACAGGGTGCCTGCTGGCAATCATTACGCCAGTTGTATGGTTAAAGCTGCGCAAAAAGGGCTCTGCATGAATGACATTGATGCCTGGGTACAGTGGTGGGCCTTGCCATGGCGCTACGCTCATCCGCACTGGCAGATCCTTGACGCATCGCCCGCCTTGCTGCGCAACCAGCATGCAGGCGCCAGCAAGAGCTTGGGTATCGCCCCCTGCCTGCCCTGTGCGCCCACAACCAGCCTGATGCAGCTGGCACTGGCGCAACCGGCGCACTATGACGCGTTGCTGCAAAGGGTCGAGCGTATCTGCCGCACTACACCTTCTGCTGCACGGGATGACACGCAGCGTTTGTGGTGCCAGCGCCTTGCCAGGGCTTTGCACACGCAGGACTGGCTCGAGCCCGCCGACGATCCCTTGCAACTGCTCAGAGCATGGCTCGAACCACCGGTCTGGCAGAGGTTGCGACTGCGCTTTGCCCCTGCACGGATCGAAACGCTGGAGCAAAAACCGGTGCCGGCCATTTCACCGGCCAAACTCCGAACGCTCTGGCAAACAGTGTTGTGGCACACACGACCCCGCGACGAGGGGCACAACCATGCTGACACGCCGCACGATTGAGCTGCAGCCAGGCGCAACCGGGCTGCCCCAGGTACTGATCAGCAGCCAGAACCTGATCGATTGCGGCCTGGCCAATGAGGTGCTGGCCCAGGCACGTGCCCAGGCAGACGAACTGCTGAGCAACGCTGAAAACGCTGCCGAAACGCTGCTGCAAAAGGCCCACAGCGAATTCTGGCAACAGGCCAATGCCCATCTGGCGCGTTGGCAACAGGAACATGGCGCCTTGTGCCAAGCGATTGAAACCAGCGCCTCGCAAGTGGTCAATCAGGCTCTGGAGCGATTGCTCGGTGAGGTGCCGCCACAGATGCGAATCAATGCCTTGCTGGCGCAACTGCTGCCAGCCCAATGCCCGCCATTGAATGCAACCCTGCGCTGCCACCCACAGATGCTTGCACCTGTACGGCAGTGGCTAAGCACCCGCCCGGATACCGCATGGCAACTGCAAGCAGATGAACGCCTCGACCCCTTCGCTCTGGTGCTGGTCACTGCGCAACACGACCTGCGCATTGACTGGGCCACAACGCTCAAGGCGCTGCTGATCCCCATGACCACTGATGGAACTGATCCGGCAGGAGCTACCACTGAGTGGTGAGTATTGACTGATGGAGGTTCTATGGCTTCGTTCGAAAGCATTCAGCGTCGCATTGACACCCGCTTTATCCAGGCCCAAAAAAAACTGGAGGAGATCGCCCTGAACAATCAAGCAAGCCCCGAAGACATGCAGCGCTTCCTCGACGCTTCACAAAAAATGGCCATTGCCAGTTTCTCGATCAACGAGCAAACCCGATTCAAGCACAGCCTGACCAAAAGCATTATTGATGCCGTGCAGTGATGCTCAGGTTCAAGCACTCCTTGCAACGGACCCTGTTGCCAGCTCTTTTTTTGCTAGCCAACGGGGCGATGGCCGCCGTTCCACAGGAGTGGCAAAAAACGCCTTATGCCCATGAAGCCAATAACCTGTCAGTGCCTGATTTTCTAGGGGCCTTTGCCCATACCGTGGGCCTGCAACTACAGATTGATGGCGCGCTTCAAGGCGTCGTAAACGGCAAGCTACGCGCCGACACGCTCACCGGTTTAATGGAGCGGCTTGCACTGGAACACCGTTTCCAGTGGTTTGTGCATAACAACACGCTCTACATCAGTTCGCTTGACCAGCAGACCACGAGCCGCCTTGAAGTTGCGGACGATACCATTGCCGATCTGAAGCAGGCCCTGACCCGGATAGGCCTGCTGGATGAGCGTTTCGGCTGGGGCGAGTTGCCGGATATCGGCGTGGTACTGGTGTCCGGGCCCAAACGCTATATCGAGCAGATCAGGCAGTTCAGTCGCAAACGGGCAGAACCCGCCAATAAACAGGATGTGCTGACTTTCACACTGCAGTTCGCCAATGCGGCAGACCGGCAGATCGATTATCGGGGCGAAAAACTGAGTGTGCCCGGTATCGCCAGCTTGTTGCGCGGGTTGCTCGATACCAAGTCATCGAGCCCGTTCGCTGCTCCCTCCCCCGGCCCCTCGCCAGTATCCGGCACGGCCTCCCCCATGCCTTATTCAAGCAATCCACCACTGCCCGCGCTCACCGCCGATTTGAAATCATCAGGCCTGAACGCCATCCGCGTGGAGGCCGATGTACGTAACAACAGCGTGTTGATCTACGACGCCAGCGAACGCGGGACGCTCTATCAGGCACTGATCGCCAAGCTCGATGTCCCGCGCAAACTCGTGGAAATAGACGCCGTGATTCTCGATATCAACCGCACCCAACTCAACGAACTGGGGACGAAATGGGGCTTTCAGAGCGGCCGTTTCGGGATGGCTACTGGGTTGTCTGGCACTTCCCCGACAACCGTGTCCATGATCCAGGCTGACCGTTTTGCAGCCGAGATCAAGGCGCTTGAAGCCCGCGGGCTGGCAACGGTGGTATCCAACCCCTCGATCATGACCCTGGAAAACCAGCCCGCTGTTATCGATTTCAATCGCACGCAATATATCCAGGCCGTCGGTGAGGGCGTGGCCAACATCATGCCGGTCACCACCGGCACCAGTTTCCAGGTCATACCCCGGGTAATCGAAGCCAGTGGCGCCAATCAGATTCACCTGATCATCGATATCGAAGACGGCACCTTTGCCGATAACACAGGGCAGCATTCCACACCGGATGTTCGCAAAGGCAACATCAGTACCCAGGCAGTGATCCACGAAAAACAATCCCTGGTCATCGGCGGTTTTCATGTCGCTGAAGAGGTCGACAGCCGCAATCGAGTCCCCGTATTGGGAAATATCCCCTGGCTGGGCAAGCTGCTGTTTTCGTCCACGCAGAACACTAAAAATCGCCGTGAGCGGCTGTTTATCCTGACACCCCGCCTGATTGGCGACCAGACCAACCCTGCCCGCTACCTGCCACAATCGGATCAGGCGCAACTGGAGGCAGCGCTGACCCCATTGAGACGGCGTGATGCGAAGCAGCCAGTGATTCAGCGCTCCGATATTACCCGGGTGTTCCGTCAACTGGTCACGGGCCACGTGCCTGGCCGGTTCACAGCGATGCCGATGCCGACCCGGACGGGCAGCCTGTGCAAAGCGTTCACGTCTCTGAAGGTCGATACCGAGCGTCATCAGTGGTACGAAAGTGAGGACTACAACGTGGCCGTACTGGTATTGCACAACCAGAGCCAGAGCCGGGTGCGCGTCGATGAACGTGATTGCAGCACTGCCGGCACCCTGGCGGTGAGTGTCTGGCCGACTCCGTGGCTGGCGCCCGGCGAACGTGCGGAGGTGTTTATCGCGACACGAGCACCCGAGCCCGACGAACAATCAAGCGTGTCTCGGCCATCATTGCTGGAGGTCGCGCCATGACTCGGCTGATCGCAGTTGCCATGGCGGCGGCCCTGGCTGGACTGTTGCAAGGCTGCACCTCGGATTGCCGTACAGACCTGTGCGCGCGCCCGGCCTCCAGCGCCAGGACGCTGGTGATCTGGTGGCCACCACACATGCGTACAGATACAGGCTCGTATGCTGAACGTTCAGACCATCACGTTGTGCCTCTGGAACCCTAGATCAACCGTGCAACGACCCATTGCCCCGGTGATCTGAAGACATTCAAACCCACGCATCCAATCCTGCGCAGAGTCTTAGCCCCCACCCCCATGTACCGGCCTGTCTGATTATCAGCCAGGCCGGTATTGTCATTACATCAAAGGGCTGCGGCCATGCCGGATCTTTTGGTCAAGCTGCTCGGGATTCAGCTCCCGAATACGAGCCGAGGGCAACGTATCCTTGAACTCAACGCGCAAGGGAGTGTTCTGATCCATACCGTATTTCAACTCAATGTTGAGGAGTTTGCAGGAATTGCTCAAGGCTGCCCTGCTGGAGTAGGCCACAAGAGGAATGGGGGTCTTCATAGCGTCGGTTCTAGTTGCCGTATAGCTTACAGCCAAGTTTTTAATCCGCAGGTTGTCCGGGTTTTCCAGGGCCTTTTGCACATCATTTATGGCGTTAGGCCCATCCCCTATCTGATTGTCAATCATGCGCAGCACCTTCGGCTTGACCTCCAGCCTGATCACTACCGAGGTGCCCTGGCTGCTTTCCAGGTCGTTGATGATCCGCTCGAATTGTGGCTGCTGGGCAAACAGCCGGAGAATTGCCGCCTTGTTAGCAGGCGCAGCGTCATTCAGCCACTCATGGTCAGGGCCACCTTTTACCCCCACATAGGAAACCGTTCTTTCAACTGATTTGAGTGCTCGCCGACCTTGTGCGGCCAGCGCCTCCTGGTGAAGGCAGGTTTGCAGCTGTTCATTGAGGGCATGGTGCTCTTCAGAACGGGTAGCGGGTGACGGTAGCTGAATGAAGAGACGATGCAGATGTTGCAGTTGCTCCACCAGTGGGCCCTGTGCTGCAAACGAGGTCAGGTGTTGCTTGAGTGGCGCAGAATGCCGGGACAAGGCATCGCGTAATCCATTGACTTGCGCCTGATCGATCACAGCAGGCTGCTTGAAGGTAAAACGCATGCTGCGGGCAACACTGCGATCAAACCCCAGGGTGAACGAAGAATCACTCGTGATATACGGCACCCACGTAGGTCCATCGGCACCGAGCTGAGTCCACAAGGCGCCATTGGCCGGCGCCATACCTAAAGAGGCACTGCCTCTGGCTAACCATTGGGTATTCACGCTTTGGGCCCGGGTTATTTCATCCTGCCCCAAGACGACAGCGCTGCGTTGTTCAACATGAAACAGTTGAAGCCCCCCCCCCCGCATTCACCATAGTACGTACCAGGCCACCAGGTGTATTCGAGGTTTCCGGCATCAACATGTGAAAGCGGGGCTGCACATGAGCGGAAACACTCAAGTCCAAAGCATTTTTCGAGCTCGTGCCGCTCTTGTGATTGCTGCCAAGATCCAGCAAGTCGAAAACGTTCCCTTTCTCCCCGGTGAGGATGGCCATCATTGCGGGAAAATCTGCCTCCCTGATATCAAAGCTGACGCTTTGCTCGTTTTCATGCGTCAACGCCAATGTAGTCTCAGCCCCTACCCTGAGCCGGCCTTCGAGTGGCACCTCGGAGGGAAGCAACATGTTACCGACGCCTACAGAACCAGTGACGGTATGGCCAGTGCCCATATTGATGTCAACGCTGACCCCCTGATCGGTTCGAGTCAGCGTTATGCCGTTGGTATTGTCTCTTGAAACACCCCCTATGATTTCAAGCAACGGGACTGGAAGTAAGAACAGGGATGCCGATAAGGTTTTGCTCCGGCTCGATGCAACTGACTGGCCGCTTTCAGACTTTTGAATGCATTGAAGCAGAGCCTGCTTGACCGTCTCTTGTGGATTGAGCCCCAAGGTAGTGGTTATATGAAAATTGAGCGCTGATCCCGGGGTACCCAAGTCCCTGGCCAACAATTTGAAGTTGTTATAGAGCGTTTCTGCCTGCTTCAATCCATTGATGCTCTGCGATGTTTTCTTGTGTACCGGGCTGTTTTGATAGTTCTCTATCGCACTCTCCAGGCGGGCTGTTATTTCGGCCTGATCAGGCGCTTTACCCTCCAGCCGATCGACCAGTTTGATCAGCCTGAAAAGTGTGCGGGCGTGCTGAATCAAATCGCTCTCGATCAGCCCGGTCGAATTGCTCAAATCACGTTTCAGGCCAGCGTCGTGCAACGACAAACAAACTCCCTGTTTTTCGTAACTGCGCAGCAAGGCCGCTGTGATATCAGACTTTGAAGACCCCATATTCTCGAAGGACTGGCGAATTCGGGACAGGTTGCTCGCTGAGCCTTCAGTGGGTTTGCCACTCGTTGTGGGCAGATAATCCGGGATCACACGGGCTCCCTTGATGTCGCCCAATCGCCTGGCCAATTGCACGCTGTACTCTTCTACCTGACTCATAAAATGCTTGAGTTTTGTGGCCAGGGCCTGGGTTGGCTTGCCCTCGCCCAGGCGGTCAAGGCGACTTGAAATATCCATCGTACGGGGTGTCACGCTCGCCAGCGTACGCAATAGCCCCTGCAGTTCCCGCACATCCGCGTAGAGGTCTGCCAGCCCGCGTCGCCCTTTAACATCATGCTGGATACCAAGGCCGATATTCTTGATCCCCTGAACAGGATGAAAATGGGCTAAAGCACTTTTAATAACCCCACGATCAACCGACAGGGCTTCAGTCTTGTGGCCAAAACAATCGGAGGTCACGGCCCAGGAGGTGCCGTTGTCCTGACTCTTCAACTCAGCGTTGCCCAACACCGTACCCAGTGATCTCGCGGGGGTGTTTGAGTGTGCCGTTAAAGGTTTCCATTGCGGGTCGCCATCCGCTGAAACAATCAACTGCCGATAGTGTTCACCCCATCTTTTTTGTTGCGCATTGTTTTCACCCCAGCTGACGATCAATTGCTGACCTGCTCCCATACGCAACGACTTGACCGGCGCATTGTCCGGCACCGGCACGGGAGTCCAGGTGAGCGCTGAGGTGCAAGGGGTTTGCCAGTGAGCCTTGTCGAGCTTGAGCAGTTCGCCGGCGCCGGTCTGTGCATACAGATCTCCCTGACGGTCAAGTGCCAGCGCCACAAGCTCTTTAGGCCGGGTAAAGGTCAAGACCCTGGCCTTTCCGTTGACGTGGGCAATCAGCTTGTTTTCAGCATCAAGCGTTACAAATTGCCTGGCGTTATCGATAGCAAAACCGGTGATCTTTCGCTCGTTATTCTCAACCATGGCGCCACCAAGGTTGATATGGGCATGAGCATCATTAACAGGTGTCAGGTCATAACTGGCACCGCTGTACGCAGCATCCCGCGTTTTATGGATTGCCAGCGCTTTCAGCTCTGCACCTTGCAATACATAAGCGCGACCATCCAGGCCACGCTCCAGTCGCTCCACATTGTGGTGAGCGCTTTTATCCCATTGCTGTGAGCGCTCGTTCCAGCACAGCAATGTGTTGCCCTCAAGCGCAACCTTGCCCCGCGGCCCAAGGTCCACACTACCGGCGAGTGTCTGCAGCCCTGGCTCGGGCAAACCTGTGTCGTTCACTCTGAGGATCACATCACTGAGGTTCCAGCCCGATGCCTGATCAGGGCCATGGCTCAAAGGGGTGCTGTGTAACTGGCGGCGGGAGTCGAGGACAAGGGCGTTGAGCCGGCCTTGATCATCATGCATAAAGCCCTTGATGCTGACTGCACCCTGATGCAGCTGCTCAAGATTATCGAGTGGTTCAGGGCGCATGACCAATTGCCCGTCTTCGGCATTGCGCAGGTTCGCGCACAAAAACTCACCCTGAGGTGTCGAGGCGTACAGCACATCACCCGCCAGCCCCAGATGCGCCAGTTGCACCGGTTTACCCGACTCGTTGACGGGAACAAGACAAAGAGCAGCATCGGCTGTGTCGCGGCTGATTTTTAGCGTGAAACCCTCAAGGCTCGCCTGCGTTTTACCATCAATGCTCATGTCTGCGACCCCCTGCGGCACTTTCATCAGTTGCCCTTGAGCACTCAAGCCAATACGGCTGTATCGGGCCTCGTCCTTGTCGGGCAACCAACGAAGCGTCTGTGCTTCTAACCGGTACAGGCGTTGCTCGACCACACGAAACTGGCCGCCTTCGGCGGTTGTTTGCACACCGCTTATCTGCCCCAGATGGGCACGCCCGGGATTGATCGGGGGCGACGGGTAAAAACTCAGGGGAAGACTGCTTTTAAGTACTGCAGCGGCCGCAGGGGTGGACTGGATATGAAATACATTAAATTTGTCGTCCCTGATTCGCAGGTTCCGGGCAGGGCCTGCGTAAGTGGCATCTTGCTTGAACGGCCTGGACAACTGATTCAGTTGGGCGGCAATGTCCTGGCCCACATACGAGCCTTGGGTCACGACTTTTCCTTCAACCAGGCTGGCGCTGAATGCCAGAGAGGGCTGCTGATAATGACGAAAACCGGTCATTTGCACCGATTCGGTGGGGCCAGAAGTGTTCGGGGAGGCTGTGCCGCGCATTTCTGACGGCGCTGGCTTTGCGGGTTCAAAAAAATTGACGTCCATGACTGCTCAACTCTGACTGGCTGATGAAGAGTGAGTGACCATGTAATAGCGCCCGGTTCCTGCCCCGATCAGCGTTGCTCAAGTTCCGCCAACTCGATGACTTCACGGCGCTCGTCATCATCCAGTTCTCGCAGAGTGCGGTAGACCAGCGCAACCGCCTGCAGGGTCTCGCGGCTGATGCAATGCCCGGTCTCGATGCCATACAGCGTGCGAGCCAGCCACACACACTGAATCACCGGAACATCTGCTGCCCGTGCCCTGTCGATCATTCGCCGTGCCCGGGCATCAGCCCCCTTGGCAATCACGGTCGGCAAAGGCGTCTGTGGCGGCCGGTAGTACAGCGCCACGGCAAAATGCGTAGGGTTGATCAGCAGCATGTCGGCCTCTTCCAACGGCGGAGTCGGGGCCACAGGCTCTTCATGGGCCAGCTCCTGGGCCAGTGCCCGACGCAGCATCTTGGTATGTGGGTCACCTTCCATGCCCTTGTACTCCTTGACCACTTCGACATGGGTCATGCGCATGCGCCGGGCAAAAAAATACCGCTGCAACGCCAGGTCAACCACTGCTAGCACCAGCAGCAGGCCAAGGCACACATGCAGCAAATGCCGGAACAAGGCGATCAGCGCGACGATATAGCCCGGCAAGTCAGCGTTGACCAACCCGACCAACGCCCCCAGGGAAGGCCCGATCACTCGGTAAAGCACCGCACAGATCAGCAGTGCCTTGATCAGGCCGGTGAGCAGGGTCAACAGTGACTGGGCCGAAAACATCTGCCGGGCCTGATTGACCGGGTTGAGCCGGTTGAAGTCCGGGATCAGGACTTCAGGGGCAAACAGAAAGCCGAATTGCAGCCAGCTGCTGATTAATTTCATCAAGACTGCAACGCCGGTCATCAGCAAGGCGAAGTCAAAAAACAGGTAACCCGCCTCGACGAACACGGCCTGCAGCGAATGACCAAAGGGTTGCCCGACCAGTGAAACGGGCAGCATCAGCAATTGGCCAAAACGCTGCAGGCTGTTCTGAGCCGTGATCAAGGCGACCTCACTGATAACCGCCAGCGTCAGCAGTTTGGCGATGTCCTGACTTTGCGCAACCTGGCCTTTTTTGCGCTGGTCCTGCAGTTTTTTCTGGCTGGCGTCATATTTCTTCTCACCCGAATCGCTCATGACTCACCTACTTTGAAGAGCTGGCCCAGTGCGTGCCCAAGATCCCCCAGCAGACTCATCCGTCCCACGATCAGCTCCTCCAGTTGTGGCAGGTAGAGCAGCAGAAAGCCCAGGCCGGCCAGGCTTTTGGCCGGCATCGACAGCACAAATACCTGCAACTGCGGGCTGTAGAGGCTCAACAGGGCAACAGCGAATTCGATCAACAACAACAGCGCAATAAAGGGCGCGGCGTAGAGCAGCAGATGCGTGAAGGTATCGCCGAGCAAAGAAAGAAACACGGCAAAACCATCCGCAGCAATGGTCGGTAACCAGAGCGTGGGGGGCCAGATCAGGTAGCTGTCCCAGATCACCCGGGTCAAGCTGCCCAGCCCGAGGGTGACCATCAGCAAAAAAATGCTCAGTTGCTTGAACAGGTGCCCGACAGGTGTGGCATCCGCCCCCAGCGAAGGGTTGAGCTGCCCGCCGATCAGGGCACCACGCTGGTTATCGAGCAAAGCCCCTACCGACTCGAACAGCCAGAACGGCATGGACAGCAGCATGCCCAGCAAAAAGCCCAGCATGGCCTCTTTGAGCATCAGACCGCCGAGCGCCAGCAGGGTGTAATTCACGCCCGACAAGGCGTGATAAATACCCGGGGCAGGTATCAGGGCCAGCGCAAAAACGATGACATGCCGGGGCATGCCGCGCACATGTTCGAAGCAGAATGCCGGGATCAGAAAAAAACAGGGATACAGGCGCGCCATCGCAATGGCGAGGCTGGGCAGGTATTCGAGAAACGCAATCTGTGCGGCCATCGGCTGTTCCCTCTACAGCGCCGAGCGGGCGACCATGTCAAAGGTGAGGTTGATCAATTGAATCAGTTCAACCCCGATCCAGCGCCCCGTCAGCGCCAACGTGACGCCCACTGCAACCAGCTTGATGCCGAAGGGCAGTGTCTGGTCCTGTACCTGCATCAGCGCCTGCACCAGCGAGGTCAGCACACCCACCGCTACAGCCACGATCAGCGGTGGCGCAGACAGCACCACCACCAGCAGCATGCCCTGCTTGAACAGCAAAATCGGCTCCATGGACGCCTCACAGATAGGACAGGAACAGACTGTCGAGCAGACGTGTCCAACCCGAAACCAGCACAAACAGCAACAGCTTGAGCGGCAATGAAAGGGTCATGGGCGAGACCATCTGCATGCCCAGCGCCAGCAACAGGTTCGAGACGATCAGGTCGATCACGATAAAGGGGATGTAAATCAGAAAACCGATTTCAAACCCTGCCTGTAGCTGCGACAGCACAAATGCCGGTACCAGCAGGATAAGGTCGTCACGCTTGACCTCTTGCGCCAGTTGCGCAGGCCATAGACGCGCAGTGTTATCCAGCAGATGGGTCAGCACATCGGGAGCAGTGTTGCGTGCCATAAAGGCCCGCAAGGGCTTTACTGCCTCCTCCCCGCTCTCCTGCAAGGCTTGCACACTGCTCATATCCAGCGGCGTCTGCTTGAGGGCCTGGGCGGTTTCATACCCCACCGGTGCCATGACAAACATTGTTGCAGCCAGGGCAACTCCATAAAGGGCCATGCTCGGCGGCACCTGCTGCACACCAATGGCGTTGCGGGTAATCATCAACACAATGCAGATTTTCAGGAAGGCGGTGCACACCATCAGCAGCATGGGCATCAGTGACAGGCCGCCGAGAAACAGCGCCAGCAGAAAGGGATCGATCCCTTGAACGGTCATTGCGAAAAAGTGATGCGCGACAGTTGCAGGCCAAGGCGCCCCTCAACCTCCACCAACTGCCCGTGACCGATCGGCCGGTCGCCGTAATACAACCCGGCCATGCCCGTGTCATAGCCCTCGATGCTCAACACCATGCCGGGGGCCAACTGGCGCAGCTCACCCAGGCTCAACTTGAGTGCGCCACAGCGCACGCTCAGCTCTACCTGCAAGGTTTCAAACGGCTCATTGCCTTTATGCCGTTCAACGTCCGTACCCGCAAACATCACCTCTTCCACAGCCGACTCCTCGAGAGCACACACGGTCAGGCAGCGACGCCCGCCTTCATCATCAATTTGCGATGTGATCCGCCACCGCCCAATCCTCAACTGCCCCACGCCATCACCGCTGAACAACAGGCGCTCCGGCACCAGCACGTCGCCTGGTCGTACCCTGCGCAACTGCTCAACCGTCAACGGCAGATAGCCAAGCACCACGGGCACAGGCACGGCAAAGCAATCGGGCAACGGCGCCTTGACTGCCTGCCATTGCCCCGCCTCGCAAAGCGCCAACAGGCTGTGGGCCGCCAGCATCAATCGGCCGACACTTCGCGATGGGCCCAGCACTACACTGAGGCAGCACTCGAATGCGCCCACCTGCCTGTCGGCAAGGGGCCGCAGATAGCCAAAAAGCGCCCTCAACTGCGCACTCATGCGCTGCTCAAAGTGCGCCCAAAACCATGACTGGGGATCGTTGCCGGTCTCGGCCAGCACCACCGGGCACTCGCCAAACAGGCTAAGCAAGGGCCCTGCATCACTGAGCGTAAAGACCCCGCAGCGGCTCTCGAACGAGACACACGCACCACCCCCTGGCGCCCGCCCCGGTTCCAGCAAAAGCTCACCGGGCTCGCCTGCGACCTGAAATGAATAGCGCAGGCCACGACCCAACCGCCAACAGGCCTGGACCGTGGTTGCGTCCAGCTGTGGCAAGGTGATCGGCGCTACCGTCATCACTGGCACTCCTGCAGTAACCGGATCCTGACGACCTGCCCCAAGGCACGGGCCAGACGCCGTTGACAGGGTTGCTGCTGACGGGAGAGCCATTGTCGGGTGGCGGATTGCTGCGCCTTTAAAATGATCAGCCAGCCATGATGTTCATAACGGGCGCTGACACTGACCCGCCCGCGATGTGCCAGATGCAGCACAAATTGCACTGGCCATGGCCCTGCCCCCGGTGCACGGGGCATCAGTGCCTCGGACAACACCTGTGCCAAGCCCCTATCCGCGCCTGCCAGGCTGTCTGCAAACAGTTTGCAGTCGGCTGCGCGCGCCGGGGCGGCAGGCAGATACCGGGCCAATGGCAACGGCACCGGGTTTACTCCTGATGACTCGGCCATCCCGCCTCCTCTGCCAGCAACATCGACAATTCCAGAAGTTTTTCGACCTTTCTCTGGCATTCACCCGCGTACTGGCGGGCACTCTCGACATGGATCGCAACCACGCGCTGCTGCTCGAGCAGCGCTTGCAAGGCACTTGCCTGCTGCGCTGTTTGAGCCGCCCACTGGCGCTGTGACTCGTCCCAGCCCGACAGGGTCCTGGGCGACACCACCTGCCCCTGGTACCGGCCGGTCAGTTCGGTTTGCTGCCGGTTTTCGTTTTGCCTGGCCTGCTCAACCGCCGAACGGGCCTGCTCAATGTTCAGGCCAAGGGCTCGCAGCTCCATACGTTTGATGTGCAACAAATGCTCAGCCCGATCGGCCCGATGTTGGCGCAGGCGCCGCAAGGGCTCGGTGGCAGGCGGGCGGTTTTCAGAAGGGCACATGGGCAGTCAACTCGCTCAAGTGCTCCAGGGTTTCCTGAAACGTTGCAGGCTCGCGCAAGTCCTGACGCAAAAAGGCCTCCACACGCTGGCGGCTCTCGACGGCCAGGTCGGTCAGGGCATCGTTGCCCGCCTGGTACTCACCCAGCCTGAGCAGCAGTTCGATCTGCTGATGCGCGCTCAGCAATCGCCTGAACGCGGCCATGTTTTGCATATGTTCTGGCGCAGCCACATTGCTCAGGATCCGTGACAGGCTGCCCAGCACATCTATCGCCGGATAGTGACCGCGCTCTGCCAGTTTGCGGGACAACACAATGTGCCCGTCCAGCAAGGATCGAACCTCATCGGCTACCGGATCGCCCATGGAGTCCTGCTCGATGAGTACGGTATAGATCGCGGTGATAGACCCCTCGCGAGTCAGGCCTGCGCGCTCTACCAGACGTGGCAACAGGCTGTAAACCGAGGGCGGCAACCCGCCTCTGCCCAAGGGTTCGCCAGCGGCCAGACCGATTTCCCGCTGAGCGCGGGCAAAGCGCGTCAATGAGTCGATCAACAATAAAACCCGCCGGCCTTTGCGTCGGAAACCTTCGGCCAGAGCAGTTGCGGTAAAGGCTGCCCGCGCACGCTCCATGCTTGTGCGATCAGAGGTTGCGCACACCAGCACGGCTTTGCCCCGCAGCCCCTCATCCAGCTCATGGTCAAGAAACTCACGCAGCTCGCGACCGCGCTCGCCAACCAGGCCAAACACGATCACATCGCACTCGACGTTGCGGGCGATTTCGGCCAGCAGGGTGGTCTTGCCACAACCGGCACCGGCAAACAGCCCGACCCGCTGGCCCTCACCCAGGGTCAACAACCCGTCGATGGCCCGTACCCCTGTTGGCAAAGCGCGACCGATGCGCGGCCTCTGAGTGGGCAAGGGGGCTTCGCATACAACTGCATTGGCCTCCTCACAAGGCCTCCAGGAAAAGCCCCCCCGTCGCCCCCGGCAAGCGGTCGGCCAAACCCGTCGAGCACTTGCCCCAGCAGATCATTGCCGACGCGAACCTGATGCACAGCCCCCAAGCGTTCAACGGCCGCTCCTGCGCTTATACCTTCGAGGCTCGCCAAAGCACTGAGGGTGGCGTCCTGCTGATCACAGGCGATGACCTCTGCCAGTATCCATGCGTTGCTCCCTGCCTGAACCCGGCACAGCTCGCCAATGCGGGCCTGGGGCAGGCAGCATTGCAGCAGCATGCCATTGATCCGCAGGAGCCGACCGCTCAGGGTTACCGGTGAAAAACCCGCCAGGTGCGTGAACTGGCGTTGCCGCCAGCGCTCAAGGCGCTCAGCAATCGTGCCGTTCACCAGCTCACCTCATAGCGCTGCGCGCCTTCAAACAGCACTCGGCGGTTGTCGATCGCAGTCAGGCGCACACCCTGCGCTTCGTCACCAAAAAACAGCCGACGCCCGTCTTCCAGTACAACATGGGCCTTTTGGCCACCGATTATCTGGACGATCCTGAAGGGCAGTGCCGTGCTGATTTCCTGGACCTGATTAATGATCGCAACCGGCGTTTCAAATTGCGCCTCGAAGCGATCGAGCATCCGCGAGACCAGTGCCAGCGAGTCCTTGCCGACATCACCGCCCAGGATGATTTGCTCATCAACCACCTGCAGCCGGATGGCGTTGTCCAGATCACGCTCGATCAACATCTTGAGTAATTGCTGATGGACCTGATGCGTTGTTGCAAGCTGACGCCTGTCACTGACAGCCAATGGCTTCGGAGAAAGTGCCTGTGCCGTGTTTGAAGGCTGACAGGCTTGTGCCGCCAATATCAGCACCGACACGCTCAGGGCCAGCGCCAGCCACTTGCCAGGGCGGCGCGCAGGCACCATGCCCGAGCGCGCGGCGGCCGTTTCGCTCTGCACCCTGGTTACTTCTGCCAGCTCATCCACCCAGGCACTTTGCGTATTGGCGATGCACAAGCGTATCCCGCCAATGGCAAACGCCTTACCCGCAGCCAGATCGGCAATCTGTGCCCGGGCAGTGCCGGTTTCATCCTGCAAGAGACCTTCCTGCGCCTGCACTGTCCAGCGCCCGTCCACACAGTGCAACCGGGCATGCCTGGTTTCAACGCCAGGGTCGTACAACTCCAGGTCGGCATCTTGATGGGCACCGATGCTCCAGCACTCACCGAACAAAGGCAGTGCAGCCCCCTCATGCAAACCGCTCAGCACTCGCAACTCGAACAGCTGGCCAGGCTGCTGCAAATCGAACACCACGGTTGCGCCATCAGGTAAGCCATGCCCCGGACTCAAGACACGGCCTCGCGCAGCACACCGTCGAATTGCAGATCAAGACGCCCGAGCACCTTGACCTTGGCCGAGCCGGTCAACTCGGCGAAAGACATGACCGGCACATGGTTGAATTCATCGAACAACAGCGTGCGCAACGGGCTGCGCAGATCCTGCGCCACCAGCAATACGCTTGCGTCGCACTTGCGCGGTGCAAAAGCCTCCTTGAGCAGCGCCACAAGTTGCGTACTGTGCTCATTGTCCAGGGCAAAGAACACGCCCGCTTGGGTTTGGCGCAATGCCTCGCGAAAAAGGTTTTCGCTATGGGCAGACAACAGCCAGGCATGCAGACCGTCAGCCTGACTGTACAGATGATAGATCTGCGACTTCAGGGCAATCCGCGCATAGTCCGCCAGCGCTGACACTTCGCGCTCGTGCTGGCCATGTTCGGTCAGCACTTCGACAATCAGGCGTACCGCCCGCAGGGGTACGCCTTCACTGGCCAGGCGCTGCAGAACGGCAGAGAACCGGGACAGCGGCATGATCCGCTGCAACTCTTGAACCAGCTCAGGCTGGCTTTGCTCAAGCCAGCCGAGAATCGACTTGCTCTCCTGCAACCCCAAAAATTGCGGCCCGCTGATCATCATGGCTTGACGCATGCGCTCAACAATCAAGGCATGGGCACTGAACGACTCGACGCCCTCCCGGGCCAGCAGCGGATCACCGGGGTTCAGCCATAGCCAGTCCCGTTCATCTCTTTGCTCGCTGCCTCTGAGAGCACTCTGAGGAGCATCCGTGACACTGTCCCGTGCCACGGCCCGTCGTTCATCAAAAGTCGCCTTGAGCGTGGGCACTTCGTGAACACAAAAGCGAAACTCATCCTCGGGCAGCATGTCGCTGTATTCGATTTCAAAACTGGGAAGTGTCACCCCGATACGGGTGACGATACTGTTGCGCACCTGACGAATCCCGTGAATCAGCCGCTCAGTAAGCTCCAGGCTTTGATGGGCACTGGCGAACTGCAGCAGATACGGGCGTGTCGGATCAAACACTCTCAGATCTTCGTCGCCGTTGTGTTCAGGGGCCACCTGCACTGCTTGCGCCGGCTCCAACGCCTCAGCCTTGCGGCTTCGCGACCACCAGTAAAAACCCGGCGCAAACGTACACAGGGCAATCAAGCCAAACACCGGGGCGGGCATTCCCGGCAGGGCGGCGAAGGCCAGCATGGCCGCCGATGCGATCATCCAGCTCTTGGGTTCACGGGTTATCTGCTGGCCGATTTGTGCCCCGACATGGCTGCCTGGCGATTGGTCGTCGGGGGCGACACGGGTGATGATCATCCCCGCGGTCAAGGCAATCAACAGCGCCGGAATTTGCGCGATCAGACCATCACCGATGGTCAATACCGAATACAGCGTGATGGCCTCGCCAGCACTCATCCCGTGTTGCACTACCCCCGTGGAAAACCCGCCGAGGATATTGATCAGCACAATCACCAGGCCTGCGATGGCGTCTCCTTTGACAAACTTCATGGCGCCATCCATGGCACCGAACATCTGGCTTTCCCGGGACAACTGGTCACGCTTGTATCGGGCCTGTGCACCATCGATCAACCCGCCACGCAGGTCACTGTCGATGGACATCTGCTTGCCCGGCAGCGCATCCAGGCTAAAGCGCGCCGCCACTTCAGCGACACGTTCCGAACCCTTGGTAATCACCAGGAAATTGACGATGGTGATGATCAGAAAAATCACCAGCCCCACCGCCAGATTCCCCCCCACCACAAAGTTGCCAAAGGCCTCGACGATCTCGCCCGCATCCTGCTCCAGCAGGATCAGGCGGGTCGTGGCAATCGACAACGCCAGACGAAACATCGTGGTCAGCAGCAAAAGTGCAGGAAATGTGGAAAATGCCAAAGGGTTGGGCAGATAAAGCGCCAGCACGATCAACAGGCTGGCCAGGCACATATTGAGCGCGATCAGCACATCCACCAGCCAGGTCGGCAAGGGCACGATAAAGATAAAAACAATGCCCAGCACTGCCACGGCCCCGAGCACTTCGCCCGGGCTTGCCACCCTGCCAGGGCCTTCACTGAGCCATTTGACGAGCCTCATCGAATCGGTCTCGTCAGCCCTGCCGACAGCTGGACGATACCTTCGCTCTGAGTGTGTTCACCCATCAAGCTCAAAAAAGACTGCAATGCGTCCTGACGGCTTGCAGGGTCACTCCAAACGGCCAACGGGAGACGCTGAATCAACGGATAAACTTGATTGAGCAAGACCAGTTGACTGGAAAGGTTTTCGCCACCCAACTCACGACTCAGGCTTTGCACCTCATCGCTATCGATGCCCGTGCCCGCATACCCCAGCAGACGTTGCAACAGGCAGACTGGCGACAGTTCGGCCTGCCGTTCGCGGGATGACAATCGCTCAATAAACCACCGGCAACTGTGCAAAAGGCTGCTCAACTGGGTGCAGCCTTGAAGCCCGCTCAACAGAGTACGCAGCCTGATGCTCGGCACCGAGGGCCGGTGGGCGGCGATATCATCCGCCAGCGCGCGCGCCATCACGCGCAACCCGTCGTTGACCCTCTCTTCATCGAATAAAGCCAGCAAGGCCTGGATAATGCTCGGCAGTGATTGTTTGCGCACCACACTGGAGTAATACAGCGTGCGAACAGCCTGGCGCAGCGCGGCATCGCCTTCGGCTGCTGCCAGCGCCAGCGCAATATTCAGGCCCGCCTGAATTTGCCGGTCATAGCGGGTATGCAACTGTGCCTGAACCTTCTGCACCCGCTCGATATCACCTTCACGCCCTTGTGCCCGGGCCTGAGCAACCATGTACTGCAAGACAACACTGGTGCGGGCCGGGTCGTCGCCGGTCAACGCCAGCAAGGCTTCGACCCCTGAGTCTGACGCCAGTGCCAGACGAACGTGCCGGGTCAGCAGCCCCAGGCTGAGCTGAGCGGGATGCCCCAGTTGCTCATAGAGCTCGTTTAACTGCTGGATACCCTCAACCTTCTGCACCCGGTTATCTACCGTGCGCAGCACGCGCTGAGCCAATGCCTTGCTGCTGCTTTCGGCTTTCTGGCTGAACAACATGCCAACCTCTTCAGCGGCACTTTGCGCAGAAGACTGGGGCATCTGCCCCCCAACGCTCCGAGAAGAGAGCAGGATCTGCGCGGTGTCGTTTCGCCCTTCAACTTTCATAGCGCTGCCAAGTCAGGAGGTTTCATTGACCTGTGTGGTTGATCACAGGCAAGCGGTTCCCTGGCAGTAGCATTGGCATGTTTTTGAAAAAACTGGCGCACGCACAAGGTCCGCTACGCAAGATCCGGCACAACCGCGCCTGTTAAAAACCTGTAAAGCTCATATAAATCAGATGGCTATATTCGATCCGCAAATTGGCACAGGCGATGCTTGGGAGGTCCTTGTCGAAACCATTTTCGATAGCACTCACCCTGAGGATAAAAAATGGATCACCTTGATAAGGCTTCCCCCCCTGCCCCCGATTTTCTGGATCTGTCGACTGAACTTCAAAAAAAGCTTAAAGCGTTTATCCACAAGCGCGTACTGAACCCCGAAGATGCAGAGGATATTTTTCAGTTGACCTGCCTGGAGGCGTGGCGCAGCAAAGCACGCTTCAACGGCCAGGCAACGCTCAGCACATGGATGTGCGGCATTGCCCAGAACCTCATTCGCAATCATTTTCGTCGGTTGCACGCAAGGCCGGTGCATTGCGAGTTCGACGAGACGCAGTGCCATGAGCAGGACCACAGCCCCGACCTGTATGGTCAATTTGAGACTCACCGCAGGCTTGAGCTCACGCTGATTGCCTTCAACCGGCTGCCCATCGAAATGCGCGACACGTTGTATGCATCGGTGCAAAGCGGCAGCAGTTATCGCGACACCGCCAGCGCTCTGGAAATCCCTATAGGGACAGTTCGCTCACGCATCTCGCGAGCTCGCGAACAACTCAAGATGGCCACCCACTGCTAGTGCCCGCCACGGATGCTCAGAGGGGTCCATGATTGAGGGCACGCCCGGAGCAAGGCCAGGGAATGGCCCCCACTACCGACTCAGACTTTTTTCGTTCGCGGCAGCAAAATCGCCAGCACGCCGAACAACGGCAGGTAAGAGCACAGGGTGTACACATACTCGATGCCATGAATGTCCGCCAAATGCCCGAGCAAGGCCGCACCAATCCCGCCAAAACCAAACATCAGGCCGAAGAAGATACCGGCAATCATCCCCACATTGCCCGGCACCAGCTCCTGGGCATACACCACAATGGCCGAGAATGCCGACGCCAGGATAAAACCGATGATCACGCTGAGCACACTGGTCCAGAACAGGTCGGCATAGGGCAGCAGCAAGGTAAACGGCGCCACCCCGAGAATTGAAAACCAGATCACCGCCTTGCGGCCGATACGGTCACCGATGGGGCCGCCAAAGAACGTGCCCGCCGCAACTGCGCCCAGGAACAGGAACAGGTACAACTGCGAGGTGGACACGGACACGTCGAACTTTTCGATCAGAAAGAAGGTGTAGTAGCTGGTCAGACTCGCCATGTAGAAGTACTTGGAGAACACCAGCAAGCCGAGCACCGCCAGGGCACCGAGCACCCGCTGCTTCGACAACCCATGAGTCGCCTGCTGCCCGGCCTTGAGCTTGAACAGATTCAAATGGTTGCGGTACCAGCGACTGATGACATACAGCAGTCCAACGGCGAACAGGGCAAACAGGCCGAACCAGGCCACGTTACCCTGACCGAAGGGAATGATGATGGCCGCAGCCAACAACGGGCCAAAGGCCGAGCCGGCATTGCCACCTACCTGGAAGGTCGATTGCGCAAGCCCGTAGCGCCCGCCCGAAGCAAGCCTCGCTACACGGGAAGCTTCGGGGTGAAACGTAGAAGAGCCAATACCCACCAGGGCGGCGGCCAGCAAAATCAGCGGAAAACTGCCGACCTGAGACAACATCAAAATCCCGATCAGGGTGCAAACCATCCCGGCAGGCAACAAAAGCGGATTGGGATGACGGTCGGTGTAGTAACCCACCCACGGCTGCAATAGCGAAGCGGTCATCTGAAACGTCAGGGTTATCAGTCCGATCTGAGTAAAGGTCAGGTCATATTTGGCCTTGAGCATCGGGTAGATCGACGGCAGTACGGCCTGGATCAGGTCATTGATCAGATGCGCCAGGGCCACGGCGCCGATAATGCGCATGACCAATGGGCTTGACTGAGGGGCTGGAGGGGACGCGATTGTAGTTGTTTGAGCGTTGCTAAGAGCCATTTGGGTTTCCGTACGACAGGTGAATGCGCGCTTGCAGATCCGTCAATGTGCCATTCTTTTACAAGATCTTTCCATGCAAACGCCGTAAAACCTTAAGCAATTGATAGAACGAAGATTTTTTTTAGATATTTGCTTGACACACCCCCCGTACGAGGGAATAATGCGCGCCATCGGCTACATAGCTCAGTTGGTTAGAGCATAGCATTCATAATGCTGGGGTCCGGGGTTCAAGTCCCTGTGTAGCCACCAAACGCTTGTTTACAGAAGTCTCCATGAGTCTGCAGACAGTACAAGAAGCCCGCCTAGTGCGGGCTTTCTTGTGTCTGGGGGTTTCTTATTGTCTCCTCCCAAATATCCCCGTCGCATCCTGCGAGCCCTCGGCCAATAACCTGGCAACTGCGTCCAGAAATCGCCTCCCCCCTTACGTCATGACCGATCCGAATCAGTCTGCTTCACACCTGTTCGCAGCCCATGATCTGAAATGGACAGGTAGCCCCACTATTCCCTGACACTTTTAATATAATAAATATTTACTTTTTAAATCTGGGTTACCTAAAAAAAACAATGCTAGCCTGCGCGTTTTTGGAGAGCCGCTTATATGAAGGCACTTAAAGACGTCACTTTTAAATACCCCTGCTCCGTTATTTTTATAATGTCTTTTTTCCTATTTACCGCCCTGCAATACAGGCCCGCAGTGCTCAATTACACAACACGCTTCGTCGACTTCGCCCACTATATGTTCCAGAACGGATTGACGCTTTTTCCAATCTCTGATGACCTGCAGCCCTATCCCGACTACACAGTGACCCATACGCTCCTCGTTTATCTGATTTCACTGCCATTTGGCCAAGTATCCCTTCTCTCACTGGCGACGCCTTTTTGTATTGCTGCCGCCTTGACACTGGTATTCATATACAAGCTGGGTGAACGGCAGGAAAAGAAATGGGGCGCATATGGTGTTGTGTTCGCGCTATTCACCTGGTCATTTCTGGACGGCGTAAACTCCTTATCAATGGATATATACCCTGCACTTTTTACCGTGATATGTTTTTATCTGGCCTGTGCAGGAGACGAGCATAAACAAACATCCCGATTGCTGCTTATACTCGCAGCCCTGGCGCTGGGCTTTGCATTCCGTGGCCCTGTTGGCCTGATCGTCCCAGCCAGTGTAGTCGCCTCTTATTACCTGCTGAGCCGGCAATGGCGCAGGCTCGTTGTGTTCTGCCTGCTCGCCGGCCTGGTCCTGGGCGCTGCCCTTTTGCTGCTGATAGCGGCTGCCTACGCACAAGGTGGACATGCTTTCTTGCAGGAGGTGTTGGTCAAGCAAGGGCTGGGGCGATTTGACAGTAACCAGGCACCTCGTTATTACTTCTACTTCTCTGCCGGCTTGCTGACCTACGGTGTAACCGTTTTTATTGCCTTGAACGTCATCATCAGAAAGGGCAAAGATTTTTTTGCACCGTCGCCTCTACCGTCGACAAGCATGCTCTTGTATCTCTCGGCCTGGTTCCTTGTCGTGGTCGTACTGCTGACAATTCCAAGTGCCAAGAAAGCGCGTTACATACTTTCAATCACACCCGCGATTTCCTTGTTAGCGGCCTATATCTTTGTAGATCGAAGCCAACGATTCGCCAACACCAGAGACAAACTGCTGAAGTTCTGCTTGAGACTACCCGTTATTGGCCTCGGGATGCTTCTGTTTGCATTTATTTATAGTCACTTTGCGGCGTCCCCTGTTCAACCGAACTACCTTGGTGCAATGACGGGCTTGATTATTCTTGCCGCGGCTCGCCCTTGGATGGAGTCACGCCTTTATTCACATCCACATCGCGAGTTTTTGACATTCTCTTTTGGGGCGACGGCCTTTCTTGTACTGGACATGTTTTTCTTTAACGCCATTACCTACCATCTGGAATTGGCCAATGAACCGACCCCCAAGTTCCTGCCTTATTGGTTTTGGTGACGCGCGCTCACAACGTCACCCATTACGGATTCCGCTCGAATGAGCGACTATCAAGCAGCCGCCTGATGCGGGCTTAGTCTTGCCTGACGATATCGACTGAAATCTCCACCGCCTCAATCACTCCCCGGTTTTCAAGCCAGTGCGTGGTGTGCCTGTCTTCAGGCCAGCCCACACCCGGGCCATACTCCGTGGCGATACCATTTCTATGGTCAGTGATAACGCCGTGAAGGATATAGACGGTGCCAGGCCTGTCTGCATGGTTGTGAACCGGCCCGAAAACGCCCCCCGGCTCAATCGTCACCTTACGCATGCGAAGCTGGCGCCCTGCCATTCCCTCGATCTCGAGGCCAAGGTCGATGGTGGCCAGCAACGTGACCGTAACGCCTTTAGTCTCGGGTACTGCCTGTTCATTGCTCATCGCACCCACCTCTTCAAAAGACAAAGCCTTATTGAAAGTAAACACCCTGAAAGGCGTAACGAGTGACGAGGCGACAAAGGGATAGGCAGAACAGATTTGCTCCACCCGAAAACAAAAAACCCCCGAAGCCATAAGGCATCAGGGGTTTTGCTGTTGTGGTGCCCAGAGACGGAATCGAACCGCCGACACGGGGATTTTCAATCCCCTGCTCTACCGACTGAGCTATCTGGGCAAGGCGGCAATTAAACGTGTTTTACCGTCGGGGCGTCAAGCACGAAATAAAAAAAAGACCAATGATTACCTGCGCTTACATCACCGCCCAGGCCTGATATCACCCCTGGGGCAGGATTTTCCCCGGGTTCATCAGCCCAAGAGGGTCGAGAGCCTGCTTGACCAGGTGCATGACACCCAGTGCGGCGCCATGCTCCAGGGGCATGAACTTTATCTTTCCCGAACCAATGCCATGCTCTCCGGTGCAAGTGCCCTCAAGGGCAATGGCGCGCTCGACAACCCGCTCATTGAGCGCTTCGGCTTCAACCAGTTCTGCGGCATTGCCCGGGTCGACCACCATCCCCAGGTGAAAGTTGCCATCCCCGACATGCCCGACCATGCCTACGAAAAATGAAACCCTGGCCACATCTTCAGCCGTTTCGGCAATGCACCGGGTCAGCGCCGAAATCGGTACGCAGACATCCGTACTCCAGATCCGACCATTCGGCCGCATGGACTGCATTGCATAGTGGACACTGTGCCGGGCACGCCACAGGGCATTGCGCGCATCAGCATCGCCAGCCGCCTGAAAACCCAATGCACCATTGCTTTCAACAATCTCCCGGGTCAGTTCCACCTGCTCCGCCACACTGGCCGGGGAACCGGCGAACTCGAAAAACAGCGTCGGCGTTTCAACCAGGCCCATGTGCGAGAAACGGTTGACCGCCTGCACCGTGCGCGCATCAAGCAACTCAACCCGCGACACGGGAATGCCGTACTGAATGATCGACACCACCGAACTCACCGCCGCCGCAATCGTCGGGAAGGTACACACCGCCGCGCAGGTGGTTTCCGGAATACCGTAAAGGCGCAGGGTGACTTCGGTGATGATCCCCAGGGTGCCTTCCGAACCGACAAACAAGCGCGTGAGGTCATAGCCCGCGGATGATTTTCGCGCCCGCCCGCCGGTCTTGATCACCTGGCCGTCAGCCAGCACTACGGTCAGGTTCAATACGTTTTCGCGCATGGTCCCGTAACGCACCGCATTGGTCCCTGAAGCGCGGGTCGCTGCCATGCCTCCCAGGGTGCTTTCACCGCCCGGGTCGACCGGAAAGAACAGCCCGGTGGTACGCAGTTCGGCATTCAGCTGCATGCGGGTTACCCCGGCCTCCACAGTGACATCCAGATCATCCGGGCGCACGGTGATGATTCGCTGCATGCGGCTCAGGTCGATACAGACCCCGCCCCGGGTAGCGCCTACATGGCCTTCCAGTGAAGTGCCACCACCAAAGGCAATGATCGGCACTCGCTGCGCTGCGCAGAGTTTGACGATGGCCGCCACCTCGGCCGTGGACTCGGCGTAACACACCGCGTCCGGCGGCAAGGTCGGGTGGTATGACTCACCTCGGCCATGTTGCTCGCACTCGGCTCGGCCAGTGCTCAGGCGCTCACCGAGCAGCTCGCGCAGGGCATCGAGCAGGGTGGGCATGGGAGAAGCGTGAAATGCAGGGTTAGAGGCCATGGAAACGTCCATATTATTGTTGGGAGGGACGATTCCAAGGTACAACAAACGGCCACTGTGATCACCGGCAGATCCGCACGCCCGCTGAACGTGGCCGTAACGTTACTGGCTGCCGGGATATAACGCCCCGTCAACCAGCCTCGCGACCACCCTGCGCAAACGTTCGAGCAACACCTCATTGGCCGCGACCGAGGCCGGGTTCAAGGGCTCACGCAACAAGGCAATTTCGCACTGATTGCAGGCCTCAGCCAAATTGACAGCGCCCACCGTGGCAAATGAACCGTGCATCCGGTGCACATAACTGATCAGTTTCGAGGTATTGCCCTGCTGCAACGCCAGCTGAGCCTGCGCCAGATCCTCCTGCATGGTGGCGATAAACAGCCGATGCATGGCTGGCGACAGGCTGATCCAGTCTTGCAGATCATCCGTCTGCAGGGGGGCATCGGGGGCATCATGGACGCCAACAGGCAGCTCGGCAGGCGCTGCACACAAGGCGGACAAGGTCTGACGCAATGTGGTCAGGCTCAGGGGCTTGACCAGCCATACATTCATTCCCGCTTCCAGGCAGCGCTCCCCTTCTTCACGCAGGGCATTGGCGGTCACACCAATAATCGGCACCCGCGGGTCAAGCTCACGCAAGCGGCGCGTCAGCTGATAGCCATCGAGTCTGGGCATATTGACGTCGGTGATCACCAGATCAAACGACGCTTCCTTCCAGCGCGACAGGGCTTGTTCACCATCGTCTGCCAGCGTGACCCGAACCCCCAGGGCTTCCAACTGCTCCCTGAGGATCTCCTGATTGACGGGGTTATCCTCGGCGACCAGAACGTTCAATTCCAGGTTTGCGGCATAGGGCACCACACTGGCGGACGCCTGGGGGACAGCCCCATGGGCGATCTGCATCAGCGTTCTGCCAATGGCGCGAATATCATAGGCATTGACCTCCCAGCCACGGGCAGTTCTTTGCGGCTGGCTGCCCCCCGACTCGGTCGCCAGCAGCCGCTCACCTTGCCAGGGCACTGTCAGCGGTTGGTCAGGGTCCAGATCCAGCAGGATTGCAGGGTAGTCGGGAGGAAGCGCTGCCGGCATAACCTGGGCGCGAGCGCCCCAATGGTTTAACCAGTCTGCCAGGATCTGCCCTATATCATTGCGCGCAGCGCGCACGTAAACACGGACCCCCTCAAGGTCGATATCGGCACAACTACCCAGTGAGCCGGCGATAACCGGTAAGCTCATATGCAACGAAAAGCTGCTGCCAAGCCCCGGTTCACTGACCACCCGCAAATTCGCGCCCATCATCTCGCTCAAGCTCGCACAAATGGACAGGCCCAGCCCCGCACCGCCTGCACGTTCGCTGCCACCCACCTGGGAAAAGGGCTTGAACAGGCGCGTCAGTTGCCCTTCGCTGATCCCCACGCCGGTATCGGAAACCTGCCACTGCAACGCGGCCTGCCCTTGTTCGATGCCTATCACCTTGAGCCTGAAGACAACCCAGCCGGTGTCGGTGAACTTGATTGCGTTACTCAGCAAATTATTGATGATTTGCCGAATACGTACCGCATCGCCACTCAACAATGGCGGCAACTGCGCGTCGGCACAGGCAAAAATCTTCAAGCCCTTATTGCTCGCCGCGGCTGAATAACTGCGCACACAGTCTTCAAACAAGTCCAGCGGACAGAAGGACTTGGCCTCGACAGCCATTTGCCCGGACTCGATCTTGGAGACGTCCAGCACATCACTGATCAACTGAAACAACACCGTAGACGACCGCTGAATGGTCTGCAGGTATTCACGCTGGCGCTCATTCAGAGACGTAAGGCCCAGCAGTTCAAGATTGCCCAGTACCCCGTATAGAGGCGTACGAATTTCATGGCTCATGGTTGCCAGAAACAGAGTCTTGGCTTTGCTCGCTTCGTCAGCCGAACGCCGCTCCTGCTCCATCAGGTTGGCGTCATCCACATGCCGGGTGACGTCGTTGAAACCACAGAGCACCACGTTCTTGCCCTTGTAACGGGTAAAGACAAAACAGGCCTGCAGATAGCGCCCCGCGACTTCCAACTGGACCTCTCCCAGTTCGTGCTCACCATAATCGCGCTTCAGCAGGGCAATCAGTTCAGGGGTACCCTGCCACTCATGCGCCCTCTGGTTTTCCAGCAGGATCTCTCCCGTGCTGCGCTCGACCACGCACAACCCCACGGGTGCGCTGTCGAGCATGGCCCGATTGAATTCTTCGCTCTCGGCCAGGGACTGGCTGGCACGCTGGGCAGGTTCGATGATTTGCTTGCGGTACCAGCGCTTGAAGCGCCAGCCGATCAGCCCAAACAACACCAGCAGGCCCGCCGCGCCGGCCAAAGGCCATTTGGCATAGCCAAAGAAGTTCTGATAACTGATCGCGTACAACCCGACCCAGGGCGTGGCCCCGCCCGAACTCAGCTTGAAGCGCAGACCATCGCGGGTAATGCTCAAGCCCAGGGGCAGATCCTCGACATCCCCGGCGTCCCCCAGCAATACATCGCCGGCAGGCGAGATCAAGGTCAAACGGCTGTTGGTGGGGTGCATCAGCAAGCGCTCCAGATCACCGATATCGCTGACGTCCAGTAACGCGTTCAGGATCACCAGGTCATTGGCTTCAGCCCCCGGTGGCATGAAGTTGCGCGACAGATTCAGCCCGACGGCGCCGACAATGTACTTGCGCTTTTGAATCAGGTCCTGCGGAGCTTTTATCCAGATCAGCTCATCACTGCCAAGGGCATGGCGATGCACCATAAGTTCATCGTACAAACGTTTGGTCACATCGAAAAAGTTGCTTTTGAGCAACAGGGGGGACTGCCGCGTGCCCTCAATACCGGGCACCGCAATAGTGAATTGATCGCTGGGGGAAAAAACAAATACCTGCGGCGCCACATAGTGGGAATCGGACCAGTAAGCCGTGAAAAGGTCGGTCAACTGCACACCGAGCGAGTAGACGCCCTGCATTTCGGCATGGGTGAACTTGTCTCGCTGGCTCACCGTAAAGGGCAATGACTTGGCCGTGTCACGGTTCTGGAACAAGCGCTCATCGCCCTGACGGATCAGTACCTCGTGCGAGTGCGGTTGGCTATCTATCAGCAGGTTTTCATTGGCCTGACTGTAGCTTTGAACGGCAATACGCAAAAAGGTCTCATGCTCATGAATGCTTTCCATCAGCCGCGCGAAATGAAAATCCGTCTTCTCGCCCTCCTCCTTCAGCACTCGATTAACCGCCCAATAGCTCATGCTCACCAGCAGCAGGGCAAACCCGGTGAGCAGGAGCAATAGTTTGTTAAGTCTGAGTGAGCTCAGTGCCAGCGCACCGAGACGTACCTTAGCTTGCTTCATGATTTAGCGCCGTCGATGACCTGGGAGGAAATAGGCAAGCCTGTTGCTAGCCAAAGGGTTACACATTGCACTATCCGCCAGCCCCCACTGCGCTCGCCACGAGCCTTGAGCCGCCACTTCTGCGCCCTCGAAATGGCCTGAGCAAGCCGAACAGGAATTGTCTGATGGGGATTCTCCTCTGGCAATTGCATCCTTTGCATCACCTGCCGCGGCGAGCCGTTGGCAGGGGGGGCATTAAATAATGGAAATCACACATCATTGGTTTGTAGAGGGCTTCTCTCATGTTTCATAAATTTGGCAAATACACCGCGCTTTGTGGCTCTTCGCTGCTGATCGTAATGGCTGCTGCTACCGCTCAAGCGGCTGATGGTCAGGTTGAATTCACCGGCACTATCAACGACAACGCATGCACCATCAACAGCGAAAGCGTTAAAAAAGCGGTTGATATGGGCCAGGTCCGTATTGCCGACTTCCCTAACACTGTAGGGGCTGTCGCCACTGCTGGCGCCACACCATTTTCGATCTCGCTGGAAAACTGCAGCGGCTCGACCCTGAAAAACGCCTCCATCAAATTCAGCGGCCAACAAGCTGGCACTGATGCAACCGTGCTGGGCATGACCGGTGACAACCAGGTACCCGGCGTTGGTATCCAGATCAACGACGCGCGCACCGGTAACAAGTTGCCACTTAACACGGCCAGCAACGATTACGTTCTGCGTCCGCAGTCCAACACCTTCGACTTCACCGCATCCTATGTTCGCCTGGTTGCCGACACCGCAGCTTCGGGTGAGACCCCGGGTGTGCGTGGCATCGGCACCGGTAAAGTCAATGCATTGGCCAGTTTCGACGTTACCTACAAGTAATTTATGCATTTAACGAAGAGCTCGCGGTTGATCGCGATTGATCGCGAGCTCTGGCGTTAACCAGAGGACATCTTAATGCGTTTAAAAGTTGCAGCCTTTTTGGCACTGGCAGCAAGCTTCTGGCTGCCCCAGGTTCATGCAGGCGTCAACGTGGGTTCTACGCGCGTTGTGTATCAAAGCAAGGAGAAAGAAGCCAACCTTGCACTTTCAAACTCGGGTGATGACGGTGTGCCGTATCTCGTGCAGTCGTGGGTCAGCCCGTTCGATGACCGCGACGCCAGCGCCGATGAGTTTATTGTCACACCGCCGTTGTTTCGCCTGGATGCCAAGGGCCAGAACCTTCTGCGCATCATTGCCACCAACGCTCAGAACCTGCCCGATGACAAAGAAAGTCTGTTTTTGCTCAATGTCAAAGCCATCCCGGCCAAGAGCGAGGAACAGCGTAACCAGAACGTGCTGCAAATAGCACTCAAGACCACGATCAAATTGTTTTATCGCCCTGCCAACCTCAAGGGCACATTGCCCGAAGCTGTTGAAAAACTTCAGTGGCGGACCGAAGGCGGGAAATTGGCGGTGCATAACCCGTCAGGCTACAACGTAGTGGTCAGTGAGTTGCTGGTCAACAACAGCGCCAGCAAAGGCATGCCCGAGGTTATCAAGCCCGGCAGCACCGTCACCACTCCGATAGCGCTGAAAAACAGCGACAGCCTAGAACTTAGCTACATCAACGAGTACGGCAGCACAGTCAAGGCCGCACCCGTTACCCCACATTGATCACTGAATAATCCGCTGAATGGAAGGACCCCCTCATGCTGCGATTGCGCATGTGCGCCTTCGCGCGCCGAGTAAAGTGCTGGAGCACGATGACCGTTGCGGCTACAGGTCTTGCAACAACCGCAGTGCATGCAGACTACAGTTTTGACTCTTCTTTTCTGGAAATTGGCGGCGGCAACGCTTCGAGCGAAGTGGCCGAGCAAGTAAAAGCCATGAGCCAGGGTCAACTTCCGGGGATCTACCGGGTAGACCTGTCAGTGGATGACCGGCTTGTGGAGCAGCGCGACCTGCACTTTGTGCGAGAAACCGCGAGCCAGATATCGACTCCCAACGGCCTGTTCCCCTGCTTCAGCCTTCAGGCCCTGATGGATTTGGGAATTGACCCCACACGCCTGAAAAATGCGGACATCAGCGCCGACAATTGCGTGTACTTCAACCGTGACCTTACCGGCGTCACCTACGATTACGACTTCAACAAGCAGCATTTGAGCCTGCAGGTTCCCCAGGCGTATATCGGCAGCGTGCCGTTTGAAACCCGGCGCAAGACCTGGAGCGATGGCGAGCAGGTGGCCTTCGCCAACTACAGTTTTTCCGGGAGCGACTACGAGAACCAGTTCGGCAGCCGCCAATCCCAGTTCGGCAGTGTTCATAGCGGGTTCAACAGCGGCGCCTGGCGCTTTCGCAATTTCTCGACTTGGCAAAAAGGCACTAACGTCGACGGCAGCTGGAAATCGGTGGACACCTATGTCCAGCGCGACCTGGGCAACCTTATGGCCATTGCCACGGTGGGTGAAAGCGCCACCGACAGCGATCTGTTCGACACCATCTCTTACCGCGGCGTGGGGATCGCTTCTGATCTGGACATGCTGCCCGATGATGCGCGTAATTTTGCCCCCGTAGTGCGTGGGGTTGCCAACGGCCGCTCGCTGGTGACATTGCGCCAGCGCGGTTATGTCATCAGTGAACAGTGGGTGCCGTCAGGCCCGTTCGCCCTCAAGAACCTGTACTCGACCGCGGGCAACGGCGATATCGAAGTCACCATCGAAGGCCCCAATGGCGAGCGCCAGGTCTACATCCAGTCATTTGCCTCTGTGCCTTACATGTTGCGTGAAGGCCAGCAAAGCTACGCTGTGACCGCAGGCCAGTATCGCCCGGCAGAAGGCGCGCAGAATTCGCCCAAGCCCAGTTTTGTACAAGGCACCTATCGCCGCGGCCTGACCGAGGGCACCACGCTGTTCGGTGGCAGCATCGTCAGCGAACAATACAAATCGGCGCTGCTTGGCTTTGCCCACGACTTTGCCGGCTTTGGTGCGATTTCCCTGGACGTGACCCATGCCATCAGCGAAGACATGGGCGCAGACGCCAAAACGCTGTCGGGCCAGTCATATCGCTTCCGGTACTCCAAATCCATCGATCTGACCGATACCAGCTTCAGCCTGATTGGCTATCGCTACTCCACCAGCGGCTATTACAGCTTCAACGAGGCAATCAACGCACGCTCCAACAACTCGCTAGAGCCCTATGTCGATGAAACCCTGAATAACAGTGCGGCGTTTTCCCCCTATTTGACCGGCCATATGAAAAGCAGCTTTACCGCCAACGTATCGCAACAATTCGGTACCTGGGGCGGCATGTACGCCAACCTGACCAAAACCGATTACTGGAACCGGGCCAAGAGCAATACCTCCATTCAGTTGGGCTACAGCTTCAGTGTTGCCAGCGCCTCCTACAACCTGGGGCTGTCACAGAACAGCGGCATGGGCGACGACATCCGTAGCGTGTCGCTGAGCGTCAGCCTGCCGCTGGGCAGCCCGGGCAGCAGCAGCCGCATCGGCCTGAGCACCAACCAGGACTCCGCCGGCAATGCCAGCCGCAATGCCACCTTCAGCGGCTCGCAACTGCAGGACGATGCCCTGTCGTACAACCTGGGCATCAATCAGCAGATCAGTGACGATGACCGCGTGCTCGGCGGCTCGGTGGCGGCCCGCTACAACGCGGCCAATGCCATTTGGCACGGCTCCTATAACAAGGATCAGAACACCCGTCAGATGGACTATGGCGTGGAAGGCGGCGTGGTTGCCATCCGCAATACCGTGATGTTCACCCAGCCATTGGGCGAGACCAACATCATTGTCGCCACCCCCGGCGCCGCCGATGTGGGCGTGCTGACCAAGAGCGGGATCAAGACCAACGGCAGTGGCTACACGATTATTCCCTCGGCGCAGCCGTACCGCAAAAACAAGGTATCGCTCAACACTGACTCACTGTCGGACAACACCGACATTGCCAACCTGGTACAGGAAGTCACCCCCAATCGTGGTGCCTTTGTCCTGGCCAACTTCGAAACCCATAACGGCCGCCGCCTGCTGGTCAGCGTCAGCTCAAGCACTGGCAAGCCCGCCCCTTTCGCCGCCGAAGCGCAGCTGTATGACCCCAAGGGCACTCTGCTGAGCAGCGCGATGGTAGCCGACAAGGGCCGGGTATTTATGACTGGCGTGCCGGACAAGGCGCGGCTGCTGATCAACGTCAACGGCCAGCCTTGGTGCGCCAAGGACCTGGACCTGAACACCTACAACCTGTCAGAGACTGGCATCGGGCAACTGACCATCCGTTGCGATGCCAAATCGCCAGACACTCAAGGTACTCCCGATGCATGAATCAAACGTCAAATCATCTCGTCCGGGGCTGGTCAAAGTCTGCTTGTTGCTGCTCTGCCTGTTGCTGGGACTTGTCAGTCAGCAAGCGTTTGCACTGATTGAAAACAACCTCGCATGCACCCCTACGGGCACCACCGGCATCATTCAGCTGGGCGACCTTGCGCCATCCACCAGCTATACCGCCAACATGACAGCCAACTGCCGGGTTACCCGTTGGTTTCCCTTTGGCGCGTCATTGCAGCACAGCCAGTTCTACAACCAGGGCAGAGGCAGCAAGGTCCAGGTGTTTCATACCAACTCTGGACTGATGGTTCCCGAGCTGCCCATCGGGACTGCGACCACTACATGCATGCCGTGGAGCTGTGTGCAGCTGTACGTGGGCAACACCTTTTCCTACAACGTTCTGCTTTATGGAACGGCGCCCGTCACGCCTGGCAACTACATGGTCAGTGTCACGCTCACAGACACCTCTATCCAAGGTTATGAGGCTTACGGCGACTACTTGCAGACCGTCATTCTCAGCTTCCGGGTCATCCAGCCCGCCTGTTCGATGGGCTCGGCAAAAACCCTCAACCTGCCCTTTGGCACACTCAGCAGCAATGACTTCGCCAGTTCGCAGCAAATTGCCAATATCACCATGAATTGCACTCGCGGTACGCAAGCGACCGCCACGCTGGTACCCACCCAGGCGGCCATCAGCGGCAGCCCGGGCGTTTCAGCCACAACTCTGGCCGGTCTGTCGATGGCTGCCACCTGGGCTGACACCAACACGGCAGTGAGCTTCAACAGCCCACGCACGCTGGCGCTGACCAATGGCAGCAACAACATCAGCCTTGGTTTTCGCCCGCGCCTGAATACCAGTGTTTCGCCTACCGGAAATTTTTACAGTCAGTACACCCTCAACATCACCTATCTCTGATCAAGTAAGGAGCTCAACCATGAAATTATCCCTGACATTGGCTGCGACACTGTTCGCAGGCCTGCTCAGCTCGACCGCCAACGCCGTAACAGACACTGTGACCATCAACCTGAGCGGCACCCTGACGCGTCCGCCCTGCAACCTGACCAGCAGCAAGACGCTGACCGCCAACTTCGGCAGCCTGCGTTATGACCAGGTGGCCGATGCCGCGCTGATCGACATCCCCCTCACCATGACCTGCCCGGCCAACTCGGTACTGGCGGTGAGCATTCTGGCAGCCCGCACGATTCAAGGCTCAACCACACAGGCCTCAACGGGCAAAACCAATCTGGCTTATTCATTGCTCTGGAACAGCGACAGCACGGCGGCCAACATTACCGGGACCAAACGCAACCTGACCAACCAGAGCGGCACGGTCGACCTGAGTATGAAAGCAAAGTTGATTGCCCTTGGTGCGTTGACCGAGGGTGCATTCAGCACTTCGGCTGTTATCAGTATCGAGTACCTGTGAGATGTCCATGCTCGCCAGAGTGAGCCTGTGGGTGGCGATGCTGTCCACCGCAGCGCTGTTGCTCAGCCCGGCCATCTGTGCAGAGGATGCCGCCCTGATAGAGGTGGGCGGCACTCTGATAAAACCACCCTGCACAGCCAACTTCCCGGCCTCGCAAAGCGTGGATATCCCCAAGACAAACCTCAACTCGCTGAACTCGGACATCACCGGCTGGACCGATGTCAGCCTGGACTTTCAATGCATCAAAGGCAGCCAGGTACACCTGCGTTTCAGCGCCGGCAATGGTGCTTTTGACAGCAGCACACTGCGCACCACGCTCGACAGACTGGGGCTGAAAACCCGCCTGAGCGACATGACCAGTACGTTGAAAGTGATTGACCTGAAGCTGGGCGAGCAATTGATCTTCCCGGTTGAAGAAACGCGGCTCAAGCTCCAGCTCTCAGTGCGGCCGGTCAAGACCGGGGAGGAACTGCCCGCAATCGGCAGTTACAGCTCAACGCTATTGATGGAAATGATCTATCTGTAAACCGCTGCGTCAGGCAAACAGATTGGCCTTGACGCACAAGATCAGCAGCGCTTGATCATTGTCGACATTGAGTTTGCGCATCGCCGAAATCTTCAGGGTACTGATGGTTTTAATGCTGCGGTTCAGGCTATGCGCGACATCGCTCACACTCACCCCCGTAGAGAACAGACGCAGGACCTCGAACTCCTTGACCGTCAGTTGGCTGAGCCTTTGTGAAAGGTCATCGGCGTCCTCACTCAAGGCCCCTTGCGGCTGGTCCTGCTGGTAGTGCCCTTGGCGATAGAACGCGTCCAGTGCCACCAGGATCTGCTCAAGCCCAGCGCTCTTTGAAATGACACCGCTGATACCCAGCTCATACAGCCAGGTCAGTACTTGTGCATTGGTTATAACGGTCAGGATCAACACCTTGGGTTCGGGAAAATGCCGGCGCAGGTACTCCACCAGGCGAGTGCCGTCACCATATTGATCGTCACCCGGCATGTTGTAGTCGGTAATAATCACATCAGGCTTGAGTAACGAAATTTTGTCGATCAACTCCGAGGAACTCATTGCTTCGCCCACAACCTTGAAACGCGGGTCACGCTCAATGATTTCACGCACGCCCATCAACACAATCGGATGGTCGTCGGCCAATAAGACTTTCATTTGCGGCATGGCAAACATGACTCCTGCACTGGAAGAGCACTACAGCTATTCGAAGGGGTCCGCTTTGATGCAATAGGTCAGCAAGGCATGGTCGTTAAGCACTTCCAGCTTCTGCATCGCAGCCACCTTTTGGGTGCTCACGGTTTTAACGCTGCGGTTCAATTGGCGGGCGATATCACCCACGCTATTGCCCGCAACAAACAGCCTCAGCACCTCAACTTCACGGGGTGAAAGTGTGGAGAAACGTTCATCAATGACTTTGGGGTTAGTCACCACAGAGATGGCTGGAGCAGCCGGGGCCGTATAGTCCCGATCGTTGGCCAACGCACTTAGGGCCTTGCCTATTTCTTCGCGGATATGGCTTTTAGCAATCACGCCTGCCACACCCAGCTCCAGCAAGCGCGAGATAATCAGATGATTGCTCATGACTGTCAGCACCAGGATCTTGACCCCGGGAAAATGCTCAATGATGTACTCGATCAGTTGCAGACCGTCGCCATAGGTTTCATCCCCTGGCATGTTGAAATCAGTAATCAGCAGTTCGGGTTGATGCAACTGCAACTGCTCGACCAACTGCGACGAGCTCAGCGCCTCGCCTACCAGGGAGAAATACTCATCACGTTGAATCATTTCCCGAAGCCCCAGTACCACCACTGGATGATCGTCGGCAATCACTACCTTTAATTCGCGCATTGCCTGGCTCCACATTGATGACATGGCAAGTCCGGCGCCCCCGGTTTCTACAGATCGAGCGCAGAACAAGACCCGTGGCGCCGCACTCAGCTACCCCGGTGATGGCTTAGAGCTATCGTCCAGTAAAAGAGTTTCAAAGTCGGCGCACGATATAGCGCCGCAAATAAGGAAACCTTGCACTTGATCACACTGGATGCTGCGCAGAAACTCGAGTTCGGCCTGTGTCTCGACGCCCTCGGCGACAACTGTCAGGCCCAGCTTGCGGCTCAGTTCAACAAGGCTGCGCAGTGCTGACGCCAGATTCTCGTTTTCGACACAGCCATGTACCAGCGACCGGTCAATCTTGAGCTCACTGAATGGAGTGGAAACCAGATTGAAGTAAGAGCTGAATCCCTTGCCAAAATCATCCTGGGCCAAGCCAAAGCCCATCATGCGCAAACGACAAGCTCCCGCATAGTAATTACTGAGCTCTTCTGTGGTTGAACTCTCCATCAGTTCAAAAACGATACTGCGTGGCTCGCCACCATCAGCAATCACAGCGTCGCGCAGACGGTCGGCGAGCGCATGGTTATCCAGCAAATGCGTGGGCAAGTTGATTGAAACCGGAATATCCCAGCCCTGCTCTCGCCATTGTCTTTGGGCTTGAAGTGTTTGCTCCAGCATCAGCCACAACAGCCGCTCTTCAAGACCGTGGCTGATCAACAAGGTCAGAAAGTCCTTGGGCAATAACAAGCCGGCCTCGGGATGCACCCAACGCACCAGGGCTTCTGCACTGAGAATATTGCCGTTGCGCAGGGATTTCTTGGGCTGGAACCATGCTTGAATCTGCCCGTTGGCCATGGCCAATTCGATACTCTGCGGGTCGACTTCAATGGCCAGTGAGGGGTCCGTATCACCGTTAAGGCGGAAAAGCTCCATTCGCTCTTTCAAGCGCTGTACCGCATTGAACTCGACCGGTTTGGAGATCAGGCCAATCACTGAAATACCCAGGTTTTTTGCTGCCAACCCCGCACTAATCAGCATGCGCCGGGACGAGGCGCTCATCAGTGCCAACGCCGGTTTATTTTTCAGGGCGGCAACTCTCTGGATCAGTTGCACACCATCCATCACAGGCATCAGCAAGTCACTGAGCAGCAAGTCATAGTCATGACGCGCCAGACACTCCAGCGCGCCATCGCCATCCCAAACGGTGTCAACTGTAAAGCCACCCACCTCATTGAAAACGTTCAGCAAATACTCATGCTGAAAAGGGTGATCCTCAACGACCAGTACACGATAGGGCTTCACTGGATCCTCCTTTAGAAGTGCTGAAGACAGTTGTATAGGGTGTGCAGCGTAAAAGGCTTGATCAGGCAGTGATTCATCCCCGCATTCAGACAGCGCTCGCTCTCCTCACGCATGGCATTGGCCGTTGCACCAATGATCGGCAGCGTTATGTTCATGGCCCGCAACCGGGCCGCCAGCTCATAACCGTTCATTTTCGGCATGTTGACGTCGGTCAGCAGCAGATCAAAATCGTCGTCGCGCCAACGCTCGAGTGCTTCCAGTCCATCGCTGACCAATGTCACTGTGCAACCCAACTCTTCAAGTTGATCACGCAGAATCAGTTGATTGATCACATTGTCTTCGGCAACCAGAATGCGCAAACCGAGCTTGAGTTCCGTCTTCACCGTACCCGGTTCAAGATCGCTGCCAATACCCATGCCCTGGGCCTTGCACAGGGCACGATAGACGTCCTGCAAGCTGCTCAGGTCCGCTTGCCAGCAAGGGTTTTCAACGGCGGGAGCTACCGACATGTCACTGGCGGCTACCACCAGCGGTCCTGTCCAGCCAGGTTCAAGCAATTGCCGGGCAGCGCCGGGATGCAGCTCCAATAAAACAGCAGCATCGGATGCATCCCCTGGTTTCGGCGCCCCAAGATGAGCCCGCGCACCCCAACGGCGTAACCAGGCGCAATAACACTCGGCCAGTTCGCGCACGGGGGAAACCACATAAACAACGCGGGCAGCCAACTCGCCAAAAGGGCTAAAACGCGCCGGTTCGCTAACCTGCACCAAGGGCAGATGCAGGGTAAAACTGCTACCCAATCCCGGCTCACTGACCAGACGCATGGTGCCGTTCATCAAGTGCATAAGGCGCTTGCAGATGGACAGGCCCAGCCCGGTGCCGGCGACCACGTTTTTCGCAGACTCCACTTGATAAAAAGGCTCGAACAGATGAGCCTGCTCTTCATGGGCAATACCTTTGCCAGTATCGGAAACCTGCCAGTGCAACATCACGCGCTCATCATCACGGCTGTCCATTTTCAGACGCAGGACAATTTTTCCGTAGTCCGTGAACTTCAGGGCGTTATTGAGCAGGTTATTCAAGATCTGGCGGATGCGGGTGACATCACCGCTGAGCCACTCGGGCACCGTTGAATCAATCAATGCAAACAACTGCAGGCCCTTGGCCTGGGCTGCGCCACTGTAGCCCAGGACCACCTCTTCTATCAGCTCAAGAGGGCTGAAGGTGTTGAGTTCCAGTTGCAGCTGACCCGCCTCGATACGCGACACATCCAGCACGTCGCAAATCAGCTGCAACAAGTTGCCGGATGAGCGTTCGATAGCCTTGAGATAGTTGTTCTGCTGATCGTTAAGTTCGGTACGCGCCAGCAGTTCCAGCGTGCCCAAAACACCGTACAGGGGTGTACGGATTTCGTGGCTCATGGTTGCCAGAAACAGAGTCTTGGCCTCATTGGCCCGGTCCGCCAGTTGCCGGGCACGTTCGAGGGTTACTTCAATCTGTTTACGTGCGCTGATGTCGCTGAACGCGCAAATCAGCACGTCCTGACTTTTGTAGCGCGTAGGGGCAAAGGCCAGGTACAGAAGACGGCCATCCTCCATTTCGATCTCATCACTGTTGCGCAAGTCACATTCATCGAACGCGCGTGAAATCCAGCCATGGCATAGCTTGCTGCGCTCAGTGCCGTTACCCAGCCACTGTTGTGACAAGGAGTTTTCCAGTACCACGGTGCCGTCTGTGCGCCGGATTACACACAGGGCCATCGGTGCAACTTGCAATACGGCACGACTGAACGCCTCACTTTCAACCAGCGCCTGAATGCGTTTCTCACCCGGGGTGATCAGGCGCCGATCAATGCGCACAATCAGTAATCGCAAGCCGATGCAGACGGCAATAAACAACAAAACACAGCCCAACAAAGGCCCGCCCAAAACTGGCAATAGAGATTTGATATCTAAGGCATAAACGATTTGCCAGCCCGAATAGCCCAGCTTCTTCGTGATTGCCAGGCTATCGGGCAACCAGCCACTACCGATAAAGCCAAACGAATTCTTGGGTTCCAGCGTCTGCAATGAATTGACGAGAGTGGATTGTGCGGCGTTGGTGAATAGAATCTGGCCTTGACCGTTGAGCAGCATGAAGTCACCGGCACTTTCACTGCGCAAGGCCTCTACCAGATCCGGAACCTCGACCTCAATGCCCAGCCAGCCGGAAGACAGGTTACGGTTATCGAGTCGGGAAAATAAATAAAAGGGGGCATTCAGGACCTTGCTGTCGGTCAGCCACAGATCATCACCAAATGAATAGGCCTTGGCCCCTTCATCAAGCAGGCGCTGCAACACCACTTTGGGCAGCGGTTCAAGGTTGCCTGAAGAGTCGAACAAACACACCACTTTGGGCTTATCCGTCTGCGGCACATACAACAGATTGACTTTGCTTTCGTGCAAATAATCCATCATCCGCCGGGTCAGCCAAAGGTTCCAGTGGCCAGCCTCACTGCCCAGGCTGATGTTGACCTCTTCTTGTGGATCAATACCGGCGACCGTTTGGCCTGCCTGATGATCAGGCACAGTGGCCAGCACCAGGCTCTTGAGAAGCGTCTGGCGGCTGACGAAAAAATCCTGGGCATTGAACACCGCCTCGTTCATAAAACTGCGGCGCTGCGAGACCTCTTCGTTGAACACGGCACGCAAGTATACGAACGACCCCGCAAGGAGTCCGACGATCAGGCCACAGGCAAATAAGTGCAGGAGTTTTCGAGCGGCTTGGGGGGTCGATTTCATGCCGCAAGCCTGAGGCTGCGGCATGCAAAAAATAATCAGACAATTCCTGAAACCAGTCGTCGCTGACTCCGCTCTGCTACGGGGGAGTGACGCTTATTACGGACGCACCGCACGCAAATCCATCCGCCCGTCTTTCATCGGCGGGCACCAGTAGTAGCCACCGTTAAGTGGACGGCTGTAACGATACAAGCCATCGATGATGCCGTCTTCCAGACCGCTCATGCGCCGCAGTTGCACTTCAAAGGCATTCAAGGTGCGACCGAAGGCAACAAACATCAGCCCGGACTTGCCGTTTTCTGTCCACGGCATGGAGCGACGCACAATAAAGGCTTCCGGGGTGAAGCTTTCCTGGGCAGTACGTTTGACGTGGGCAGACTCCGGCGCATCGTCCAGCTCTTCGTTGTCGCTCTTGCGACGACCCATGATGTTGTCCTGCTCCTCGGACGGCAGTGCGGCAAAACCGTTCAGGTCATGCTGCCACTGCTGAATGGCAACAAAGCTGCCACCGTCCAGCCCGGCGCCAGCATTGGCAACGATGGCCGCGTCCACAGCCGCTTCGTCCACCGGGTTTTCAGTGCCGTCTTCGTAGCCGGTCAGGTCACGATCAGTGCCGTAACGGAAGCCTTCGGTCACTTGCAGCAGGTTGAACGCAGGCGCCAGGGCAGTCTCGATGGCCTGGCTGCGGTGCAGCAACTCGCCACGGTCTTCGCCCAGCAACCACAGCCACAAGGCGTGCTGGGTCGACGGGTTTTCAACCATGGCATTGATCGCAGGAAACACCCGCAACCCCGGGACTTTCGCGCCAAGGGCCAATACCAGCGGCGAACCAAAACCGGCCACCACGCTTTTGCCATCCACCCACTGCGACAAGGTGTCGAGTGCAGCCGGCAAAGCTTCTACTGACTTGAGGGCGAAAAACATGTAACGCGCTTGCGAAGGTATCGGTTTGGCAAGAATGCTCGACTGGTAGAGACTCATAGAAACTCCTTTGGAAAGCCTGGAGTTTACTCCTACCAGTACTTTTTCCGTCACCTCAGAGGGATTTTTCTTAAGTTCAACCCCTGCATATCAAGGCTCATGACGACAGCTGGTTGGCAAACTGACCCACGGCATCGACCACTTTCTGCGCGCCATCCTGGATTTCGACAATCACCGTGCCCGCTTCGGCGGCCAACGCCAATCCTGCTTCGGCCTGAAGCTTGCCATCGGCCATCAGGGTCACGGCGCTACGGGCCATGTCCTGGTTCTGCCGCACCACACCGATGATTTCTTCAGTGGCCTTGCTGGTGCGCGACGCCAATTGGCGCACTTCGTCAGCCACGACGGCAAAACCACGACCTTGTTCACCGGCACGCGCGGCCTCAATGGCGGCGTTAAGCGCCAGCAAGTTGGTCTGGTCGGCAATCGAGCTGATGGTCTTGACGATGCTGCCAATCACTTGCGACTGATCGCTCAAGGCTTCAATGCCGTCACCCGCCTGCTGCATGTGACGGGCCAGATCACGCATCACTTGCACCGCTTCGGTCACCACTTTGGTGCCGCGCTGGGCGCTGCTGTCGGTTTGCAGCGAAGTGCTGTAGGCAATGCCTGCCGCTTCGCAGACGGCCTGTTCCTGATGAACCTGATCGGTGATCACCGTGGCGAACTTCACCACTTTGTACAGGTTGTCATTGGCGTCGCGCACCGGGTTGTAGGTGGCCTCAAGCCATACATCACGGCCGTGACTGTCGATGCGCTGAAAGCGTGCCGCGACAAACTCACCCGCATTTAAACGCTGCCAGAAGGCCTGGTATTCGGCACTGTTCTGTTCTTGCGGGGTGCAGAACATGCGGTGATGTTTGCCCTGGATCTGCCCCAGGGTATACCCCATGCCGGAGAGAAAACGCTCATTGGCGGTCAGCACTTCGCCCTTGAGGTTGAACTCGATCACGGCGGTAGAACGCATCAGCGCACTCATCAGGTTTTCATGGTCGCGGGAAGTTTCGATGGTGCGCGTCAGGTCACTGGAGAAAATCGAAATGCGCAGCACCCGTCCGCTGGAGTCCAGAATCGGCTGCATGATCGAGCGCAGCCACGCTTCCTGGCCATTGCCGCGCAGCAAGCGCACGGTGCCACTGTAATGTTCATTGCGCTTCATGGCGCTCTTGAAACGAAGGCTGTGTTCGTCGTTTTTCAGGTGCGCGGGCACCAGTTCATCAATATGCAGACCCAGCAACGCAGTACCGGTGTAGTGCATCTGTTGGGTGAAGTTATGGTTGGCTGTCTCGATGCGCCCATCCGCGCCCAGAGACAGCACCAGCATTTCGCTGTCCAGGCTCTCCCGAACCTGCTGCAGGCTGGATATTTCTTCGCGAAGAGCCGACAGCTCTTGCTTCAAGCGTGTGTTGAACATGGGGTACCCGGAGCAATGAAAGAATGCGTGCAACAGAATCGGCTTTAGGCGAATTTTCTGGAGCGCCGAAAACGACCGTTCATCCAAAACCGAGGCCACTGAATAACCCTGCACATTCATGGCCACACGCAGCGGGCCATCGGAATTGCTCCCGCTTTGATTTACTGTGCTCGGGTCATCCCATAACCATAAGAAAACCGAGGTACATTTCATGGCCGCCGAGATTACAGACAGCCGCTCTGCCCGCTTTGCCCTGCGCTGCTCGAACTTTGCCGAGCGCTGGTTTCCCGATTCGTGGGTGTTCGCCGCTGTTGCGGTAATAACCGTGGCATTGGCCACGATGCTGATGGGCGCCAAACCCACCGATGCCGCCATGGCATTTGGTGACGGCTTCTGGAGCCTGATCCCGTTCACCATGCAAATGGCCTTCGTGGTGATTGGCGGCTATGTGGTGGCCAGCTCGCCGCCCGCCGTCAAATTGATCGACAAACTGGCCCGGGTACCGAAAAACGGCCGCCAGGCGGTGTGCTGGGTAGCGTTGATTTCAATGGTCGCGTCATTGCTCAACTGGGGGCTGTCGCTGGTGTTTGGCGGCTTACTGGTACGGGCACTGGCCCGGCGCACCAACCTGCGCATGGACTATCGCGCCGCCGGCGCTGCGGCCTACCTGGGGCTGGGCGCGGTGTGGGCACTGGGGTTGTCGTCTTCGGCTGCACAGTTGCAAGCCAACCCCGCCAGCCTGCCGCCGTCGATTCTGGCGATTACCGGGGTTATCCCCTTCACTGAAACCATCTTTCTCTGGCAGTCCGGGGTGTTGCTGGCGGCGCTGGTAGTGGTGTCGTTGATTGTCGCCTACGCCACCGCACCCGGCGCTGAATCGGCCCGCGACGCAGCTGCATGCGGTATCGACCCGAGCTTCAGCTCACCGAAGCTCCCCCCGCGCACACGCCCCGGTGAGTGGCTGGAATACAGCCCGCTGCTGACCATTTTGCTGGTGCTGCTGGCTGCTGGCTGGTTGTTCCATGAGTTTTCGACCAAACCGGCGATCAGCGCCATCTCCGGGCTCAACACTTACAATTTTCTGTTCCTGATGCTCGGTGCCCTGCTGCACTGGCGCCCGCGCAGTTTTCTCAATGCCGTGACCAGCGCCGTGCCCACCACCACCGGGGTGATGATCCAGTTTCCGCTGTATGGTTCGATTGCCGCATTGATGACGGTGGTCAAGGGCACCGACGGGCAAACACTGGCCCACCATATTTCGACGTTTTTCGTGCAGATCGCGTCCCATGACACTTATGCATTATTGATGGGCGTGTATTCGGCGATTCTGGGCTTTTTTATCCCGTCGGGTGGCGGCAAGTGGATTATCGAAGCGCCGTACGTGATGCAGGTGGCCAATGATCTGGGCTATCACCTGGGTTGGGCTGTGCAGATCTACAACGCCGCCGAGGCGCTGCCCAATCTGATCAATCCGTTTTACATGCTGCCGCTGCTGGGCGTACTGGGTTTGAAGGCGCGGGACTTGATCGGCTTCTCGTTTGTACAACTGTTGGTGCACACGCCGCTGGTGCTGTTTTTGCTGTGGGCATTGGGGACGACGCTGGTGTATACCGCGCCGGTGATGCCGTAAGCGAACTCGTAACTAAATGTGGGAGCGGGCTTGCTCGCGATTCAGGCGGCGCGGTAAAGCAGGAAAACCGCGTCGATACCATCGCGAGCAAGCCCGCTCCCACAGGTTATGCATGCAACTTTATACTGCGCCCACCGGCCGCAAACGATACTGCGGCGGCAACTGGTCAAGGCCGCTGATGGTGGTGTTCAGGCTTTTCCAGCGACCGTCCTTGATCCCGTAGATGCAGCCATGCACCGACAGCTTCTGCCCGCGGTGCCAGGCATTTTGCACAATATTGGTATGCCCGACGTTCGCCACCTGCTGGATCACGTTCAATTCGCAGAGGCGGTCAACCCGCTCTTCCTCGGTGGGTAACAGCGCCAGCGCTTCACGATTCTCGTAATACAGGTCACGAATCGAACGCAGCCAGCCATCGATCAGCCCCATCTGCTGGTCCTTCATCGATGCGCGTACACCGCCACAGCCATAGTGGCCGGTCACCAGAATATGTTTGACCTTCAAAACGTCGACCGCGTACTGGATCACCGACAGGCAATTCAAGTCAGTGTGCAACACGACATTGGCCACGTTGCGGTGCACAAAAAGATCGCCGGGCAACATGCCGACAATTTCGTTGGCCGGCACCCGCGCATCCGAACAACCAATCCACAGGTATTCCGGTGTTTGCTGGCGGGCCAGCTTGGCGAAGAAGTCGGGATCTTCCTGCTTGATCGCATCGGCCCAACGCTCATTGTTATCAATCAGATCTTGTAGTTCGTTCATGCTGTGGAGCCTCAAGAGTTGATGCGCTGTTCTGACAGCCGACCAGCGGTCGGGGTCACTTGCCCCATGACATTCCGGCGGTCAGTTGGGTGGAATCTTCAGCAATGGCTACAGTCATCGTATTAAAGCACCCAGAGTATGAGGAATTACCATGACTGATTCACGTCGCCCCTACGGGGCACCACAACCCGCACCTATCGACGATATCGAGGACGCCATGGGTTCGGTGGAGCCGCTGGATTTTGATGATGACGATACCTATGAGCCCGTCAGCGACTTGTTTGTCGACGATACAGGCTCCAGGCACAGAGCCGCGCTGGATGACGAACTGGATCTGGGCCTCAACGACGACGACCTGGAGCAGGAGATGCTGATCCGCGAGGACGGCGCCCGCGATGCCAAGGAGGCTGCCCAGGGCCCGGACGGTGCCGCTGACTGGGATCTGAGCCTGGTTGATGAAGACGAAATCGGCGCCGGCAAAGGGCTGGATGAAGCCGAACTGGCGGAAATTGACCCGGTGGGACGCAAGCGTTGAAAGGTAAACCCTGTGGGAGCGGGCTTGCTCGCGATCGGATCAACACGGTTTACCTGATAAACCGCAGCGCCAGCATCGCCAGCAAGCCCGCTCCCACATAACGACTTTTCGCCGTCAGTCGACCAGCGTGCAGGCCATCACCACCGCATCTTCACGCCCACCCACAGCCGGGTAGTAGTCACGGCGACGGCCGATTTCATTGAAGCCATAACGCTCATACAACTTGAACGCCGCGGTATTGCTGTCGCGCAGCTCAAGGAAGCATTCGCGCGCCTCATGCTGATAGGCAATCGACATCAAGTGCTCAAGCAGCTTGAGCCCCAGGCCACGGCCCTGGCTCTCGGGCTTGACGGTAATATTGAGCAGATGGGCCTCGTCGAGGATGATCTGCACCACGCCATGCCCTACCTGCTGCTCACCTTCAAACATCAGCCAGATATGGTACTTGCCCAGGCCGTCGAGAAATATGCCGCGGGTCCAGGGGTGACTGAAAGCGGCGTATTCAATTTTCAATACCGCATCAAGGTCCGCCTCGGTCATCGGGCGAAAAGTTACCGCATCACTCATCGTTCTGTTTCCAGCGCGCCATCAGCCGGCGCATGGCTTGCCACACATGCGCTTTGCGTTGTGGCTCATCCATTAAGAGTTCCAGGCCCGGCAACGCCCATGCGCTGCCCAACCCTTCAATTTGCAGTTCAGTGTTGAACGCCTCGGCATCGGCCTCACCGGCAAAGCGCACCGCAGGCAGCCCGATCAGCCACAAACAGGCACATTCGGCCTCTTCCAGGCGGGCCATAAGAAAGCCCTGCACAAACTCACGCGCAGCCTCGGGCCCTTGATCGACATTGCCACGCCGCAGCAACGGCCAGCGCACCGGCTCGCCAATGATTTGCGGGCTGTCGGGCAAGCCGGCAGCGCGCAACATGTCCTTTAACAATAAATAGGCCGGGTCGCGGCTCTGGAATGCACCGCCTGTGGGTAACTCCACCAGCACCAGGCAACGTCCGGCCCGCAGTAACTGCAGGGCAAAACGCGGCGGTGGCAGTTGCACGACCTTGGCCGGTACAGGTGCCAACTCGGCTTCGACCACCGGTTTGCTGACCGGGCGACTGACCGAAGGCCGGGGCACTTCGATTTTTGGCCGCTCGACAGGTTTGCCCGGTGCAACCGCCGCCTTGACCGCAGGCCTTGTGATCACAGGCTCCGCGGGCGGCTCGGGGAGCACCAGCAGTTCTGGCCGCGAAGGGGCGGCAAACGGCAGTTCAGTGCGCGGCAACCAGCTGACCACTTGCATGGCAGTCAAGAAAGCGCGGCGGCGGGACTCATTCAACAAGGGTCGGCCATCTGTGGATTACTAAAGTGTGGGGATTCTACCGCCCTTCTGCCCTTCCCGCCCGCAGTTGATCTGCCAAGTGATGACTCGACAGCACGTTGCAGTACAATCGCGGCCTTTACTTGCCAATTGACCGGCCCTCCCATGATCGAACCCAAGCGCGTTTTACGTGCCCTCGCCGAGCACTGGGCACTCCTTGAGCCTTTGTGTGAACACTTCGACCAAGGCACCCTGAGCCTGAACGAATTACGCCTGCAACTGGCCGTTCATCAGATGGACAGCACGCCGCAAGACATCACCGCCGTGCTCGATGCCTGGATTCGTCTGGACATTCTGGTGCCGGTCGCCAAAAGCCCGAACCGTTTCGAGCTAAACGCCCAGATTCACGACTTTCTGGCTTATTTGCGCCACGAGCACCGCCTTGGCCTGTGCCTGGAAATCGAAGCCTACCTGCGCCATCTGGAGCGGCTGGCAGGTTATATCCAGGATGCCTTCGACATTCGAGACGGCCATGACCTGGCACGCCAACTGCGTTTACTCGATATGCGGGTACGCGATGTATTGAAAAAACTCGCCAACGATGAACAGGCGCTGGTGGCCGTAGCCGAACGGGCCAAGACCAGCGACCGGCAAATTCCGTTGCGTCAGCGCTATGCCGAAGTGCTGGCAACCTGGGATGAATACGTCGAACCCATGATTCAGCTGGTCAACGCCGACGGCGCTTTCGAGCAAGGCGTACGCAAGGTCGAAGTGGTGCTGCTGCGCATGCTCAGCGAACAGCAACGCCTCGGCCACTTGGTAGACGACGACATGCTGCTGCGCACCCATGCGCGCATCCTTGAGATGCAAACCAGCGCCCAGATGACCCTGCGCCATGCCCGTGAGTTGCTACTGCCGCTGCGTGAAGAAGCCCGCCGGCATAATGCCGTGACCCGTGGTGCCGCGCTGGCACTGGCAGCCATCCGCCGCAAAGGCCTGGACGCAGTGCCGCAAGCAGCCATGCCGATGTTCACCCGCCCGCAAAGCACCTTTTTGGGGAGCGCCAGTCAGGTTGAGGCTTATGTCTATGCCCTGGCCCGCTTCGAAGCCAAACCGGCGAAATTTCCCAAGGCGCATAAGGTCCACCGCGGCGAAACGCCCAAGGCCCCGCGCACGGTCAAGGAAATGCTCGACCGCTGCAGCGATGCGCTACCGATGCCGGACTTGATGTGCTGGCTGCTGGCACAAGAGCCAGACGGCGACACCGATGAGCTGCTGTACTGGTTCTCACGCCTGTCCCGTGAAAAACGCTTCGTGCGCGAACGCCTGGAGCGCCGCGATTACCACACCCACGAACATTTGGTCAGCCTGCGCTCCTTCGCTCTGCTTTCTCACAGCGAAGATGCGACCCAGACTACTGCGAGCTCTCTGCATGCATCTTGATCTTTCTGAACTGTCCCAGCTGGCACCGATTTTTCGTGAGCTGTTCAAGGGTTATCACGTCAGCCGCCGCGACCCGGAGCTGTACGCGCAACTGTCGAACTTCCAGGATCAATACCGCGCCCTGTTTAAAGCCCTGGGCTTTGAACTGGTGTGTGATACCCGCGGCTTCTATTACTTTGTGCCCGACACTGCCACTGCGCAGGTCAACAAGACCGCACAGCGCCTGGCGCTATTCACGTTTATCATCGTCGAGCATCTGGCCGATCAGGGCCGCGATCCGATTGCCGTGCTCGACGGTGGCAGCCTGGGCCGCGACGAGTTGCCTGCGCTGCTGGAAAAATACCGCGACCTGTTTGTGCAGGCTGAAGTCACCAGCCAGGACGAACTGGAAGAAAAGATCATGCGCCGCATGACCCAGCTCGGTTTTGCCAGTGAAGAACCCGGCATCTATCGCTTTCTGCCACCGATGCACCGTTTTCTCGATGTGTGCCTGTCGGTGCAACAAGACCGCGACCTGGCCGCCAGCCTGCACAGCATCCTGCCTTTGCCCACGCCGGTGCTGGCCGATGACGACAGTGATGACGAGGCCGCATTGGCCCGCGCCATTGCCGACGAACAACAGGAGATGGACGCATGAGCCAGGAACGCTACGGCATTCGCCGCTTTGCCCTGTTGAACACCGCCGGTTACAGCCTGGGGCTGTTCCCGCTGGAACACCCGCTGTCGGTCTACGGGGCGAACAACCTCGGCAAATCGGCATCAATCAACGCCTTGCAGTTCCCGATTCTGGCGCGCATGTCCGACATGAGCTTCGGCAAATACAGCCTTGAGCAGTCGCGACGCTTCTACTTTGCCTCGGACACCAGTTACATCCTGGTCGAAGTGTCCCTGCCCCACGGCCCCCATGTGATCGGTGTTGTCGGTCGCGGCCCGGGGGGCGGCTTCGGTCACCAGTTTTTTGCCTACGCGGGCAAACTGGACCTGGCCCACTACCAGAAAGACGACACCTGCCTGCGACAGAAAGAGCTGTTCAACAACCTGGAGCGTAATGGCCTCAAAGCCTACGAACTCAAGCCTGATGAACTTCGGCGTCTGCTGGTGGGCGGCCATACGTCGATCCCCCTGGACCTGACCCTGATCCCGCTGCGCTCCACCAGCGAGCAGAGCCTGAAGACCTTCCGCGCGCTGTTTATCAACCTGCTACATATGCGCGAAATCACTGCGGCCAAGCTCAAGCAACTGTTCCTCGATGCGTTCGAACACAGCCTGCGTTCGGGCAGCGTTGATTACATTGCCGCGTGCGAAGAAGCTTTCCGTGATGTACGACGCATGGAGCAGGACTACAACGCACTGGTCGGCGCCGGGCCGTTGGTCGAGGCATTGGCCGCAGGTGTGCGCCAGCGCGACCTGCTGCGTGGCAAGCTGCACCGCCTGTCACCGCTGCTCGATTCCTTGCTCGGTACCTGGCAGGACTACGCCGGGGCCCGCAAGGAAGAGCTGCTGATCCAGTCCGAGCACTACCGCAACGAACAGGACGCCCTGCAAAACAACCAGCGCAGCAGCACTCAGGAGTTGATGCGTCTTGAGCGGGAAATTTCCGGTATCCAGCGCTGGCTCGGCGAGTTGTCAGTGCTCAAACATCGTTTCGCCCTGGTCGACGACGTAAAGGTGCTTGAGCAGCAATTGCTGAGCGCCAAAGACGCCCACGACGAACTGGCGGGGGCGCTGGCGCAGTCGCGTCAGTTCAGTGCCGAGGATCTGGACGAGCGACTGCGCGATCTGGAAAAGCGCCTCAAGTCGGTCAAGCAGCAGCTCGATCACGCCGACAACAACAGCTATGCCCGCTTGCGCGAAGAGTTTTCGCAGCAGGATGTGGAACGCCTGATGCGCCTGTTCAACAGTGCCCTGTTCAGCCTGCCCCTGGGTGAGCACGGGATTGCGCTGGATGACAGCGATGCCTGGGTCAAATCGCTGGAGCTGATCCTCGATGGCTTTAAAGGCGAGCGTTTTGAAGCCCCGGGCCTGTCCATCGACTTGAGCCATATCGAGCCCCCTGCCCTGCAGGCACTGGCGGACCGCGCGGCTTTGCGCGAGCAGAAAGAGCGTCTGGAAAAAGAGCTCAAGCAACTCAAGACCCAGCAGGCCGTGACCTCTGACCGCGCCGCAAGCAAGAGCGAAGCCGAGTCCCTGTATCAGCAGGTGCTGGATGCGCAAAAGGCGCTGGAAGATTTCCGCCGCAGCCAGACGCTCAGTGCAGAAGAAGGCGAAAAACTCGAGCAACTGGCTCAGGCCGAAGCTGCGCAGGACGAGTTGAAACGCTCCAGCGATGCCTTCACCGAGCGCGTCCAGCAGTTGTCGGCCAAGTTGCAACTGGTCGGTCGCCAGATCGGTGACATGGAAGCCAAACAGCGCACCCTGGATGACAGCTTGCGTCGACGCCAACTGCTGCCCGCCGACTTGCCGTTCGGTACGCCATTTATGGATCCGGTCGACGATTCGATGGACAACCTGCTGCCGTTGCTCAACGACTATCAGGACAGCTGGCAGGGCTTGTTGCGTTGCGACGGCCAGATCGAGGCGCTGTACGCTCAGGTACGCCTCAAGGGTGTGGCCAAGTTCGACAGTGAAGACGATATGGAGCGGCGCCTGCAGTTACTGATCAACGCCTACGCCCACCGCACCGAAGAAGCCCTGACCCTGGGCAAGGCGCGCCGGGCCGCAGTCACCGATATCGCCCGCACGCTGCGCAATATCCGCAGCGACTACGACAGCCTCGAGCATCAACTGGCATTGTTCAACCGCGAAATCAACAAGCGTCAGGTGTCCAACCTCAAAAGCTTCCGTATCGTGCTGGCCCCCAACAAGGAGGCGCTCAAACATATCGATCAGATTATCCACAGCGCCAGCCAGTACGAAGAAGGCGAGACACTGTCGGTGTTTGACCTCAGCCAGAGCACCGAACAAGACAACAAGAACGAAGAGGCCAAGGAGTATCTGGCGCGCCTGGTGGCAGCCAACCATAACCAGTTGGGGCTCAAGGACTTGTTCGAGCTGGCGTTCGAGATCACCAAGCTCAATGGCCAGCCGGTGATCCACACGGATATCGATGGCGCGGCGTCCAACGGTACGACCATGACGATCAAGGCGCTGACCAACATGTATTTGTTGCTGCACTTGATGGACCGCGATCAGGCCGGGCGTATTCGCTTGCCGTACTACCTGGACGAAGCTGCCGACATTGACGAGAAAAACCAGACAGCTCTGCTGGAGACCAGTTTGCAGCTGGGCTTTGTACCGATTCTGGCCAGTGTGAAGCCGCAGGTCTGCGCCCATGTGGCCATCGACCTGGAAGGCGGCAGCGGCCCTAACGGGATCTATATCGATGAAGACGACTGGAAGTACATTCGTCGCCATGACGAGGTGAAACCTGATGCGTTGACGGCGGTGGAAGAACGCGAACTGGATGAAGTCTGAGACTGAACCCCGTACATAAAAAAACCGCGATCATTGATCGCGGTTTTTTTTGCAGCTTATTTGCCTAACGGGATCTTCGGTGCCCACTGCAGCCATTCGTCTTCGAACTTGTCAAAGAGCGGGAAGGTTTGCTCAGGGCGAGCCTGGGTGCCCAGCTTGTCGCCGTCCGGTGTGGCGAAGGCAATGCCACCCTGCACCAGGGTTTCCAGGGATTCAGTGCGAATCGTTGCTCCTTTGAACAAACCGAAGTCGACACCAAAACCGCTCGTATTCCAGAAGCGGCTACCGCTATGCACCAACGGCGCGTAACGCGGCTCGATCAGGATATGTACCAGCACCCGGTCGGCACTGTTGCCCAACTCATACCCCGTGACTTTACCCACGGTGACTTCACGGTAGGTGACAGGCACGCCCTCCTTGAGCGAACCACGACGGGCAGCGCTCAATACCAGGCTCAATCCGGCCTGGGAAACGGCGGCATCCGGCGCTTGCTCCAGGGCTACAAAACTGGTCTGGCGCCCCAGTTGTTTGCTCGCCGGTTGCACCTCGAGGTACTGGCCGGTGACCAGGGTTTCGAGGTTGGCCGTTTTCATCAAACCAAGCTCCGGCTTGACCACCCAGAATTGGCTGCCAACCCGCGCAATCCGCTCAGGCACTTCGGTGATGCGTGCCTTGAGCAGAACCGATTGCAGGTCCTCGCTCAGGTCAATGCTTTCGATCTTGCCAACATCCAGCCCCTTGAAGCGAATCGGCGTACCCTCGCGCAGGCCATCGGCACGCGGCACCTTGATCGTAACGGCGACTCCCTGCTGCATGGCTGCGTCACGGTCAGTAAACAGACGGAAACGCGGGATACGTTTTTGCAGCGGCGCCTTGGCTTCCGGCGTTTCAAAAGCAATCCCGCCGGCCATCAGACTTTGCAGGGATTCGCTTTTAACCTGGATACCGCCGGTCAAACCGCCGGTCAACGTGATGCCGCTGGCATTCCAGAAACGGGTCGAAGCATTGACCAGATTCTCGTATTCCTTCTCGATATGGACACCGATCACCAACTGCTTTTTGGTGCGGGAGAACTGATAGCTCTGCACCGAACCGACCTTGACCTGCTTGTAGAGGATCGGGCTGCCGACATCCAGCGAGCCCAGGTTCTCGGTAAAGAGCACCATATGCAGGCCCGGTGAGCGCAGATCCAGCGGCGGAGCCTTTGGCCGGGCGACGAATTCGCGTTCGGGGGTGCTGCCCTTGTCACCCGGGCGAATGGCAATGTAGTTGCCTTTGACCAGCGCCTCCAGCCCGGTAATGCCGGCCAGGGAGATGGACGGCTTGACCACCCAGAACTGGGTGCCCTGCACCAGGTAATCTTCTGCCAACGGGTCCAGAGTCAGCTCGGCACTGGCGCTGGTCAGATCAGGGTCCACCTTGAGACCCTTGAGGCTACCGACCTGGATGCCTTTGTACATGACCGGCGTACGACCGGCCTGCAGGCCCTCGAAGTCGCTGAGTTTGACTTTGACCTTGATCCCCGCCTGCGCGGCATCGAAGTCTTCATAAAGACGGAACGGCAGGCTCGAATCGGTGGGCGGGCTGTCTTTGCGGTTCTCTGGAGTGGCGAAGGCAATACCACCGGCCACAATACTGGCCAGAGATTCGCTGCGCAGTTTCACACCCGACAGGTTGGCGTCGATGCTGATACCGCTGGCATTCCAGAAGCGCGTATGTTTGCGCACCAGATTGGCGTAGGTCGGCTCGATAAAGACTTTGATTTCAACAGTGCTTTGGTCTTCGGAAAGCACATAGCTTTTGATCTGCCCTACCTGGATCTGCTTGTAGAACACCGGGCTGCCACGGTTCAACGAACCGAGACGCTCAGCTTTAAGCGTCAGGTGCAGACCTGGTTTGGCATCAGACAAGGGCGGTTCTTGTGACAGCGCCTTGAACTTGCGTGCAGGCTCGCCATCGGCGGGACTGACCGCAATATAGTTGCCGGACACCAGCGTTTCGAGCCCGGTGATACCGGCCAGAGTGACACTGGGTTTGACCAGCCAGAAACGGGTATTGGTTTTCAGGTATTGCTCAACGTCCTTGTCCATTTCGACGGTAGCAATCACCCCTTTGCTGGGGCCAGACTCGTCGAGGGCGAGGGTTTTCACCTTGCCCACGGGCATGCCTTTGTAGACCACCTCGGTCTTGTTGGCGACGATGCCTTCGCCGCTCTCGAAACGCACCTGAATATCGATGCCGGTTTCGCTGTAGGCGCGCCACCCCAGCCAGCCACCGATAACCAGGGCAATAAGCGGAAGGATCCAGATCGCCGACCAGTTGGAAGCCGGGCGGGTTTTAGCGGTAGGCAAGTCACTCATGGTCGTCGTCCGACTCCGTGTTGTCCCAAATCAGTCGGGGATCAAAAGTTACAGCTGCAAGCATCGTTAGCACCACCACACTGGCAAATGCCACTGCGCCAAGATTGGCTTCGATGCTGGCTATGCGTCCAAAATTCACCACGGCCACCAAAATGGCAATGACGAAAATATCCAGCATTGACCAACGGCCAATGAACTCGATAAATCGGTACATGATGATACGTTGCCGGGCAGAAAGAGGCTGATGGCGTTGTACCGAAAACAACAGCAAGGCGATGCCGACCAGCTTGAAGGTGGGCACCAGAATACTTGCCACAAACACCACGGCAGCAATCGGGATCATGCCGTGCTGTACCAGCTCGATGACACCCGCCATGATCGTACTCGGCGAGCCCTGGCCCAATGAGTTGACTGTCATGATCGGCAGCAGGTTGGCCGGGATATAGAGAATGGCCGACGTCAGCAGCAATGCCCAGGTGCGCATCAAACTGTCGGGGCGACGCGCGTGAACCAGAGCACCGCAGCGAGTACAGGTTTGCTCGTCGGTTTCGGGGTCTTGCCTGTTCAGTTCGTGGCATTCGCCACAGATCAAGATACCCGCATCAATCGCCCGCATGAGCATCCTCCCCGGATAACGCCTGCCAGATCTGGTGAGGTGACATCACCACTTCCAGCCAGACCTGTACCAGCAACAGGCTGACAAAACAGACCAGGCCCAGGCCAAGACTCAGCTCAGCCAGATCGGACAGTTTTACGATGGCCACCAGCACGCCCATGAAGTACACCTCAAGCATGCCCCAATCACGCAGATGGTGATAAATGCGGTAAATCAGCAAACCGTAGCTGCGCCCGATATTCCAGCGAATGCTCAGCAACACAGCAAGCTGGCAGAGCAACTTGAGCAGCGGGATGCCCATGCTGCACAGGAACACCACCGCCGCGATGCCTTGCATGCCGGTGTTGTACAAACCGAGCACACCACTCCAGACCGTGTCTTGCGACGCCTGGCCCAGTAGATTGAGCTGCATGATGGGTAAAAAGTTCGCAGGTATGTAGAGCAGCAAAGCAGCAATCACAAGCGCAAGGCTGCGTTCAACCACCTTGTACCTATGAGCGTAGAGTTCATAGCCGCAGCGCGGGCATTGGGCTTTCTCACCGAGGGCGAGATGCGGCTTGCGCATCAGTAGATCGCACTCATGACAGGCCACCAACTCGTCCAGCGGTAATTCTGACACCCTGCGGGGGTCAACCGGATCTGGCATATAGGGAGTCTCAGGCTCAGAAAATGACTGGGCCTATTCTAGTGCGCGGGCTACAAAATAACTGTGCCTATTTGCAGGACTTTAGCTGCAGGCGATCTGAAGAACGATACGCTCAGGCGGGTCATAACTTTTTTCGCCACAAAAACAAACCCCCTGTCTGCGTGAGCAGACAGGGGGTTTGGAATTTAATCTTGACGATGACCTACTCTCACATGGGGAAACCCCACACTAC
>NZ_RXHW01000007.1:0-343919 GCF_005930585.1 Pseudomonas sp. FSL W7-0098
GCGCCTAAAGCGCCAGCGGTTGATGCCAAGGGAACGACTTCCACTTTGTAGCCGCTGACGAGCCGCGCGAGGCTGCGCCCGGCGGCGAAGCCGTCGTAAATCCGGTAAACGCAGTGCATCTGAATAACCGGAGTGGATGGTTCTACGACGGCTTCGCCGCCGGGCGCAGCCTCGCTGCGCGCGCCTCAGCGGCTACAAAAAAGCTGCAGCCGGCTCAGAGCATCAATTTGACCACCGACACCGACGGGTCGCGGGACTTGCCGGCTTTTTTCAGTTCCTGCAAGTAATCCGCCCACAGCTCTTGCTGGCGCACGCCAAGCTGGTAGAGGTAGTCCCAGGTAAACAGCCCGCTGTCGTGACCGTCATCGAAGGTCAGTTTCAACGCGTACTGGCCTGCGGGTTCGATCTTGCTCAAGCCGACATTGATCTTGCCAAATTGCAGAATCGGATTGCCATGGCCCTGGACCTCGGCAGACGGCGAGTGCACGCGCAGAAACTCGGCCGGCAGGTGGTGCTCTTCGCCGGACGGGTATTTGAGGGTGAGGGTCTTAGAAGCTTTGTGCAGGTTGATGGCACTGGGGATCATGGTCATAACCTTAGGTCATTGCACAAGCGCTGTAGCCGCTGAGAGCGGCTACAGGTGCAAAGGGCTTACAAGATGTAGCGCGAGAGGTCTTCGTTCTCGGCCAGTTCGCCCAGGTGGCTGTTGACGTATTCGGCGTCGATGCGGATAGGCTCCTCATTCTGCGCACTGGCGATATCACCGGCGCTGAAGGACACCTCTTCGAGCAAACGTTCAAGCAGCGTGTGCAGGCGGCGGGCACCGATATTCTCGGTTTTCTCGTTCACCTGCCAGGCAATTTCGGCCAGGCGCTTGATGCCTTCAGGCATGAACTCGATGTTCAGGCCTTCGGTTTTCAGCAGCTCGCGGTATTGCTCGGTCAACGAAGCGTGCGGCTCGCTGAGGATGCGTTCGAAATCCTGTGGCGACAGCGCCTTGAGTTCAACGCGGATCGGTAGACGGCCTTGCAGCTCGGGCACCAGGTCGCTTGGCTTGCTCAGGTGGAACGCACCGGAAGCGATAAACAGGATGTGGTCGGTCTTGACCATGCCCAGTTTGGTATTGACGGTGCAACCTTCGATCAGCGGCAGCAGGTCGCGCTGCACACCTTCGCGGGACACATCGGCGCCACCGACATTACCGCGCTTGGCCACTTTGTCGATTTCATCGATAAACACGATACCGTGCTGTTCGACCGCTTCCAGGGCCTTGGCCTTGAGTTCTTCGTCATTAACCAGGCGACCGGCTTCTTCGTCACGCACCATTTTCAGGGCTTCTTTGACTTTCAGCTTGCGGCTCTTGCGCTTGCCTTTGCCCATGTTGGCAAACAGGCTTTGCAACTGGTTGGTCATTTCTTCCATGCCAGGCGGCGCGGAGATGTCCACACCAACAGCATCGGCGACTTCGATTTCGATTTCCTTGTCGTCCAGCTGGCCTTCACGCAGACGCTTGCGGAACAGCTGGCGAGTGTTGGAATCCTGCGGTACGGCGGCTTCTTCGCCGAATGTGCGGGCAGGAGGCAGCAGAGCGTCGAGGATGCGCTCTTCGGCGGCGTCTTCGGCACGGTGGCGAACCTTTACGATTTCCTGTTCGCGCAGCAGCTTGATTGCAGCATCAGCCAGATCACGGATGATCGACTCGACGTCGCGGCCTACATAGCCAACTTCGGTGAACTTGGTCGCTTCAACCTTGATGAACGGTGCGTTGGCCAATTTGGCCAGACGACGGGCGATCTCGGTTTTACCGACGCCGGTAGGGCCGATCATCAAGATGTTTTTTGGTGTGACTTCAACGCGCAGTTCTTCCGGCAGTTGCATCCGGCGCCAGCGGTTACGCAGCGCGATGGCAACGGCGCGCTTGGCGTCGTCCTGGCCGATGATGTGGCGATTGAGTTCGTGGACAATTTCGCGGGGAGTCATGGACATAATAATTGGCGTTCCTCTAGCAGAATCAAGGTTCACAAACGGGCCGTTGAAGCGGCCCGGCAGGTGACTTATTCAGCGAGGTCCTGCTCCTCAATAGTGATGTTGTGGTTGGTGAATACGCAGATATCGCCAGCAATACCGAGTGCTGTTTCAGCGATTTCGCGGGCCGACAGTTCGGTCTTCATCAGCAGGGCACGGGCCGCTGCCTGGGCGAATGCACCGCCCGAACCCATTGCGATCAAGCCGTCTTCAGGCTCAACCACGTCACCGTTACCGGTGATGATCAAGGATGCGTCCTTGTTGGCTACGGCCAGCATGGCTTCCAGGCGGCTCAGCGAGCGGTCGGTACGCCATTCTTTGGCCAACTCGACAGCGGCGCGAACCAGATGGCCCTGGTGCTTTTCAAGCTGGCCTTCAAAGCGTTCGAACAGGGTGAATGCATCAGCGGTGGCACCGGCGAAACCGGCGATGACCTGGCCGTGATAGAGGCGACGGACTTTTTTCGCGTTGCCTTTCATCACGGTATTGCCAAGAGAAACCTGGCCGTCGCCAGCCATGACGACTTTGCCGTGGCGGCGTACTGAAACGATGGTGGTCAAGGGAGAGTCTCCACGCAGCGGGGCGAAAATGCCTGATGGAAATACATATGGGGGTTGTCGCGGATTTTTCAACAGCGGGGAGGGAATGGGGATGAACGGGGAGGCAGGATTTGGCGAAGATGTTGTGGGAGCGGGCTTGCTCGAAATGCAGACGACCCGAAGTGTCAGGCTGATCGCGGTGATGCCATCGCGAGCAAGCCCGCTCCCACAGGGTGTAGCGTAATCCCGTGGGAGCGGCTGGTATCAGCGGCGCTGTTGCAACAACAGGTTGTTGAAACCGCCGCCCGCCAATTGCTTTTGAGCCACCGTCAACTGGTCGCGATTGCTGAACGGGCCAACCAGCACCCGGTACCAGGTTTCGTCTTTCACCGTGCCGGCTTCAACCGTAGCGGTCTGGCCCAGCAGGATGATTTGCGCGCGTACTTTTTCGGCATCGGCCTGTTTGCGGAACGAGCCCGCTTGCAGGAAGAACTTGGTAACCGGTGCCGCCTTGACGACAGGTGGCGCTGGAGGCGGAGTGATTCCGCTCAAGGCTGCCTGGGCGCGGGCGGTGTCGATTTTGGCTGCTTCAGCCGGTGTTACCGGTGCCAGCGGCGCGGTTTGTGGTGTAGGCAGGGTCTTCTCGGGCACGGCTTCTGGCGGCACGAGCACTTCAGACTCGGGCAGCAAGGTATAGAAGTCGTACTTGGGCTTGGCCGGCTGAGTCGGGCTCGGCGCGGTCTTGTTGGCTTCGGCCACTTTCGTGGCTTTCTGCTGCTCCTGCTTGACCCGTTTGACGTCATCACCCTGGCCGGGTTCGAGCTTCATCAGAAACACGATAAAGGCGCCCACGGTCAGGCCGATGGCCATCCATAGCCAGCCCGGGATCGGCTTTTTGGCGGGCGCCTGATACCGGCTGGCACCACGCTTGGGTACTGGTTTCTTCTTGGCGGCCAACTTACATGCGCTCCAGGGTTTCCAGACCCAGCAGTTCCAGGCCTTGCTTGAGGGTACGGCCTGCCAGTGCCGCCAGGCGCAAGCGGCTCTGTTTCTGTGCTTCGTCTTCGGCGCTCAGGATCGGGCAGTTCTCGTAAAAGCTGGAGAACAGGCCGGCCACTTCGTACAGGTAAGTACAGAGGGTATGAGGCGTGCCTTTTTCGGCCACGTTGTTCAGCACCTCGCCGAACTGCGCCAGCTTGGCAGCCAGTTCCTGTTCTTGCGGGGCTTCAAGCACGATCTGGCCCTGCACTTCTTCAAAGCCCTTGCCCAGTTTGCGGAACACGCCCGCAACGCGGGTGTAGGCGTACAGCAGGTAAGGTGCGGTATTGCCTTCAAAGTTCAGCATCAAGTCGAAGTTGAAGCTGTAGTCGCTGGTGCGGTGCTTGGACAGGTCGGCGTATTTCACCGCGCCAATGCCGACAACTTTGGCGATGGCACGCAGTTCGTCTTCAGGCAACTCCGGGTTTTTCTCTTTAACCAACGTGTAGGCACGTTCTTTGGCTTCGTTGAGCAGGTCAATGAGTTTAACCGTACCGCCATCACGGGTCTTGAATGGACGGCCATCGGCGCCGTTCATGGTGCCGAAGCCCATGTGTTCCATTTCCATCGGATGGGTGATGAAACCGGCCTTGCGCGCAACCGCAAACACCTGCTGGAAGTGCAGGGCCTGGCGCTGATCGACGAAGTACAGGGCGCGATCGGCTTTCAATACGCCGCTGCGATAGCGGATGGCTGCCAAGTCAGTGGTGGCGTATAGATAGCCGCCGTCAGCTTTGACGATGATGACGGGCAGCGGTTCGCCTTCGGCATTCTTGAATTCATCGAGGAACACGCACTGGGCGCCGTTGCTCTCGACCAGCATGCCCTTGGCCTTGAGGTCGTTGACCACGTTGATCAGGTCGTCGTTGTAGGCGCTTTCGCCCATTACGTCAGCCATGGTCAGTTTAACGTTCAACTGCTCGTAGATTTTCTGGCAGTGCGACAGTGAGATGTCTTTGAACTTGGTCCACAGCGCCAGGCAGTCCGGGTCACCGGCTTGCAGCTTGACCACCAGGCTACGGGCACGGTCGGCGAACTCCGGGGACTCGTCAAAGCGTTTTTTCGCGGCGCGGTAGAAGTTTTCCAGATCGGACAGCTCGTCGCTGGTGATCGGGTTTTCTTCCAGATAGGCCATCAGCATGCCGAACTGGGTGCCCCAGTCGCCTACGTGGTTTTGGCGAATCACCTCGTCGCCGAGGAATTCCAGTACACGGGCCACGCCATCGCCAATGATGGTGGAGCGCAAGTGGCCCACATGCATCTCTTTGGCCAGGTTGGGCGCGGACATGTCGATCACGGTACGCATGGCCGGGGTGGCCTTGCGTACACCGATTTTCTCGTCAGCCAGGGCCGCGTCGAGGCGCGAAGCCAGGGCCTGGGTGTTCTGGAAGAAATTCAGGAAGCCAGGGCCGGCGATTTCGGTTTTGCTGATCTGCTCATCGGCGGGCAGTGCCGCGATGATTTTTTCAGCCAGATCACGGGGTTTCATACCCGCAGGCTTGGCCAGCATCATGGCGATGTTGCTGGCGAAGTCCCCGTGGGTTTTGTCACGGGCGTTTTCCACCTGAATCGCTGGCGTCAGGCCTTCAGGCAACACACCTTCTGTGACGAGTTGAGCTAGGGCTTGTTGAATAAGCTGGCGAATGGTGTCTTTCATGGTCTTCTCTTTCGACCGCAAGCGCGGTAGCGCTTCAGTGCGCAGGTGGAAAAACTGGGTATTATCCGTTGCAAGGTCGGCCTTGCCAACCTTAGCAGGCGGGTTATGGATCTGCGGTGTTCGGTTATTACTTCAAAACGGTGGGCGCGAGCTTGCTCGCGATGGCATCGCTGCGGTTTTCAAGTTGTACCGCGTCGTCTGCATCGCGAGCAAGCCCGCTCCCACAGGGGTCATGAGGTGACTCAATAAAGGTCTACCGGGTCCACGTCCAGCGACCAGCGCACCTGACGACCGCTGGGCATTTGCTCAAGGACCAGCAGCCATTGGCTCAGTAAACGATGCAGCGGTGCACGGGCATTGGCCTGTAATAGTAGTTGAGCACGATAGCGTCCGGCCCTGCGCTCCATTGGCGCAGGCACGGGGCCGAGCAACTCGATACCCCCCAGGTTCAGCTCACCCAGCAGGCGCTCAGCCTCGCTGCAGGCTTCATCCAGAAAACCTTCGGCTTGTCCCGGTTTGTGGGCTTCTGCGCGCAGCAGCGCCAGATGGGCGAAAGGCGGCAGTCCTGCCGCCCGGCGTTCGCTCAGGGCCTGTTCGGCGAAGGCGAAGTAACCCTGCTCGGTCAGTTGGATCAGCAGCGGGTGGTCGGCCAGATGGGTCTGGATAATCACCTTGCCCGGCTCTTCAGCCCGGCCGGCCCGGCCCGCAACCTGAACGATCAGCTGGGCCATGCGCTCGCTGGCGCGGAAGTCGCCGGAGAACAGGCCGCCATCGGCATCCAGGATCGATACCAGCGTCACCCGGGGGAAGTGATGGCCTTTGGCGAGCATTTGTGTGCCGATCAGTATGCACGGCTGGCCCTTCTGGATCGTGGCAAACAGTTGGTTCATCGCGTCCTTGCGCGAGGTACTGTCTCGATCTACCCGCAGTACCGGGTAGTCGGGGAACAAAATCCCCAGCCGCTCTTCGGCGCGCTCAGTCCCGGCACCTACTGGCCGCAGGTCGACTTTGCCGCATTGCGGGCAGTTGCGCGGAACGCGCTCGACGTAGCCGCAGTGATGGCAGCGTAGCTCGCCAGAGCGCTGATGAACGGTCATGCGCGCATCGCAGCGCTGGCATTCAGACATCCAGCCACAGTCATGGCACAGCAATGTCGGCGCGAAGCCTCGACGGTTCAAAAACACCAGTACTTGCTGGCCTGCAGCGAGGGTCTGGCCGATGGCCTGTTGCATCGGCCCGGAAATGCCGCTGTCCAGGGGACGGCTTTTCACATCCAGGCGCAGAAAACGAGGCTGTTTGGCCCCGCCAGCACGTTCGTTCAGGCGCAGCAAGCCGTAACGGCCGGTGTAGGCGTTGTGCAGGCTTTCCAGTGATGGCGTTGCGGAGCCGAGTACGATGGGGATGTTTTCCTGCCGGGCACGCACCAGTGCCAGGTCGCGGGCGTGGTAGCGCAAACCTTCCTGCTGTTTATAAGAGCCGTCGTGCTCTTCGTCGATAATGATCAGCCCCGGGTTTTTCATCGGGGTGAACAGCGCTGAACGCGTGCCAATAATAATGTCGGCTTCGCCATCACGGGCTGCCAGCCAGCTTTCCAGGCGCTCGCGGTCATTGACCGCAGAATGCACCAGCGCAATACGGGCATTGAAGCGTTGTTCGAAGCGGGCCAGGGTTTGCGGACCCAGGTTGATTTCCGGGATCAGCACCAGCGCCTGCTTGCCGGCCTGGAGGGTTTCACGGATCAATTGCAAATACACTTCGGTCTTGCCGCTGCCAGTGACCCCGGCCAGCAGGAAGGCATGGAAGTGGTCGAAACCTGCGCGAATCGCTTCGTAGGCAGCGCGTTGCTCGTCGTTGAGCGGCAACTCGGGCTGAGCCAGCCAATGTTCATGGCGCTCACTGGGTGCATGGCGGCGAATCTCGACAGTGACCAGCTCCTTGGCCAGCAGCAGGTCGAGGCTGTCCTTGCTCAGCATCAACTTGCTTAACAGTTGATGCGCCACGCCGTGGGGGTGTTGGGCGAGGGTGGCCAGTGCTTCACGCTGGCGTGGAGCGCGGGCAACACGGGGGTCGTCAAGCCGGGCGCCCGGGGCAATCTGCCAGAATCGTTCCTGGCGCGTTTCGGCCAGCTCACCCTGGCGCAGCAATACTGGCAACGCCCAGCTCAGGGTGTCGCCCAGGCTGTGCTGGTAGTACTGCGACGTCCACAGGCACAGCTTGAATAAAGAGGCGGGCAGCGGCGGCGTGGCGTCGAGCAGGGCGATGGCGGGCTTGAGCTTTTCGGCTGGTACTTCGCTGTGGTCGACCACCTCGACCAGTATGCCAATCATCTCCCGTCGTCCGAACGGTACCCGCAGGCGCATGCCGGGCTGTAATTGACTGCGCAGCACGCCAGCAGGCGCCCGGTAATCAAACAGGCGGCGCAAGGGGGAAGGCAGGGCAAGGCGCAAAATGGCGTCGGGCACGCGGGGCTCTCAAGTGATGAACGGCAAAGATGGCCCGGAGCCTAGCAGACAACGCCGCGCGGGACTAAAAGGCAGGTCAATGAACTGTGAAACTTGCAGGCGGATCATGCTTTGCCGCTTGCGTCAATGCAAAGGTCTGGTATTATCGGCGCCCTAATTTTACGTGCGGTATTCAACAATGGTGTTGAGTGGCGGCACGCTAGAGGAATACCCCATGAAAGCCGATATCCATCCAGCGTACGAAACAATCCTGGTAACTTGCAGCTGCGGCAACAAGTTCGAAACTCGTTCGAACCTGTGCAAGCCACTGGGCACCGACGTATGCAACGAGTGCCACCCGTTCTACACCGGTAAGCAGAAAACTCTGGACGTTGGCGGTCGTGTTGATCGCTTCAAAACTCGTTTCGGTGCTTTCGGCGCTACGAAAAAAGCCGCCGAGTAAGGCGCATGACCATGGGCAGGCTTTTGGGTCTGGCCAGGTTATTGAAAAAGGCGTCCCTTGCGGGCGCCTTTTTTGTGCCTGCGATTTGGCTGGCCAGTGTTTCGGCCGCGCCGCTGTGCCCGGCGCCAGGGGCTGTGGCCTACGCCACGGTGGAGCGGGTGACCGATGGCGACACCCTGCGTCTCAAGGATGGCCGCAGCGTGCGCATGATCGGCCTCAATGCCCCGGAGACGGGCAAAAAAGGCCGGCCCGCCGAGCCCTTTGCCGAGGCGGCGCGCAAGCGCCTGCAAACGCTGGTGGCGCAGAGCGATGGCCGTGTCGGGTTGCTGCCAGGTAAACAGGCCCGGGATCGTTATGGTCGCACCCTGGCCCATGTATTTGGTGCCGATGGCAGCAACCTTGAAGCCCGATTGCTGGCTGACGGCCTGGGATTTCAGGTGGCTATCGCGCCGAATGTAGCGCTGCTTGACTGTCAGCAAGCCGCCGAGCGCAGTGCGCGCAAGGCTCGTCTGGGCCTTTGGCGGCAGTCGCCGGTGCTGGCGCCGCAACAAATCCGTCGCTCGGGTTTCGCCCTGGTGAGTGGCACGGTCAGTCAGGTCCGGCGCAATCAGGGCGGGCTCTGGATCGACCTGCAAGGCGGCCTGGTGTTGAACATTGCGCTCAGGCAATTGCCCACTTTCGATCAAAAGCAACTGGCCAGGTTGCAAGGTGCGCAAGTCGAGGCCAGAGGTTGGGTTCTGGATCGTTCGCAGCGTGCAGGCGTGAAGGCCGGGCAGGCACGCTGGATGTTGCCTTTAACTCATCCGGGAATGCTTAAAGTCATTGCCCGCTAAAAATTGTAGACAATTTTAAATACAGATTGTGGACACTCCAGCCCTTATGGGGCGCGGCTCTTGGGCCAAAGTCGTAAGGTAAAGGCCTTGACACTGCTGACTGGTCAGTCTTGTCGGGACTTTGCGACACGCGTATGCTCGGCGATTCGTCTGTCCAACAGCAAAAAAAGCGGAATGCCCACATGTCTGATTTGAAAACTGCCGCTCTCGAATACCATGCCCAGCCACGTCCAGGCAAACTGAGTGTCGAGCTTACCAAACCTACCGCTACTGCTCGCGATCTAGCGCTGGCATACAGCCCGGGTGTAGCCGAACCAGTGCGCGAAATCGCCCGCGACCCTGAACTGGCCTACAAGTACACCGGCAAGGGCAACCTGGTAGCCGTGATCTCTGATGGCACCGCTATCCTGGGCCTGGGTAATCTCGGCCCATTGGCCTCCAAACCTGTTATGGAAGGCAAAGGCGTGTTGTTCAAGCGCTTTGCCGGTATCGATGTTTTCGACATCGAAGTTGATTCCGAGAGCCCACAGGCTTTCATCGACACCGTAAAACGCATCTCCATTACCTTCGGCGGCATCAACCTCGAAGACATCAAGGCACCTGAGTGCTTTGAGATCGAACGTGCTCTGATCGAGCAGTGCGATATCCCTGTATTCCATGATGACCAGCACGGCACCGCTATCGTGACCGCGGCCGGCATGATCAACGCCCTGGAAATCGCTGGCAAAACCCTGGCGCAAGCCAAGATCGTTTGCCTGGGCGCCGGTGCTGCTGCCATCTCCTGCATGAAATTGCTGGTGAGCATGGGCGCAACCATCGAAAACATCTACATGATCGACCGTACCGGTGTGATCCACTCCGGCCGTGACGACCTGAACCAGTACAAGTCGGCATTCGCCCACGCCACCGAGAAGCGCACCCTGGCTGATGCCATGGACGGCGCAGACGTGTTCGTTGGCCTGTCGGGTCCGAACCTGCTGAGCGCTGAAGACTTGCTGCGCATGGCGCCTAACCCGATCGTGTTCGCGTGCTCGAACCCGGATCCGGAAATCTCCCCGGAGCTGGCTCACGCCACCCGTAACGACGTGATCATGGCCACTGGCCGTTCGGACTACCCGAACCAGGTCAATAACGTGCTGGGCTTCCCTTTCATCTTCCGTGGTGCCCTGGACGTTCGCGCCAAGCGCATCAACGAAGAAATGAAAATCGCTGCAGCCAACGCATTGCGTGAACTGGCCAAACTGCCAGTGCCACAAGAAGTGTGTGACGCTTACGGCGGTATCAAGCTGGAATTCGGTCGTGAATACATCATCCCGAAACCAATGGATGCACGCCTGATCACTCTGATCTCCGATGCAGTGGCCAAGGCTGCCATCGAGACCGGTGTTGCAACCCTGCCATACCCGAAAAACTACCCGCTCAAAAGCGTGGATGACGTCTTCAACGGCTAAGGCTGTGTAGCGTCATAAAAAAGCCCCGGCGCTGTAAAGCGTCGGGGCTTTTTTGTTTTCTGCGAAACGGGCACGAAAGGATCTACAAAATAAGCCTAACCCTTCTACAAAATAGGAATTGTCTTACATTAATTTTTTCGAGCCTCCGTTAATTTCATTCCTTTGTTCCGAGGGGAGCCTGTTCTGAATTCTGAAGAATTCTGAAGTGTGCCCTCTGTTTTATAGGACGTTTTATAGGAATCACGGATGTTCACTCGCCTTCGTCAAAGCCGTTACAGTCAGACCCGCTTTCAACTGATTGACGACCAGGGGGTGAGTACCGCCTATGCAGGGCTGGCCTTTGAGCTGGTTGATCAGCGAGGTAGACGGCACGGCGGTCGTCTGGATGCCTCGGGGGTTGGCAGGGTGCGCAAGGGCGTTGAAGGGCCATTTGCGCTTATGTTCAGGCAGTTGCATGACGCCAGCAATGGCCTGTATTCGCGGTTGATGGGTCGAACGCATTACCCTCTCAAGATCACCGAGCTTCAGGTCAGGGCGGAGCGCACCCGCTTCCTCGACAGGAGCGGTGCGCGCCCGCAGAGCAAGCCGCCATGCATTGATCCCGACAGTGACTATTACCAGATTGAAGTGCGGCATCTGGTCGAGCATGTTTCTCATTTGCCGCCTGAGGCCGGGAGCCTGTTCCCGGTCGAGCGTGGCCCGCTCGGTGTGCATATTGCAGAGGGGCGTCATACGGTGCTGCAGGTGCGTCCCTTGCGGGCCTTGTGCCCGCTGCTGTCCACGGACCCGCAGTTTTGTGCGCTCAATCTCTATCAATTGGCGTTGATGGCCACCCTGGGCAACTGCTCATTTGCTGGGCCGGCCCGCATGTCGCGTGTGCAAGATCCCTTTGGGGAGGCAAGCATGATGGGCTGGCGGGCCAGCCCGGAACAGGCAAAGTCCTATTACCCTTTATATGAAGATGTGCCGTATTCGGCGCGTTTGGAAATTGTGCCTTTCGACCCCGTGCTGTACCCGGCCAATGACCCGCTTTGCGGGATGGCTCAGGAAACTCCGTCTTCAGTGCATTATCGCGGAGATATCCGTTTTGGGGCTCAAGGCGCAGGTGCACAAGTTTTTGTGAGCCATAACGATAAAGTTGTCTTGGTTGCCGTTCGTAGCACCTGTACCTGGTCTGATTTGTCACAGGATGCAGAGGCCCCTCAAGTACCCTTTGAAGAGGGTGAGGGCCAGGTACATGGCGGTTTTTACGACGCCGCCAGGCAGGCTTACGAGCTTGTCGACAGGTACATGGACAAGTTCCACTGGGGGCAAGCCGTACTGATTTGCGGACACAGCCAGGGCGGGGCTATCGGTTTGATCCTTGCCCAAATGTTGATCCAGCTGAGGGCCTGTGAGGTGCAGCTCTACACGTACGGAGCCCCTCGCGCAGCGGACGCAACCTTTGTTCGCGCGGCACAGGGGCTGGTGCATCAACGCATGGTTAACCATAACGATCCTGTCCCCGGGGTGCCCGGCAGCTGGATGAACCGTCCATTGTCGGCCTGTTGTGCAGGCACGGTACTCAGTTTCGTGAATGTACCCGCAGGTTTTGGCGTGTTTGTGGCGGGCCTTAGCCGTTTGCTCGCAGAGCCTTATCAGCATCACGGAACCTTGCGCCACTTTATGCCGCTGGAGTTTGCTCCGGAGATGAGGTCGCATGTCCTGTGGGATCCGCTTAGCAAGACGATCACCCAGCATGCCGTCAGCCATGCGGTACTTGAGCAAAAAAGTGCAGCACCCGAATCAGAGGGGGGGCTCAAGCCACGGGTCGATGCAGGCCAGCCGTTTATGATCGACAGTTATATTCCCAGTTGCTGGGCGGTTTTGCGCCGCAGCCAGCAAGCGCTGCAGGCCCGGTGTTCACTGGTGACCGAGCGTGAGGTGTTGTTCGTGGATCAGGCGCTTGAACACGTCGCGCAGCAACTGCGGGTTAAGTACCGTGAGGTAATGACCTGTGCGGGCGGTACGTTTGAAGAGCAGGTAGAAGCCATGAACCTGCTCATGCGCGAAATGAGCAATGTCCATAAAACCCGCAAGCGCTTGTACCTGCTGAGGTTTCGGGTGCCGACCCGGGCAGATGTGTATGGGCAGTATGCGCAACAGCCCGGTGTGCTGGCTGAAAGTCTGGAGCGCTGGGAGTCTCACAGCGAGAGCACGCGTATCGATCAACTGGCGATGGCGCCGATCGATGAGCTGTTTGCAGGGGGTATGCCTGTGGATCACCTGCTTGCTTGAGCCTGCCAGGCTGCACGTTGCAAGCGCCCGGGCGCTCTGCAACGTGCAGCCCTGTTGATCAGAACAGGTCTATTGGGGCGCCGTCATCTGCCGGCAGCGGGCTGCCCGGTGCTACGTTGTTACCCAGTTCGCTGTTGGTGGGCGGTGTGTCTTCGCTCTTGAACAGTTCAAAGTAGGCGCCAGGCGTGCCTGGAGACGCGATACGGCCGCTGGACGGATCAATCCGCAAGCTGAGGATGCCTTCGGGTTCTGGCTGCGTATGCGCAGGCTTGTCTTTGAGCGCGCCCCCCATGTACGTCATCCAGATCGGCAGCGCGACGGTGCCGCCGTATTCGCGACGGCCCAGGCTTTCGGGCTGGTCGAAACCGGTCCAAACAGTGGTCACATAGTCGGCGTTGTATCCTGAGAACCACGCATCCTTGGATTCGTTGGTCGTACCGGTTTTACCTGCCAGATCGGTGCGGCCCAGCGCCAGGGCGCGGCGGCCGGTGCCGAGCTTGATCACGTCCTGCAGCATGCTGGTGAGGATGTACGTGGTGCGCCCGTCGACAATCCGCTCGGCTACTGCTTGCGTCTCGACAGTGGGCAGGCCCGGTGCGGCATTGATGGTGTCAACGGTAAGCGCTGCGGCTTCAGGCGGCACATCCTTGCTGTCGGCTTTAGGCACGCTTGGCGGGTTGGCCACGAACAGGGTTTCGCCATTGCGGCTTTCGATTTTGTCGATCAGATACGGCGTGATCTTGTAGCCGCCGTTGGCGAATGTACTCCAACCGGTGGCAATCTCCATTGGCGTCAGGGTGGCAGTACCCAGGGCCAGCGACAGGTTGCGCGGCAAGTCCTGTTTGTTGAAACCGAACTTGCTGATGTAGTCGACGGTGCGGTCGACACCCAGGCTTTGCAGCAAGCGGATGGAGACCAGGTTGCGCGACTTGTACAGTGCTTCACGCACGCGGATCGGGCCGAGGAAGGTGTTGGTGTCGTTCTTCGGGCGCCAGACCTTGTCCAGATATTCATCGACAAACACGATGGGTGCGTCGTTGACCAGGGTGGCGGCGGTGTAGCCATTATCCAGTGCGGCGCTGTAGATGAATGGTTTGAAACTGGAGCCCGGTTGGCGCTTGGCCTGCATCGCCCGGTTGTAGTTGCTTTGCTCAAAGGCGAAACCGCCCACCAGCGCGCGAATGGCGCCGTTGTCCGGATCCAGGGATACCAGTGCGCCTTGCACGGTGGGCACCTGGCTGAATTTGTAGCTGCCGTCGGTCTGCGGTTGTACGCGAATCAGATCACCGACCTGGGCGACATCCGAAGGCTGTTTGGGCATCGGCCCCATGCTGTTGGTGTTGAGGAACTTGCGGGCCCATTTCATGGTGTTCCAGGCGACGTGCGCCTCACCGGTGCGAGTCAGTACTTGAATGCCGTCCTTGTCGACCTGGGTCACGATGGCCGGTTCAAGACCGCTGATCGGGCGCTGCTTGGCCAGTTCCTGAGTCCATACGGCCAGGGTCTTGCCCGGCAGGCGTGACTCGGGGCCACGGTAGCCGTGACGCTGGTCGTAGGCAATCAGGCCTTCATGAACGGCGGTGTTGGCCAGTTCCTGAAGGTCACTCGGCACCGTGGTAGTCACACGGAAGCCTTCGGTGTACGCCTCGCTGCCATAACGGCCGACCATTTCGGCACGGGCCATTTCGGCGATGTAGGGGGCGCTCACTTCCGGCGTTGGCACGTGATAGCTGGCGTTGACCGGCTCGGCGATCGCCGCTTGATAGCTGGCCTGATCGATTTTACCCAGCTTGTACATACGCCCCAGGATCCAGTCGCGGCGCTCTTTGCTGCGCACCGGGTTGGCCAGCGGGTTAAACCGTGAAGGGGCTTTGGGCAGGCCGGCGATCATCGCCATCTGCGCCAGGCTCAGGTCGCGGATCGATTTGCCGTAGTAAACCTGAGCTGCGGATTCGATACCGTAAGCGCGGTTGCCCAGGTAAATCTTGTTCACGTACAACTCAAGGATCTCGTCCTTGGTCAGCTCGCGTTCAATTTCGAGAGCCAGCAGGATTTCGTTGGTCTTGCGCGAAAAGCTTCGCTCGCTGGAGAGGAAATAGTTCTTCGCCACCTGCATGGTGATGGTGCTGCCACCTGATTGTATGTGTCCGCTTTTTACCAACTGGGTAGCGGCACGCATCAGGCTGCTGGGGTCGACCCCGTAATGATTGGCGAAATTGTCATCTTCTGCAGAAAGCAGGGCATTGATGAAATTGGGCGGAATGTCGGCGAACTTGATCGGTGAGCGGCGCATTTCGCCAAACTCTGCGATCAACTTTCCGTCGCTGGTGTAGACCCGCAAAGGAATCTGCAACTGGATGCTTCTCAACGACTCTACAGACGGCAAGCCAGGACTAAGATAGAGAAACGCGCCGCTCAACACGAGCAACAGCCCGCAGAACACGGCAACGAAAGACCACCCGAAAAACTTCAGCAGACGAATCAAGGCTTTTGGATTTCCAGATCAAGAAATGGGTTTGCACGTCAGGGTAGTGCGCAGTTGCGCCGGGTCGACGATACGGAAAAAACGCCCGGCATTATAAGCATTTTTCGCTCATGAACGTCATGAGCCGCATGTCAGAACAGGTTTTGAACGGATCTCATTTTTTACCCTCCGTAAGTTACGGATTGCATTAGGGAAAACAAAGGTGCCCGGATTATTTCCTCAAACACGTCAGCGCTGTGTCGGCGTACAAATCGGCCAGCAGTCGATCAAGCTCGTCGAGCTGAGCCGTTCACAGGGCCGGTTCAAGCTACAGTCCTATGCCATGGAACCCCTGCCAGCCGGGCTTGTGAATGATCAGACCGGCGCAGAGGCCAAAAGTGTCGTCCCAGTGCTTCTCAGGGCGCTGGAAAAGGCCCAGGTAATCGCCAGGGACGCCATTATCGCGATGCCCGATGGTCAGGTGATCTGCAAAAGCCTGGAGGTGGAGGCAGGCTTGAGCGAAGTAGAGCTTGAGCTTCATGTGCGGTTTGAGGCTGAGCAGTACATACCTTATGCACTGGATGACATGGCACTGGATTTTGAGCTCCAGGATCACCCGTCGAACCATACCGGGCCGGCCCGCGTGCTGATGGTGGCGTGCCGCCAGGAAGCACTGGAGTGGCATTGTTCGGTCTTGACCGGTGCGGGATTGGTCCCGCGGGTGGTTGCCGTGCAGGCTCATGCCCTGGTGCGGGGCGTTGAGGCAATGACTGCAGGCCAGGCACTGAACGGGGCCGTGGCCGTGGTCGATTTTGCACCCCATACAATCCTGCTGAGCATCGTGCAGCAGGGTCAGGTCATTTACGTCCGGGAGCTGCTTTGCGGGCAGGCCACTGCAGGGGCGCAAGCATTCGAAACCACGATTGTCGAAGAGCTGGAGCGAGAGCTTGGGCTGTTTGCCGACTCCGGAGTTGATGGGCGGATCGGCCTGATCGTATTGGCCGGTGAGGCTGCCATGGATCCGCTGCTGGCTCAGCGGGTTGAATCCCGTCTTGGCACGCCGACACGCATCGCCAACCCGTTTGCGTTGATGGACCTCGATCCCTCACTCACCCCTGAAGCCTTGCTTTGCGATGCCCCTGTGTTGTTGACTGCCTGCGGTCTGGCCTTGAGGGGGTTTGATTAATGGCGAGAATCAATTTGTTGCCCTGGCGCGCGTTGTTGCGTGAAAAGCGGCGCAAACGTTTTTTGATGGTGCTGGTGGCCCTGTCTTTGCTGGCGGTGGCCGGCCTGTTTGCTGCTGACCACTTTATCGACACCTTGGTAGAGGAGCAGATGGAGCGCAATGACCTGATCCGCAGTACCACGTTCCAGCTGGATGGGCGTGCGGAGCAGATCGACCAGTTGAAGGTGCGCCGGGAGCAATTGCTTGAACGCATGCAAACCATAGGCATGTTGCAGAGCAGCCGGTCGAGCAGCGGGATCATTTTGGAACAATTGGCGCGCAGCTTGCCGGAAGGTGTGCATTTCACCGACGTGAAAATGACCGAGGGCACCATTGTCATCACGGGGATTGCCCAGTCCAACAACCTTGTCGCCCAGCTGATGCGAAATCTCGATGCTTCGCACTGGCTGGATACGCCGCAACTCAATGACGTCAAGGCAGACCCTGCCCAGGCAGGCGGGCAGGAGCGCCTGTTTCAGATGACGGTGCGTGAGGCCCGACATACCCCTTCCGGGGGGGCATTGTGATACCTGCGCACTGGCTCGTTAGCCTGCGCAATTTCGACCTGCGCGAACTGGCCCCGGGTAACATGGGCGCCTGGTCGCCAGCCCGCAAAACAACCGTGGCTCTGGTGTGGCTGGGCCTGGTGCTGGTGTCGGGTCATGCGCTGCTGCTTCAACTGCCTTCTTCCCGGCTGCAACAGTTGCACGAGACTCAAACCACGCTGAAGGCGGAGTTTGAATCCAGGGTCGCACAGGTTGCCAATCTGGATGCTTATGTGATGCAAGTTCACAGGCTGGAAGCCGGGTTCAGTGCGTTGCTCAAACAACTCCCCGCTCAGGCACAAGTGCCCGAATTGCTGGATGAGATTTCGCGGTTGGGTCTGAGCAATGGTCTGCTGGTCGAGCACATTCAGTGGCTCCCTGAAGTCCTGCAAACGTTCTATGCCGAACTGCCACTACAGATGACCCTCGTCGGGGGCTATCACGAACTTGGCCTCTTCGTCAGCGCCATGGCCAGCCTGCCGCGCATTGTCACCTTGCATGACCTCAGCCTTGCGCCGAGCAACGGTACCAGTGACGGTCAACTGCGCATGACGCTGCTGGCAAAGGCCTACCGAACCACGATCAAGGACTGATCCCATGGGTGTTTGTTTGCGAGTGTTTGGCGCCGGATTGCTGGCAAGCCTGGCAGGGTGTGACAGCCCGCAGACTACCGCAGACCTGCACAGTTATTTACAGGCTACGCAGGGGCATGCGAGCAACGCCATTGAGCCGCTTCCCGTGATCAGTGTCGGGCCTGTGTTTGCCTATGGATCGATGGGTTTGCGCAATCCTTTTCAGGCTATAGGGGGGGGAGGGGACGGCAGTTGGCAGGTCAGCCTTGCCGGCGATGAACTTGACGCGGACCGGCCCCGGCAGTTTCTGGAAGGCTTTGATCTGGAGCAGTTCGAGATGGTTGGCATGCTGTCCAGTGAATCGCAGGCAAATGCCTTGCTGCGGGCCAATGGTGTTATTCATCGCTTGAAAGTGGGGGATTACCTGGGGCGCAACAATGGCCAGATTGCTTCGATCCAGGCGCACCAGATTGAAGTATTTGAACTGATTTCCGATGGTCGGGGCGGTTGGTTGGAAAGGTCCCTGACGATTCCTTTAAATCAACAGTCTTAACGGATAAATACCATGAAAAGGATTTCACCGGTCTGCGTACTGGCGCTATGGAGTGCGCTGAATTCGCAGTCAATGCTGGCGGCTGGGCAGGCCGCACCATCATCCGTCAAGCGCTCGCAGTATGTGGGCGAGCCCATGTCCCTGAGCGTGCAGAATCTTGATGTACGCACGGTACTGCAATCGCTGGCGGATTTTACCGGGTTCAACCTGATGGTCAGCGACACCGTAAAGGGCAGCGTAACCCTCAGCTTGCAGGATGTGCCTTGGGATCAGGCGCTGGAGCTGGTGCTTGAGAGCAAGGGGTTGGGCAAGCGTCTTGAAGGTAATGTGTTGTTGATCGCGCCCCTGGAAGAGATCGCAGCCCGCGAGCGCCCTGAGCCTGCGCCTTTGCGTCGGGAGTTGGTGCAAGTCAATTACGCCAGGGCGGCAGATATCGTCATGCTGTTCCAGTCAGTGACCGGCGGGCAGCCCGGCATCGAGGGGCAGGGCACGATCACGGTGGATGAACGCACCAATACCATCATTGCTTATGAATCGAGTGAACGGCTGGAGGAGCTGCGGCGCATCGTGGCTCAACTGGACGTGCCAGTGCGTCAGGTGATGATCGAAGCCTGGATTGTCGAGGCAGGTGTGGACTTCGAAAAAAGCCTGGGTGTGCGTTGGGGGGGAGCGCTAAACAATGGTGGCCTCTGGAAAGCCGGTGGTATTACCCAGCCTGCGGCGTCCGGGGCTGCCCCGGGCAACGTTAGTGCGCCCTTTGTTGATTTGGGTGTTTCGCGAAATACCTCGGGCTTGGGCATCGCCTTCATCACCAACAATGTGTTGCTGGACCTGGAACTGACGGCCATGGAAAAAACCGGTAATGGGGAAATCATCTCGCAACCCAAAGTGGTTACTGCGGATAAGGAAACCGCCAAAATTCTTAAAGGCACCCAAATTCCTTACCAGCAGGCCAGCAAAACCGGGGCTACATCGGTTTCGTTCAAGGAAGCCTCATTGTCACTGGAGGTGACGCCGCAAATCACTCCGGACAACAGCGTCATCATGGCCGTCGTAGTGACCAAGGATGAGCCCGATTACATGAGCAGGCTGCAGGATGTACCGCCCATCAAGAAGAACGAGGTCAGGGCCAAGGTGCTGGTCAAGGACGGTGAAACCATCGTGATTGGGGGAGTGTTCTCAAAAACTCAAAGCAAAGTGGTAGATAAAGTGCCATTTTTAGGCGATCTGCCGTATGTTGGCCGACTTTTCCGTAGAGACGTTGTCCTGGAAAAAAAATCCGAACTGCTGGTGTTCCTGACTCCGCGTATCATGAACAACCAGGCGATTGCTGTGAGTCATTGATTCTGTGCGAAATTTGATTCTTGTTGGGCCAATGGGGGCTGGAAAAAGCACCATCGGACGTTTGCTGGCCAAAGAGCTGCACCTGCCGTTCAAAGATTCCGATAAGGAAATTGAAGTGCGCACGGGTGCCAATATCCCGTGGATCTTCGATAAAGAAGGCGAGCCGGGCTTTCGCGATCGTGAAACAGCCATGATTGTCGAGCTGTGCCATGAAAATGGCATTGTGCTGGCCACCGGTGGTGGCGCGGTCATGCGCCCGGAAAACCGGCAAGCGCTGCGCAATGGTGGGCGCGTGGTGTATTTGCACGCCTCCATCGAGCAGCAGGTGGCGCGCACCTCCCGTGATCGCAACCGGCCACTGCTGCGCAATGCCAACCCGGAAAAAATCCTGCGCGACCTGCTGGCCGTACGCGACCCGCTTTATCGTGAAATTGCTGACCTGGTGGTTGAAACCGATGAGCGGCCGCCGCGCATGGTGGTGCTCGATATCCTCGAGCGCCTGGCCCAGCTTCCTCCCCGGTAGTCGCTGCACAGACCATTAAAGTGCGATACGAAATGCGCTATTCTCGGCGCCGAGCATGCCTTTTTACGGCATGCCATCACTTGATAATTGCGAAGCAGGGCGCTGGCGCCGTGCTTCAACGCGGGGTTTCATGCAGACAGTGAAGGTTGATCTAGGCGAGCGTAGCTACCCGATTCATATTGGCGAAGGTTTGTTGGATCAGCCGCAGTTGCTGGCTCCGCATATCGCCGGGCGCCAGGTGGCGATTGTGACCAATACAACGGTCGCGCCACTCTATCTTGAGCGCTTGACGCGTAGCCTCGCGCAGTTCTCGGTGTTGCCGATCATCCTGCCCGATGGCGAGTCGTTCAAGAATTGGGAAACCCTGCAGCTGATTTTCGATGGCCTGCTCACAGCACGTCATGATCGACGCACCACGGTGATAGCGTTGGGTGGCGGTGTTGTCGGTGACATGGCCGGTTTTGCTGCTGCTTGTTACCAGCGCGGAGTCGATTTTATCCAGGTGCCGACCACTTTGTTGTCCCAGGTCGATTCGTCCGTGGGCGGCAAAACCGGGATCAACCACCCTTTGGGCAAGAACATGATCGGTGCCTTCTATCAGCCCAACCTTGTGCTGATCGACACCCAGACCCTCAACACCCTGCCTGCCCGCGAATTGTCCGCAGGGCTGGCTGAAGTCATCAAATATGGCCTGATATGCGATGAGCCGTTCCTGACCTGGCTTGAAGACAACATGGATGCGCTGCGATCCCTGGACCAGGCGGCCCTGACTGCCGCGATCCAGCGTTCGTGCGCGGCCAAGGCTGAAGTGGTCGGCGCCGATGAGCGCGAAGCGGGTGTGCGTGCAACGCTCAACCTGGGGCATACCTTTGGCCATGCCATCGAAACCCATATGGGCTACGGCGTGTGGCTGCATGGCGAGGCCGTCGCTGCGGGCACCGTGATGGCACTGGAAATGTCTGCCCGCCTGGGCTGGATCAGCGATGCCGAGCGTGATCGAGGTATCCGGATCTTTCAGCGTGCCGGTTTGCCAGTGGTGCCGCCCGTCGAAATGACCCCGGCCGACTTTATGCAACACATGGCAGTTGATAAAAAAGTGATCGACGGTCGTATGCGTCTGGTGCTGTTGCGCCGCATGGGCGAAGCCACAGTGACTGACGATTATCCACAAGAGGTTCTACAAGCCACGCTGGGTGCGGATTACCGCGCGCTGGCTCAGCTTAAAGGTTAATAAGATCCCGATGACTAGTTTGCATGCCGACGAGGCGTTCCTCGGTCACTTCCAGCTCACCCACGACCCCTTTGCACCGCGGGTTCCGGGCTTCAAGTTTTTCCCGGCCCAGCGCAAGCCGGTTCTGGGGCAGTTGCATCACCTTGCCCGCTACAGCCAGTTGCTGCTGGTGGTCACCGGGCCTGAGGGCAGCGGCAAAACCTTGCTGCGCCAGGCGTTGGTGGCGAGTACCAACAAGCAGTCGGTGCAAAGTGTCGTGGTCTCGGCGCGTGGGGCCGGCAATGCCGCCGGTATCCTGCAGCAAGTGGCGCAAACCCTGAATGTGGCGCGCCCTGACGTGGGCTCCATTCTGGCGCAAGTGGTGCAATTGGCGCTTACGGGGCAAGAGGTCTACCTGCTGGTCGATGATGCCGAACAGCTCGATGAGTCTGCGCTGCAAGCCTTGCTGGCGCTGGCTGCGGGTACGCCAGAGGGGCGTCCGCACGTGTTCTTGTTCGGTGAGCCGTCGATGATTGCCGGTCTTGAGGAGCTGAGCGCTGATGAAGAACGCTTCCATGTGGTCGACCTGCAGCCCTATGACCTCGAAGAAACCCGCGAATATCTGGCCCAGCGCCTTGAAGGTGCCGGGCGCGGGATCGAACTCTTTAGCGCTCAGCAGATCTCAGATATACACGAGAGCTCTGAAGGCTGGCCCGGGATTATCAACCAGGTCGCCCGTGATGCAATGATCGAAGCCATGATTGCCAGCCGCTCAGCGGTCAAGCGTCCAAGTATGGGGTTCAAGATGCCGAAGAAACACGTATTGGCCATTGGTGCAGTAGTGGTAGTGGCTGTCGCTGCTGCCGTTTTGATTCCGGGCCGTGGCAAGGCGCCTGTTGCGCCGGATGCCGAACAGACACAGCTGGGGCAGGCCACACCCAATGGCGGGGCCAAGCCGTCGGTGGATTTCGCCGGTTCTTCGCAGCCGATGCCGTTGCCGTTGGTGGGGCAGTCTCAGCCGGTGATGCGTGGTCCGCTGGCTGAAGCGGCCGGTGGGATCTCCGAGGGCGACGATGGCGGTGTGCCTGCGGTCGACGGCGGCGTTGCTTCGCCACCGACCGTCACCACCACCGCGCCACCGGTTGGCGTGCCAGCGGGCCCTGCGCCCGTAGCCACGCCACGCCCGGCACCAGCACCGGCACCTACCGTGGCCACGGCCAAGCCTGCGCCAGTGGCCAAGCCTGCCCCGGCCCCGGCAGCCAAACCAGTGGTCAAACCGGCCGAGAAGCCGGTTAGCCTGGCCAAGGCCGCACCAGGCGGTAGCTGGTACGCCAGCCAGCCTGCCAATAACTATGTGGTGCAGATCGTCGGCACCAGCTCTGAAGCGTCTGCGCAAAATGTCGCCAAAGAACTGGGCGGTGATGCTCGTTACTTCAAGAAAACCTTGAATGGCAAGCCGCTGTACGTCGTCACCTATGGCAACTTCCCAAGCCATGCTGCAGCAACTGCAGCAATCAAGAACTTGCCAGCGAAGACGCAGGCTGGTAAACCTTGGCCTCGCACTGTCGCCAGCGTCCAAAAAGAGCTGGCTGCAGCTCGCTGATGATCCGGCGACCTTACCCAGGTCGCCGTTCTAGTCCATCAAAACTCCTGCTTGTGCATGCGGCCTTAACAGCCGTGTGCCTTGTGGTGTCTGCGCCGTGTAGAAGTCAACATCAAAAATGTTTTGACTAGCACGAGCAATCGCTTTAAACCTTTCATAAATGCGACATGAATTTACGGTATAACGCCGCTTAATTTGTGGGTCTTTGTGACGGTGTGTAGAATGACCACCCTTTTGCCCCTGCCAAGCTGGCGTACGTTCAGCGCGGGAAGCAAGTGGTTGAATTAAAAGAAATTTGCCCTTTTTAAGGGCAGCCTGGTGAGAAAGTGTCTATGAAAGCAGGTCTGTACCACCCCGATGAATTCAAGGATAACTGTGGTTTCGGCCTGATTGCCCATATGCAGGGCGAACCCAGTCATACCCTTCTGCAAACCGCCATTGAAGCCCTGACCTGCATGACCCACCGCGGTGGGATCAACGCAGACGGCAAGACCGGTGACGGTTGTGGCCTGCTGATTCAAAAGCCTGACCTGTTCCTGCGTGCAACCGCCAAGGAGCAGTTCGGTACCGATTTGCCCAAGCAATACGCGGTCGGCATGGTGTTTTTCAACCAGGATCCGATCAAGGCCGAGGCGGCCCGCGACAACATGAATCGCGAGATCCTTGCCGCTGGTCTGCAGCTGGTGGGCTGGCGCAAAGTGCCCATCGATACCAGCGTTCTGGGTCGTCTGGCGCTGGAGCGTCTGCCGCAGATCGAGCAAGTGTTTATTGGTGGGGACGGCCTGAGCGATCAGGACATGGCCATCAAACTGTTCAGTGCCCGTCGCCGTTCCTCGGTGTCCAACGCGGCAGACAGCGATCACTACATCTGCAGTTTTTCCCACAAGACCATCATTTATAAAGGCCTGATGATGCCGGCGGACCTCACCGCCTTCTATCCGGACCTGAGCGATGAGCGCCTGCAAACCGCGATCTGCGTGTTCCATCAGCGCTTCTCCACCAATACCCTGCCGAAATGGCCGCTGGCTCAGCCATTCCGCTTTCTCGCCCACAACGGCGAAATCAACACCATCACCGGTAACCGCAACTGGGCCCAGGCCCGTCGCACCAAGTTTGCCAACGATCTGATCGGTGACCTCGACGAACTCGGCCCGCTGGTCAACCGCGTGGGTTCGGACTCCTCCAGCATGGACAATATGCTGGAGCTGATGGTCACCGGCGGTATCGACCTGTTCCGTGGCGTACGCATGCTGATTCCACCGGCGTGGCAGAACGTTGAAACCATGGACCCCGACCTGCGGGCGTTCTATGAGTACAACTCCATGCACATGGAGCCGTGGGACGGCCCCGCCGGCGTGGTAATGACCGACGGTCGCTACGCGGTCTGCCTGCTTGACCGTAACGGCCTGCGCCCTGCGCGCTGGGTGACCACCACCAACGGCTATATCACCATTGCCTCGGAAATCGGCGTATGGGACTACAAGCCTGAAGACGTGATCGCCAAAGGCCGTGTCGGCCCTGGCCAGATCCTGGCCGTGGACACCGAAACCGGTCAGGTGCTGGACACTGACTCGATCGACAACCGCCTCAAGTCGCGCCACCCGTACAAGCAATGGCTGCGCAAGAATGCCCTGCGCATTCAGGCGACCATGGAAGACAACGACCACGGTTCGGCGTTTTACGACGTCGATCAGCTCAAGCAATACATGAAGATGTATCAGGTCACGTTCGAAGAGCGCGACCAGGTGCTGCGTCCGTTGGGCGAGCAAGGCTACGAAGCGGTAGGTTCGATGGGGGACGACACGCCAATGGCCGTGCTGTCCCAGCGTGTGCGAACACCTTACGATTACTTCCGCCAGCAGTTTGCGCAGGTCACCAACCCGCCGATCGACCCGCTGCGTGAAGCCATCGTCATGTCGCTGGAAATCTGCCTCGGTGCCGAGCGCAACATCTTCCAGGAATCCCCTGAGCACGCTTCCCGTGTGATTCTCAGTTCGCCCGTGATCTCGCCTGCAAAATGGCGCTCGCTGATGAACCTCGACCTGCCGGGCTTTGAGCGTCAGATCATTGACCTCAACTACGACGAAAGCGTCGGTCTTGAAGCGGCTGTGCGCAATATCGCCGATCAGGCCGAAGAAGCAGCGCGCGCCGGTCGCACCCAGATCGTTCTGAGCGACCGTCATATCGCGCCGGGCAAGTTGCCGGTTCACGCCTCTTTGGCTGTGGGCGCCGTGCATCACCGCCTGACCGAAAAAGGCCTGCGTTGCGACAGCAACATTCTGGTTGAAACCGCTACTGCCCGTGACCCGCATCACTTTGCGGTGCTGATCGGCTTCGGTGCCTCGGCGGTCTATCCGTTCCTGGCCTACGAAGTGCTGGGCGACCTGATCCGCACCGGTGAAGTACTGGGCGACCTCTATGAGGTGTTCAAGAACTACCGCAAAGGCATCACCAAAGGTCTGCTCAAGATCCTCTCGAAAATGGGCATATCGACCATCGCTTCGTACCGTGGTGCGCAGCTGTTCGAAGCCATCGGCCTGTCCGAAGAAATTTGCGAACTGAGCTTCCGTGGCGTGCCAAGCCGCATCAAGGGCGCACGTTTCGTCGACCTTGAAGCCGAGCAAAAGCTGCTGGCAGCCGAGGCCTGGAGTGCGCGCAAGCCCATCCAGCAAGGCGGCCTGCTCAAGTACGTGCATGGTGGTGAATACCATGCCTACAACCCTGACGTGGTGGCCACCCTGCAAGCCGCCGTGCAGCAGGGCGACTACAGCAAATTCAAGGAATACACCGCACTGGTCGACCAGCGTCCAGTGTCTATGATCCGCGATCTGTTCAAGGTCAAGACCCTCGATACCCCGCTGTCGATCGACGATATCGAACCGCTGGACTCGATCCTCAAGCGTTTCGACTCGGCCGGTATTTCCCTGGGCGCCTTGTCGCCAGAGGCTCACGAAGCCCTGGCTGAAGCCATGAACCGCTTGGGCGCACGCTCCAACTCCGGTGAAGGCGGCGAAGACCCGGCGCGTTACGGCACCATCAAGAGTTCGAAGATCAAGCAAGTGGCCACTGGTCGTTTCGGTGTGACACCGGAATACCTGGTCAACGCTGAAGTGCTGCAAATCAAGGTTGCTCAAGGCGCCAAGCCGGGCGAGGGCGGGCAACTGCCGGGCGGCAAGGTCAACGGCCTGATCGCCAAACTGCGCTACGCCGTACCGGGTGTGACCCTGATTTCGCCACCGCCGCACCACGACATCTACTCCATTGAGGACTTGTCGCAGCTGATCTTTGACTTGAAACAAGTCAACCCGAAAGCACTGGTGTCGGTGAAACTGGTAGCTGAAGCGGGCGTAGGTACCATCGCCGCTGGCGTGGCCAAGGCCTATGCCGACTTGATTACCATCTCCGGTTATGACGGCGGCACCGGCGCTTCACCGCTGACCTCCATCAAGTACGCGGGCGCACCGTGGGAGCTCGGTTTGGCCGAAACCCACCAGACCCTGCGCGGCAATGACCTGCGCGGTAAAGTGCGGGTACAAACCGATGGTGGCCTGAAAACCGGTCTCGACGTGATCAAGGCAGCAATTCTGGGCGCTGAAAGCTTCGGCTTCGGCACCGCACCGATGATCGCCCTGGGCTGTAAATACCTGCGTATTTGCCACCTCAACAACTGCGCGACCGGCGTTGCGACGCAAAACGAATCGCTGCGTAAAAACCATTACATCGGCACCGTCGATATGGTGGTCAACTTCTTCACCTATGTGGCCGAAGAAACCCGCGAGTGGCTGGCCAAGCTGGGTGTGCGCACCCTGGAAGAGTTGATCGGGCGTACCGACCTGCTGGAAATCCTCCAGGGCGAGACTGCCAAACAGCACAACCTGGACCTCACGCCATTGCTGGGCAGCGACCATATCCCGGCCGACAAGCCGCAATTCTGCCAGGTAGACCGCAACCCTCCGTTCGACAAGGGCCTGCTGGCCGAGCAGATGCTCGACATGGCGCGTTCGGCGATCAACGACATGAGCGGCGCCGAGTTCGACCTCGACATCTGCAACTGCGATCGCTCCATCGGTGCGCGTATCTCGGGTGAAATCGCCCGTACTCACGGCAACCAGGGCATGGCCAAGGCACCGATCACCTTCCGCTTCAAAGGCACTGCAGGTCAGAGCTTTGGTGTGTGGAACGCCGGTGGCTTGCACATGTACCTGCAAGGCGATGCCAACGACTACGTAGGTAAAGGCATGACCGGCGGCAAGCTGGTGATAGTCCCGCCTGCAGGCAGCGTCTACAAAACTCAGGACAGCGCGATTGTCGGCAATACCTGCCTGTACGGCGCCACCGGCGGCAAGCTGTTTGCAGCGGGCACGGCGGGCGAGCGTTTCGCGGTGCGCAACTCCGGTGCCCACACCGTGGTGGAAGGCACAGGCGATCACTGCTGCGAATACATGACTGGCGGTTTTGTCTGTGTGCTGGGTAAAACCGGTTACAACTTCGGCTCGGGCATGACCGGCGGTTTCGCCTACGTGCTGGATCAGGACAACACCTTCGTCGACAAGGTTAACCACGAGTTGGTGGAAATCCAGCGGATCAGTGGCGAAGCGATGGAGGCCTACCGTAATCACCTGCAACACGTGCTGGACGAATACGTTGAGGAAACCAACAGCGAGTGGGGTCGCAACCTCTCGGAAAACCTCGATGATTACCTGCGTCGTTTCTGGATGGTCAAGCCCAAGGCTGCCAGCTTGAAGTCGTTGCTTTCCAGCATCCGTGCCAATCCGCAGTGATATGCGCCTGAAGAGTTTGATGAGGTTTTAACAATGGCTGAACGTCTGAGTAACGACTTCCAGTTCATCGATGTCGGGCGCAAAGATCCGAAGAAGAAACTGTTACGTCAACGCAAGAAAGAGTTCGTGGAAATCTACGAGCCTTTTAAACCCCAGCAGTCGGCCGAACAGGCCCACCGCTGCCTGGGCTGCGGCAACCCGTACTGTGAATGGAAATGCCCTGTGCATAACTTCATTCCCAACTGGCTCAAGCTGGTGGCCGAGGGCAATATCCTCGCCGCCGCCGAGTTGTCGCACCAGACCAACACCCTGCCCGAAGTGTGCGGGCGGGTGTGCCCGCAAGACCGTCTGTGCGAGGGCGCCTGCACCCTCAACGACGGTTTTGGCGCGGTGACCATTGGTTCGGTGGAGAAATACATCACCGATACGGCATTCGCCATGGGCTGGCGCCCGGACATGTCCAAGGTCGTGCCCACCGGCAAGCGTGTCGCCATTATCGGTGCCGGGCCTGCAGGCCTTGGCTGTGCCGACGTGCTGGTGCGTGGCGGAGTGACCCCGGTGGTGTTCGACAAGAACCCGGAAATCGGTGGTCTGCTGACCTTCGGCATCCCCGAGTTCAAGCTGGAAAAAACCGTACTGAGCCATCGCCGCGAAGTGTTTACCGGTATGGGTATCGAGTTCCGCCTCAATACCGAAATCGGCAAGGACATCAGCATGGAGCAGTTGCTGGCCGAGTACGACGCCGTGTTTATGGGCATGGGCACTTACACCTATATGAAAGGTGGTTTTGCCGGTGAAGACCTGCCGGGCGTGCACGATGCGCTGGACTTCCTGATTGCCAACGTCAACCGCAACCTGGGCTTTGAAAAGTCGCCGGAAGATTTCGTCGACATGAAAGGCAAAAAGATTGTGGTGCTCGGTGGCGGCGATACGGCCATGGACTGCAACCGGACTTCGATTCGCCAGGGCGCCAAATCAGTAACCTGTGCCTATCGTCGTGACGAAGCCAACATGCCGGGCTCGCGCAAAGAGGTGAAGAACGCCAAGGAAGAAGGCGTTAAGTTCCTCTACAACCGTCAGCCGATCGCCATTGTCGGTGAAGGCAAAGTGGAAGGCGTGAAGGTGGTCGAGACCCGTCTCGGCGAGCCGGATGCCCGTGGCCGTCGTAGCCCGGAGCCGATCCCGGGTTCTGAAGAGATCATTCCGGCAGACGCCGTGATTATCGCCTTTGGTTTCCGTCCGAGCCCGGCCTCGTGGTTCGAGCAGTTCGAGATCCAGACCGACAGCCAGGGCCGCGTGATTGCGCCAGAGCAGTCGCAGTTCAAGCATCAGACCAGCCATCCGAAGATTTTTGCCGGTGGTGACATGGTGCGTGGTTCCGACCTGGTAGTGACCGCGATCTTCGAAGGCCGTACTGCGGCTGAAGGGATCATGGATTACCTGGGCGTGTAACCCGATTCCCTGTGGGAACGGGCTTGCCCGCGATGGGATCAACTCGGTCTGCTGATCAATCGAGTTGTCTGTATCGCGAGCAAGCCGGCTCCCACAGTTGTTTCGCGGTGTTGCCAAATAGCACGTTCCACCGCGGCAAATCGACCCGATAGATAAAAGGCACGGCACTTGCCGTGCCTTTTGCGTCCGTCTCTGAGAAAATGCCCCCACTTTTTTTCCGGATGCTGACATGACTGTTCTCAAGAATGACCGTTTCCTTCGCGCTTTGCTCAAGCAACCTGTAGACGTAACGCCTGTCTGGATGATGCGTCAGGCCGGTCGCTACCTGCCGGAGTACCGCGCCAGCCGCGCCAAGGCCGGCGATTTCATGAGCCTGTGCAAGAACGCCGAATTCGCCTGTGAAGTCACCATGCAGCCTCTGGACCGCTTCCCGCAGCTGGATGCGGCCATCCTGTTTTCTGACATCCTGACCATCCCCGATGCCATGGGCCAAGGCCTGTACTTTGAAACGGGTGAAGGCCCGCGCTTCAAAAAGGTTGTCAGCACTCTGGCCGACATCGAAGCGCTGCCCATCCCGGATCCGCAAAAAGACCTCGGCTACGTGATGAACGCCGTCAGCACCATTCGCAAAGAGCTCAATGGCCGTGTGCCATTGATTGGCTTCTCCGGCAGCCCGTGGACGCTGGCCACTTATATGGTTGAAGGCGGCTCCTCCAAGGACTTCCGTAAAACCAAGGCCATGCTCTACGACACCCCGCAAGCCATGCACTTGCTGCTCGACAAGCTGGCGCAGTCGGTCACGTCTTACCTCAACGGCCAGATCCTGGCGGGCGCGCAGGCGGTGCAGATCTTCGACACCTGGGGCGGTAACCTGTCGGCTGCGGCCTATCAGGAGTTCTCCCTGGCCTATATGCGCAAAATCGTCAGCGGCCTGATCCGCGAACACGAAGGTCGCAAGGTGCCGGTCATTCTGTTCACCAAAAACGGTGGCCTGTGGCTGGAAAGCATCGCCGATGCTGGTGCCGATGCACTGGGCCTGGACTGGACCTGTGACCTGGGCGAAGCCCGCCGTCGTGTCGGCAACAAGGTTGCCCTGCAAGGCAACATGGACCCGACCGTGCTGTACGCCAACCCGGAGGCCATCCGCACCGAAGTCAAGCGCATCCTGGCCAGCTACGGCAACGGCTCGGGCCATGTGTTCAACCTGGGCCATGGTATTACCCCGGAAGTAAAACCCGAGCACGCCGGTGCGTTTATCAGTGCGGTGCATGAGTTCTCCGGTCAATATCACCAGTAAGCTCCAGCAGATAAAAAAATGCCCCGACATGTCGGGGCATTTTCATTTATTGCGTAGTCATTAGTATGACTGCCGACACTAAATGTAGGGGAGTTAGAGACAAAACCTACAGATTCAAGAGGGCTGGCCTTACATTAATAATTGTTCATGCCAGTGAAAATCAGCCTTCGCCATTGTATAAATAAGTTTGGTGTTATAAAAGGCTGCTTAGTGTTATCGGGCTTGCATTCTGCGCACAACGTTCTGTTATTTAGGGCAAGGTTGTCTTTGGGTTTTTTAATAATAAATGTACCAGGGGGAGTTCTTGATTGTTGCACTTTCAAGCGCTCGCAGTTTGAGGGTGTATTAGTGATAACCGCCCTACATTCGGACTGCTGCTTGCAATACGCTCCGTAGACCACTCATTGTGATCCGGGTGTGGCTCTTGCTGGAAAGTTACCTTGGTCTAGAAACAAGTCGCAATGATAGCTCCTGACTGTTTAAGTAAGGGGGTGCCGGGTTTTGGAGTGAAGTTGTTCGGTACTGTTTAGCTTAAGCCTGTTTTTTAGAGGGAGATTTGCGTGTTGATGTGTGTGCAGGTTGATAGTTATCCACTTGCCATCTGACGCAGCGGTGTTTTTTATCAGGGTAGAGCAATTCAGTCATGAGACAGTCATGAACAGTTCGATTCAAGTACTCAAACACTGCTTTTCATCTGTATGGGCGTCGCTGGCATTGATCTTGGTCTATGGCAGTTATTTGGTGTGGCAAGAACAAGGGTATCGCCACTCTATCCATATGCAATCGGAACTCGCACCCTTGAATGTTTCAGATCCTCCGGCTCCCGGGCTTTTCAAGCCTGAAGCGATCGCCACGTTATTCGGGCTTGTCACTCAAGACCGTCGGGTACCGAGTGCTGAGCCATTGCAGTTGCGTGCGAGCTTTGTTGCGAGCCAGGGCTCCTCTCAAGCCTTGTTGGCCGATGCACAGTCGGCACGTTTCTACTCGGAAGGTGAGCCTTTGCCGGGTGGCAGTGTCCTGCGCCGTATCGAGATGGACCATGTGGTGCTATGGCGCAATGGGCGTGAAGAGTACCTGACCCTTAAACCGCCAAACCAGTATGTATTGCCCTTATCCACTGCTCCAGCTACGACCTCGCAGGAGACCACTTTTTACCTGCGGCCATCGACCGGGAAACTTTAGAAAATGCCCATGACCAAGCCCGGTGCCTTCGTTTTCGGCCCTCTTTTTACCTGTTGTGTGCTGTGCGCAGGGTTGCTGTTGCAATCTCCGGCGTGGGCCCAGAAGCAGTACTGGAAACTGGCGATGAAAGAGGCCGAACTGCGCGACGTCGTGCAGGAAATATCATCGATACTCGGCGCCACCGTGGTTCTTGATCCCAGGGTTCAGGGCCGGGTCACGGTTATTTCCGAAAAAGAGCTGGACCGCGAAGGCGTACGTCGCTTGTTTTACTCTGTGCTCGATGCCCACGGCTTCTCGGTGATTGACCAAGGTGATCGTTTACTGATCATCCCTGCCGCCGAGGCAAAAGCACGGGCTGGCAGCGCTGATGCGAAAGCGGTTGAGGCAGAGGCCTTTGTCACACGGGTCATCGAACTGAATGGCAGCGTCGCGGCCGATCTGGCTGGCCTGTTGCGACCACTGGTGTCTAGCAGTGGTTACGTCGGGCCTTCTGCTTCGGCCAACGCGCTGATCATTACCGACACTGCAGCCAATACGCAGCGCCTTGTCGAAATGGTTCGCCAGCTGGATTCAGGTGCGCGTTCCGGCCATTCGGTGGTTGTGCTCAAACATGGTCTGGCCAGCGACATTGCCAGGATCATGGAGCAAGCGCTGGACAAAAAGGATGCGGGTTCGAACAGTCGAGTGATCGCCGACACATCGACCAATCGCGTGGTAATCATTGGCAACGAAACAGCGCGCAAGCGCTTGAGTGCACTGGCCCGCTCTCTCGATGCTCCGGGCAGCATCAAGCAGGAAAACTCACGGGTGCTGCGTCTTCGCTATGGCGATGCCAAGCAATTGGCCGCAGTACTGGAATCAGTAAGCCCGGGTTTGAAAAAGGACATGGCCCTGGAGAGCAGTACCCAGAAAGCATCAACCCGCGAAGTGATGGTAGCGGCAGATGAAAGCCAGAACGCACTGGTGATCATGGCTGAGCCTGCGCAGGTTCGTACCCTGGAAAATATCGTGCGCGAACTGGATCAGCCGCGCTCACAAGTGTTGATCCATGCCGCTATTGTTGAAGTTTCCGGGGATATTGCGAAAACCCTCGGCGTGCAATGGGGTGTCAACGCAGGCAGAGGCAGAGGCGGTATTACCTTCCCGGGCACCGGAATTCAAATTGGTGCGTTGTCCCAAAGTAATATCAAACTCCCAGAAGGTGCCGTGCTGCAGGTTGGCAACGACCGTTTCAACGTCCTGGTTTCAGCGTTGGCCAGCGATACCAACAACAATGTGTTGTCCACGCCGAGCCTTCTGACCCTGGACAATCAGGAAGCCGAGATCCTGGTGGGCCAAAACGTGCCGCTCAAAACTGGCTCCTATACAGGCTCTGGTGAAAACGCCAAAAACCCCTTTACCACGGTGACGCGTCAGGACATCGGCATCAGCCTAAAGGTCAAGCCGCATATCAATGAAGGCAGCTTGATGCGTCTGGAAGTTGCACAGGAAAACTCCGAGATAGCCCCTTCACTGCAGGGTGTCGAGTCAACCGACCTGATCACCAATAAACGCGCCTTGAAAAGCACCATCCTGGCCGAAGACGGGGAAATCATCGTGATTGGCGGGCTGATCAAGGACAGCGTGCGAACCCAGGTCAGTGGCGTCCCTTTACTTAAAGACATTCCTTACCTGGGCGCCCTGTTTCGCTGGAACAAAGACACCCGTACCAAAACCAACCTGATGGTTTTTTTGCGTCCGACCATTGTGCGCAGCAAGAATGATCTGCGTGAAATCAGCGAAAGCCGTTACAACGCTTTGCGCAAGCTCGATGAGAGCGGTCCCAAGGGCAAAAGCTCGCGGTTGTTGCCCGACAATGCACATCAAATGTTCGATACCCCTACGCAAGATAACCGTCGCCCACCTGAAGCAGGTCGACCATGACATCGCCAGGTGAGCGTTTGCCTTTCGGCTTTGCCCGGCGTTTCGGGGTGCTGCTGGACACCTCATCCACGCCTGCCACCCTGTTGCTTCGTGCCGACACACCATTGACCGCGTTGGCCGAAGCACAGCGCTGGGCAACGGCTGAATTAAAGGTCAGCACACTCACCGATGCACAATTCAGCGAGCGGCTGGCCAGCACCTATAGCGCTGGCCAAAGCGCGGCCGAGCAAGTAGCCCAAGGGCTGGACGACGAACTCGACCTGATGAGCCTGGCCGAGCAAGTACCGCAAACCGCAGATCTGCTGGAGCAGGAGGGCGATGCCCCGATCATTCGCCTGATCAATGCCCTGCTGCGAGAAGCCATGCGTGAGAAGGCTTCGGACGTACACCTCGAAACCTTTGAGCACTACCTGTCCGTGCGCATGCGCATTGATGGCCAACTGCGTGAAGTGCTCAGGCCCAAACGCGAACTGGCCAGTCTGCTGGTATCACGGATCAAGGTGATGGCGCGCCTGGATATTGCCGAGAAACGCGTGCCCCAGGATGGCCGCATCAGTTTGCGTCTGGCCGGGCATGAAGTCGATGTGCGAGTTTCTACCCTGCCTTCTGCACACGGTGAGCGGGTAGTCATGCGTCTGCTGGATAAACAGGCCGGGCGCCTGGATCTCCAGTGCCTGGGCATGCCCGCCGAGACCCTGAGTCGGTTTCAACACATTCTTGCGCGCCCCCATGGGATCTTTCTGGTCACGGGCCCGACCGGCTCGGGCAAAACCACTAGCCTGTATGCTGCGCTTAGCCATTTGAATCACCAGAGCCGTAATATTCTGACTGTCGAAGATCCGGTGGAATATCACCTTCCCGGCATCGGCCAGACCCCTGTCAACACCAAGGCTGACATGACGTTTGCCCGAGGTCTGCGGGCGATTCTGCGTCAGGACCCCGACGTGGTCATGGTCGGTGAGATCCGTGACCATGAAACCGCCGAAATCGCCGTACAAGCTTCGTTGACCGGGCATTTGGTGCTGTCGACCCTGCACACCAACAGCGCCATTGGCGCCGTCACCCGGTTGGTAGACATGGGGGTGGATGCCTATCTGTTGTCGTCTTCTCTGGTGGGCATATTGGCCCAGCGGCTGCTGCGCACGCTGTGTGTGGACTGCAAAACCCCGTACGCCGCCGACCCGGTCGCCAGGGCACGGCTTGGCCTTGACCCTGAGGCCAGGCCGACCCTGTTCCGGGCTCAGGGCTGCCCACACTGCCGGCAAGGTTATCGCGGTCGCACCGGTATCTACGAACTGGTCAGTATCACCCCGGCCCTGGCCGGGATGATTCATCAGGGCGCCAGCGAGCCGGAACTGATCCGCGAAGCGCGAAAGTTATCCTGCGGGCTGTTTCAAGATGGCCAACGGCGGGTGCTTGACGGTCAGACCAGCCTCGACGAACTGCTGCGTGTCACTCAGGAGGACTGAGCATGCCTGCTTTTGAGTATCGCGCGCAGGACGCCAACGGGCGCAATTGCCGGGGGCTTCAAGAGGCTGACAGTGCCCGCCATGCTCGCCAGCTTTTACGTGAGCGGGGCCTGCGCCTGAGCCATCTGGGTGAGGCCAGAAAAAATCGGCAGAAGGACAGCCATGCGCAGTCCGGCACCCGTCTGGGGGGCACGGATCTGGCGCTGCTCACCCGTCAATTAGCCACTCTGATCCATGCCGGCCTGCCCCTCGAAGAAGCCTTGAGCGCCGTCACGGCTCAAAGTGAAAAGCGTCGGGTTAGCCATTTACTGGCGGCTGTGCGCAGCCGGGTGCTGGAAGGTCATGCCTTGGCCACCACGTTGGCGGTGTTCCCCCGCGCTTTCCCCGAACTGTTCCGGGCCACGGTCGCTGCAGGCGAGCGCAGCGGGCACCTGGGGCTCGTCCTGGAGCAATTGGCCGACTACACCGAAGCCCGTCAGGCCTCGCGCCAGAAAATCCAGCTGGCGTTGGTCTATCCCCTGATCTTGCTGGTTGCTTCGTTCTCGATTGTCGGTTTCCTGCTCGGCTACGTTGTACCCGACGTGGTCAAGATCTTCATCAACAGTGGCCAGCCATTACCTGTTTTGACACAAGCCATGATCGCCATCAGCAATGGTCTGCGCAGTTATGGCGCGTTGCTTTTTATCGTGCTGCTGGTTGCCTGCGGCGCGACCCGTTGGGCACTGCGTCAGCCGCGGCTGAAGCTGCGCTGGCATGTGCTGTTGCTCAACCTTGTGCTGGTGGGCGGGGTGCTGAGGGCAATGGAAGCAGCACGGTTCGCCAGCACCCTGGCGATACTGGGCAAAAGTGCCGTACCACTGGTGGATGCCCTGGAAATTTCGGCCACGGTCATCAGTAACCTGGCCATACGCCAACGCATGCTCGACGTTGCCCGCTCAGTCCGCGAAGGCGGCACTCTGGCTCGAGGGCTGGAGCGCAGTGGTGATATCCCGCCCATGATGCTGCATCTGATTGCCAGTGGCGAACGTGCCGGCGAGCTGGACAGCATGCTGGCGCGGGCCGCCGAGCAACAGGAAAAAAACCTCGCCGCCCGTATCGCCCTGGTAGTGAGCCTGTTTGAACCGATCATGCTGGTGCTGATGGGTGGCGTGGTGCTGCTGATCGTCATGGCCATTCTCTTGCCGATTCTTGGCCTCAATCAACTGGTGAATTGACCTATGAACAGTGCTTCAAAACCCAAGCAACGGGGCTTCACCCTGATTGAAATCATGGTTGTGGTAGTCATCATTGGTGTGCTCGGTGCCATTGTCGTGCCTCAGTTTATGAACCGCCCGGATCAGGCCAAGGTGACCGCTGCGCGCACTGATATTCAGGCCATTGCCACAGCCCTTGAAATGTATCGCCTCGACACCTTCAGCTACCCCTCGACCCAGCAGGGCCTTGAGGCTTTGAGCAAGCACCCGGCCGGCAGCCCGGTGGTAAAAAACTGGAACCCGCAGGGGTACCTCAAGCGGCTGCCACTGGATCCGTGGGGCACGCCTTATCAATACCTCAGCCCGGGTACCCGTTCGACAGATTACGATCTGTTTTCCTTGGGTTCAGACGGCGTACCCGGCGGTGAAGGGAGCGCGGCAGACATCGGCAACTGGAGCTACTGAGCCATGCGCAGGCGGGCGTCGGGCTTTACCCTGATCGAGTTGCTGGTGGTCATTGTGCTGGTGGGTGTGCTCGCTTCAATGGTGCGTATCAGTCTGGGTGACAACAACAGCCGCAACGCTCGACAGGAAGCCGATGTCCTGTTGGGCGTTATGCACGGTTTACGCGAGAAAGCGGTTCTGGATGGCCGGGAATATGGCCTGCGGCTTGAGCCCGGGGCCTATCAGGTGATGCGCTTTGAACGTGATGCCTGGAAGCCGGCTGATGCCCGGGTGAAGTTGCCTTACGGACTGGCCCTTGCCCTGACTGTGGAGGGGCGCTCGCAGCCCCTTATACCTATGGCAGAAGCACCGCAGTTAATGTGGTTGAGCAGCGATGAAAACACCGCTTTCAGTCTGCACGTCGACAGTCCGCCCCGGCGCTGGCGAAGTATCGTCAGCGACGGCCTTGGCGACGCGCTGGTTGTTGTGGCGCAGGCATCCCATGAAGGCTGATAAAGGTTTCACCCTGCTGGAAGTCATGATTGCGCTCGCCATCTTTGCCATCCTGGCGGCGGCGGTCATGTCTGCCTGCCAGTATGTGCTGGGCCAGAGTGCGAGGGTCGAGGCAAGGTTGTTGGGCGCATGGCTGGCGGACAACCACCTCAATGAAATGCAGCTGCAAACTGCTCCTCCGGCCTTGGGGCTACAAACCCTCAATGTGACCTATGCCCGGCGTGACTGGCGCCTGAGTCGACGCATCACGGCCGAGCCCGGTACAGGCCTGCTGCGGGTAGAGTTGAGTGTCAGCCCGGCGGGCAGCGAGCATGCGGTACAGTCTGTGACCCACTGGCTGGCGTTCAGCCATGAATAAGCCCCAGGCCGGCTTTACCCTGCTCGAACTGGTGATTGCCATTGCCATTTTCGCCTTGCTGGGCCTTGGCTGCTGGCGACTCTTTGACGCAGTTGTACGTGCCGAGCGCAGCAGCACGGCACAACAGCAGGCCCTGCGCAGCTTGCAGAGGGCGGTGGCGATGATCGAACGCGATGTTTTGCAGGCCCAGAGTTCAGCCCAAAGCCCGGGTGTCGTGCTGTACCCCGATAAACTCGAAGTGCGCCGCGTCAACTGGCGCAACCCGTTGGGCCTGCCGCGCAGTGAGGTGCAGGATGTCAGTTACCAGCTCAAGGACGGTGTGCTCTGGCGCTTTAGCCGCGGGCTGGAGGAGGGCGCGCAACTGCAACAACAAAAACTGCTTGGCGATGTGCGCGAGGTGCGCTGGCGGTTGTTCAATCGCAAGACGGGTTGGCACAGTGCAGGTGCTTCTGCCCCCAAAACTGCGCAGCACGCCCTGGAGTTAAACCTGTCGGTGGGTCGCTTCGACGGTGTGCGCCGTGTGCTGTTATTGCCGGGGGGCACGTGATGCGCCGCAACCAGCGAGGGATCGCCCTGATCACCGTGTTGCTGGTGATGAGCCTGGCGTTGTTGATCACCGCCGGCCTGTTGCGCAGCCATCGTCTGGCTCTGAACAGCAGTGCCCAGCAGATCCATCAGTTGCAGCTGCGCACCCTGGCATTTGCGGGCGAGACCTGGGCCCGTGAACACTTGCGTACCCTGATCCGCGACCCCATGGTCGCCGTTGCTTCTGGCCAGGCCTGGGCCAGCAGCCAGCCACAGTTGCGCATCGACGATGGACAAATCGACGTGGTAATTGAAGACCTCGCCGGGCGATTCAACATCAGCCCCTTATTGGCCAAAGGTCCCGCCAGCGATGTGATGGAGCAACGCTGGATGCGCCTGCAAACCCTGCTTGAATTGACCCCGCTGGATGCCAGCGTACTGCAGGGCCAGAGTTTGAGTGATATCAGCCAGTTGCGTGTGCTGCCCGGTGTCGACAGCCAGTGGTACATGCGTATGCAGCCGTGGATCGTGCTGTTGGGCAAGGATGCCGTACTGAACATAAACACTGCGCCTGCCACTCTCCTTGCGACGCTGGAAGGCGTGACGCCTGAGCTGGCGCGCGCGCTGGTAACTACCCGGCCGCTGCAAGGCTATGCCAGTGTTCAGGATTTCACGTTCACCCCGGCGCTGATCGGGTTGGGTGTTCAGGCTGCGGGTCTGGGCATCAGCAGTCGCTGGTTTCGGATCACCACCGATGTGCGCCTTGGGCAAAGTCGCTTGCGGCTTGAAAGCGATGTGGTCCGCGATCCTCATACCGGCGAATGGCACTTGTTGCAGCGACGCCTTTTAGCTCCCCGACACCGCGAGCCCTTTGTATGAACAACTGGCTTTACCTCACCGCCAAGGGTTTTGCCCACAGTGTCGAGATTGATTATGACAACGCCCCTGTATTCGTCTGGCACGATGCTCAGTCGCCGACAGAAACCTCATTGAGCGAAGCTGCAGCCGGGCTGAAAGGCCGGAACGTCGCACTGGTCCTGCCCATGGAAATGTGCAGCTGGGTGCTGACCGAACCCTGGCAGGGCAAGCGTAGGCCCACCGCACAGGCCCTGGCTTTTGCCGTCGAAGATCAACTGGCCGATGATCTGGACGAACTGCACTTCGCCGTCGGGCCGGTGGATACGCAGCAGCGTTATCCCTTGCTGATCACTCACAAACAGCGATTTAGAACCTTGCTGTGCCAGCTCCATGAGCGCGGTTTGACTATCGTCAGCGCGCAGGTGGATGCGGATCTGTTGCCACGCGATCAAGCATGTATGCAATGGTGGTGTGGGCGCTGGTTGGTTGGCGGGACGCTTGAATTCCGGCTGGCCGTCTCCCTGGTGGGGCTGGAGTTGGTTAAATCCGGTTTGCCCACCGCATTGACGGCGCGAAAAATTGACTGGGACGCACTCCCGGAAGATGCAATCAACTTGCTCCAAGGTGAGTTTCGGCGTCAGGTGCGGGGTTGGCCGTGGCGGCGACTCAGGGTAATGGCACTGCTGATGTTCACGCTGGCCTTGGGGTTTACCCACCTGCGCAGCAGTTTTCTGGAGGGGGAAGCGGCGCGGATTTATGTCATGAGCGAGGAGCGGTTCAAAACCCTGTACCCGGCGCAAACCCGTATTGTGGACCTGTCCGCACAACTCAAGGCAATGCAGCAGCGCGCCACGGGTGCACAAGGAGGGCATATGGCACGGTTGCTTCAACTGACCGAGCAGGTGATTGGCGCCAGCAGTGTCGAAGTGCAGCATATGGAGTGGCGGGCAAGCATCGGTTGGGTATTGAACCTCACGGTCGGCAGCTTTGCCCAGCTTGAGCAATTACGCGAGCGAGGCGTGCAAAGCGCACTGCCGATTACGCTGGGCAATGCGAGCCAGCAGGGCAGTCGGGTGCAGGCCATGCTGACCCTCAGGGATGAATCATGAAGACGTTTGTGCGTGAGCGCTGGTTGCACCTGCCGCCTCGAGACCGCCAGTTGTGCGGTGTGCTGGCGGTATTTCTACTGATTGTGTTCAGCGTCTACGGGCTGTGGTTACCGGCTCAACAACGTCTGGATGCGGCCCGGGCGCTGTACCTCAAGCAGCTGGCACTCGAAGGTGAAGTCCGGCAGGCACGCCCCGGATCCATCGCCAGGGGTGCTGAACAGCCCTTGGTCTCGCGTTTGAGCGACAGTGCCGCAGACTCCGGGTTGAGCGTTGAGCAGTTTGAAATAGATGGCGGTGTTGTACGCATCTCCCTGAACGGGGATGCGGTTGCGGTGCTGGGCTGGCTCAATCGTATTGAACTGGAGGGTGCAGGCTTCGAAAGCCTGAGTCTGGAAAAACGTGGTACCAGCCTCCAGGCACGGCTACAGATCAACAACCTGAATTGAGGTAGTGCCTGTAGCCGCAGGTGCAGGGAGTTACGTGTTCTTTGCGTTTCCCGGCAGCACTGGCAGCCGGGCCAGATGCAGCGCTACCAGCAGGGCAACCACCAGCATGCTGGAGATAAACAAGCCGATGCCGTTCCAGCCCGCCAGATGCCAGAACACACCCCCCAGGGTGCCAGCTACGCTCGACCCGGCGTAGTAACTGAACAGGTACAGCGACGACGCCTGCCCCTTGGCCTTGCTTGCCCGGCGGCCGATCCAGCTGCTGGCCACCGAATGCGCGCCGAAGAAGCCGAAGGTGAACATCAGCATGCCGATAATCACAAACGCAATGGGCGTGAGCAGGGTCAGCGCGATCCCGGCCAGCATCAGCACAATCACCGCCCACAGTACGCGACGACGGCCCAGTTTGTCGGCCAGTGCGCCAATCTGTGCCGAGCTGTAGATACCCGACAGATAGACGATCGACAGCAAGCCTACCAGTGCCTGGTTCATATTGTACGGCTCGGCCAGCAGGCGGTAGCCGATGTAGTTGAACAGGGTGACAAAACTCCCCATCAGCAGGAACGCTTCGAGAAACAGCCAGGGCAGCCCGGCATCGCGAAAATGCATGGTGAAACCGTCGAGCAGGCTGCGCGGATTCATCGAGCGCGGGCGGAAGTTGCGCGATTCGGGGAGGATTTTCACGAACACCACCGCGGCCACCAGCGCCAGCGCGCCAATCACCAACATTGCGGTGTGCCAACTGACAAAATCGATCAATACACCGCTGATCAGACGACCGCTCATGCCGCCAATGGCGTTGCCACCGATATACAGGCCCATGGCCAGGCCGATGTGCTGCGGGTGGATTTCTTCACTCAGATAGGTCATGGCTACCGCAGCCAGCCCGCTAAGAGACAGCCCTACCAGCGCCCGTGTTATCAGTACACCTTCCCAGGTCGGCATCAGGGCACTGAGGAGGGTAAACAGCGCGGCACTAAACAACGCAAACACCATCACGGGCTTGCGCCCGAAGGCATCGGAAATGGGCCCGGTAATCAGCAGGCCAATGGCTAGCATCGCCGTGGCCACGGACAGAATCAGACTGCTTTGAGCGGCATTGATCCCGTACTCATGGGATAGCACCGGCATCATCGGCTGCACGCAATACAACAGGGCAAAGGTTGCGAACCCACCCGAGAACAGGGCCAGCACCGTGCGCATAAACATCGGCGTGCCTTTCTCGATAAATACATCATTCAGTTGGGTAACAACATCATCCAGCGCGGACGGCGGGATTTCGTGGGCCAGGGGTGCAGCGGCAGTTTTCACGGGGACCTCAAATTGGGGTAAAGCCGAACGGCAATGACAAAAGAATATAGGCGGCTAACGATTCTTTCCAATATATAATTCGACCTGTTTAATAGGTTTTACGACTTAATGGGGGTTGTATGGAACTGCGCCATTTGCGCTACTTCATTGCCGTGGCCGAAGAGCTTCACTTTGGTCGGGCGGCGCAGGTGCTGGGCATTTCCCAGCCACCGCTAAGCCAGCAAATTCAGGCGCTTGAGCAGGAATTGGGGGCACGGCTGTTCGAGCGAACCAATCGTCGGGTTGCCCTGAGCGAAGCCGGACGCTTGTTTCTGGAGGAGGCGCGGCGGGTGTTGGCCCAGGTCGACAAAGCCGCCGACGTGGCTCGGCGGGCGCAGTTGGGTGAGCTGGGTGAATTGAAAATTGGCTTTACCTCGTCGGCGCCGTTCAACTCCAGTATCCCCCAGGCCATTTTTGCCTTTCGCCAGGCGTTCCCGGCGGTGCATCTGGACCTCAAGGAAATGAGCAGCCGCGAGGTGGCCGAGGGGCTGGTGGATGAGTCCATCGAAGTCGGGATCATGCGGCCGCTGGCGTTGCCGGATTCGTTGCATGTCGTGGAACTGTTTCGCGAGCCGCTGGTGGCTGTGATTCGCGCCGATCACCCGCTGGCCGAAGGCAGCGAGGATGGTTTGCAACTGGCGGCATTGGCGGACGAACCCTTTGTATTCTTCCCGCGCAGCTATGGCAGCGGCTTGTACGCGCAATTGCTCAGCCTGGCGCGGGTGGCGGGGTTCAGCCCGCATATCTCCCAGGAGGCGGGGGAGGCCATGACCATTATCGGGCTGGTGTCGGCGGGGTTGGGGGTGTCGGTGCTGCCGGCGTCGTTCCAACATATGCGTATCAAGGGTGTGGTTTATCGGCCGTTGCTGGATACCGATGCCAATACGGCGGTGTGGCTGGTGCAGCGCAAGGGTCACTCATCACCGATGGCGACCGCGTTTGCGCAGTTGCTGACGCGCAAGATGGTGCATCCCTCACCCTAGCCCTCTCCCGGAGGGAGAGGTTTGGGGTGAGGGCAGGGCTGATCAGCGAGCCAGCAACTTATCCACAGACGCTTTGATCTGATGGATCAGATGCACCACCGCCAGCGCCACATCGCGGTTCAGGCCTTGCAGGTTATCGGCCGACGCATAGGCCGTGGCGATGGCGCAGCGCAGCAGTTCATCGGTGTGTTCGAGGGTTTGTTCGTGATCGTGTGTAGTCATGGTGAGTCTCCATCTATACGAATTGGAAGCTGTCACCATTTGCTTGCACACAAAGAGGGTGGCAGCTGTACGCGGGTGTGCAAGACCGGTAGATAGGAGCAAAACCCGGCAGATCCGAAGACCTCCCACGTACAGCCGCCATAAAGCAGAGTTTCTGGCGGTGATACTCAAATCTCAATCGGACTTGCACGCCCGGTCAACCATGGGGGATGACGTACCGGAGGCTAGCGATCGAAAGAGACAGGCGCAAGACCCAAGGATTCTCTAGGAAGCGTCCTGCGAATGAAAGAGATATGACCCTCGGACGTCGCTGCCCGGTAAATGTTGGCGCGCAAGATTCCCTCTTGGCGAAAAATCTCTTAACAAATCGATGCCGGGAGGTGATCGCCTTTTGTGCACGTTTGTCGTTAGGTTATTAACCCCTGACATCGAGATTTGATCATGGCCCATAAAGGTTACGCAGTGCTCGCTGGCTTATGCTTGGCACTCAGCGGTTGTGGAACGACCAATACGGTATTGCGTGGTGATGAAGTAACGCGTCGTAATCTTAAAGAGTGGAAAACCTACTGTGATTCCGTGCCCCGGGTTTACAGTGGCGTGTCATACGGTCTGTGTATTCTGCACGGGCCATCCCCTACTGTTTCACAAGATATTGCAGCGTCTGCCTTGCTACCACTCAGGCTTCTGGATTTCGTGCCTTCCGCCATTGCTGACACGGTGGTGCTGCCCTACACGATTTATCGCCAAAGCACCGAAGGAAGTATCACTCTCGCCCGATAGTTGTAGCTTTGGGAGCGTGTATTACCGGGCTAGTCACTTATCCACAGACGTTTTAGCCTGATGGATCAGATGCACCATCGCCAGCGCTACATCGCGGTTCAGGCTTTGCAGGTTATGTCCTGCGAATGAAAGAGATATGGCCCGCAGGGGCTGCGGTTTGGCCGAGAATTGCGAAACGCGCAGTTATAAAACACGCTTGGAAACTTGAAAGTAATGCTGCGCAAAATCGCTTCTTTAAGCACGGGTCCAGTCAATGTCACTTCAATATCAACCGAAAGAAGGCAGCGTACTTATTTGTGATTTCAGAGGCTATGAAGTGCCGGAATGATCAAGGTCAGGGCCATCGTGGTTATTCGTAAACATCGGCTGTCCGCTGCGCTTTGAGCTTGTAAAAGAGCGGCCAGAAACGATAAGCGGGCGTCATGCTGGTTGCCTGAACGCTTAGCGCGAGTAATAGTCCATTCGTACCCGCAAGGGGCTTGTGAGACGCTGAGAATCCTGGGAAACCAGCCATTACAGAGCCGGACCGACACAGTGCTATGACAAGCCAGTCTGTTTGTGAATAAGGCGCCGAAAGGCGCCTTTGTCGTTTCTGATGCTTACAACGGTTTTACCCGCGCCGCTTCAGACAGCTGCTTGGCCGTGCGTTCGTTCTGATTGTCCTTGAGGTCGCGCACGATATCGCGATCCAGCAGGCGCACCCAGCGAATGTAATTCTTGTGAATCTTGCCGTCCTTGTAGTCCAGGCCACTGCTGTCGCGGTACTGGATCCGGTAATGATCGGCGCTGTACGGAATGTCGATTTCAGCGTGGTATTGCCCGCGCACGGTGATCTGCGCCTGCACCAGTTGCGGGGTGATTTTTTGCACTGTCCAGCCGCGCCCGACCAGGGCCTTGACGATGGCCTGTTGCATTTGCGCACGGTCGCTGTTGATCGAGGCATGCAATGTGCGGTTGGGGGTGAACACGGGTTTGCTGGTGCAGGACACGGTGGTCAGCAGGGCCAGGGCAATCAAGGTAATGCGCAGCAGGTAAGTCATTGCATGGGTTCCACAGGTATCAGGCCCAGCGACGGAAGATCAACGATGTGTTGACCCCGCCAAAGGCAAAGTTGTTGTTCATCACGTAGTCGTTGTGCATCACCCGGAACTCGTCACGCAGGTAATCCAGTTCGCCGCAGCGCGGGTCGACTTTATCGAGGTTAAGCGTGGGAACGTAGCGGTCGCGGTTCATCATCTCGATGCTGAACCAGGATTCCAGCGCCCCACAGGCGCCCAGGGTATGGCCAAAAAAGCTCTTCTGCGAACTGATGGGCATGTGTTTGCCGAACAGCTCGCTGGTGGCCAGTGTCTCGGCAATATCACCCTGCTCGGTGGCGGTGCCGTGGCCGTTTACATAGCCGATGGCATCCGCGCCAATACCGGCGTCTTCCAGTGCCAGTTCCATCGCCCGGCGCATGGTGCCGACTTCCGGGCGGGTGGTGTGCTGGCCGTCGGCATTGCTGCCAAAGCCGACGATTTCTGCGTGGATATGGGCGCCACGGGCCAGTGCGTGTTCCAGCTCTTCGAGTACCAGCATGCCGCTGCCTTCGCCGATCACCAGGCCGTCACGACCACTGTCGTAGGGGCGTGGGCTGGTGTGCGGGGCGTCGTTTTTCAGACTGGTGGCGTACAGTGCGTCAAACACCATCGCTTCGGTGGGGCACAGTTCTTCGGCGCCGCCGGCGAGCATCAGCGGCAGGCGGCCGAACTTGATGGCCTCGTAGGCATAGCCGATCCCCTGGCTGCCGCTGGTGCAGGCACTGGAGGTCGGGATCAGGCGCCCGGTCAGGCCAAAGAAGATGCTGATATTGGCCGCTGTGGTGTGCGGCATCATCCGTACGTAGCTGTTGGCATTGAGGCCGTCTGCCACCGAGTTGAGCAGCATATTGCCGAACGCCATGATCTCGTCGGTGCTGCCGGTGGACGAGCCGCAGGCTACGCCCATGCGCCCGTCGCGAATGATCGGGTTGTCGAGCAGGCCGGCGTCCTGCAGGGCCTGCTCTGCAGCGCCGACGGCCAGCCGCGACACGCGGCCCATGCTGCGCAGTTGCTTGCGGGTCCAGTGGGCGGGCACCACAAAGTCATCAATGGGGCCGGCCAGTCGGGTGTTAAGTTCAGCGAACCGGTCCCACTCGTCCATGCGCCGGATACCGCTGCGCCCGACCACAAAGTTGGCTTCGATACTGGCCCAGTCACTGCCCAGCGAGGTGATACCGGCCATGCCGGTGACAACGACGCGTTTCATCAGCACAACCCTCCGTTGACGGCCAGCACCTGGCGGGTGATATAGCCCGCTTCGGCCGACATCAAAAAGTTGACCGCCCCCGCGACTTCTTCGGGGGTGCCCATGCGTTGGGCGGGGATCATTTTCATCAGTTCGTCTACCGGTACGTTTTCGTCAAGCATGGCGGTGTCGATCAGCCCCGGCGCGACGCAGTTGACGGTGATTTTGCGTTTGCCCAGCTCGATGGCCAGAGCCTTGGCGGCGCCGATCAAACCGGCCTTGGAAGCGCTGTAGTTGACCTGCCCGCGGTTGCCGATCAGGCCCGAGACCGAAGTAATGCAGACGATACGCCCGGCTGCGCGGCGGCGGATCATCGGCATCATCACCGGGTGCAGCACGTTGTAAAAGCCGTCGAGGTTGGTACGCATCACCACGTCCCAATCGTCTTCGCTCAGCGCTGGAAAGGCGCCGTCGCGAGTCAGGCCGGCATTGAGCACTACGCCGTAGTAGGCGCCGTGGGTTTCAACGTCGGCTTCCAGAATGGCTTTGCATTGGGTGCGATCCGATACGTCGAATTGCAACACCCGGGCACTGCGACCCAAGGCGTGTACTTCGGCCATGACGGCATCGGCTTCGCTGCGGCCGCTACGGCAATGCAGGACCAGATCGAAGCCGGCTTGGGCCAGGCGCAAGGCGATGGCGCGGCCAATGCCACGGCTGGAACCTGTGACCAGAATGGACTCAGTCATGGCGGGTCTCCCGGGGTGTTTGAGCAAGGTAGGTGTCAGCCTGGGGCGGACGGAACACGTTCAGGCGGGCGCTGGCATGGATACCGGGGCCGGTGAGGTGACACTCGAATACGCCCATGCCGTTGTCGTCTTCCAGTGAGCGCAGGGCGTGGATATGCAGCGGGGCGCCGAGCGGGAAATGTTCGACGTTACATTCAAATTTACGTGTGCCCAACAAAAAGCCCAGCGCCACGGGGCGGCCCTGCAAGCGGGCGCGACAACCGGCGTAGGCCGCGACGCTTTGCGCCATCAATTCAATGCCTGTCCAGGCGGGCAGGCTACCGTCTTCGCGGTTGAACAGGCCGCCGGCTTTTACGATCAGGCGGGTTTCAATCTGCTCTTCATCAAACGCCAGGACCTGATCGATCAGGATCATGTCGCCAGCGTGGGGCAGCAGTTCGGCGAGTGGCCAGTCAATCATGGGGCCTCTCCGATAATCAGGCTGACGTTATTGCCGCCGAAGGCAAACGAATTGCTCATCAGGCAGCGCTGTGGGGCGGGTGCGAGGGTCTGGCCGGGGGTAACCCAGTTTAGCGCCGGCAGCGCCGGGTCGCCTTGGCCGTCCCAGACATGGGGCGCCAAAGCACCACCGTGGCTCAGGCTCAGCCAGCAGAAGGCAGCTTCCAGCGCGCCAGCCGCACCCAGGGTATGGCCGGTCATGGGTTTGGTCGACGAACACGGCACACCGTTGGCGAACACCTGCGACACGGCGTGGCTTTCCATCGCATCGTTGTGCTGGGTGGCGGTGCCATGCAGGTTCAGGTAACCGATCTGAGCGGGCTGTAAACCCGCGCGGCCCAAGGCTTTGTGCATGGCTTGTACGGCGCCGCGGCCGCTGGGCTCCGGGGCGGAAATATGGTGCGCGTCACTGCTGGCGCCTGCGCCGAGCAGAGCGATGGTGTGGCCGTTGGCGGGGTGCCTGCTCATCAAGAACAGCGCTGCCGCTTCGCCGATATTGATGCCTCGACGGTTGACCGAAAACGGGTTGCAGCGCTCATCCGCCACCGCTTCCAGCGCCGAAAAACCGTTGAGCGTCAATTTGCATAGCGTGTCGACACCGCCGCACAGCACTACGTCGCACAGGTTCATGTCCAGCAACCGCTGGGCGCTCATCAGCGCCCGGGCGCTGGAGGTACAGGCGGTGGAGATCACATAGGCCGGCCCGCTGATGTTCAGCCAGTCGGCCAGGAACGTGGCCGGTGCACTCAGCTCTTGTTGCTGATAGCTGTAATCAGCGGGGAACTGCTGATGCTGCAGGTAATGGGCAATGCCCTGACTGGCTTCATCAATGCCCGAGGTACTGGTGCCCAGCACGATGGCAATACGATCGCGGCCGAAAGTAGCGATTGCTTGCTCAATATCGCCCTGTATTTGCAATGCGGCTTCGAGCAACAGTCGGTTGTTGCGGCTGTTTTGCTGTTCGAGCCCCGCGGCGATCGCTGCCAGTTCGCCGCTTACCGCGCCGATGGTCGGCGAGCGTTCAGGCACCCAGCCGCTTTGCCGCTGCATGCCCGAGCAGTCACCGGCAAACAGTTTGCTCGCCACTTCGGCGGGGCCTCGGCCCAGAGAGCAGACCACGCCCAGTGCGTTGAGGTAAGCAGTCATGGGGCGGCCTCCAGCGGGCTGATTGTGTAATGCAGATCGCCCTTCATATCGATGCGAAATGCCTCGGGTTGCTGGTAGTGCACTTGCCAGCGCTGTTCAATAACTCGCAAGTCAGCCGCAGTTTTTGCTTGTGGATAATTGTCCGCCAGCTCAGTTGCCGGTGTCAGTGCAAACAATAGCGCGGCGAAGAGTTCGCGGGCCTCGGGGTTGGGCGGCAACAGACCGTCAGCCTGCCAGGTGCCGTCTTGCAGTAATTGGCGCGCCAGCGGAATACCCAGGGGGTCCATCAGCGACCAGCGTAGGGCAGGTCCTTGCTGCTGGATCACCAGCAACCAGTCTTGCCGTTGTTCGGCCTGTTCGCGCTGGATATGCAATTGCATGGGCAGGGCCAGGGTTGGCGTTTTCCTGGGCAGCGGCAAGCTGGTGCAGCTACTGAGCAGCATGCACATCACTAACCACACAAACATTATCCGTGTGGGAGCGGGCTTGCTCGCGATGCAGGCAACTCGGTTCATCTGATTCACAGCAGCGATCCTGTCGCGAGTAAACCCGCTCCCACAGGGGATTGGGGTTTGCGCGCCACCACGTTGACCAGGGTTTCATCACGCTGGCCCACCGGTTTTGGCTTTAGCAAGCCAACCCGCTCCAACAGGCCGAAGTCTTTGGAGCGACTCCACCACAGGTAAGGATAGGAGATATTCTGTGGCTCAAATTCAAAGCCCTGGTCACGGATCATCTCCAGGTATTGCGCTGCGCTTTTTTGCACATGCATGGGGTGACGGAACAGCCAGCGGATCACCCAGGTATCGATATAGGCTTCCGTGGACTCGGCAAACAGCAAGTAACCACCGGGCTTGAGCACCCGGTAGAACTCGGCCAATGCCCGGTCCTGTTGCACCAGGTGATGAAAAGTCTGGTGACAGAACAGGATGTCGATGCTGTCATCGGCCACCTTCAGCTCAGCGCAATCGCTGCCGATCAGCTCAATGTCGATGCCCTGACGCCGGGCTTCTTCGGCGCTCAAGTGCAGGCTCAGGGGATCAGCATCGAGGCCGATCAGGCGCTTCGGTGCGAAGGTTTTGTCCAGGTACTGGAACGATTTGCCCTGGCCGCAACCGGCATCGAGGATCACCGGCGCGGTTGGCAGTTCATCACTGAACAGGCTGCGCAGGTCATTGATGGCCACCCGCAGTACATGGTGCTGCCAGGTGTGGCTGCGCAAGAACCAGAACCCCAGGCGGGTTTCTTCAACGTAGGTATCGCTCAAAGGTTTCATGCGGGCTCCGTGGCGCAGATATCCGACAGCATGCGCAAACGGCGCCTGGACTCGCTGACAAAGGGGTTGCTTTCGTCCCAGGCATAACCGGCCAGGATCGAGCTGATCATGCTGCGAATATGCGGCTGGCTACCGGGGTGGTAGATCACGTCCTGGAAGGTGCCGGCGTACCAGCCTTCAACATAGCAACGGAAGGTGTCGACCCCGCGCTTGAGCGGTTCGGCAAACTCGCTTTGCCAGTCCACCGCCTCGCCTTGCAACTGACGGTGCAGCACGCCCGCCGCCATGCTCGCCGAACGCATGGCGATGGTTACGCCCGAGGAGAACACCGGGTCGAGGAACTCGGCAGCGTTGCCCAATAGTGCAAAACCGGGGCCGTGCAGGGTTTTGACGTTGGCCGAGTAACCGCCCAGGGTACGGGCCGGAGTGTCCCATACGGCATTGGCCAGCACCCGTTGCAGGCTGGGGGTTTCATCGACAAAACTGCGCAGGCAGGTGTCGAGGTTTTCACTGCGGCCTTCGAAATGCCCGGCTGCCGCCACCACGCCCACCGACGTGCGGCCATTGCTGAACGGGATGCTCCAGAACCAGATGTCGCGCTGGGTCGGGTGGGTGGTAATAAGGATTTTGTTGCGATCAAAACCTGCGTAATCGATGCGGTCTTCCACGTGGGTAAACACCGCCTGACGCAGCGGAAAGTTCGACGGTGCTTCAAGGTCGAGCAAGCGCGGCAATACGCGGCCGTAGCCGCTGGCGTCGAGAATGAAGTCAGCTTCAACCTGATAGCGGCTGGTGTCTTCGCGCTCAATGTGCAGGAGCGGTTTGGCACGCTCGATATCCGTGCTGATCACGGTTTCGCCATAACGGATTTCGACACCTTGCAGCGCGGCTTGATCGGCCAGCAGTTTGTCGAAGTCCGCGCGTTGCACCTGAAAGGTGGTGGGTTTGCCGTTACTGAATGTGTCACCAAAATCGAAGGCGCTGTATTGCTCGCCCCAGGCGAAGGCAGCACCGTTTTTCAGCTGGAAGCCGGCGGCCTGCACCGCGTCCAGCATGCCCGCTTCTTCGATGAAGTCGATGCAGTGCGAAAGCAGGCTTTCGCCAATCGAAAAGCGCGGGAAGTGCTGGCGCTCGATAACCAGCACATCGTGGCCCTTGCGTTTAAGTAGGGCCGAGGCAATGGCGCCGGACGGTCCTGCACCGATGACTACAACCTGACGACGTTCCATTTCTATTCCTGACACAGGCGCTCCTTGCCGGGTACCACGGCAGACTTCAAGGGGGGGTTGCTCATACCCGCCAGCGCCGGCAGCAGCGTGGCGATGAGGCTCATCAGTATCAACGCGAAGTACAACGCGGGACTGATCAGCTGTTGTTGCAGCAGCAAGTTGAGGAATACGATCTCACTCAACCCGCGAATGTTCAGCAGCAGGCTCTCACGCCATCGGCTGGCGCCTGCAAACGAGGGCGTGGCCCAGCTCAGTCCGAGCCAGTTGCCCAGCAGTTTGCTGGCCATCGGCAGAAGCAACAGGACCGCCAGTTGCAGCGGGCTTATCTGGCCCAGGGCGCTGTGTACATCAATCTGCACAATGCCGAACGTCAGAATCAGCGGGATCGCCAGCGTGGTCTGCATGCGCTCAAGCCACACGGCCTTTAACGGCATCACCAGCGGTACCTTGAGCCATGCCATGCAGACCAGATAGCCGACGCCAAATATCAACGCATTGAGGCGGTAATGTTCGGCCACCACCAACAGTGCGAAAAAACTCAGGCTGTAGCACAGCGGCTGACGAATGCGCAGGCCGCGCATCAGCAGCGGCAATAAAGCCCCGGCCAGCGGCAGTAATACACTGCTCAGGTTCAGGCTGCCCTGGGCCAGGCCGAACAGGCTCCAACAGGTCAGGTCGATCACAATTGCGCTTTGCACCAGGCGACGGGAGGCAGCAGGCGGGTAGTCGATATGGCGCAGGTACAGGTACAGCACCGGGATGGCAGTGATGGCAAACACCAGCCCCACGGCCAGCGAATTCAGCCAGGGTTGCTCGGGCAACAGCCAGACGGCGCAGGCGAGCCCGCTGACGAAGGGCACGGCAAAGCTGGGCAGGGCGATTTTCAGGCTCTGGCGGTTCAGTCGCAGATCAATCACGTCGCTCAAAATGGTCCCCAGCAACAGGGCGAAGCTCAGGCTGTAAAGGCTTTTGAGCCAGACCGGCGCCACCAGTTGCGCACCGTTGAGCTGCCAGTGCGGCTCGATCCAGAACAGCATCAGCAACGGCAAACCGATGGACGCCAGCAACAACTGGCTGACAATCGGGATCATGCGAAAGCGCCGACCCACGTGAGTGGCCAGCGCAAACAGGACTAACGCCAGCAGCCAGAACAGACCCGTCAACACGGCTTATGCTCCTGCTTGCCCGCCCAGGGGGCGAGGATAAAGCTGAACGCCAGCCCCAGGCTCACCGACAAGCCGAAATTGCTCACCGCCGGTGTACTCGACACCGCCAGCAAGCCAAACGACAGCCATGTGGTCAGGGCGGCCAGCAAGGTGCCCAGCAAGCTGACGGCCGCACCACCGATTTGCTCGCGCATCAGGATCGCGTAGTCGACGCTGATGGCGGTGACCAGCAATAAGCCGAACAGGCTGAACAAGGTTAGCGGCTGGCCCAGCCAGCCAAGGCTGGCGAGGCTGCACAGGGCGGCGAGGAGCGGCAGCGCAACGATGCGCAATGCTCCGCCAAAGCCGAACGGAGCGATCAATAGCACGACGATCAGCGCGCATGACAACAGCTTCAACTCAGCAGCGCTGATTTGTGTGGCCGCAAACACTTTGTTCAAGTCCCCCAGGCGATCCACCAGTTTCACACCGGGCAAGTCCTGCGTTTGCGCACGCAACAGGCTGGCATCATTTAAACCTTGCAGGCTGACCATCGCGGCGACGCCGTCGGTATTTTTGCCCAGCCATAGTGCTCGCCATGGTTCGGCCAACGGGCCTGCCAGCGCATCGTCGATTGACTGATCGGGCAAGGCTTGCAACTGCGCCAGCTCGGTTTGCAAGGCGCTTTCGGGTACGCCCAGCGCCAGCAGCGGCTGCCAGTGTTGAGGCAGCGCGCTGAGGGCGGCGCGCAATCGTTGTTGCTCGCCGGGCTGGCTGACCAGTTGGTTGAGGGCCAGAAAGCCTTGCAACTTGCCGCTGCCGATCAACTGTTCCAGGCGCTGGCTCAGGCTGCTCTGGCGCTCCAGTAATTGCTGTTCGTTGTCGGCGCGTACCAGAAAGAACTGGCTGGTTGGCTGATAGCCGGTGATGCGCGCAATGGCCTGGGCTTCGTTCATCAACTGTGGCGGGGCGCCGACCCATTGGCGGATGTCGTTTTTGCTGGTGAGCTGCCACAAGCCGGCGGCACAAAAGGTTAGCAGCAGTGCCAGCAGCGCAGCTGTCGGGACTTTTTCCAGCAGTGCTGCGCGTGCATCAAGCAGACTTTGCGCAATGCTCAGTGGCCATTGCGCAGGACGCAACTCGACGCCTTTGAGCAGCGCCGGCAGCAGGCACACCGCACTCAAGTAAGCGCCGATCAACCCGGCCGCGGAAAAAAGGGCGATTTGTGTCAACGCCGGGAAGGGCGTGAAAGCCAGCGCCAGATAACCGATGCAACTGGTGGCCAGGCTCAGGCTCAGACCGGGCAAGGTCAGGCGCAAGGCGGGCCAGCTGCGCCAGGGTTTCAGGCTCCAGCTTTTGGACAGGTAATGCAGGGGGTAATCCACCGCCACGCCGATCAGGCTGGAGCCCAGCACCAGTGTCATCACGTGCATGCTGCCAAACCACGCGACACAGGCCACGGCGCCAAACAGCATGCCCACCAGCACTGGAACGAAGGCCAGCAGCACGCGCCAGCGCCGGAAGGCCAGCAGCAACAGCAGCAGAATACCCACCGTTGCACCACCGCCGACCCAGGTGATTTCCCGGCTGGCTTGTTGTTGCCCGCTGGCGGCATACAGCAGGCCGCTGGCGGCGAGTAATTGCACGTCGTTTTTAGCGACCTGCTCACGGCTCTGTTCGAGCAGTTCGGCGACCCGCAGAGGCAGCTTCATATCGAATGCATTGCCTTGCGTACGGGCGCGCAACAGCACCCAGCTTTTGCCGTCGGCATCGGCAATCAGGGCGCCGCTGCCAATGTCCAGTTGCACCGCACCGCGTTGCGGCTGGCTGTTTTGAATGCGACCGGTCAGGCCCAGCCAGTCATCCTGGCTGGGCACCAGGCTAAAGCCGGTAAAGGGGTCGAACAACGCCTGCACCCGCTGCTGGATAAAGGCCTCGGGGTGTTCGATCAACTGGGTACGGTCGGCGTTCGAGAGCATCGCCAGACGCCCGCGCAGCAGTTGCTCGCGCAGGGCCGGGAGGTCGGCTTGCAGGTCCCACTGGACCTTTTCAAACAGGCCGCTGGCTTGCCATTGCTCGCCCAATTGTTGAGCGCTGGCGATCGCCTGCTGACGGTCTGCACTGGCGACCAGCACCAGCATTTCGCGGTTCAGGGGCTCTTGCATGCGCTGTTCGGCGCTGAGCTCCAGCGCATCCGGTGTGTCGCCCGGCACCAGCTCCATCAGGTTGGCCGACAGCGGCGCACCGTGGCGCCACTGCCAGCCAGCCAGTGCCATCACGGCCAGCAACAGAACCAGAAAGGCCCGTGGCAGCCAGCGCTCACTGCGCAAAGTCGTTTTGCTCCGCGTTGCTCAAGGGTTGATTGCCGACGCTGTTTGGCATTTTTAGCAGCGTGCTGTCACCTTGGGCTTCTTGCAGTTCGATACGTTGCACCAGCTCGCCGCCTTCAATATTGATCCGGGTGAACACTTGCTTGAGCAGCAGTGAACGTGGTGTCAGCGTCAGCGCCCAGCGGCTGGGTTCGCCTTGTAATTGCAGGTCGAAATCACGTTGCAGGCCGCTGCTGTCGCCTTGCAAAACAGCGAGGAACAAACGGTTCTGCTCAGCGCCCGCGCTTTTGCCCGGGAGCATCTGCCATTGCGTGCCGTCGCGTCGGGCGATGCCCTGGGCGTTGATGCGGTAATCCTGTTGCAGCGGGGTTTTCAGTTGCCAGAGCAGGCCGTGGTCCTTGGCCAGGACAAATGTGCCGGTGCTGGTGAGTGGCTTGGGCAGCGCGCGCAGGTGTTTTTCCTGGATGAAATCACCGTGGATCACCTGGGGCTTGGCCAGTTGTTCGCTCAGTTGTTGCAGGTCGAAGGCGTGGGCCAGTGGGGTGAACAGCAAGGCGGCGAACAGCAATGAGAGACGGGTGCGGCCTTTGCCCTCTCCCAGAGGGAGAGGGAGCAGAATGGCTGAGTTCTTGAGTGCGCCGCGGTCAATCCCCTCTCCCTTTGGGAGAGGGCTAGGGTGAGGGGCTTTTGATCCATTCATGACAGCACCCGCTCTACAGCCCGCACAAAACACCCAGGCGAGGCCAATTGCATCTCCCGGCTCTCAATTTCAACTGCCACCTGCACTGTAACTGCCCTAGTCAAACGCTCACCCGTGACCGCATCGCTAATCAGATAATTAATCTTCAGGCGGTTCTCCCATTCCACCAGGCTGGCGCGCACGTTGATCCGCTGGCCGAACGTGGCGCCGCGGACATAACGCAACTGCATGTCGATCACCGGCCACGCATAACCCGCTTCGAGCATCTGCGTGTAGTTGTGACCGATATGGTCAAGCAGCGCACAGCGCGCCACTTCGAGGTATTTGACGTAATGCCCGTGCCACACCACGTGCATGGTATCGATGTCGAAAAACGGCACCAACACTTCGGTATCAACGTGAAAAACCCCTTTACTACGCATGCAGCCTCCAGTGTTGTTGGGCGATGCGGCTCAGGCACAAACGCAGTTCGGCTTCCAGGGCGCGGTCTTCAACCACGGGGGCAAAATCTTTGGCCAGTTCGGCATGCATCTGCGCCAGCGCCGGCGGCAACGGGCGAGCGTCTTCGGCACGGCTGCGCAGCCAAACGCCCTGATGGGCAGCCAGCAAGGTGGCCGCTGCCACCTGCTCGGTCAACTCCAGTACGCGGATCGCATCACGAGCGGCGATGGTGCCCATGCTCACCTTGTCCTGGTTATGGCATTCCGTGGAGCGTGAGAAGACGCTGGCCGGCATGGTGTTTTTCAATGCCTCGGCAGTCCAGGCGCTGGTACCTATCTGCACCGCTTTAAAGCCGTGGTTGAGCATTGCCCGTTCTGCGCTGGCGCCCGACAGGTTGCTCGGCAGGCCGTGGTTGTAGCGCACGTCCACCAGCAGGGCGAGCTGGCGGTCGAGCAGGTCGGCGACGTTGGCCACCAAGGTCTTGAGGCTGTCCATCGCAAAGGCGATATGGCCGCCGTAGAAGTGCCCGCCGTGCAGTACGCGCTCCTCTTCGGCGTCAATGATCGGGTTGTCGTTGGCGCTGTTGAGTTCGGTCTCGATAAACCCGCGCAGCCAGCTCAGGCTGTCTGCCAGCACGCCCAGCACATGGGGCGCGCAACGCAGCGAGTAGCGGTCTTGCAGGCGATGCAACGGTGCAGTGGGGGCATCGATGGCGAGGTCCTGACGGATCCAGGCAGCGACCTGCATTTGTCCCGGGTGCGGCTTGGTGGCAAACAGGCGTTCGTCAAAGTGCTCGGGGTTGCCTTGCAGCGCCACCACGTTGAGGGCGGTGATGCGCGTGGCCAGTTTGAGCAGGTAGTCGGCGCGGGCATAGGCCAGGCAGGCGAGGCCGGTCATCACGGCGGTACCGTTCATCAGTGCCAGCGCTTCCTTGGGCCGAAGTATCAGCGGTGTCCAGCCCAGTTCCCGGTGCACATCTGCTGCAAGGCGGCGCTCGCCCTTGAACAGGACTTCGCGTTCGCCCGACAGGGTTGCGGCCACGTAAGACAGTGGCGTCAGGTCGCCACTGGCCCCCACCGAGCCTTCTTCGGGGATCAGTGGCAGGATGTCGTGGGCAATAAAGGCCTGCAATCGTTCCAGCAACTCTATGCGCACCCCCGACACGCCGTGGCACAGCGACTGCAAGCGTGCCGCAAGCACCGCGCGGGTGGCTTGCGCATCGAGCAATTTGCCCAGGCCGCAACCGTGGAAGGTGTAGAGGTGGCGGGGCAAGGCTTCGACGTGCTCCAGCGGCACCGCAACCACGCAGGAGTCGCCGTAGCCGGTGGTTACGCCATAGATCACGCCTTTCTTGTCCAGCAGCGAGTCGAGAAAGCGCGCGCCCTTGGCGATGCGCTCGCGGTAGTCGGGGTCGTCCTGCAGCCGCGTTGGCGCCTGACGATTGGCCAGGGCCAGCACGTCTTCAATGCGCAACGGGGTTTGGCCGAAGGTTACTGGCTCATGCGGATGCGTCGTCATCGGTCTTCCAGAAAGGGTAAAAGTTGAACCATTGTTGCGGTGCCTGCAGGCAGTAGTAGCCCAGGCGGTCGGCGTAGAGCGTGGCCCAGTCGTCGATCACCTGCTCGCGGTTATTGCGTCGCCACACCACTTCGCGGGCAAAGGGTTCGAGGATGACTCGATAACGGCCTTTGTGTTTCAGGCAGAACATCAGATTGACCGGGCATTTGAGCAGTCCTGCCAGCAACCACGGGCCTTGGGGGAATGCTGCCGTATAGCCGAGGAAACCGACCTCTATATGGCGCCCGCCATTGAGTGGTACGCGGTCACCGGCGATGGCCAGCCATTCGCCGTTTTCCAGGCGCTGGTTGAGTTGCAGCATCACCGCCGGGTTGAGTTCACTGACCTGAATCAACCGTAAATGGCTGGCCCCGGCTTCGCCCAGCAGGCGGTTGAAGTGTTCGGCATGCCGGGTGTGAACCAGCACATTCATGGTCACCTGCTCGCCCAGTTCGGCGAGCGCACGGCAGACTTCAAGGTTCCCCAAGTGGGCGCCTACCAGCATCTGCCCGCGTTCGCCGCGCAGTTGATTGCGCAGCAGCGCGGGGTCAACGATTTCGATGTCTTCGATCTTGAGACGGCCATTCCATACATCGAGCTTGTCGAGCAGGGCGTCGGCAAACGCCATGAACTGCCCGAATACCCGCCAGCGGGTAGGGCGCAACTCGCTTTGCTCGCTCCAGTCGGCCAGGCGCTGCTGGTATTGCCAGATGCTGCGTCGTGCGCGGCCGCCGAACACAAAGAAGTACAGCACAATGGCGTAAAGCACCGGGCTGAGCACACGTCGGCCCAGCAACCTGACGCCCAGGGCGGTGAGCTTCATCAGCCGGAAACTGCCGCGCTCTTTGTGGGCAGCCCAATGCTGTTGAGGTTCATTCATGCTTTGCAGCGCCTCCAGAGGATGCCCGGCAAGCGTATCAACATGCCGAAAAACAGCTTGGTGTGCATGCTCGAAATCAGCGCATTGTCATGGAACAGGCGAAAGTGCGAGAGACCGTCCTGCGGGTAGTGGACCTGGGTCGGCAGCCAGCACATCGGCTGGTTGCGCCACGCCAGGCGAACCAGGATCTCGGGGTCGAAATCCATGCGCTTGCCCAGCGTTACCGAGTTGATCAGTGCGAGGGTCGGCGCCAGCGGGTAGACCCGAAAACCGCACATCGAGTCGGGAATCTGCAATGAAAGGCTGTTGATCCACACCCACACATGGGTCAGGTAACGCGCATACAGGCGGCCCTTGGGCACGCTGGCATCGTATTGTGGGTAACCGCAGACCAGCGCTGCAGGGTTTTGCTGTGAAACCCGCATGAAAGTAGCGACGTTGCGCAGATCGTGCTGGCCATCTGCATCCACTTGCAGGGCATGGGTAAAGCCCAGTTGCATGGCTTCACGAAGACCGGCCATGACTGCGCCGCCTTTGCCCTGATTGACGGCCAGACGAATGAGGAAGATGTTTTCGCCACGGGCAAGCTCACCAAGAACAGCGGCGCAAGCGGGGCTGCTGGCGTCGTCGACCAGCACACAGGGCAAACCAGCGGCGCGCAGGGCCGCGACCACGCCAGGCACGGCGGTTTCGTGGTTGTACACCGGGATCACGGCGCAGGGGTTATGCACGGGACTATTACTGTTATCCACAGGGGGCCTCCAGCACGATGCGACCACTGGAACAGGGTGCAGTGGCGTTGCGGTAGGCGAAGTGCAATTTTGCGCGTTCGCTGTCAAAGCGCAGGGTTAATTCAATGGCGTCCCCGGGGCGCACCAGTTGCTGGAACTTGAGTACTTCCATCCCGGCAAAACGCGGCGGCAGATCGAGCAGTTGCTGGCCCAACACCATTGCCCAGTCCACTTGCACCACACCCGGCAACACCGGTGTTTTGGGGAAATGGCCGCTGAAGAACGCCAGGTCCGGCGGGATCGACAGGTTCAGCGTCCACTGACCGGCGTCTTCGCTTTGGCTCAACACTTCCGGCAGCTTGGGCCGGGGTGCGAGTAACAATGCATCGACTCGGGCCTGTGGCAGCTTGCCCTGGCTGTTGAGTGGTAACTGGCGCAGCAAACGCCAGCGGCGCGGCAAGGCCACGGCTTCGCAGTGCTGACTCAAGTGCTGGCGCAGGGTGTGAGTCAGGGCTCGGCGCCCCTGTTCGCGCAGGGCAAACAGGCCACTGGCGCTGAGCACCAGCAGGGCGCCCAGTGAGGCGCGTTGGTCATGCACCACGCCCAGGCGGGCTTCGGCTACCCAGTCATGGGAGACCAGCGCCTGCTCCAGCATTGGCAGGGAAATACGTTTCTCTTCGAGTTTGACGATGCGATCCAGTCGCCCGAGCAACTCAAATCGCCCGTCGGCTTCAATACGGGCGGCATCAGCCGTGTGTTCGACATGGCCCTTGGGCAAGTAGCTAGAGGCGATGATCAAGGCGCCGTCACTGCTCTGGCTCAATTGCACATCGGCAAAGGGCTGCCACAGGTGTTGCCCCTGACGCCAGGCGATACCGCCGGTTTCGGAGCTGCCGAGGATCTCGGTCGGCCACTGGCCCAGGCGTTCGAACAGCGTCCGGGCTGCTTCTTCGGGCAGGGCACCGCCAGAAGAAAATACTCGGCGGACCGAGCTTAACGCCGGCCAGTCGAGGTTGTCGGCCATGCGCTTGAGCAAGGCCGGGCTGGCGATCCAGGCAAAAGCAGCGTGCTCACGGCTGGCGCGTTGCATGTCTTCAGGGAAGGCCAGTTGTTTGCGTACAAAGCTGCGGCCTGCGCACAGAGGCCACAACACACGGAACAACAGCCCGTAGATGTGCTGCGCCGCCACACTGGCAATAATGCATGCATCACCCAGATCAGCACCCCACAGTTGCTCCAGTGCCTGAACCTCGTTGGCCATCTGGCGCAGGCTTTTGTCGATCCGTTTGGGTTCGCCGCTGGAGCCCGAGGTGCACAAACTGAGCTGGCACTGGTCCAGATCCAGTTGCGCTGCAGGCAGAGGATCGGCGTACAGGTCCTGCAACTCTTCGCTTTGAGTTATCCACAGGTCAACCTGGCTGTCCCATCGAAGGCGGGTTTGCGCTTGCAGGTCGGCGGGCAAGAGCACGCTGACTCCGGCCTGCCAGGCACCGAGCAAGGCCTGCGCCAGCTCGGCGGCATCTTCAAGGTGTACGGCAACGCGTCGCACGCCGCGCTGTTGCAGGCCGCCCGCCAGGCGCAGGGCCCGTTCACGCAGGGTGTCGTGGTTCAGCTCGGGGTCAACGCTGACCCGGCGATCTGCGTGCCCCTTGAGCAGCAGGTGCTCAAGATTTATCCAATTCATGCCCGGCCTCTTACCTTTTGTCGTATCAGCCATTCAATGAAAAACAGCAGCCCCATCAGCGCGTAGGCGATCAGGCCGTTGTATAACGTCCACCAGCTCAGCGGCGCCCACAGCGTCAGGGAGGCTGCGACTAATCCGTTTAGCATGAAGAACAGGCACCAGACCTTGGTCACCTGCCGCGTGTAATCAATTGCAATATCGGGCAGCACGGGCTCGCGCAACCGCGCCAGCCGCTCGATCATTGGCGGCCCGTACTTCAGGCTCAGGCCGAACAGGCAAAGCATGAACGTGCTGACCAGCACTGGGTACCAGCGCAACAGTGCCGGGCTGTTGAACAGCCCCAGCAGGGCACAGAACATCAATGCAACCACCGCCATCAACAGACTGCCCGGGCGGCGTTCGCCGGTCAGGGCGCGGGCCAGCCACAGGCTGCCCAGCAGCAGCGCGAATTGCCACGGGGCGAAATGGGCCATGCCGAAATACACCGCAAAGGGGTACATCAGTCCGGCCAGCAACAGGCCGAGGCCAATCAGGCGGTTCATGCGTCAGCGTGAACCAGGCGGTAAACCGCCTCGACCACGTCATTGACGGTACGCACCGATTTGAATTCTTCAGCGGCGATTCGTTTGCCGGTTTTACGCTTGATATGGTCAATCAGGTCGACAGCGTCAATGCTGTCGATTTCCAGATCCTGATACAGGTTGGCGTCCAGGGTGATGCGTTCGGGTTCCAGTTCGAAAAGTTCGACCAGAGCGTCGCGCAGGGTGTTGAAAATGTCGTCACGGTTTTGCATGGTTCGGTCTCAGGCTGCCTGTTTGGCGGTGACAAAAGCCGCAAGGCTGGCCACGTTGGAAAAATGATTGCGTGTATCTTTGGCGTCGGCGTCTATTTTGATGCCGTAGGTCTTTTGAATCGCCAGGCCCAGCTCCAGTGCGTCGACCGAGTCCAGCCCCAGGCCGTCGCCAAACAGGGTTTGATCGTCGCCAATGTCGCTGACACTGATGTCTTCGAGGCCCAGGGCATCGATGATCAGCTGTTTAATATCGTTTTTCAGATCGCTCATCTGTGGCGAGCTCCTTAATAAAATAGTCATGCACGAAGTCGTTGAGCAGGCGCGAGGCTTTGGGCGGCGGGCCAAGCGCGGAAAATGTATGTGGATCTATATCGGCACCGACCCGAAAGCTGAAGTGCACGCGACGCTCGGGTATGCGATACCAGGGCTCGGCCTTGGTCAGCGTGGTGGGGCTGACCTTGATCACCACCGGCGTAAGGATCTTCGCACCCCGCAGTGCAATCGCGGCGGCCCCGCGATGAAAGGATGGCGCATGGCCTGGCCGGGTACGCGTGCCTTCCGGGAAAATCACCAGGGTCTGGCCTTGCTGCAACGCCCCCGCAGCGTTATCGAGCATGTCTACGCTGCCATCATTGCTGATGTATTGCGCCGCACGCACAGGGCTACGGGTAAACGGGTTTTGCCAAAGGCTCTGTTTGACCACGCAATTGGCGTTTCTCACCAGGCCGATCAAAAAAACCACATCGATTAGCGACGGGTGGTTGGCGATGATCATCTGCCCGGGGCGGCCTAGCCGCTCGGCACCCTGGACGTCATAGGTCAGCACGCCCATGCGCGCCATGGTGCGAATAAACAGCCAGAACAGGCGGCTGACGGTAAAACGGGCACGCTCGCGCTGACGCGTGGCATCGCCCGGCAGGCAACTCAGCACCGGAAAAATCACCAGACGCAGGCACAGGCAACCGATACCGAACAGTGCAAAGCTGATGGCAGTGGCGATCAAGCGCCAGGCATAAGCATCACGGCGGGCGCTCACAGGCTGTGCTGCCAGTTCCACACGCGGTTTTTCCAGGTGTGCTGGAATGATCTCTGCTGCTTATCGAGCAGTTGGCGCAACAGATTCAGGGCATGGGGCCATTGAGCTTGTTCTATGCCTGCGGTACCACTGGCGAGTGAAACCTGCCATTGCTCGCCCGGGGTCAGCAGCAGGCCCACGGCATAAGGGAAGGGCACGTCATTGATACAGCGTGCATAGGCCTCGGGTGGCTGCTCTTCGGTGATGATCAGCAACACGGCAGGCGCGCCTTCATTGAGCAGGGCGCAGGCTTCGATCAGGCCGTGCTCCAGGCCGTCTCCGGCGGCAGCAATAGCGGTCATTTCGCTGGTTTCGCCGCGCATGATCGACCACAGGCCAATCACGGCGTTATGCACCGAGAGGCTGAACTGCGTGGGGGACAAGGGCTGATCCGCCGCAAGGTCGCTGAGTATGTCGAATGTGCGCGGGGTTTCACCGTGACGCGAGGCAAAGACCAGCGGTAATGCTTCACGGCCTTCGGCCAATGGCCAGCCGACGCAGAATGCCATGCGAGCCAGGCGGCTGAGGCGGCGCCGTTGCATGGCGGGTAAAAATGAGACATCGGGTGCTGCGCTGTTGGCAGCAAGTACACAGGGGTGCTGGCTCCAGGCTTGCCAATCGGCCACGGTGTCGAGGCCTGGAGCCCAGGCGCGCCACGCGGCGATATTGAAATTGATCACTGGAGTTCATCCCGCCCTTGCAGGCTTCCTTGATGCGAAAGTGGACACCGATCGACGCCGCACTTGATACAGAGGGGCGATATTATCCCGGTGCAGTTGGTTCGTAGCAAATATTGCTTACAGCCCCAGTGTGGTTTTTCTGGGAATTTAGAAAAATAGGATCAATGGATTTTATTTGAGAGATTTATTCGTTTGTTTTTGTGGAGATATTCTTGATTGATGTAGGGTATTTCTTAGCAAGGTAGCTAAGCCGCGCAAAGGGCATCTACACTCGGACACTCATAGGTACACGGAGGTTTTGAAATGCGTCGCGTGGTGTTTAACCAGAAAGGCGGTGTGGGTAAATCCAGCATCGCGTGTAACCTGGCTGCGGTTAGCGCCAGCGAAGGGTATCGCACGTTGTTGGTGGATCTGGATGCCCAGGCCAACTCTACTCAATACCTGACCGGACTGACCGGCGATGATATCCCTATGGGGATTGCCGAGTTCTTTAAACACACCTTGTCAGCGGGCGTGGGCTCGAAGAAAAACCGGGTCGATATTTACGAAACACCCTTTGAAAACTTGCACGTAGTGACGGCTACGGGTGAATTGGCCGATTTGCAACCCAAGCTTGAGGCCAAGCACAAGATCAACAAGTTGCGTAAGTTGCTGGACGAGCTGGCTGAAGACTATGACCGCATTTATGTCGACACTCCACCCGCGCTGAATTTTTACGCGGTATCGGCGTTGATTGCCTGTGATCGTGTGCTGATTCCGTTCGATTGCGACAGTTTTTCACGTCAGGCGCTCTATGGCCTGCTGGCTGAAATCGCTGAGCTAAAGGAAGACCACAATGAAGACCTGCTGGTCGAGGGCATCGTGGTCAACCAGTTTCAGGCCCGGGCCAGCCTGCCCCAGCAAATGCTTGATGAGCTGATTGCCGAGGGGTTGCCGGTGCTGCCCATGTACCTGAGCAGCTCAGTGCGCATGCGTGAGTCGCATCAGGCCTGCCAGCCTTTGATTCACTTCGACCCGAGGCACAAGCTGACCCAGCAGTTTGTGGAGTTGCACGATTACCTGGATCAGAACGCTTAAGCGCTGATGCCTTGGCTGCGCAGCCAGGCGCCAAGTTGCTGCAATGGCAACGCACCGCTCTGGCGTGCGATTTCGCGGCCATTTTTAAACAGGATCAGGCTGGGTATCGAACGGATGCCCAGTTGCCCCGCCAGGTGCTGGTTGGCCTCGCTGTCGAGCTTGGCAAGCCGACACTTGCCCAGCAGTTGGCGGGCGGCCTGCTCAAATACCGGAGCAAAGGCCTTGCAGGGCCCGCACCACTCGGCCCATACATCTATCAGTAGCGGCAGGTCGCCCTTGATCTGGCTGGCGTAATCGGTTTGCTGCAAATCGAAGGGCCTGGCCAGCAATACTTCATTTTTGCAGCGCCCGCATTTGGGGTGCTCACCCAGGCGATCGCCGGGGATGCGGTTCAGGCCGTTGCAGTGGGGGCAGGGGATCAGCAGCGGTTCGGTCATGGAGAGCTCCTTGGAAGTGGCCATTGGTGCCGCCTGTCGCAGCGACTCCAGATTGATGGCGTGCAGTTCAGCAGATGAACACCTGGGCCGCCACCCCCCATGACGTATCTGCTCACAATGTGCTCAAGCCGGCCACCAGGTCTCTATCTAGGCTGTAAAAACCCCCCCGGGCTTTGCACCGCTGGTCTGGCGATCGTTATCGCAAGTTGCGATTGCCAGGGTTCGGGTTTAGCCTTCATAGCAAGATGCGATAAGGACATTGCATGCGAGTGATTACAGCAAAACGAATTTGGGAAGCCAAAGCACAATGGCCGCAATCGGCGAGCGCACTGGATGAGTGGTATCGCAAGATCAAAGTCCTCAGCCCTGAAGACTTCGCCGCGTTGAGGTCGTTTTTCCCCGCCACCGACAAGGTGGGTTCGTTTCATGTTTTCAATATAGGTGGTAACAAACTGCGGTTGATCGCCGTGGTGCGTTACCGGGTACAGCGCCTCTACATCCGTCATGTGCTGGATCACCGTGACTATGACAAGGGCAAATGGAAGGAATCAGCACCATGAACGCATTGGTCGAACAGGCAGCAGAGCATTGGCAATTCGTGGCGCCGCTGCTGCGCAAACCGAAAAACGAAGCCGATTACGACGGGCTGGTCGCCGCCCTTGATACGTTGACCGACTTGATAGGCGATGATGAGACCAACCCCTTGATGAGTCTGGTGGACATCATCGGTGACTGGGTTGAGGCTTACGACCTAGAGCATCGACCGATGCCCAAGGTCAGCGGCGTCGATGTGCTGCGCTCGGTGATGCAGGAACACGGGCTGACGCAAAGCGATTTGCCAGGTGTCGGCACCCAGTCTGTGGTGTCCGAAATCCTCAGCGGTAAACGCCAGCTCAACGTACGGCAGATTCGTTGGCTGGCCGATTACTTCAAAGTGCCTGTGGATATGTTTATCTGAGGCTTACGGCGTGCGCCACGCTGTGGCTGGTTTGTGGGCCGACGACTGGCGACCGGCCTCGGTTCTGTGGGAGCGGGCAAAACCGGCAACAGTATATTTACCGGTTTTGCATCACGACGAGCAGCTGATTTCCAGATGCTTGCCCCACTCCGGCGGGCGTTCGGCGTAGCCTTCCATGCCCGGTTGTTCGGTGAACGGTTGGGTCAGTACCGTGTGCAAGCGTTGCACTTCGCTGTAATCCCCGGCCTCGGCCGCATCGATGGCCTTTTGTGCCAGGTAGTTGCGCAGGATATACAGCGGGTTGACCGCGTGCATGCGCTCACGCCGGACGCTTTCATCGCTTGCGCCGTCTCGGGCAACCCGGGCCACGTACTGCGCGGCCCATTCGTCAAAACCCTTGAGATCGACAAATTCGTCTCGCAGCCGTGCTACTGCCTGTTCTGCCGGGAGGTCCCCCAGGCGCCGGAAAAACAGGTTGTAGTCGACGCTGCTGCCTTGCATCTTTTGCAGCAAGGTTTCGACCAGGTGTTGATCGGTGTCTTCGGCACTGGTCAGACCCAATCGACGGCGCATCAGGTCGAGGTAGTGGGCCTGGTACAGCGGCAAGAAAAGCCCCAGGGTTTCGCGCAAGGCTTCAACGCTGATAAACGGCGTCAATGCCTGGGCCAGGGCACTCAGATTCCACTGGCCGATCGGCACCTGGTTGCTGAAGGAGTAACGCCCTTCATGGTCGGAATGGTTGCAGATGAAGTTGGCGTCGAAGTCGTCGAGGAAGGCGAACGGACCGAAGTCAAAGGTGATGCCCAGGATCGACATGTTGTCGGTGTTCATTACACCGTGACAAAACCCGTAGGCCTGCCACTTGGCGATCAGTTCAGCGTTGCGTTCGACGATTTCGCGAAACATGGCCAGATAGGGTTCGGGTTGCTCCAGGCACTCGGGGAAGTGCATCGCCAGCACATGCTCACCCAATAGCTTTTGCTGCTCGGGGCGCTTGGTGTAGTAGAAATACTCGAAGTGCCCGAAGCGTATATGGCTGGGTGCCAGGCGCAGCACCATGGCGGCGCGCTCCTGGGTTTCGCGCCACACCGGGGTGTCGGAGGCGATCACACACAGGGCTCGGCTGCTGGGGATGCCCAGTGCATGCAGTGCCTCGCTGGCGAGAAACTCGCGGATCGAGGAGCGCAGTACGGCGCGGCCATCACCCATGCGCGAATAAGGGGTCATGCCGGCGCCCTTGAGGTGCAGGTCCCAGTGCTCGCCCGCGTCGTTATACACCTCACCCAGCAGTAACCCGCGGCCATCGCCCAGTTGCGGATTGTAAGAACCGAACTGATGACCGGAATAGACCATCGCCCGAGGCTCGGCGTTGGCCCACAGGGTATGGCCACCAAACAGTTGCGCAAATACAGGGTCTTGGGTGACAGCGGGGTCTAGGTCGAGCAGTGCCAGGGCGGCGTCGCTGGCGACCACAACACGCGGTGCGTCGATGGGCTCAGGCAGCACATGGGTCGAGAAGGCATCACCCAGGCGGGCAAAGCGGTTATCAAAAGTCAGTTCGTCGAGGGCTTTCAATGACCGTCTCCAGTGAACAGTGGCGGATCGTGGCAGCGGGCTTGCCCGCGATGGCATCAACGGGCTTGGTTGGTTAAACCGATTCGTTTGCATCGCAGGCAAGCCAGCTCCCACAGAGGTTGCATCGGACTTGCGTCAGTCGAGCTTGCCCAACTGCGGCTTTTGCGGTGGTGGTGTCGGCTCGGGCGGGACTTCCGGCCCAACGGGCACCAGTTTGTATTCTTGCCCCTGCAGGTTCTTGAGGTACACCTCCATCTGCTGGAAGGAGATGTTGATGTGGTGGTTCTTGAACTCGCGGTTGATAAAGCGGTTGACCTCGTCGATCACCGGGTTGCGGTCGCCCAGGTCGCGTACGTGCATGCGCAGTTCGTGGTCGAGGGTGCTTTGGCCGAAGTTGAGGAAGTACACATGGGGCTCCGGGTCTTTGAGCACCCGCGGGTTCTCTTGCGCAGCCTTGAGCAGCAACTGCTTGACCAGGTCGAGGTCGGAGCCGTAATCGACGCCCAGCTTCAGGGTCACACGGGTGATGGTGTCCGTAAGCGACCAGTTGATCAGTTGCCCGGTAATAAAGGTCTTGTTCGGGACGATGATGTCTTTGCGGTCGAAGTCGGTGATGGTGGTGGCCCGGATGCGGATCTTGCTCACGGTGCCTGACAGATTGCCGATGGTGATGGTGTCGCCGATCCGTACCGGGCGTTCGAACAGGATCATGATCCCGGAAATAAAGTTGGCGAAGATTTCCTGCATGCCGAAGCCCAGGCCTACCGACAGTGCCGCAACCAGCCATTGCAACTTGTCCCAGCTCACGCCCAGTGTCGACAGGGTGGAGACAAAGCCTACGCCGATGATCACGTAGGTCAGCAGGGTCGTAGTTGCGTAAGCACTGCCCTGGCCCAGATCAAGGCGCGACAGCACCAGCACCTCCAGCAGGCCGGGCAAGTTACGCGCCAGCGCGATGCTGATGCCGATGATGACCAGCGCACCTATCACGTCGCCGATGCTGATGGGCACCATGCTCATATTGGCGCCGGTACCGCTGGTATATTCGTAGAGGGTGATGTTGTCCAGGTAGGAAAAAACCGAGATCAAGTCAGCCCACACCCAGTACAGAATGCCGATAAAGCCAGCCAGCAGGGCCAGGCGGATCAGGCGCAGGGACTGTTGGTTGACCTGTTCGATGTCCAGGGTCGGCTCTTCGATAATCGTATCGTTGCCTTCGCCTGCTTCCTTGGCGGCCTGGCGTTTGGCCAGTGCACGCTGGTAGGCCAGGCGCCGTGCCGCTACTGCCAGGCCACGGACAAACGCCGCTTCGACCACCAGCCAGAGCATCAGCAGATAGAGGGTATTGATCAGGCGGTCGCTGAGCTTGAGCGCGGTGTAGTAGTAGCCAAAACACACCGCCACAAAGAGCGCCAGCGGCAGCAGGGCGAAGGCAAAACCGAGCAACTTGCGCAGGCGATAGGCTTTTGTTGCTGTTTCAAAGTCGTTGAGCAACAGGCGGCAGAGCAGCCAGGCCATGGCCGCATAGCAACTGAGCACCACCAGAATACCCAGGACATCGTCGGCCAGCGCAGCCGGTTGTTGCTCGGCAAAGGCGACGACGGCCACAAGGGCCAGGACCACAAAACCGAGTTTGCGGATCCAGTTCTGCAAGAACGCGACCAACGGTTTTTCCCAGCGAAAATGCAGTTCGGCCACGCCACCCGGCGCCAGAATCCGGTAAGCGGTGTAGAACACCAGCCAGGCCTCGGCCATCTGAATCAACGCCGCGCCCGTATTGGCATTCATGCCCCGGGCATCGGTTTGCAAGGCGTAGCCGCACAAGGCCAGCGCCAATGAAATGGGCATCGCCAGCAAGATGTTGATCAATATTGCCAGCGGCGTGTGCCATTGGCTGTCACGCTTGAAGTGACCGATGTCCTGATGGATCTTGTTCAATTTGCTGTAGAGGTAGCGACGTTTCCACAGCAGCGCCACGACCACCAGCAAAAACGGCAAGAACAGCAGGGGACGTTGCACCAGGCCTTCTGCCAGTTCACTGACGCTGGAACCCCAGGGCAGGGTGGTGATTTGCTGCTCAAGCTGGCGCGGTGCGGTTTCCAGCCATTCCAGATCCAGCGGCTTGTTGCTGGGGATCCAGAACATTTGCTCATCCAGCGTGGCGCGCAGGCTTTGGGCGGTGCTGAGCAGTTGTTTCTGGTTCAGTTGCAGGGTGATCGATTCGTTGAGCAGCGAGCTTAGTTCGCGGTTCAGGCGGTCCAGCAGATCGCTGCGGGTGTTGACCAGTTCGAGCAGGGTTTTGCGCAGTTGCGGTGTGACCTGGTCGGCAGGTTGGGTGGACAGCAGGTTGTCGACGTAAGTCGTGGGGTTGCTGATCAACTCGCGCTGCTGGTTGATTTCAAACTGGTACAGACGGATATCGGCGATTTCGTCTGCCAGATTCTTGTCCATTTTTTGCAGGCGCGGCAGGGCTTGCTTCTGCTTATAAAGTATCTTGGACAGCAACAAACTGCCCTTGAGCACGTTGATCTGCTCATCCAGGGCCTGGTCGCTCTGGGTAACGTTGTCCAGTTGTTGCTTTGTTTGCAGATTCTGCTGGGTCACCTCGTTGAGGCGATCGGTGCTGCGCAACAGGTAGTCGGAGAGCTTGAGGTTGATCGCGCTTTCGGTCGCCAGCAGGCTGCTGCTGCCGGACTTTTTAGCCTCGATGGATTGCTCGGTCACGGTCTGCTGCGACTGGGCCAGGCGCTTTTGATTGATCAGGGTTTGCAGATCCTGGATTTCCTGGTCCTGGCGCGTGGTTTTTTCCAGCAGCAGGTCGTGCTGGCTGCCGCTCAGATCTTGCAACAGGCTGTTGCCAGCCAGTTCCTGGCGGCGCAGGGCAATCAGTGCGTTGAGCGAGGCGGCTTCGGCGTTGAGCTGGTTGCGCTGATCGGGGGTAAGCAACTTGCCATTGTCGCGTCCTGTTTTCAGGGTGGTGTTGATCTGCTGGATACGGGTCTGGCTATTGCTGATCTCGGCCTGAGCCCGCTCGGGTCGGGTCTGCGCGGCAATGCTTTGGCTGTTGGCGATAGCCAGGGCTTTTTGCAGCTCGCCCTGTTGCGTGGTGCGTTCCGCCAGCAGTTGTTCCAGCTGCTGCACGGACAGCTCGCTGTAGCGCTGGGCTACGGGTATGGGTTTGCTGGCCTTGATTTTGGCCAGTTCGCGCTGGTTTTCGGCAGTCTGGCGAGGGGCATCGTTGATCTGTTGTTTGACGTCGTTCAGGCGCTGTTCGTAATCGGCTTTGCTGTCGAGCAGGGTCAGGGTCTGCTGGAGCACCGCCTGCAGGGCTTTTTGGTCGGCGTCCGGCAGTTTGCGCTCGGCAATTTTGTCCAGGCTTTGCTGCACCGCTTCGGCGGTAGGCGGGTCGGCAGCCTGAAGCGTGCCGACACAAAGGCTCAGGCCGAGCAGGACGGTGGCGATGAACGTGCGCAGAGTTGGCATAGATACCGGTCAGACAAGGGCGGAAAGTTGGAGTTTAGAGGAACAGCCCCGGGCCCGGTGCACTTCCTTCGGGGAATCTGACGCCCACTTTGGCGATCTTGTTCCCTTCCATCATCGCAACCGTCCAGATGGTGTTGTTCCACTCCACCTGGTCGCCGACCACCGGCGCGCCGCCGACCTTGTGGGCAATGAAGCTGCTCAGTGAGGTGTTCGGGTCGATGCCGTCCAGCTTCAGGCCGTACAAGGCGGCCACAGCGCCCAGCTGGGCGTCGCCCTCGAGCACGAAGTCGCCGAAGAAACGCAGGTCCAGGCCACGGCTCGGGGGCTGGCTGAACAGTTTGCCCAAGGCAGGCAAGTCGTGTTCGTGGCCGATGACGCAGAGCAGGTCACCTACTTCAAGCGTGGTACTACCCGACGGATGGAGCAGTTTTTTATCGCGAAACAGGGCGGCGATACGGGTGCCGTCGGGCATTTTCAGTTCACGCAGGGCCGCACCGATGCACCAGTTTTGTGCGTCGAGGCGATAAACAAAGAGTTCCCACTCGCTGGTGACATGCACTTCAAGGGCTGAACGGGACACGGGGGCCAGATCAGGCGGTACGGTCACCTTGAGCAGCTTGGCGACCCACGGCAGGCTGGTGCCTTGCACCAGAAGAGATACCAGCACGATAAAGAATGCCAGGTTGAAATACAGCTGCGCATTGGGCAGCCCGGCCATCAACGGGAACACCGCCAGAATGATCGGCACCGCACCGCGCAGGCCTACCCATGAGATAAAGGCTTTTTCGCGTCCATGGAAGGCTTTGAAAGGTAGCAGCCCCACTACCACTGACAGCGGGCGGGCAAACAGAATCATCCACAGGGCCAGTGCCAGTGCTGGAATGGCGATGGGCAACAGGTCGTGTGGCGTGACCAGCAAGCCCAGCACCAGGAACATGCCAATCTGGGCCAGCCAGGCCATGCCGTCGAGCATATGCAAAATGCCATGACGGCTGCGGATCGGACTGTTGCCAATCACCAGGCCGCACAGGTAGACCGCGAGAAAGCCGCTGCCGTGCAGGGCGTTGGTCAGGGAAAAGACCACCAGCCCGCCTGCGATCACCAGAATCGGGTACAGGCCGTTGGCCAGGTTGATACGGTTGACCATTTGCAGCATTAGCCAGCCGCCTGCCAGACCGACCGTGCCGCCGATGGCAAATTCACGCACCAGGTTGAGCAACAGGCTCCAGTGCAGGCCTGTTTCACCGCTGGCGAGCATGTCGATCAGGGTGACGGTGAGGAATACCGCCATCGGGTCGTTGCTGCCGGACTCGATTTCGAGGCTGGCTGAAACCCGCTCGTTCAGGCCTTTGCCACCCAGCAGCGAGAACACTGCGGCGGCATCGGTGGAGCCGACAATGGCGCCAACCAGCAGACCCTGGATCAAGTTGAGATTAAACAGCCAGGCGGCCATCAGCCCGGTCAGCCCCGTGGTGATCATCACCCCCACCGTGGCCAGCGATAACGCGGGCCATAACGCCACGCGAAAACTGGAAACCCGGGTGCGCAAGCCGCCGTCGAGCAAAATCACCGCCAGGGCGAGGTTGCCCACCAGATAGGCCGTGGGGTAGTTGTCAAAAATGATGCCGCCGCCATCGACACCTGCGGTCATGCCCACCGCAAGGATGATGACCAGTATCGGGATGCCCAGGCGCGAGGACAGAGAACTTACCAGGATGCTTGCGCCTACCAGCAACGCGCCGATCAAGAACAGGCTGTTGATGGTCGTCGCATTCAAAGGCAGTACTCCAGAAAGCTAAAAAAGACAGGGCGCAGACCTGGCATGCAGCCTGCGTGCCATCGATTCTAACCTGCGCCATTGGCGGGCTGTCAAAAAAGGTTTTGAATGGATTACACCCTGGAGGTGTTTGGGCCTGTCGAGTAGGACTGAAGGCCTTTCTTACAAAAAAATGGGATTTTCACTGCATTTTTATATTAGGTAAATTGTGTGTACTGCGGCCTCCCACTTGCGCACGGACATGACATGAACCCTGCTACTGAGGCTGGCAACAGGCTATCGAAGACAACACCGTGGTGTGACGACAAACGAATCAACCTTTATGTCGTGTCTGTCAGCAAGTTTCTGCTGCTGTATGGGCTTACGGCAGGCGGGTACATGGTCTATTGGTCATATCGCAACTGGGCGTCCTACAAAGCGGAAACCGGGGCGCCGATCGCGCCGTTGCTGCGCGCTGCGCTCTGGCCATTTTTTATCCTGCCGCTGTTTGAAGTGGTTCAGAACGGCCTCGACAGGACAGGGCGCTGCTATTTTTGGCAACCCGAGACCAGAGGCCTGCTCATTATGCTGCTGGTCATGTTCTCGGTGCTGGTGTCCACGCTGTTTACCCGGCCCGCGGATGCGGTCTATGTGTTGTTCACCAATGCAGTACTGATCACCGGTTGTTGTGCAATGCTGGTGGCGGCCCAGCGCGCAATCAATATGCTGGCGGGTGACCCGCAGGGCAGCGTCAACAAGGCCCTGAGCTGGGCTAATTTTGCCTGGATGGTGGCCGGCACGTTGTTGATGGCCATCGTTGGCTATATGGAATTCATGAGCCAACGTTGAGTTCATGGCGTAAAAAAACCGGGCAACCCTTTCGGGTGCCCGGTTTTTTATTGCCCGATCACATCCTCAACCGATGGTCATCAGGCTTGCGTTGCCACCCGCAGCAGCGGTGTTGACGCTCAGTGCGCGCTCGATCACCAGGCGTTCCAGGGCGATATTGGTTTCGCCCTGGGACAGGCCCTGTACGCCAACGATGGCGCCTGCGCGTTGTGCCACTTGCTGGCACACGTCACGCAACTGGTCACAGTCGCCGTGGTGCAGGACGGCGTCGAAGATCACTTCGTCCTTGGTCCAGTCCGCGACCAGTGTGATGCGTGGCTGCACCTCTGCAGGCAGGCGGGCCAGCAGGGCCTTGGCCAGTTCACTTTGCGGCAGTACCGCCGAGCTGCCCACGGCCAGAACGGCAGCCAGTTGGGTCAGCAGGTCGCTTTCAACTTCAGCCAGGCACAGCACATGTTCACGCGGCAGAATGGCGTAGCTGTTGCGTTCGCCGGTCGGGCCGTTGAGCAGGCGCGTGATGCCACTTTGCGAGTGTGCAGCGTACTCGGTGCACAGCTCGGCCAGTGCTGGTTGCTGGTTGCTGGTTGCCCAGGCTTGCAGGGCGCTGAGCGGTTTGCTCATGGCCTCGCGGGCCTGGGTGTCCGGTGCGGTCACGGCATCGACCTTGGCGAACGATTGCTCGATTGCATTGCCCGGGCGGGTCGACAGCAGGCGGTACAGGTACAGCGGGCCACCGGCTTTCGGGCCGGTACCCGACAGGCCTTCACCGCCGAACGGTTGCACGCCGACCACTGCACCAACGATGTTGCGGTTGACGTAGACGTTACCGGCGTTGACGTTGTTGACCACCTTGGCAATGGTTTCGTCGATACGGGTATGCACGCCCAGTGTCAGGCCATAACCCGAAGCGTTGATCTGTGCGATCAACTGGTCGATGTCTTTGCGCTTGTAGCGCACCACGTGCAGCACCGGCCCGAAGATCTCGCGTTCCAGCTCGTCAAAGCTTTCCAGTTCAATCAGGGTCGGCATGACAAAGGTGCCGCGTTTACATTCTTCGCTATCGGCGATGGCCATCTGGTACACAGAGCGGCCCTTGTCGCGCATGCCCTGGATATGCTGCTCGATCCCGGCCTTGGCTTCGGCGTCGATCACCGGGCCGATGTCCACGTTCAAGCGCTCGGGGTTGCCCATGCGCGATTCGGCCATGGCACCTTTGAGCATTTCGATGACGCGATCTGCCGAGTCCTCTTGCAGGCACAGTACCCGCAGTGCCGAGCAACGTTGACCGGCGCTGTCGAAGGCCGAAGACACCACGTCGATAACCACTTGCTCGGTCAGGGCCGAAGAGTCGACGATCATGGCGTTCTGGCCGCCAGTTTCGGCGATCAGCGGGATAGGGCGGCCCTGGGCATCCAGGCGACCGGCAATATTGCGTTGCAGCAGGCGGGCCACTTCGGTGGAGCCGGTGAACATCACGCCTTTGACGCGATCATCACCCACCAGGCGTGCGCCGACGGTTTCGCCGCGGCCAGGCAGCAATTGCAGCACGCCTTGCGGGATGCCGGCTTCGAGCAGGATGCGTACGGCTTGTGCGGCAACCAGCGGGGTTTGCTCGGCAGGCTTGGCCAGTACCGGGTTACCGGCAGCCAATGCTGCAGCCACCTGGCCGCTGAAGATGGCCAGCGGGAAGTTCCACGGGCTGATGCAGACCACCGGGCCCAGCGGGCGGTGGGCATCGTTGGTGAAGTCGTTACGGGCCTGCACCGCGTAGTAGCGCAGGAAGTCCACTGCTTCGCGCACTTCGGCGATAGCGTTGGCGAAGGTCTTGCCAGCTTCACGGGCCAGCAGGCCCATCAGTGGCTGGATCTCGCCTTCCATCAGGTCGGCGGCGCGCTCCAGGATCGCAGCGCGCTCGGCGGGCGGGGTGGCCTGCCAGATCGGTGCGGCGCTCAGGGCACACTGGATAGCGTTATCGGCGTCTTCAACGGTGGCTTCTTGTACATGACCCACCACATCACGCAGGTCGGCCGGGTTGAGCACCGCCGCCGGGGCTTCGTTGCTGGAGTCACAACCGAGCATCGGCGCGGCTTTCCAGTCGTTATGGGCCGTGGCCAGCAAGGCGCAGGACAGCGACGCCAAACGGTGTTCGTTGGACATGTCGATGCCGCTGGAGTTGGCGCGTTCGCTGCCATACAGATCACGCGGCAACGGGATGCGCGGGTGCGGCAAGCCGAAGCCGCCTTCGGTCGTGGCCATTTGTTCAATCTGGCTGACTGGATCGGCCACCAACTCGTGGATTGCGATAGTGTGGTCGGCGATACGGTTAACGAACGAGGTGTTCGCGCCGTTTTCCAGCAGGCGTCGCACCAGGTAAGCCAGCAGTGTTTCGTGGGTACCCACTGGGGCGTACACACGGCACGGACGGTTCAGCTTGCCTTCGGCAACCTTGCCTACAACCTGTTCGTAGAGGGGTTCACCCATGCCGTGCAGGCACTGGAACTCGTACTGACCCGGGTAGTAGTTTTGACCGGCAATGTGATAAATCGCCGACAGCGTTTGGGCGTTGTGGGTGGCGAATTGCGGGTAGATGGCTTCTGGTACGGCCAGCAGCTTTTTCGCACAAGCGAGGTAGGACACGTCGGTGTACACCTTGCGGGTGTAGACCGGATAGCCTTCCAGGCCTTCGACTTGGGCGCGTTTGATTTCACTGTCCCAGTACGCGCCCTTCACCAGGCGGATCATCAGGCGATGACGACTGCGGCGAGCCAGGTCGATCACGTAGTCGATCACATACGGGCAGCGCTTCTGGTAAGCCTGAATCACGAAGCCGATGCCGTTCCAGCCAGCCAGCTGCGGCTCGAAGCACAGGCGCTCGAGCAGGTCGAGAGAGATTTCCAGGCGGTCTGCTTCTTCGGCGTCGATATTGAGACCGATGTCATACTTCTTGGCCAGCAAGGTCAGCGACAACAGGCGCGGGTACAGCTCGTCCATCACGCGTTCGTACTGGGCGCGGCTGTAGCGCGGGTGCAGGGCCGACAGCTTGATGGAAATGCCCGGGCCTTCATAGATGCCGCGACCGTGGGAGGCTTTGCCAATCGAGTGGATGGCTTGCTCGTAGGACGCGAGGTACTTTTGTGCGTCATGTTCGGTGAGTGCGGCTTCGCCGAGCATGTCGTAGGAATAACGGAAGCCCTTGGCTTCAAAGCGCGTGGCGTTGGCCAGGGCTTCGGCGATGGTTTCGCCGGTGACAAACTGCTCGCCCATCAGGCGCATGGCCATGTCGACGCCCTTGCGGATCATCGGCTCGCCGCTCTTGCCGATAATGCGGCTCAGGGAGGAGGTCAGGCCTGCTTCGTTGTGCGTCGACACCAGCTTGCCGGTCAGCAACAGACCCCAGGTCGCAGCGTTGACGAACAGCGACGGGCTGTTGCCCAGGTGCGGGTGCCAGTTGCCAGTGCTGATCTTGTCGCGAATAAGGGCGTCGCGGGTGCCTTTGTCCGGGATACGCAGCAGCGCCTCAGCCAGGCACATCAGGGCCACGCCCTCCTGGGACGACAGGGAAAACTCCTGCAGCAAGCCCTGCACGATACCGGCACGGCCGCCGGCGCTCTTCTGGTTGCGCAATTTTTCGGCAATCGAGGCTGCCAGGGTTTGCGTGGCTTCGGCCATAGGGGCTGGCAGTCGCGCCTGCTCCAGCAACATGGGCACTACTTCAGGTTCCGGGCGACGGTACGCCGAAGTAATGGCAGCGCGCAGTACGGACTGCGGCAGGATGCTTTCTGCGAACTCCAGGAAGCATTGATGCGCGTGGTCGGCTTGTACTTCGTCGGCGTCATCGCTGGCAGAACCAGGGATACCGCTCAACTCGGTCAGGGTTGCACCACCCTCGAGTTTTTCCAGGTAATTGAAGATTGCCTGCTTGATCAGCCAGTGTGGCGTGCGATCAATCGAGGTCGCGGCGGCCTTGAGGCGCTCGCGGGTCGGGTCATCAAGTTTGACCCCAAGGGTGGTGGTAGCCATTTTTTTATCCTCATGGGTGCCACATTTGCGTGGCAGCAGCTAGCGGCAAGATTAGCGCTGCGCCGAAACGGGTGCAACTAGGTGCAACCCGTTTTTTTGTGGATTGGTCGACGCTTCGTCAGGAATATTCAGGCGGGGTGAAATCAGTGCCCTGGTGTGGTGCTTTCTGTTTGGTTTGGTAGGGTCTTTGCTCCGAAAAGGCGCAAAAACTCCGAATTGAGACGAAAAGGCGACAAGGTGCAACTTGGCTCGCAGAAACTGGTTGCACCCGATTTGCTTTGTTGCATAGCATTCGCGCCCAAGGTGCAACCTCCTACAGAAGATTGGTTCATCGGCTGATGGATTTCCTGGGGAAACATCAGTCATAAATGCGCGGCAGGGTTAATCGTCTCAAACAGGACGTTTGTGAGCGTACGGCCAGACCGCCGCTAAACATAAAAACAATGCCAGGGCTTTATCAATGAGTGTTAGTAACCCAACCCTGATCACGTTCGTGATCTATATTGCGGCAATGGTGCTGATTGGCCTGATGGCTTATCGCTCCACCAACAACCTTTCTGACTATATTCTCGGTGGCCGTAGCCTGGGCAGCGTTGTCACTGCATTGTCCGCCGGTGCCTCCGACATGAGCGGCTGGTTGTTGATGGGTTTGCCGGGTGCGATCTACATGTCCGGCTTGTCGGAAAGCTGGATCGCCATCGGTCTGGTGACCGGCGCTTACCTGAACTGGCTGTTTGTTGCCGGTCGCCTGCGGGTACAGACCGAGCACAACGGTGATGCGCTGACCTTGCCGGATTACTTCTCCAGCCGTTTTGAAGACAAAAGCGGTTTGCTGCGGATCATCTCGGCCATCGTGATTCTGGTGTTCTTCACCATCTACTGCGCTTCCGGCATTGTGGCCGGCGCCCGTCTGTTCGAAAGCACCTTCGGCATGTCTTACGAATCCGCCTTGTGGGCCGGTGCTGCGGCGACCATCGCCTATACCTTTATCGGTGGGTTCCTGGCAGTGAGCTGGACCGACACGGTTCAAGCCACCCTGATGATCTTCGCGCTGATCCTGACGCCTATCATCGTGCTGCTGGCCACGGGTGGCGTAGACACCACGTTCCTGGCCATCGAGGCCAACGACCCAAGCAACTTCGACATGCTCAAGGGCACGTCCTTCATCGGCATCATCTCGCTGATGGGCTGGGGTCTGGGTTACTTCGGTCAACCGCACATTCTGGCGCGTTTCATGGCCGCTGATTCGGTCAAGTCGATCGCCAAGGCGCGTCGCATCTCCATGACCTGGATGATCCTGTGCCTGGCCGGTACGGTCGCTGTAGGCTTTTTCGGTATCGCTTACTTCTCGGCACACCCTGAAGTGGCCGGGCCGGTGACCGAAAACCCAGAGCGCGTATTCATTGAACTGGCCAAGCTGCTGTTCAACCCGTGGATTGCCGGTGTGCTGCTGTCGGCCATTCTGGCTGCGGTCATGAGTACCCTGAGCTGCCAGTTGCTGGTGTGCTCCAGTGCCCTGACCGAAGACTTCTACAAGTCCTTCCTGCGTAAAAATGCCTCCCAGCTGGAACTGGTATGGGTTGGCCGGATCATGGTGCTGGTGGTTGCACTGATCGCCATTGCACTGGCCTCCAACCCGGAGAACCGTGTGCTGGGTCTGGTGAGCTACGCGTGGGCAGGTTTCGGTGCTGCGTTCGGTCCAGTAGTACTGATCTCTGTACTGTGGAAAGGCATGACCCGTAATGGTGCATTGGCCGGTATTCTGGTCGGTGCCATTACCGTGATCGTGTGGAAGCATTTCGCCTTGTTTGGCCTGTACGAAATCATCCCGGGCTTTATCCTGGGCAGCCTGGCCATTGTGCTGGCAAGCCTTGCGGGCAAAGGCCCAAGCAAAGGCATGATCGAGCGTTTCGACGCTGCTGAAAAAGACTTCCAGCAAAACAGCTGATCAGAGAAGCGCTTGCGCTGACCTTGAAGTGTTCAAAAACGGCCCGTCTCCAGGTGAGACGGGCCGTTTTTTTTGCCTGGGCGTTGCTCACCGTATCTCGGAAAAAACGCCCGCGACCTGACGTCAGGTTGCGTACAAGGTAAACTTCGCCTCCTGCGCAGGAGCAACCATGAACTATCGTCACGCCTTCCACGCCGGCAACCACGCCGACGTCTTCAAACATATCGTCTTGACCCGCCTCATCGCCCTGATGTCGCGCAAAGAGCAGCCTTTTGCCTATCTCGATACCCACGCCGGTATTGGTCTGTACGACCTCAAGGGCGATCAGGCCAACCGCACGGGCGAGTACCTTGAAGGCATTGCACGGTTGTGGGGGCAGAAAGACCTGCCTGCAGTGACTGATGACTACATGCAAGTACTGCACAAGATGAACCCGGATGGCGAGTTGCGCTATTACCCGGGCTCGCCGGAGTGGGCGCGACGCCTGACCCGTTCCCAGGACCGTGTGCTGTTGAACGAGAAACACCCCGAAGACGGCGTATTGCTCAAAGACAACATGAAGGGTGATCGCCGCGTAGCGGTGCATTTGGGCGAAGGCTGGCATGTGCCGCGTGCTTTGCTGCCGGTGGCTGAAAAGCGTGGCTTGATGCTGATCGACCCGCCGTTCGAGAAACTCGACGAAATGAAGCGCTGCGCCGAATCGTTGAAAGACGCGATCAGTCGCATGCGCCAGACCGTTGTAGCGATCTGGTATCCGATCAAGGACAAGCGCCAGTTGCGTCGTTTCTATCAGGACCTGGTAGGTTCAGGTGCACCGAAGTTGCTGCAGGTGGAGTTGTTCGTGCATCCGCTGGATACGCCCAACAGCCTCAATGGTTCGGGCCTGGCGATCGCCAACCCGCCTTGGGGTCTCGAAGAAGAGCTGCGCGAACTGTTGCCGTGGCTGGCCAAAAAACTGGGTCAAACCCAGGGTGGCTGGCAGATGGAATGGTTGATTGCGGAAAATAGCTGAAAACCAATGTGAGAGCGGACTTGCTCGCGATCGAGGCGATGCGGTGTAACAGAAACACCGAGTCGCTTGCATCGCGAGCAAGCCCGCTCCCACCGTTTTTTGTGCTACATCAAATCGGGCAGGTCACACCGGTGCCGCCGATACCGCAATAACCCTGCGGGTTTTTCGCCAGGTACTGCTGGTGGTATGCCTCGGCGAAGTACACCGTTGGCGCCTGGTCGATTTCAGTGGTGATGGTGCCCAGCCCGGCCTTGTCCAGTTCCGCCTGGAACACCTTCTTGCTTTCCAGTGCCTGCTCAAGCTGTTCAGGGGTGGTGCAGTAGATCACCGAGCGGTACTGGGTGCCGATGTCGTTACCCTGGCGCATGCCTTGGGTGGGGTTGTGCAGTTCCCAGAACATGGCCAGCAATTGCTTGTAGCTGACCACTTCCGGTTCGTAGACCACCAGCACCACTTCGGTGTGGCCGGTCAGGCCCGAGCAGACTTCTTCGTAGGTCGGGTTCGGCGTGTAGCCGCCCGCATAGCCCACTACGGTGCTGACTACGCCTTCGCGCTCCCAGAACTTGCGTTCTGCGCCCCAGAAGCAACCCAGGCCAAAAATCGCGAAGTCCACGTTCATCGGGAACGGGCCCAGTAGCGGCTGGCCGGTGACGTAGTGGGTTTCCGGCAGTTGTACGTGAGTGTCACGGCCGGGCAGGGCTTGTTCTTTAGTGGGTAGCACGTTTTTATTCACCAGGATTTCCGAGCGCAAGACCATGTTTCATGTCCTCTCAGTCAGAGTGTAGGAAGTCAGGCTGCTAGTGTGCCCGAGTGTTACGGCGCTGTCAGGCCAGTGGGCCACGCGGGTAGCGTTTGAGTTTTTCTATCAGTTCGCTGCCGGGGATAGGTCGGTCGAACAGATAACCCTGGCCTACATCACAGCGATGGCGGCGCAGGAATGCCAACTGTGCAGCGGTTTCAATGCCCTCGGCAACCACTTTGAGCTTGAGGTTGTGGGCCATGGCAATCACGGCGGAGGTGATTTCCATGTCGTTCTGGTTGTCGGGGATGTCTTTGATAAAGCTGCGGTCGATCTTGATGATGTCGATCGGAAATTTTTTCAAGTAGCTGAGCGATGAGTAGCCGGTGCCGAAATCGTCCATGGCCAGGGTCAGGCCCAGTTTTTTCAGTTGGTCGAGTTGCAGGCGGGTGTCGTCGGTGGCTTCCAGCAGCAAGCCTTCGGTCAGCTCCAGCTCCAGCAGCGCAGCCGGTAACTGTTCTTCCTTGAGGATACTGGCAATCGAGGCAACCAGGTCCGGGTCGGAAAACTGCTTGGGCGACACGTTGATCGCTACTTGCAGACTGCCCAGCCCGGCCAGGCTCAGTTGCCGGCTCATCCGGCAGGCCTGGCGGGCGACCCATTTGCCGATAGGGATGATCAGCCCGGTTTCTTCGGCCACGCTGATGAACTGATCGGGGCGGATCATGCCGTTTTTAGGGTGGTTCCAGCGCAGCAGGGCTTCCATGCCCAGCAGTCGTCCGGTACGCAGGCACAGCTTGGGCTGGTAGAACACCTCAAGTTCGTTCTGGGTCAGGGCGCGGCGCAGGTTGTTTTCGACAAACAGTTTGTAGCTGGCTTCGGCATTCAGGGCTTCGGTAAACACCTGCACCTGGTGCTTGCCGCAGGCCTTGGCCTTGTGCAGCGCCAGGCCTGCGTTGCGCATCAGGGTTTGCGGATCCCGGCCATGCAAGGGCGCACAGGCTACCCCGACCGAGCCGGTGACGCTGATCAGCTGGTTATCGACGAACATCGGCTTGTCGAGGGTCATCAGCAACTGGCTGGCAATTTGCTGTCCGGTCGTCAGGTCAGTATCGTCCAGCAATACCGCGAATTCGTTACTGGCAAAGCGCGCCAGCCCATCGCTGGCGCTCAGGCTGTTGCGCAGGCGCCGGGCCAGGCTGATCAGCAGCTTGTCGCCGGTCTGGTGGCCAAGGCTGTCATTGATGCGCTTGAAGTTGTCGATGTCCACCAGCAACAGGCACACCGGCGTGTTGCTGTTGCGGGCGAAGCGTTCATCGAGGTTGCGGATAAAGGCCGGGCGGTTGCCCAGGTTGGTCAGGTTGTCGGTGTAGGCCAGGCGTTCGATGCGCTGCTGCGCCAGCTTGGCCTCGGTGATGTCTTCATAAATACCGATGTAGTGGGTCAGCTCACGGTTGTCGCCATACACCTTGGAAATCGACATCTGCCCCCAGTAGGGTTCCAGGTTTTTGCGTCGGCTCTTGAATTCACCCTGCCAGCTGTTACCTTTGCTCAGACTGGAGTGAGCATCGAAGAGCAGTTCGCTGAGGTTTTCCAGAGCGGGCAGCTCGGACAGTTTATGGCCCTGGACTTCCTCGGTGCTGTATTGGGTGATGGCGGTAAAGCTGGGGTTTACGTACTCCACCACGCCATCGCAGTTGACCAGCAAAAAGGCGTTGGCACTTTGTTCGACGGCGCGCTGGAACAGGTGCAGGGCGTTGGTGGCAGCGCGGCGGTTGTGGTTGTTGATGACCTGGGCAAACTGGTCGGCCAGCTCGCCGGCGAAGGCGATTTCGTCCGCTTGCCAGGCGCGGGTTCTGCCGACCTGCTCCAGGCACAGGACGCCCACCACCTGACCGTCGATGCGGATACCTGCGTCGAGCATGGCATTGGCTTCGTGCCGGCCCAGGCTGGCCACCAGTTCGCGGGTGCGTGGGTCGCGGCTGGCGTTCGGCGCGTCGATCGAACGGCTGGTGTGCAAGGCTTCCAGGTAGTCGGGGAAGTGGCTGGCATCGAAGATGTCTTGCGCGACATGGGCCTGGGTCTCGCGTTCGAACGCCGAAACAGGCAGCAACCGGTTGCCTTCAAGATTCCACAGGCTGGCACCATCGATTTGATAGATATCGCAGGCGCTGCGGGTGATCAGCTCGGCGGCTTCTTGCAGCGAATTGTGCTGGCTGTAGCGATGACGGGCGAGGCGCAGGATCAAGTCCTGCTGGGCACGCACGCGCTCCAGATGCTGAAGTTGATCCGCCTGGGTACGCTGGTTGAGCGCCAGGGCGATCTGCAGGCGGCTGTTTTGTGTTTCAAGTTCGGCCACCGGGGCGGGCGAAGGGCTGGCAGCGCTGTCTTCAATGGCCAGCAGATAGCCGCGCAAAAAATGTCGATTGTGCTGTTTATAGGCCTCGCCCAGCTCCATCAGGTTCAGTGGGCCCAGGGCGGTGTGCAGGGTGTAATGCACAACGTAGTGGTGGCTGGTCCTGAGCTGATGCTCGATTGCATCGTGCAGGTGATAGCGGCGCGGGGTTCCATCAGACTGGCGTAAGGCGAGCCAACCAGCGCGCACAAGTCTGCCGCGGGCATGCCGAATTGGCGCTCGCAGTGCGGGTCGAGATAGAGCATGGCCCAGCTGGCTTCATTAAGCCGTTCGAAACGCAGCATGCCGAGCCTGGAAGGTACGGGGAGCTGGGTCACGACCTCGGCTGCCAGGCGCGGGGCAGCATCAGGCTGGCTTTTCATTGGGGCACTCGCTTCACAAATGCGGATTGCGCACGGGCTGTCACCCTGTCTCTGTGGTAGACGGCAAGGTTGCATCATGCTCGGCGTGCTGACAAGTGAACATAAAGGCTAAGTGCTATAAGGGCTTATCGGCCGGTCGGGGATTTCCTGCAGGCCGATCGGCAAGGTTTGCAGCTTATTTAAGCTCAACAGTTGCGGACTCGATAATCCGGCCCTTTTTATTGTGAAAATCAACCTTGAGTTGTTGGCCGCTAATGCTCAGGCAGACGAAGTTGTCTTCGCTGACCACTCGACTGTTGAGCTTGAGTGAGTAAGTGCCTGTGCCCACGCTGGTCAAGGGGGCGTTGACGAGCAGGTCTCTGACATTCGCGTACGGCAGCAGTCTGGTATTGCACAGGGGTGAGGACACCACGCTGTGTACGATAAAGTCCGGGCTTTTGTCGTGGGTCAGATGACAGCAGAGCGAGCCATGAATATCGCCCGACACGAACACCACGTTCTTGATGGCGTTGCTGCGAATGGTTTCGAGGATGCGGTTGCGCTGCGCCGCAAAGGCCTTCCAGCCGTCATTGTCGCGCCGTTGGTCGGGCATAAGCATGACGCTGCTGACGATGAACTTGACCCTGGCGTTGCTGTTGATCAGCCATTTGAGCAGTGCCTGTTCCTGAGTGACGCCGATCATGCGTTTGTCACGCCCCGTAAGGGTGCGCTCGGTGCGGCAATCCATGACGAACCAGTCGATGTCAGCGTTGGCAAACCTGTACCAGTAGCGGGACAGGTTGCGGTTGATGCGCCCGTCGGGCAGCAGGTCGTGGGCCGGGCCATGGCTGCACTGGTAAGCCTCGTAAGCTCTCATGGCGTTGTTGTAGAGCGTTTTATCTCCGGTATCCCGATTGGCTGGCCAGTTATCTTCGATTTCATGGTCGTCGAGGATCATGTAGGTCGCAGTGCCTGCCATTAGCTTGCGGATATGGGGTTGTGTGAAAGCGGCGCGGTATTTTCGGGTGATGCTGGAGTAGTCGCGGTCCGGGGCCACAATATTCAGGTCATCGACATACACCTGATCGCCGGCCATCACCACAGCATCAATGCTTTGCTGGCGGGTCAGTGCATGGATGTTGCCGAAGATTTCGTCCCCTAGGTGCGGGGCAGAAGGGATGCCTGCCGTGAGCCTGAGGTAGCGGCAAGAGCCAACGACATATCGGCGAGTACGGTTGCGTGCAGTTGAGTCGGTCTTGAAACTGTATACCGTGGCAGGCCATTGAAGCGGGATCTGCTTGACGGTTTCAGTCGTGTGCCCGGGGTTTGCGGTGGCGAACCAGCCAGCCTGGTATTCGTAGCGGGTATCACTGTGCAGAGTGTTCAAGACCAGCGTATCGGACATGTCGAACTCAGGGCTCAGTCTTGAAAACACACCGACAGACCACTGGCTGTCGCCAGCCTTGCGATGCCGGATACCGGCGAAGACGGCGTTGTTTTTGTCGAGTTCGCCGCGGACAAAAATGCGCGCGTGCTGTGAAGTGGTAAAGCCCACTATCGGGCCAACGGTGGGTGGGATCACATCGAAATCCTTTCTGATGTTTGGGCGATGGCAATCGCGTGGTTCAATTCCTTTGGTTAACGGTAGAAGTGGTTGGGTGGTTGACCCATTCATGGATTCAGCGCTGGGTGTAGTGCTTGAAGGGCAGTGAGTGTCAGAAAAGCCCCTCACCCTAGCCCTCTCCCAAAGGGAGAGGGCTAGGGTGAGGGGCTCTTCAAATCGCAGGCAAAAAAAAGCCCCGCCAAATGGCGGGGTTGAGGTACGAGCGTGGCGCTCGGAAAACAGTGCGCTACCCCGGCCTTCAGTGACGAAGGCCGGGGCGTGGCTTACAACAGGATAGTGCGGATGTCGCCCAGCAACTGGCTCAGACGCTGGGTGAAGCGTGCAGCAGCAGCGCCGTTGATCACGCGGTGATCGTAGGACAGCGACAGTGGCAGCATCAGCTTCGGCTGGAAGGCTTTACCGTCCCAGACTGGCTGGATGGTTGCCTTGGATACGCCGAGGATCGCCACTTCCGGTGCGTTGACGATCGGCGTGAAGCCGGTGCCGCCAATGTGACCGAGGCTGGAAATGGTGAAGCACGCGCCTTGCATGTCGTCAGCGGTGAGCTTCTTGTCACGGGCCTTGGCGGCCAGTGCAGCGGCTTCAGCAGCCAGTTGCAACAGGCTCTTCTGATCAACGTTCTTGATCACAGGTACCAGCAGGCCATCCGGGGTGTCAACGGCGAAGCCGATGTTGACGTACTTCTTGCGGATGATCGCTTTGCCGCTTGGCGCCAGCGAGCTGTTGAAGTCCGGCATTTCCTTGAGCAGGTGCGCGCAGGACTTGAGCAGCAGAGGCAGTACGGTCAGTTTCACGCCGGCTTTTTCTGCGACGGCTTTTTGCGCGACGCGGAAGGCTTCCAGCTCGGTGATGTCAGCCTGGTCGAACTGAGTCACGTGCGGAATGTTCAGCCAGCTGCGGTGCAGGCTCGACGCGCCGATTTGCATCAGGCGGGTCATGGCCACTTCTTCCACTTCACCGAAACGGCTGAAGTCGACAGCAGGGATCGGCGGAATGCCAGCACCACCGGTTGCGCCGGCGGCCGGTGCTTCCTTGGCTTTTTGCATCATGGCTTTGACGTGCGCCTGCACGTCTTCCTTGATGATACGGCCGTGCGGGCCGCTCGGAGTGACTGCACTCAGCTCGACGCCGAATTCGCGGGCCAGTTGACGCACGGCAGGGCCGGCGTGAACCTTGCCACCTTTTGGCGCAGGCGCGGCGGCCGGGGCAGGAGCAGCCTCGGTTTTCGCAGCAGGTGCCGGGGCTGCAGGTGCTTCAGCTTTTGCCGGTGCTGGAGCAGCAGCGGCCTGGGCAGGAGCAGCAGGTGCCGCAGCGCCTTGAACCTTGAGCTTGAGGATAAAGTCGCCAGTGCCGACTTCGTCATCCAGCTTGACCGAAATACTCTCAACCACACCGGCGGCTGGCGATGGAATTTCCATGCTGGCCTTGTCGGACTCGAGAGTGATCAAGGATTGATCAGCCTCGACGGTATCGCCGGCCTTGACCAGGATTTCGATGATTTTAGCTTTGCCCGACGAGCCGATATCCGGGACATGAATGTCCTGGATGGTAGCAGCGGCAGGTGCAGCCGGGGCCGCAGGGGCCTCGGCAGCAGGAGCAGCAGGTTTTTCGGCCGCAGCAGGAGCTGCAGCAGGGGCCGGTGCTTCAGGCGCCGCAGCGGCGCCCTCGGCTTCCAGTTCCAGCAGTTCGTCGCCTTCTTTCAGGCGGTCGCCCAGCTTGATCTTCAGGCTCTTGACGATGCCGGCCTTGGGAGCAGGGATTTCCATGCTCGCCTTGTCCGATTCCAGGGTCAGGATGCTCTGATCGGCTTCGATACGGTCGCCGACTTTTACAAACAGCTCGATGACTTCACCGTCGCCGCTGCCGATGTCAGGTACTCGAATGAGTTCGCTCACAAATATTCTCCTCAGCAGTCCAGTGGGTTGCGTTTTTCCGGGTTGATGCCGAACTTGACGATGGCTTCTGCCACCACTTTAGGTTCGATATCGCCACGGTCAGCCAGTGCTTCCAGGGCTGCCAACACCACGAAATGACGGTCTACTTCAAAGAAGTGACGCAGTTTTTTGCGGCTGTCGCTGCGGCCGAAACCGTCAGTGCCCAGCACTTTGAATTCCTTGACCGGTACCCACTGGCGAATCTGTTCGGCGAACAGCTTCATGTAGTCGGTAGAGGCAATCACCGGACCTTTACGGCCAGTCAGGCACTCTTCAACGTAGCTCAGCTGAGGCTTCTGGCCAGGGTGCAGGCGGTTGTGACGCTCTACGGCCAGGCCGTCGCGACGCAGTTCGTTGAAGCTGGTAACGCTCCATACGTCAGCGCCGATGTTGAACTGTTCACGCAGGATGATCGCCGCTTCACGGACTTCACGCAGGATGGTGCCGGAGCCCATCAGCTGAACGTGGTGCGCCGCTTCCTTGGTGTCTTCCTCGAGCAGGTACATGCCCTTGACGATGCCTTCCTCGACACCGGCCGGCATGGCTGGCTGCTGGTAGGACTCGTTCATGACGGTGATGTAGTAGAAGACGTCCTGTTGCTCTTCGGTCATCTTCTTCATGCCGTCCTGAATGATCACCGCCAGCTCATAGCCGTAGGTCGGATCAAAGGTGCGGCAGTTCGGGATGGTACCGGCCAGGATGTGGCTGTGACCGTCTTCGTGCTGCAGGCCTTCACCGTTGAGCGTGGTACGCCCGGCGGTGCCGCCGATCAGGAAGCCACGGGTGCGGCTGTCGCCAGCGGCCCAGGCCAGGTCGCCAATACGCTGGAAGCCGAACATCGAGTAGAAGATGTAGAACGGCAGCATCGGCTGGTTGTGGTTGGAGTACGAAGTACCGGCGGCGATGAAGGAGCTCATGGCGCCTGCTTCGTTGATGCCTTCTTCGAGGATCTGACCTTTTTTGTCTTCGCGGTAGAACATCACCTGGTCTTTATCGACTGGCTCGTAGAGCTGGCCGACAGAGGAGTAGATGCCCAGCTGGCGGAACATGCCTTCCATACCGAAGGTACGGGCTTCGTCCGGGATGATCGGAACGATGCGCGGGCCGATTTCCTTGTCCTTGACCAGCTGCGCGAGGATCCGCACGAAAGCCATGGTGGTGGAAATTTCACGGTCGCCGGAGCCGTCAAGGATGGCCTTGAGGGTTTCCAGTGGCGGGGTCGGAATGCTGATGCTCTGTGCGCGGCGCTGAGGTACGAAACCGCCCAGTGCGGCACGGCGCTCGCTCAGGTAACGGGCTTCGGCGCTGCCTGCTTCCGGTTTGAAGAACGGCAGGTTTTCGATTTCGTCGTCTTTGACCGGGATGTCGAAACGATCGCGGAACAGCTTCAGGCTTTCAACATCAACCTTCTTGGTGTTGTGCGCGGTGTTTTTCGCTTCGCCGGCGCCGGTGCCATAACCCTTGATGGTCTTGGCCAGGATAACGGTTGGCTGGTCTTTGTGGTTGACCGCTTCGTGGTACGCCGCGTAGACCTTGTACGGGTCGTGGCCGCCACGGTTGAGCTTCCAGATCTCGTCATCGGACAGATCGGCAACCATCGCCTTGAGTTCCGGCGTATTGAAGAAGTGTTCACGTACGAACGCGCCGTCTTTGGCTTTGTAGTTCTGGTACTCGCCGTCGATGACTTCGTCCATGCGACGTTGCAGGATACCGTCGACGTCTTTGGCCAGCAGCGGGTCCCAGAAACGGCCCCAGATGACTTTGGTTACGTTCCACTGAGCGCCGCGGAACACTCCTTCGAGTTCCTGGATGATCTTGCCGTTGCCGCGAACCGGGCCGTCGAGGCGCTGCAGGTTGCAGTTGATGACGAAGATCAGGTTGTCGAGGTTTTCACGGCCTGCCAGGGAGATTGCGCCCAGGGATTCCGGCTCGTCGCACTCGCCGTCGCCCAGGAAGCACCAGACTTTCTGGCCAGCAGGGATGTAGCCACGGGCTTCCAGGTACTTCATGAAGCGCGCCTGGTAGATCGCCTGGATCGGGCCAAGGCCCATCGATACGGTCGGGAACTGCCAGAAATCAGGCATCAGCCAAGGGTGCGGGTAGGACGACAGGCCCTGACCGTCCACTTCCTGGCGGAAGTTGTTCATTTGTTCTTCGCTGATGCGGCCTTCCATGAACGCACGGGCGTAAACGCCTGGCGAGGTGTGACCCTGGAAGTAGATCAGGTCGCCGCCGTGTGCGTCGGTCGGGGCCTGGAAGAAGTAGTTGAAGCCGATGTCATACAGGGTTGCGCTGGAAGCGAAGCTGGAGATATGACCGCCCAGGTCAGAATCTTTCAAGTTCGTGCGCATCACCATGGCCATGGCGTTCCAGCGAACCAGCGAGCGAATGCGGCGTTCCATGAACAGGTCGCCAGGCATGCGTGCTTCGTGGGTTACGGGAATCGTGTTGCGATAAGGCGTGGTGATGGCATACGGCAGCTGCGAACCGGTGCGGGTAGCGAGCTCACCCATACGGGTCATCAGATAGTGAGCGCGGTCTTCGCCTTCTTTGTCGAGAACCGATTCCAGGGCGTCCAACCATTCCTGGGTTTCGACGGGATCGAGGTCTTGCATGGCTTGCTCCAGGGCGGATAGGCTTCCAGAATCGGTTGCCTGAGTTTGCGACTGGCCTTGTGGGCAGACGACATAAATTCTTGGATGGCCGGAGGTTGATTCCAGCGGCGTGTAGTTTTACTACAAATCGTCGGCCATTTCAGCCTTTCGAGTGTGTCATGCAGTAGTAAAACTACAGGAATGGTCCTGATGGCCACCTGTTTCGTTGTGCGAAAAATCGATATTGTTGGTGCTTTTATCTGCAATAAGCAGGTGATCTGCTGGCTTGATGCTAAACAAAATGATCTTACAGCTATTTATAACCTTTGTTCGACAGTCGGATTAAACCGCTGTTTCTTCCTGTCACCGTACTCGGCAACACCATAGCCGATCAAGGATAGACCATGAGCCTCCCGTCGCTTGCTCCAATTCCCGGTCTTTTACAGCCACTGGCCAGCCGTGCCGAGCAGTCGTGGCGCACGGCAGTCGCCGGGCTTGAGGGCGGGCACGGGCTCGATGACTGGTCGCCCGAGCGCTGGTCGGCGTTCAGCCGGGTCAGTGCAGCCAGCGACTTCTTTATAGAACAGTCTTTGCGTGACCCTTTGATGTTGCTCGAACTGGCGCGCTCGGGTGAGCTGGACCGCACCTTCGCCCCCGGCGAGTTGTGCGGGCAGATTGCTGCTGCCGCGCAGGCCGCAACCAGCGATGACGAACTGGGCCGCGCACTGCGTCGTCAGCGCACCCGCCAGCAAGTGCGGATTATCTGGCGCGATATCAATCGTCAGGCCGACCTGATCGAGACCTGTCGCGATCTGTCGGACATGGCCGATGCCAGCATCGATCAGGCCTATCGCTGGTTGTATCAACGTCATTGCCAGCAGTTCGGCACACCCATTGGCAATCGCAGTGGCGAGCCGCAGGCGATGGTGATCCTGGGCATGGGCAAGCTCGGCGCCGTGGAGCTGAACCTGTCTTCGGACATCGACCTGATCTTTGCCTACCCTGAAGGCGGCGAAACCGTGGGGGCCAAGCGGGCGCTGGACAATCAGGAGTTCTTTATCCGCTTGGGCCAGCGCCTGATCAAGGCGCTGGATCCGATGACGGTCGACGGTTTTGTGTTTCGCGTCGACATGCGCCTGCGTCCTTATGGCTCATCCGGTGCGCTGGTGTTGAGCTTCAACGCGCTGGAGCAGTACTACCAGGATCAGGGCCGTGACTGGGAGCGTTATGCAATGATCAAGGCCCGGGTCGTGGCCGGTGATCAGGTGATGGGCGCGCAGTTGCTCAGTCTGTTACGCCCGTTTGTGTATCGTCGCTACCTCGATTTTTCTGCGATTGAAGCGCTGCGCACCATGAAGCAGTTGATCCAGCAGGAAGTGCGGCGCAAAGGCATGGCTGACAATATCAAGCTGGGGGCGGGCGGTATCCGCGAGGTCGAGTTTATCGCCCAGGCATTCCAGCTGATTCACGGCGGCCGCGATCTGAGCCTGCAACAACGGCCGCTGCTGAAAGTCCTGACCATCCTGGAAGGCCAGGGCTACTTGCCTGCAGAGGTGGTCGGCGAACTGCGCGAAGGTTATGAGTTCCTGCGTTACACCGAGCATGCAATCCAGGCCATTGCCGACCGCCAGACTCAAATGCTGCCCGACAATCAGCAGGATCAGGCCCGCATTGCCTTTATGATGGGTTTTGACAGCTGGACCGCATTCCATGAACAGCTGATGGCGTGGCGTGGTCGTATTGACTGGCACTTCCGTCAGGTTATTGCTGACCCTGATGAAGAAGAGGTCATCGACGAAGGCGAGCTGATTGTCGGTGGTGAGTGGTTGCCGCTGTGGGAAGAGGTCCAGGACGATGCCGCAGCCTGCGCGCAGTTGGAAGAGGCCGGGTTTGTCGATGCGCCCAAAGCCCTGAAACAACTGGCGGCCCTGCGTTCCAGTCCGCAACTGCGCTCTATGCAGCGCTTGGGGCGCGAGCGTCTGGATGCTTTTATCCCGCGCTTGCTGGCGCAAGCCGTTGAGCACGCCAACCCTGATCTGGTGCTGGAGCGGGTGCTGCCGCTGGTCGAGGCGGTGGCCCGGCGTTCTGCTTATTTAGTGTTGCTCACCGAAAACCCAGATGCTTTGCGCCGTTTGCTGACGCTGTGCGCAGCCAGCCCGTGGATCGCCGAGCAGATCACCCGTTTCCCGTTGCTGCTCGACGAGTTGCTCAACGAGCGCCGTTTGTTCAAGCCGCCGCTGGCCCCTGAGCTGGCCGCAGAGTTGCGTGAACGCCTGACGCGTATCCCCGAAGACGACCTTGAGCAGCAGATGGAAGCCTTGCGCAACTTCAAGCTGGCCCACCGTTTGCGGGTCGCGGCATCGGAAATCTCCGGCAGCCTGCCTTTAATGAAGGTCAGCGATTACCTGACCTGGCTGGCCGAGGCCATTCTGGAGCAGGTGCTGGCCCTGGCCTGGCGCCAGACAGTGGCCAAGTACGGCACGCCACAGCGCACCGACGGCAGCCTGTGCGATCCCGGCTTTATTATTGTCGGCTACGGCAAGGTCGGTGGCATCGAGCTGGGGCATGGCTCGGATCTGGACCTGGTATTTATCCACGATGGCGACCCGAATGCTGAAACCGATGGCGCCAAGCCCATCGACGGTGCGCAGTTTTTCACCCGTCTGGGCCAGCGGATCATCCATTTGCTCACGGCGCAGACCAACTCCGGGCAGTTGTATGAGGTCGACATGCGCCTGCGCCCGTCAGGCGCTTCGGGGTTGCTGGTCAGCTCGCTAGGTGCTTTTGAGCGCTATCAGGAAAACGAAGCCTGGACCTGGGAGCATCAGGCACTGGTGCGCGCCCGCGTGCTGGTGGGCTGCAAACAGGTGGGCGCGGCCTTTGAACAGGTGCGCGCGAGCGTATTGGGCCGCGAGCGGGATTTGCCGACCTTGCGTCAGGAGGTCAGCGAGATGCGGGCCAAGATGCGCGACAACCTGGGCACCCGGATTACCGCTGCCGGAACCGCAGAAAACGCCTTCGAGGCAACGGTGCCGTTCGACCTCAAGCAGGACGCCGGAGGTATCGTCGATATTGAATTTATGGTGCAATACGCGGCCCTGGCGTGGTCCAGGGAACACCCGGCGTTACTGCGCTACACCGACAATATCCGCATTCTGGAAGGGCTGGAGCAGGTCGGGCTGATGCCCGCCACCGATGCCAGCCTGTTGCGCGAGGCTTACAAGGCCTTTCGCGCCGTCGCCCACCGGCAAGCCTTGCAGAAGGAAGCCGGGGTGGTCACGGGGGATCAATTTGTGGTCGAACGCCAACACGTACGGCGCATCTGGTCCGAGCTAGGATTGAGCTGATTTGCTGGCTCACACACAGAGTTAAAGCTGTAAGAACGTATCCGGCGGGTCCATAAGGCCCGTCCAATTTGCCTGCCGCCTCGTGGTGCGGGTGCTGGATTCTTTGAGGAGCGTAATGATGTCGATGGCTGATCGTGATGGTGTGATCTGGTATGACGGCAAGCTGGTGCCGTGGCGTGATGCCACGACCCATGTGCTGACCCATACATTGCACTACGGCATGGGCGTGTTTGAAGGTGTGCGCGCTTACGAAACCCCGCAGGGCGCGGCGATTTTCCGCTTGCAGGCGCACACTGACCGTCTGTTCGATTCGGCCCACATCATGGGCATGAAGATCCCGTTCAGCAAAGACGAAATCAACGAAGCGACCCGCGTAGCGGTGCGTGAAAACAACCTCGACAGCGCCTATATCCGCCCGATGGTGTTCTACGGTTCCGAAGCCATGGGCCTGCGCGCCACCGGCCTCAAGGTGCACGTGATCATCGCCCCCTGGAGCTGGGGTGCCTACATGGGCGCCGAAGCGCTGGAAGTCGGAATCAAGGTGCGTACCAGCTCCTTTACCCGCCATCATGTGAACATCTCCATGACCCGGGCCAAGGCCAACGGCCATTACATCAACTCGATGCTGGCCCTGCAGGAAGCGATTTCCGGCGGAGCCGACGAAGCGCTGTTGCTCGATCCGGAAGGCTTTGTGGCTGAAGGCTCGGGTGAAAACGTATTCCTGGTCAAGGATGGCGTGATCTACACCCCGGACGTGACCGCGTGCCTGAACGGCATTACCCGCAGCACGATCCTGACCCTGGCCACCGAGCTGGGGTACAAGTTTGTTGAAAAACGCATCACCCGCGACGAGGTGTATATCGCCGACGAAGCGTTCTTTACCGGCACTGCCGCTGAAGTGACGCCGATTCGCGAAGTCGACGGGCGTCAAATCGGGATCGGCCGCCGTGGCCCGATCACCGAAAAACTGCAAAAGGCTTACTTTGACCTGGTGACCGGCAAGACTACGGACCATCCAGAGTGGCGTACACTGGTCAAGTAATGTCGGCATAGCATCACAGCAGGGAGGCGAATGCCTCCCTTGCTTGTTTATGGAAACTTATGAATATTTTGATCGTTGGGCCCAGCTGGGTCGGTGACATGGTGATGGCGCAGACACTGTTCCAGTGCCTCAAGCAGCGCCACCCGCAGTGCGAAATCGATGTGCTGGCTCCCGAGTGGAGCCGGCCCATCCTTGAGCGCATGCCTGAAGTTCGCAAGGCCTTGAGCTTCCCGCTCGGCCACGGCGCGCTTGAACTGGCCACGCGACGCAAGATCGGCAAGTCCCTCAAGGGCCAATACGATCAGGCAATCTTGTTGCCCAACTCGCTTAAATCGGCCCTGGTGCCATTTTTTGCGGGTATTCCCAAACGTACCGGCTGGCGCGGCGAGTTCCGCTACGGCCTGCTTAACGATGTGCGCAAGCTCGACAAAGAGCGCTACCCGCTGATGATCGAGCGCTTTATGGCCCTGGCCTATGAGCCTGGGGCCGACCTGCCCAAGCCGTACCCGCGCCCTGATTTGCAGATTGACCCGCAAAGCCGTGCCGGCGCACTGGCCAAGTTCGGCCTGGAGCTGGATCGTCCGGTGCTGGCGCTGTGCCCGGGTGCCGAATTTGGCGAGTCCAAGCGCTGGCCGTCCGAGCACTACGCCAAAGTTGCCGAACAAAAGATCCGCGAAGGTTGGCAAGTGTGGCTGTTCGGCTCCAAAAACGATCACGGGGTAGGCGAAGATATCCGTTCGCGCCTGATCCCGGGGCTGCGCGAAGAGTCGGTCAACCTCAGCGGCGAGACCTCACTGGCCGAAGCCATCGACCTGTTGTCCTGTGCAGATGCCGTGGTATCCAACGATTCCGGGCTGATGCATGTGGCCGCTGCGCTGAACCGCCCGCTGGTGGCGGTCTACGGCTCCACTTCGCCAGGTTTTACCCCGCCCTTGGCGGACAAGGTCGAAATTGTGCGGCTGGGCCTCGATTGCAGCCCCTGTTTTGACCGTACCTGCCGTTTTGGCCACTACAATTGCCTGCGCGAACTGATGCCGCAGCCGGTGATTGAAGCCTTGCAGCGCCTGCAGGGTTCACCGGTCGAGGTTAACTAGGTGCGCGTTCTGTTGGTCAAAACTTCATCCCTCGGGGATGTGATCCATGCCTTGCCGGCGCTGACCGATGCGGCGCGGGCGATTCCGGGCATCACCTTTGACTGGGTAGTGGAAGAAGGCTTTGCCGAAATCCCGACCTGGCACCCGGCGGTGGGCAAGGTGATTCCGGTGGCGATCCGCCGCTGGCGCAAAAATATCTGGCAGACCCTCAAGAGCGGCGAGTGGAGCCGCTTCAAGCAAAGCCTGCGCGCCGAAAAATACGACCTGGTGATCGACGCACAGGGACTGGTGAAAAGTGCCTGGTTGACCCGCTACGTGAAAGCCCCGGTTGCCGGGCTGGATAAAGACTCTGCCCGTGAGCCGCTGGCCAGCCGCTTTTACCAGCGCCGCCTGGCGGTAGCCCGCGGGCAGCACGCGGTTGAGCGTCTGCGTCAGTTGTTCGCGGTCGCGCTGGGCTACGACCTGCCCAAAGGGCTGGGCGATTACGGCCTGGATGTCGAAAAACTGGTTGAGCTGCCGCGCAAAAAGCCCTTCGTGCTGTTTTTGCATGGCACCACCTGGGACACCAAGCACTGGCCCGAAGTCTATTGGCGCGATCTGGCCCAGCGCATGGGCCATCTGGGCGTCGAAGTGCGCCTGCCGTGGGGCAATCCGGCTGAAAAAGCCCGGGCCGAACGCATTGCCAATGGCTTGAATAATGCCGTGGTGCTGCCCAAATTGAATCTGGCCGGGGTCGCCAAGGTACTGGCCAGTGCCAGTGCCTGCGTGGCAGTAGACACCGGGTTAGGGCATTTGGCCGCTGCACTGGATGTGCCGACCATTTCTTTGTTCGGGCCTACCAATCCGGGCCTGACCGGGGCCTATGGCAAGGTGCAAATCCACCTGGCCAGCGATTTTCCGTGTGCGCCATGCCTGCAGAAAAAATGCACCTACACTCCGACTGCACAGGACCAGCAGCGGTTTGATCTGAAAAACGAGTGGCCACTGTGCTTCACCCGTTTGAACCCTGAGCGTGTCGCGAGTCGATTAAGCACGTTGTTACTGGCTGAGGAACTGCGCTGATGCAACTGGCTTTTGTGCTGTACAAATACTTTCCGTTTGGTGGGCTGCAACGGGATTTCATGCGCATTGCGCTGGAATGCCAGAAGCGCGGCCATCAAATCCGCGTCTACACCATGATCTGGGAAGGCGATATTCCGCCCGGATTCGAAGTGCTGGTGGCGCCGGTCAAGGCGTTCCACAACCATACCCGCAATGAAAAAATGCTCGCCTGGATGCAGGCCGATCTGGCCAAGCGCCCGGTAGACCGGCTCATCGGCTTCAACAAGATGCCGGGGCTGGACGTGTACTACGCGGCGGACGGCTGCTTTGAAGACAAGGCGCAAAACCTGCGTCATTCGTTTTATCGCTTTTTCAAGCGCTACAAGCACTTTGCCGAGTACGAGCGCGCGGTGTTCGCCAAGGACGCCAAGACTGAAATCCTGATGATTTCCGAAGTCCAGCAGCCGCTGTTCATCAAACACTACGACACCCCGCTGGAGCGTTTCCATCTGCTGCCACCGGGTATCGCCCTGGATCGCCGCGCGCCGGACAATGCCGCCGAGATTCGCGCCGAGTTCCGACGTGAATTCAATCTGGCAGACGACGACTTGTTGCTGGTGCAGATTGGCTCGGGCTTCAAGACCAAGGGTGTGGATCGCAGCCTCAAAGCGCTGGCGGCCTTGCCGGGTGAGCTTAAAAAACGTACGAAATTGTTTGTAATCGGCCAGGACGACCCCAAAGTCTTTCAATTGCAGAGTGCCACTTTGGGTTTGGGCGATCATGTGCAGTTCCTCAAGGGGCGCAGTGATATCCCGCGCTTCCTGCTGGGCGCCGATTTGCTGATTCATCCGGCCTATAACGAAAACACCGGCACTGTATTGCTTGAGGCACTGGTAGCGGGTTTGCCGGTGCTGGTCAGCGCTGTTTGCGGCTACGCCCATTACATCAGCGACGCCGATTGCGGTCGGGTCCTGGACGAGCCGTTCGAGCAGGCGCAACTCAATGAATACCTGACACACATGTTGTCCGACGACACTGCGCGCGCGGCCTGGAGCCGAAACGGCCTGGCCTACGCGCAGACGGCCGACCTCTACAGCATGCCGCAGCACGCTGCGGATGTGATTCTGGCGGAGCAACACTGATGAAACTGATTCTTGCCGAACCGTTCAAGAGCTTGTGGGCAGGGCGCGATGCGTTCACCGAAGTCGAGCGTCTGGAAGGCGAGGTTTACCGCGAACTGGAAGGCCGGCGTACCTTGCGTACCGAAGTCGACGGGCGCGGTTTCTTTGTGAAAATCCACCGTGGCATTGGCTGGGGTGAAGTGTTCAAGAACCTGCTGACGGCCAAGCTGCCAGTTCTTGGCGCCGGCCAGGAGTGGCGGGCGATCAAGCGCCTGCACGAAGTGGGTGTGCCGACCATGACGGCCGTGGCTTACGGCGAAAAGGGCAACAACCCGGCAGCCCAGCATTCCTTCATCATCACCGAAGAACTGGCGCCGACGGTCAGCCTCGAAGACTTCAGCCTCAACTGGGTCAAGCAGCCACCGCAGCCCAGGCTCAAGCATGCGCTGATCGCTGAAGTGGCACGCATGACCGGCATGATGCACCGTGCCGGGGTCAACCACCGTGACTGCTATATCTGCCATTTCTTGCTGCACACCGACAAACCGGTGACCGCAGACAACTTCCGCCTGTCGGTGATCGATCTGCACCGCGCCCAGACTCGCGCCGTGATCAGTAAGCGCTGGCGCAACAAGGATCTGGCGGCACTGTATTTCTCGGCCCTGGATATCGGCCTGACCCAGCGGGACAAACTGCGCTTCCTGCGCGGTTACTTCCAGATGCCCCTGCGCCAGATCCTGCGCGAAGAAGCCCGCCTGCTGGCGTGGCTCGAAGGCAAGGCGAACAAACTCTACGAACGCAAACAGCGTTATGGAGATGCACTGTAATGGCGGGTTGGAATCTGGAACCTGCTTACAGTGCGTTGGCGTCTGATTTTGGCAGTCTGGAGGCAGTATTTGCCTTGCAGGGGGAGCATCTGACGCGCGATCCGCTGTCGGAAGTCATCCGTGTGCAGCGCGATGGCGTGAATTATTACGTCAAGCGCTACACCGGGGCCGGCAAGGGCCTGCGCCGTTATCTGGGCCGCCCGCGGGTCAAGTCCGAATGGCAGAACCTCAAGCGCTTCGCCAAGTGGGGTATCCCCACGGCCGAGGTGGTGGCTTGGGGCCTTGAACGCAGTGGGTTCGCCTACTCCCGTGGCGCCATGATCACCCGCGAACTGCCCAATACCCGGGATTTGTCAGAGTTGGCGGACAACCATGATCCGCTGCTCAAGGATCGTGCCTGGGTAGATTGTGTCAGCCGTCAGTTGGCGCGTTATACCAAGACCATGCATGACCATCGCTTTACCCATAACGACCTGAAATGGCGCAATTTGCTGATCGATGAGCAGCCCAAGCTGTTTTTGATCGATTGCCCCAACGGCGATTTCTGGCGCGGCTTCTGGCTCAAATACCGCATCACCAAAGACCTGGCGTGCCTCGATAAAGTGGCCAAGTACCATTTGTCCTACACCCAGCGTTTGCGTTTCTATTTTCAATACACCGGGCGCACGACGCTCAATGCGGCGGATAAGGAACGTGTCCGTCATATCGTGCGTTTTTTCGAGGGCCGGGAATGACAGACTTTATGGCAGACGCCGACCGGGCATTGCTTGAGCGCAATGGCCTGGCTGACTTTGATGCCCTGTGGGCCGTGCAGCTGGAAGCGGTGGACGAGCCCAATACCAGTGGTGGTGGCTGGAGTAGCGTGTTTCGCATGGATCTTGAAGGTCAGGGCTATTACCTCAAGCGTCAGAGCAATTACCTTACGCGCACGCTGCACAGTCCGCTGGGCGAGCCGAGTTTTGCCCGCGAATTCCGTAATATTCAGCGCTATAAGCACATAGGTATTCCTGCGCTGGAAGCGGTGTTTTTTGGTGAGCGAAAAGTGCCGGGTGAGCGTCGTGCAGTGCTGATGACCCGTGCGCTGGACGGTTGGAATGACCTCGACTCGCTGCTCGAGCAATGGCCCCAACTGACCACAGAGCAGCAGCAGGCGATTTTGCGCGAATGCGGCCAATTGGCTCGTCGGCTTCACGCTGCGCGGCAGGTGCATGGATGTTTTTACCCCAAGCATATCTTCCTGCAGGCCGATGGCGCGGGGGGGTATCGCGCTCAATTGATCGATCTGGAAAAAACCCGGCCCTTGTTGCTGGGCCAGCGGGACAGGGTCAAGGACATTGAGCCGTTGTTGCGTCGGGCCGATGTCTGGAGCGAAGCAGAGGTGCGCGCCTTGCTCGCTGCTTATCTGGAACAGCCCGTCGACAGTTCCTTGGTCGATGCCTGGCTGACGCGACTGTATGTGCGGCGCAATCAAAAAGGGGGGCGCTGATGCGTTTGTCCGAACTGCTGAAGGCTGGCCGTGCGCCAGGCTTGCCGCTGAGTATCGAACTGGCCGACGCAGCAGGGCCTGCGCAATTGCAACTGCTGACCTTGCTGCGGGTATTGCCGGGCCAGCGTTATGTCGGTGCCGGGGTGTGGCGCGGGCGTACCGTGCTGGCCAAGATGATGGTCGGCAACAAGGCTGCGCGCAACTTTCAGCGCGAGCTGACCGGGGTGCGTCTGCTGGCTGAACAAGGCTTGACCACGCCGCAACTGCTGGCTGATGGCTTGCAGGAAGGTGAGGGGGGCTGGTTGCTGTTCGAGTACCTGGAGGGCGCTCAGAGCTTGGGCGATGCCTGGGATGCAGTCGCGTCGTTGCCGGTGCTGGCTGATGAACAAGTGGCCGTACTTGCCGAGGCTTTGACTGCCATCGGGCAGATGCACCGCAAGGGTCTGTGGCAGGAAGACCTGCATCTGGACAACCTGTTGCGTCAGGACGGCAAGCTGTATTTGATCGATGGTGCAGGCATCTGTGTCGAAGAGGCAGGCAAACCGCTGTCGCGGCAAAAAGTGCTGGAAAACCTCGGCGTGTTTTTTGCCCAGTTGCCCAAAAGCCTTGAGCCGTTTATCGAAGAATTACTCGTGCACTACCTGCTGAGCAACGGCGAGCATGCCTTGCCGCTTGAAGCGCTGCTCAAGCAGGTCGAGAAAGTCCGTGCCTGGCGCCTGAATGACTTTTTAAACAAGGTTGGCCGTGATTGCTCATTGTTCAGCGTGCACCGCGGGGCGTTTGCCTTGCGTGCCGTCCTGCGCGAAGAAGAGCCGGCGATGTTGCCCGTTTTGGCCAGGGCTGATGCGTTGCTTGATCAGGGGCATCTGTACAAGACCGGTGGCGCGGCGAGTGTCGGCAAGGTTGAAGTAGCGGGCCGCATGCTGGTGGTCAAGCGCTATAACATCAAGGGCTTTGCCCACTGGCTCAAACGTTTCTGGCGCCCGAGCCGGGCCTGGCATTCATGGCGTGAAGGCAACCGTCTGGCGTTTTTGGGCATTGCCACGCCTAAACCGTTGGCAATGCTGGAGACCCGTTTTATGTGGTTGCGGGGCAAGGCGTATCTGGTGACGGAGTTTTTGCCGGGGCCGGATATCATCGAGCGTTTTGCGCCGTATGTTGAGCACGGAGATGCGCCCGAAGCCGAATTGATGGCTTTGGAGCGGTTGTTTGCCGATTTGATCCGCGAGCGTATCAGCCACGGTGACCTCAAGGGCCATAACGTGTTCTGGGATGACGGGCGCTGGGCGCTGATTGATCTGGATTCGATGTGCCAGCATCGCTCATCGAGCAGCTTCGCTTCAGCGTACGCCCGCGATCGTGCACGCTTTATGCGCAACTGGCCGGTGGGCAGTGCGTTGTATCAGGTGATTGACGGGCGATTGCCGACAAACCCTGACTGAAGCCTAGCCAGGACTTTCTGTGGGAGCGAGCCTGCTCGCGAATGCTCTTCGCGAGCAAGCCCGCTCCCACAGGGGCGTGCCCGTGCTGTCAGAAGCTGTACTGCGCCCCGGCTCCGGCATACCACGAGCGGCCCGGCGCAGCTTCGTAGTAGCGACTGTTGGAGTCGCCGACAATCACCGAACCCACATACTGACGGTCCAGCAGGTTGTCCAGACGCAAGGTCTGGTGGAAGGTCCAGTGCTCGATCTTCTGTTCAAACTTCGCCCGCCAGTTGAATACGGTATAAGCAGGTGCTGCCTTGGCGGTGTTGGTGTCTTCCACATATACCTTGCTGCGGTACATGCCTTCAATAGCCGTACTGACCCAGTCGGCCGGCTTCCAGTTCACCTCGGCAAACAGCGTGGTCTGCGGTACGCCCGGCAGGTAGTTGCCTTTGTCTACGGTACCGCTGGTGCTGGCGAAGTCGCTGTCGTAGGTGGCTTGCAGGCGAGTGTAAGCGAGGGTTGAGGTCCAGTGTTCTGCGAGCTGGCTCTCTACACCCAGTTCAAAGCCCCGGCGCAAGGTGCGGCCGGCGTTCTGGTAGGTCGTACGGCCACCGGTATTACTCAGCACCACCAGTTCATCTTCTGTGGTGATCTGGAATATGGCCGCATTGATCCGCGTATTGTTGAGCTGCGCCTTGAGGCCCATTTCATATTGGGTGCTCTCGGAAGGTTTGAGGCCGAAATTGAAGCCCTGGCCGCTGGGCGAGTATGCCAGTTCGGCCTGAGTCGGCGTTTCAAAGCCTTTGCCTGCACTGATATAACCATGCAGCTCGGGGGTAAAGGCATACATCACGCTGACGGATGGCGTGGCCTTTTCGTAACGCTTGGTGCCACTGGCGTCGCCGTTGCTCAAAAATTGATCATCGACGTCCATCTCCATGGTGCTGTAGCGCAAGCCGGCCTGTACCGTCCAGTTGTCCAACGCCCAGTTGGCCTGTACATACGGGTCGAGACTGCGAGCGGTATCTACTTCATCACGCACCAGTGCGCCTTTGACCCCCAGCTCACTGCCGATAAAGTTTTGATAACCGTGGCGGCTGTCCTGGCTCTGATCGAAGTCCAGGCCGCCAATCAGGGTCAGATCGCCCGGTACACCGTAGACCGGTTGCATCCAGCGCAGGCTGCCGCCGTAGAACTTGCGATCGAATTGCACGACACCGCCGCCCTGTTTATTGCTGGCTGCTGTGGGCGGAATCGCCAAATACTGAATAACGCTGCGCGTACCGGTATAGGCATTGACCTGCAGGGTAGCGTCACCGATATAGCGCTCGTAGTTCAGGCCCAGTTGCTGATGGTCGATGCTCTTACGGGTGTTGTAGGTAATGGCATTGGGCGTTACCGAGCGCGGGTCGGCCTTGTAGGCTTCCCAGCTTTGGCCCAGCGGATCCTGTGTGCCGTTTTGCTCAAGGCTGCTGTAGATCAGCGCCAGCTTGCTGTCTTCGTCGGGCTTGAGGTTGAGCTTGGCGAAGGTCTGGTCCCGGCGTGCGGCGCTGTGGTCGCGGTAGCCGTCGGTGTCCATGCGTGAGGCATCAAGCACAAAGCCGACGTCGTCGGTGGCGCCCTCGGCGGTCAGGTGGTTCTTGCTCATGCCGTCGCTGCCGACCAGAGTCTCGGCGCCAATGCGCGGCGGGCCCTCGCCGTCGCGGGAGAACATTTGAATCACGCCACCGGCGTTACTGCCATACAGGGTTGCCGCCGGGCCGCGCAGCACTTCAATGCGCTCGGCGGTATCGAGGTTGAAGGTTGCAGCCTGGCCCTGACCGTCGGGGGTGCTGGCCGGTATGCCGTCGGCAATCAGCTTGATGCCGCGCACCCCAAACGCCGAGCGGGCACCAAAGCCACGGGAAGATATTTGCAGGTCCTGGGCATAGTTCTGACGGTTTTGCACCACCAGCCCCGGTACACGGGACAGCACCTCGGATGCATTGATGCCCAGTTGGCCATCCTGGATTTGCTCCTGATTGATACTGTCCACCGAGTACGGCAGGTCAAAACTCGGGCTGGCGCTGCGCGAGCCGGTGATGACACTGGGATCCAGCTCCAGGGTTTCGGCGCAGACGACAGGTGCCAGGCACAGGCCTGGCAGTAACAGGGCAAGGTGAGCAGGTGTGAAATATTTCATGGGCAAATCGGGTTCCGTGTGACGCGACCCGTCCAGGGCGACGGGGGGAGGCTAGCAGAGGGCGCGCAGTTTAGCGGCTGAGGTGCGGATATCCAGCAAAACAAGTGACAAGGACGCGCTGAGCCGTCCCTGTCTTGAACGTGATGAGCGTCGGGCGCGGGGTTATTGCACTTGGGTCATGTTGATGTCTTGTAAGCCATGGATCAGGTCTTTGAGGGTGTCGTAGCGTTTTTGGTGGATGGTTGGCCAGCTTTCACGTTCGATAAAAATCTGACCATTGGCGTCGGTTCTCAAAGGGGTATGCACAATTTCGTGGTTATTTGAGCGATGTATCAACTGGGCGCCTTGAGGGGATGCGCTGTCCAGGCGGAAGAACCCCGGAGCCGGTAGCCTGTTATTGGTTTGCGATGGGGAGAGGGCTGGTAAATGGGGCTTTGTGCCTGGAATGTCGATTTGCAGCCAGTAATCGTTTTTCAAAAAGCGGTAGTTAGCATGTTTGTTATCCGCGGGGATGATTTCACCGATGTCCTGACGCAAGCCGCGGCTGGTGCCCGGGGCTGAATCCGATACTCGTACGGATATCGCCCCTTCAAGTTCGGCCAGCCCCGGTATGCCCTCAAAGGTGTTGGCATGTGAGTTGCCCGTCAGGGCTATCCATTTGCCTCCTGGGTTTTGGGCCTGATGAGCGCGAATCGTACGGGAGGCAAAGTAGCTGAACATTTCATAACGGTTTAGCCAGGGCGTTTCGCTCGGTGTGCTTTTCGGGTAGTAACTGGCCGAGCAATCAACCGCGATGACCTTGATGCCATGCCGTCTGGCCTCGCGCACCAGTTGGCTGAAGGTATGGCGGCTGGAGGGGTTGATCTGATGACCAAAATCCTGATCCTCAAGGTATTTGTTCAACCTGAGGGGCATTTTTCCGCTTTGGAAGTAGTCATCCAGAAGGCTTTGGTGCAGGTCGCTTTGCAGGTGCTCCATGTAGAGGACCTTTACGTCGTGTCTGGCAAACTCGGCCATGTTGTCGATCAGGATCTTTTTACTCGATTGGTGAGAGTGGGTTTCACCCCACACGATGCCATCTGACTGCTCGAACAGGTGGTTGATCAACGCTTGTTCCTGCACGTTGCCAGGTAATTGCGGGCGGGTGGCCCGGGGTTTTGCAGGTTTTGTCAGGAAGTAGGCCTTGGCATCCGCGAGCAGCTTGATCCGCAGCTCCTTGAATGCCCGGTGGGCAAGGCTGCGCTCGGACGCAAAATCCATAAAGTCAGTGATGCCATCGAGTACTGAACGATGGTTTTCGGTGATGTCCCGAAGTGCTTCCTGGTACTCGGCGGGCATGTCGTAGTCACTGTATTTGAGGTGGGGTACATCGCCAGTCAACTCGGTGAGATTCCCCGTCAGAGGCACCCAGCGTTTGCTGTTGTCCGCCAGCCTGTGCTTGATTTGCCAGCGGCCTGCGGTGCGCCGGACCTTGAAGCTGGCGCTTGCGCCAGCGCTTGAACTCGATTGCGGTTGCAAGTACCAGTTGCGGCCCAGCCAGCCGCTGTAGACTTCGAACACGTCGCTGTCCTGCTTGATATATCGCATGTTGTCTATGCGATAGATGCCCTGCTCGTCAGGGGTGTAACGGCTGAGATCGACGCCTCTGACGCGCGCGTTGTCGATTACCCTTTCAATGCCGGGCTTTTGTTTGAGCAAAGGGGTTGTTGGATCGACATCCCATTGCCCGGCCGAGAGTTCGCGCAAGGGGATGCTGTACGGTGCGTTGGGTTTGCGCTCATCCAGTGCGCGCCAGGTGTTGTCCAGGTTGTCGTACTGGCTGCGATAGAACCTGCCGTTTGTGTTTTTGGTGTAGCAGGCGGTCTGACCATTGGCAGTGGGCGCTTCATACACACCTGCACCGTATTCATCCCCCGTGCGCAGCCTGAGCCTGGCACCGGGATAATGGCTGGCAGCAGCGGGACTCAACGAGGGTACGGGCTGTTTTGCGCGTTGACGTATCGAATTGCCGAATACGGCTGAGCCGGTAAAGTCCGAGGCGCCGTCAGTCAGGTAGGTGATGGACTCCATAAAGTGCAGCAGAGCTTCGTGTTTTTCGTCGCGCTGCAGGGCATCAAGGCCTCTGATGATCTGAGCGATAAACCGCGCCAGTACGATGGGCAGCAGCACTCGGGTGGGCAATGCGAAAGACAGGATGTCGATTGCCGTCAGTACGGCCTCTTTGGCAGTGTTTACGTTGCTTTCCCAGGTAGAAGTCGACTGCTCGTCAGCATCGCGGATGGCGTGCAAGGCCTCGGTGTCGTAGGACGCTTCGAACAGGTCATGGCTGATGCCCTGCAGTTGCAGATTGGCCTCGCTCAGTCCCCGCTCCAGCAGCGGCTTGATATACGGCTGTTGCGCCGGTGTGACGTGGCGCATCACATAGGCTCGCCAAATAGGCCGTGACAGGATCTGGCCCAGCTCGTTGCGTGAGTTGGCAACCAGGAACCAGCGGCTCTCAGGCCCGCCGGGGGTGTAGCACAGCAGTTGCCCGGAGCCGGTGGCGCTGAACACCAGCAAACCCGGTAGTGGTTTATAGCGCAACATCAGCAGATGGACTTTGACCTGCTCACCGTTGATTTGTGCACGGTTGTTCTCTACGGGCTGCTCAAGCGCAGCCCTGACCCATGACACCTGTTGGGTGGTCAGCGCACCCGCCAGCGTGGCTTCAAGCAAGTCCAGGTTCAGTTGTGCCTGCTTAAAAGCGACATAGCGCTCCTTGCGCCATTGGGCCTGGCTGGAGTTGACCAGCAGCTCCTTGAGATTTTTTTTGTAGCGCTCGCCAATATCCAGCTGGCGCACCAGCGTTTTCAGATAGCTGCTGGTCAGCACGGCATGTTTCTGGCCCGCTCCATCCTTGACTTGTGCAGTGAGGGCGAAAGTGACGTCCCAGATACCGACATTGGACAGCGCCAGCTCACTCAGGCTACGGCGTGTGGTGTGGTAACTGATGATCGGCCCGGTTCTGCCCAGGCTCATGCCTGCAGGAAACCCGGAACCACTGACAGGGTTGATCAAAGGGCCGGTGCGCAGGGCTTCAGTGGTCGAGATGAAGATCTCGTCCGGGTCGACGTCTATGCCGTGGTCTTTTTTGATCTGTTGCTGTAACTGAAGGCGGGCATAACCCAGCAGTGTATGTTTGCGGCCGATTTCGCTGAGGGGTTGGGCGTAATCGGATTCTGCCGCCAGGCGCTCGTGATTCAGGCGCTCAACGGCCAGCCGCCACTGGGTTTTTTGGCTGTCTGAAGCAGTCTTCAACCAGTCGGGCAATTGGCTTTCCAGCAATCGGGTATAGCGCCCGCGCAGTATGTTGGCGGGATTTAGGGGCAGGCTTGCAGCCAGGGATTGGTCGACGCAGTCGGATAGCTGGTCGAGGGATGTGTCTTGCTTGAGATTGCGTGCCACCGACCAGGCATGGTGCATGTCGCTTTTTTGTTTGTTGATCAATTGATCGCTGAAGACGGTAGCTATGGCGCTGTCTGCAACCGGGCTGTAGTCGATTTGCTCATGGCCCAGGGCGCGCTCCCGATCTTCGGTGAGTACACACGTGAGCAGTGTTTCACGCTGGTAAGGATCGTTGAGCCGGGTCGACAGTTCCTGGCTGAGGGCGGCGAGTGAATCGAACACTTCCAGGCCAGTGCTCGGCAGGTAAAGTACTGAAGGCCGCGGGGTGGGGTCCAGGGCAGTGCGCTTGTCCTGCACGTTGGCTGAGATCAGGGGCAGGTGTTTCGTGGTAATCACGAAGGCGCCGTGCAGCACTGCAGCCCTTTGCATGAGACGACTGCTGAGTGCCAGCGAGTAAAAGCCGTAGGGGCCGGGCGTTTTTGGCGCGGGAGATGGGCTGGCATCAGGGAGTACCTGATTGATCATGTCCAGGGCGGTGGGGCTGAAGGTGTTGTCCTCGTGGCGCACGGAGGCTTCGGCGCGGATCAGCCTGTGGGAAAATTGCGACAGCCAGTCTTTGGGCGCTTGACCATTGAGGTCCTTGTGGGGTGTGCGCCAGAAGTCGTTAAGGGCATCTCTCACACACAACTGCGGGGAGCGGACGACAAACTCAAGGTATTTTTCGAGTTCAGGGGCGGATACCCCGGCCGTTCGATCCTGCTCGTCAAGGGTATAGGCGTAGTTGTAGACGCGGGTGGCACCCTGTACGAAGGTCGGGATCTGGCCGGTCAGGTAGCACTGGTCTATCAGGGCAGTCACCGATTGGCTGGAGATAGTGGGGTTCTGGCCAGGCTGGGCTGCGATCTCTTCATTGATGAAAAGAAAGTCGGTGCAGGTGTCAGCGGGCAACCGCGGAAAAAATACCCGCAGGCAGTGATCCAGCGACAGATCAAGATTGGGCAAGGCATTGCGCAGCACGAGCAGTTCGCGCTCTGCGTCTTTGAGGTTAGCGAGTGCACTGGGCATGGGGTCGTTCCTGTCTATTGACGCGTACGTCGGTGTATCCACAGGAAATCCCAAAACGTTCGGGTGTTAGGGCTACATATATGTGCCCCGGCGATTTTTTTGCAGATGAGGGCGCGCAATAGGGCGTGGCAAATCGTGCAGGGTCACTGCGGGCGTCTTTACGCTATAATCCCGCTCTTTAGCTGTTTCTCGAACTGCGAGGAACGCATCATTTTTTCAGGCGCCCGCCGCCTGCCTGCATTCAAAAGAGGCTAATCCAGTGGCATTGACGATTCTTGGCCTGTCCGGCGCCCTTAGCCATGATCCCTCCGCAGCCCTCTATATCGACGGCAAGCTGGTAGCGGCGGCTGAAGAAGAGCGCTTCGTACGCGATAAGCATGCAAAGAACCGCATGCCCTACGAGTCTGCAAAATTCTGTCTTGAACAAGCGGGTATCAAACCTTCCGACGTTGACGTGGTGGCGATCCCGTTCGCTCCGATCAGCTTGTTCGGCAAGGCTCGCTGGCACTACGCCAAGCGCTACTGGTACGCCCCGGACCGCGCCCTTGACGCGATCCTGATGGGCAACCGGCGCTACAAGCGCTACCGCAACAAGATCGTGTTCTGCCTTGAGCAGCTGGGCTTCGACCCGAAGAAAATCAAGATCGAACCGGTCGAGCACCACCTGGCTCACGCATCCAGCGCCTACCACTGCTCGGGTTTCAAAGAGAAAACCGCGATCCTGGGCATCGATGGCAAGGGCGAGTACGCCACGACCTTCTTCGGCTACGGCGAAAATGGCAAGATCACCAAGATCAAGGAGTTCTTCGACCCGGACTCCCTGGGTGGCCTGTACGGTGCAATCACCGAGTTCCTCGGTTTCGAGATGCTCGATGGCGAATTCAAGGTCATGGGCATGGCGCCGTACGGCGACGCCAGCAAGTACGACTTTTCGCGTCTGGCCTCGTTCGAAAACGGCGAACTGGTGATCAACACCGAATACGCCAACGTGATCGGCCTGCGTCGCTATAAAGAGAACGGCAAGGGCTTCTACTTCTCGCCAAAACTGATCGAGTGGCTGGGCCCCAAGCGCGAAGGCGATATCGCCGACGAGCCGTACATCCACTACGCGGCCAGCATGCAGGCGCTGTTTGAAAAACTGTCGCTGCAGATGATCGACTACTACCTGGGCGACATCCTCAAGGAAACCGGCAAGATTGCCTTTGCCGGCGGCTGCGCGTTGAACGTGAAGCTGAACCAGAAAATCATTGCCCGCCCGGAAGTCAAAGAACTGTTCGTACAGCCTGCGTCCGGTGATGCCGGTACCGCAGTCGGCGCAGCGGCGTATGTATCCCACGCTCGCGGTGTGCCGGTCGAGAAGATGGAACACGTCTACCTCGGCCCTGCGTACAGCAACGAAGACGTGATCGCGGCCTGTGCCCGTCACCCTGGCAAACCTGCCTACCGCCGCATCGAAAACACCCCGGAGCGCATCGCCAAGATCATGGTCGATGGCAACCCGGTAGCGTGGTTCCAGGGGCGCATGGAGTTCGGCCCGCGTGCATTGGGCGGCCGCTCGATCATCGGTTGCCCGAGCAGCGAAGGCGTGGCAGACCGCATCAACGAACAGATCAAGTTCCGCGAGCGCTGGAGGCCTTTCTGCCCGTCGATGCTCGACACCGTAGGCCCGCAGATGATCAAGGTCGATCACCCGGCACCCTTCATGACCTTCACTTTCGAAGTGGCTGAAGAGTGGAAGACCCGCGTGCCGGAGGTTGTCCATGAAGATGGTACTTCCCGCGCCCAGGTGCTCAAGCGCGAATACAACCCGCGTTATTACGACATGATGAAGGCGCTGGAAGTGCTGACCGGTAACGGCGTTTCGCTGAACACTTCGCTTAACCGTCGTGGCGAGCCTATGGTTTGCTCGCCGACTGACGCGCTGAACATGTTCTTCGGTTCCGATCTGCAGTACCTGATCATGGAAGACATCCTGGTGGTTAAAGACGGCGCCGAGACTTATGAATCGCTCGACTGAGCGTCATGTGCTGCAGTTCTGCCACGGCTATGACGGGCCGTTCCTGGACTGTGCGCGCCAGTACGCGAGCCTGTTTGCCGGTACCGGGTACAAGGTCACCACGGTCTTCCTGACCGGGGCAACCGACCCTGAAGTGGCAGCAGGCTGTGCGTCTGATGAAGTGATCTTTATGGAATTCAGCTCCAGGGCCATTCGTGGTCTGAAGCTGGGTGCCATCGCCAGGCTGCGCAAGATCGCAGCCTCGCGCAATTTCAGTTTTTGCATCGCCCACCGCTTCAAGCCGATTTATATCGCCTTGTTGGCCACCGGCTTGCCGGTGATCGGCGTGCATCATGCGTTTGGCGATTATCAGCGTCGCAGCCGCAAGCTGTTTGCCCACCTGTTTCGCAAGCGCCTGAGCCTGCTCGGTGTTTCCGACGCGGTGCGTGACGACATGCGCAAGTGCCTGCCCAAGTGGCCAGCCGGGCGTATCAACACGCTCTATAACCGTATCGATATCGATGCGGTCCAGGCCGGGCAATTGTCTGGCACCCCGGCGCGCGAAGCGTTGGGGCTGTCGGTGGATGGCTTTATTGTCGGCAACGTCGGTCGCCTGCATCCGGACAAGGACCAGGCCACGCTGATTCGCGGTTTTGCCCTGGCGTTGCCCAATCTGCCGACTGACAGCCAACTGGTCATTATGGGCAAGGGGCGTCTGGAGGAGGATCTCGAAGAGCTGAGCAATGAGCTGGGGATCGGCGATCAGGTGCTGTTTTTGGGCCAGGTGCCTGATGCACGCCGCTATTTCAGGGCCTTTGACGTGTTTGCGTTGAGCTCTGATCACGAACCGTTTGGCATGGTGCTGCTTGAGGCTATGGCTGCCGGTGTGCCGTTGCTGGCAACGGCCTGTGGCGGCGCCAAAGAAGTGGTCGAGGGCGTGGGGATTTTGTTCCCGCTGGGCGATGCCGAGCATCTGGCCCAGGGCCTGCAGCACCTGGCTCAACTCGATGATGAGCAGCGCATGGCCTGCGCCGAACTGATGCTTGAGCGTTTGCACGAACGTTTTAGTGATCGGGCGGTGCGCAATACCTTCTGGCACTTGGCGCAAGTCACCGACCTGATTGCGGAGTCCTGATGCTCAATCGATTTCAAGGCTGGCGTGAGCGCGGCTGGAGCGTTGTGGATTCCGGCACTTATGCCGATGCCTGGCAGCGTTTTGGCGGCAGCGTCGCTACCCACCCGATGGTCGTTGAACGTCTGGCGCAGTTGGCCGGTATTCCTGTGCGTTATCTTGCCTGGGAGCAGGACGGCAAGCTGAAAGCGGCTATCCCGACCTGGGGGCGCGATCTGGCCTTGTCCAAGGACGTGCTCAAGCGTCATGGCAAAAAAGGCTTGTTCGATCTGGGCAATGCCGAGCTGATTCTGCCGGCGGCTGCCGATGCGGCGGCACCTTTGCGTCATCGTGGGCGGTATCTGTCGCAGCTCAATGAAGGTCGTTTCAGCAACCTGGTACTGCAAACCGAGCAGTTGGCCATGGCTCGCACGCCGGAAGAACTGTCGAAAAAATTCCGCTACAACCAGCGCCGCGAACTGCGCCTCCTGGAAGAGGCGGGCGGTGTTGTGCGCCCGGTATCGGAGTTTTCCAGTGCTGAGTTGGCGAGCATATACTGCGATCTGTTTTTGCGCCGCTGGGGCTTTGTTGCCACAGGGGCCGAGCGGATGGCCGAGGTCATCGAGCTGTTGCGCGAGCTGTTGATCGGCTCGGTGATTTTCCTCAACGATGCGCCGATAGCGATTCAATTGGTGTACCGCGCTGAGTCGCCCGAGTGGATCAGTGTCGAGTACGTCAATGGCGGTGTTGACCCTCAGACCCGTGAATTCAGCCCTGGCAGCGTGTTGAGTTTTATCAATACCCAATCTGCCTGGGAGCAGGCCCGCAGTCTCAACAAGCCTTTGCGCTTCTCGTTCGGCCGCGCCGACCGTGAATACAAAGAGCGTTGGTGCAACCCGGTGCCCGTGTTCAAAGTCTGAAACACAAATCTTGTAGGTGCGGACTTGCTCGCGATGGTATCACTGCGTTTTTTAACATCCCGCAGTGCCTGCATCGCGAACAGGTTCGCTCCCACGGGAGATCAATCACAAGAGCCTAGCCATGAGCCAACCCGCCTCGCGCAAACAGCAACTTCTCAAGCGTCATCGGCGCAACAAGCGTATTGGCCTGCTGATCGGCCTGCTGGTGCTGATTGCCAGTGGCGTGTTGCTGGCCTGGTGGTTGCCACCGGTGTTGGCGGTGCTGGGCTGGGTGGCCCATGAAGCATGGTTTGCCGATCATCTGTTCTATTCGCCCAAGGACGATTACCAGTACAGCTTCCCGGCCGGCAGCGAGCAGCCGGCGGTGCGCCTTGAGGGCGACAAGCTGGTAGCGGAGCAGCCGCTGCAACTGGCGGGAGATGAAACCCTGATCCTGGAGGTCAAGGTTAAAAGTGGCTGGCTGGGACGCTTTGTTGACCCGTATGTGCAACTGTCGGGTGGCGAGTCGGCGGACCGGCAAACTTTCGAGCGTGGCGTGAATGGCCAGCGCTACCTGAACGTGAGTGGTTGTGCGCAGGCGCTGGTCGCGGGGCAGTTGCGTGTGCGCGGGCGCTACTGCCGCGTTTTGGGCCAACCTGAACTACTGATTTTCCGTCAACCCGATTATCGCCAGCAGCGGATCATGGTTGTTGCGCCCCACGCCGATGATGCAGAGCTGGCCGCGTTTGGCCTGTACAGCCAGGCCAAAGAAGCCTGGATCGTGACCCTGACCGCTGGCGAAATCGAAGCCGGGCATTATCAGCAAATGGGCCTGCCACGGGCAGAGGCCGCCCGCCTCAAGGGCCGTTTGCGCGCCTGGGACAGCATGGTCGTACCGCGCTGGGCCGGGGTGCCTGAAGCCCATTGCGCGCAATTGGGTTATTTTTGCCTGCAATTGCCCGCCATGCAGGGCGCTCCCGATCAGCCGATGGCCTCGCGCGAGGCCGATTTGAGCGACATTCGCGTATTCCGCCAATTCAACCCGTTCCCGTTGCCCGCCGATCAGGACGGCGCGCCGACCTGGCATAACCTGCTGGCCGACTTGCGTGCATTGATTCTGCGCGCGCGCCCTGAAGTGATCGTGCTTCCGCACCCGTCAATCGACCCGCACCCGGACCATATCTGTGCCCATGACGCTGTCATCGAGGCCCTTGAAGGCCTGGAGTGGCAGCCGACCACGGTGCTCGGCTACGCCAACCACCTGCATGACAACGATCGCTGGCCGATGGGTAACAGCGGTGACGGCATTGCCTTGCCGCCGGTGTTCGATGCCACGCTCAGCCTGCGCCCTTGCAGCCTGCCGTTGAGCCTTGCACAGCAACGCGACAAGGCCATGGCGCTGGGGATGATGCATGACCTGCAGCCACGGGCTGCGCTCAAGCGCAGGATTAGACGATCGATACAGCAACTCCTGGCAGGCAGAAAGCCATCGCCTTATGGCGAGAATGAGTTTTTCCGCAAGGCCGTCAGGCGTCATGAGCTGTTTTGGCTACTAAAATAATAAGCACATATAAAAAGCGGTCATAGCATTGACCCTAATCTCGACCTTTACATTGAGTTCCCCGTGATAAAACCATCACCGCGTATTTTATTTGTGATCCCGTACTTCGGCCGATGGCCGTTCTGGATGCCGTTTTTCCTCGAAAGCTGTCGGCACAATCCCGATATTAACTGGCTATTTTTCAGCGACTGTGGGGTACCTGAAAATCTGCCGGCCAATGTGACCGTTGAACTGATCAGCTTTACCGACTATTGCCGTAAGGTTTCTGAACGCCTGAAGATCGATTTCGCACCCAAAGAGGCTTATAAGCTGTGCGATATCAAGCCGGCGTTGGGCTATATCCACGAAGACCGTCTGCAGGGCTATGATTTCTGGGCCTTCGGCGATATTGATCTGGTGTACGGAGACCTGCGCAGTTATTTCACCGCCGAGCGGCTGGCCCGCTATGACCTGTTTTCAACCCACGAACGCCGGGTCGCGGGGCATTTGTGCCTGATGCGCAATACGTCATGCAAGCGCGAGCTGTTCATGCGGATAAAGGACTGGCAGCAGCGCTTTACTGACAATCAGCATCATGCGCTGGATGAAGGTGCCTTCAGCCGGATCTTCCTGTGGCGCAAGAACCTGCCCAAACCGCTGTTCGAGCTGGTGGGCAAGTTCAACCCGCTGCGTCGCACCAGTGAGTTTACCGAGGCCTTCAGTACCCCCGGCGGCTGCATTAAGTGGCATGACGGCACGGAAAATTTCCCGGGCAAGTGGTTCTGGAAAAACGGCATATTGAAAAACGATCGTGACGGCGATCACACCTTTCCTTACTTTCACTTCGTGTGTTGGAAGCGTAACGAGTGGGCCAAGCTGCCTGCTCCCGATCCAGTTGCAATCCAGCGTCTGGCGGCAGAGCCTGCCTGGGTTATTGATGCCACCGGATTTCACCGGGGAGAGTTATGAAGCGTTCCAAGGTTTTGCAATTGCAGCCCGACTACAACGTCAAGTCCCATGACTTTGCCGACCTCGCCGAGCAGATCGTACGCGCATTGCCCCGTGAGCATTACGAGATCACGGCGGCCTTTTTGCGTGGGCGCCCGGGGCCGGGCGAGCCAGTGAGCAAGGCCGACCACTCGGTGTATTTCGAGTTCAGCGACAAGTCGCTCAAGGGCATGCGGTTGCGCGCCATGTGGGCGTTGTACAAGTTCTGCCGCAAAGAGCAGTTTGATGTGGTGATCTGCAACCGCTTCAAGCCGGTGAACATGATGCTGCAGCTCAACCGCTGGCTGAAAATCCCGCTGTGCGTGGGTATTTCCCACGGGTTTGGCGAGTACGACCGTTTTTACCGGCGCAGCCAGGCCAAGCGCCTGATCGACAAGCACTGGCGCTTTGTCGGCGTGTCGCCTGCGGTCAAACAGTACCTGCTGGACTGCCAGTGCGGTTTCACCGACGCCAATACTTACGCGATCACCAACGCCATCGATATCGAGCAGGCCGAAGCCCTGCAGCTGCCACGCCAGCAGGCGCGTGAAAAGCTCGGCCTCGATCAGGATGCGCGGATGATCGGCGCGCTGGGGCGTCTGGTGCCTATCAAGGGCCATCGCTTTTTGCTGCAAGCCTTCGCGGCATTGAAAGACAAATACCCGAACGCGCAATTGGCCATTATTGGTGCCGGCCGCGAGGAGTCGCGTTTGCGCGAGCAGATCGGGCAACTGGGGCTCGATGGTCGTGCGCATTTGTTGGGCTTCCAGGAGAACGCCCTGCAGTACGTGCGTGCTTTTGATATCTGGACCATGCCTTCACTGGCCGAAGGCCTGGGGCTGGCGCTGCTCGAAGGCATGAGTGGGCACTTGCCGGTGATCGCCAGCAATGTGCCGGCCATGCTGCCGCTGATTGAAGGGGCGGGTGGCCTGGCGGTGAAGCCCAGCGACGTGGCAACGCTCACCGCAGCGCTGGACGAGTACCTGGCCCTGTCGGACGACGCTTTGCGAGCCAAGGGCGAGCAGGCGTTCCGCTACTTGCAGCAAAACCACGACATTGAGGTATTCCGCCAGGAGTATCTGGACCTGATCGACTCGGGCCTGCGCCAGGCCCTTAAGGAACACCCATGACTGACTCGCAACCCCTGGTGACGGTGATCATCGCCTCCTACAACCACGGGCCCTACATAGAACAAAGCATCCAGAGCGTTCTGGATCAGACTTATCCCAATATCGAATTGCTGGTGATCGATGACGGCTCGCCTGATGACAGCGTGGAGCGTATCCAGCGTTTGCAGGCGGTACATGGTTTCGACTTTCGAGTGCAACAGAACCAGGGCCTGACCAATACCCTCAATGGTGCGATTGCCCGGGCCAAGGGCAGCCTGATCGTGCCCTTCGGTTCCGATGACATCATGATGCCGGACCGTATCGCGGTGCAGGTTGCCTACATGGATGGCAAGCCGGAAGTAGGTATTTGCGCGGGCAATATCGAGTTGATCGATGCCAATGGCAACCTGTTCCCGGAAAAACGCCAGCGCCGTGATGTACCGTTCCGGCGCCTGGACTTCGATGACATGTTCCTGGAGCGCAAACCGTATCCGCCTGCGCCGACCCTGATGATCCGCCGTGAAGCACTGGACAAGGTGGGGGGGTTTGACCCGAGCATTCGCCTGGAAGACTTGTATATCGAGCTGAAGATTACCCATGCAGGGTACTTTATCGACGGCCTGAACGTGGTGATGGCGCGCTATCGCAAGCACGCGACCAATTCGTACAAGAACCACCGGTTCATGATCGACAGCATTCTGCGCATTTATGCCCAGTTCAGCGATCACCCGCTGTACGACGAGGTGCGCTACAAGTTCCTCAATTCCATGTTCCTGAAAACGGCCAACCGCAATCGTGCCCTGGCTCGCGAGCTGTTGGCGCAGATTCCGTTCAAGCGCTGGACGGGCAAAACCTGGCGTGGGCTGGGGCGGCTGTATTTCTCACCCCTGGAAAAAGACTGACGGCGTGCGAGGGGTTATTCCGGCTCGACCTGTGAGGTTGTCCGGGTACGCCGGCGCAGTCGGCGCACAACCCTTTTGCCTGCGGCCATGCCCGGCTTCTCGATGTAGAGGAAGCTCAGGCTGCTGAGCACAATCAACAGGCAGCTGCTCAGGGCCGCCAGCAGCAGGAACACCAGCGGCTCTCTGGTATCCAGTGGCAGCCCCAGTGGCAGGCGTTGCAACATCAGCCAGATCAGGAAGCCGTGTAACAGGTAGGTGCTGTAGCTGATTTCACCCATCCAGCGAATGCTGCGCTTGGCCAATGCGCCAAACAGCGTATGCCCGGAGGCGATGATCGAGAACGCCAGGGTAAGCAACAGCAGCGGGAAGAACGCAAAGCTCTTGCGGAACAGGGTCAGCACGGCCATCAGCACAACCAATGCAATGACCCCTGCAACGGGCGTCCGGCTCCAGGCCAGCAGCCTGGGCGTGCGTACCCAGTACGCCGCGGCCACGCCACCGAGAAAGCTCATCAGAATGTGCTTTTTCAGCGAGTGCTCCCAACCTACCACCTGATACAGCGCATAGATGGCGATCAGGCACAGTGCAGTCTGTCGCCAGTCGCTGCGGTACAGAAACACCATCCCGAACAGCGGCAACGCCATATAGAAGAACACTTCGTAGCTCAGGGTCCAGGTGACGTTGGCAATCAGCCCGCCGGTTTGCGGGAATTGATTGATGTCCGGGCGATCAAAAAACAGCCAGGCCAGTATCTGGCCGGCAATCTCCAGCGGGGTGTCCTTGAGTGTCCAGTCCTGGATGTAGAACACGCTGACAATCACCAGCAGCATCAGCGGCAAATATAGCGGGTACAGGCGGAAAACCCGGGACACGGCGAAGGCCAGCCAGTCGTATTCACGGCCTTTCTCGAGCAAACGCCCCCAGAACAGAAAGGCCGTGATCATGAAAAACAAGGCCACGCTGGCCAGGCCGATCTGGGCGTAGAACCGGGTCGAGGGCATTTCAAATGCCCCGGTATGCAGGAACACCCAGGTAATGGCGGTGTGGTGAATGAACACACCAAAGGCCAAATAGCCGCGCAAGCCATCAACACTGCTATAGCGGCCTTGAGCTGAGTGCTCCAGATTGCGCTGGATGGTCGGCGACCACCGCAGCAGCAATGCTGACGTCATGATCGCCAGGCCATAGGCCAGCACCGCCCACAAGGGGTTACTGCTGTCCAGGCTCAAGGCGCGTTGGTTTGAGCAAGTGCCATAACCTGGTTGCGCAGGCTTGTAACGGCAGGGGCGGGAGCCAGGGTGGCATAACCTTGCAGCAGCTCGGGCAGTTGCTCTTCGAACAGCCAGCGACGGTCTTCGGGGTAGCGTTGCATATGCCGCAAGTTGCGCTGGCGCAGGGCTATGCGCAGTGCCGAAGGATAAAGATGCATGTCGGCGATATCGATCAGGGCGAACTCGCCATCGTCCATCAACAACACATTGCCCAAGTGCAGTGAGCGGAAGTAAACGCCCTTGTCATGCAGGATCGCCAGAAACTTGCCGAAGCGCTCGACCAGGGCCTGGCGCATGGCCGGCGAGCCCATCGACTGCATGACCTGGCGCAGGGTCTGGCCGGGCAGTGGTTGGTACAGCACGGCAGTGCTGCCATTGCGCAACTGAAACAGGTCGAGGATTTTCGGCGCGGGAATGCCCATCGCCTGCAAGCGCTCACTGTTGACGGCAAAACGTTCCGAATAAGGGTTGAAGCTGCCCGAGGTATAGCAGCGGCGTGCGCGGAACAACTTGAGGAAGTTGCCGTTTTGCAGGCGCAGCACCTTGGGCCCCAAGCCATCTTCTTCAATCACCTGGGCATGGCTGGCAAGGGTATTGAAGGCGGCATCGGACAGGCGGTGAACCGGCCTGTCGCGCAGGGTCTTGAGGCGCAGGCCGATATTCAGTGCGGCGATCAGGGCCAGCGGGATCCACAGCAGATACCAGTGTTCCTTGGGGCGCGAGATGATCCCTCCACCCTCGGTCAGGCCGGCACCGATACCGTATACCAGCCAGGCGGAGGCCAGGATGAACAACGGCTGCACGCGGTGACGCCAGCTGCTGTACAGGCCCCAGGCCTGCATGAACAACCAGGGCAGCAGGCCGAGCAAACCGACGTAGAAAAGTACCCCCAGGAAAAAATTATGGGGCTCGCTCAGGGGGTACTCGGGGTGCTCGGACAGCGTCAGGGACAAGTGCGCGTCATAGCCATGGCCGATCCACGGGTTTTGCGCGATCAAGTCCAGCGCCATTTGCCACAGTTCAAAGCGGAACGAGCTGCCACGGCCGACGAGCATGTCCCAGAACAGTGCCGCCACCACCACGCTGCCGATGGCCAGCATACTTATTAGGGCCAGCGAGCGCCGGTTCCAGCAGATGAAGCTGAGCCAGACCATAGCCATCACGATGGCCACCAGTGGAGTTCTGGAACCGGTGGCGATCAGCGCGACGAACATGATGACAAAGGCGGGAATGGCCACAAACAGGGCTGGCGGGCGCTTGCAGGTCATGCCCAGGGTTAGCCAGTAGATGCAAAAGAACCCGAATGCGTGGGAGCTGAGCAGCGGATTGTCGAACGCACCGGCTCCGATCATCCGCAGTTGCGGATCATGGTTGGGGTAGAACATGTACAGGTTGTACAGGGTCGCGACCAGGGCAATGACTGCGGCACCAAAAATGACCGGCTGCAGGCTGTCACTGCGGTATTTGACCAGCAATGTACCGCCCGCGAACAGCATGAACAGGTGCAGCGGGGGTTTGAACAGGCCGAGAATGCTCTCCTCGGTGTTGCTCCAGATCAGGCTGACCATGGCCCAGGCAGCAAACAGCAGGAAGCCTGCGATCAACGGTTCACGCAAGATGTCCCGGAGTTCTTTGGGCCGCAAGACAAGGGCAATCAGGGTCGGAATGCTGAACAGCCCGTAATACAGTTTGTGATGCAGGCTTCGTCCAGGCAGAAAATAAAGGTCGGATAAAAGTAATAAAAGGCCGACAGGCAGCAGCCATAGGCAAATGAAATCAAACACCCGTTGTTTTGAATAATTTAAGTAGCTCAATTGCATGCTGAAAGGTTCGTTCCAGATTTTGGACGGCCATACTAGCGCACTGGCCCTGTAGTGTCGTTTTTACTGCCCCACGAGGCCGGGCTACAAGCGGCAGTCAGTACACCAGAGAAGCTGTGATAAAGTCAGCTTCCTTTTTTACTAACCGCCGCGTGATATGACCGAATCCAGCCCCAGCACAAGCGAATCGAGCTTGAAGATATATCTGCGCCTGCTCAGCTATGTCCGGCCTTATGTCGGCCTGTTCCTGCTGAGTATCGTCGGGTTTCTTATTTTCGCTTCGACCCAGCCAATGCTTGGTTACATCCTCAAGTATTTCGTCGATGGCCTGTCCAATCCGGACGCAGTGCTGTTTCCTTCCGTTCCCTATTTGCGTGATCTGCGCCTGTTGCAGGTCGTGCCGATCCTGATTGTGTTGATCGCCGCATGGCAGGGCCTGGGATCCTTCCTGGGCAACTACTTCCTGGCCAAGGTCTCCCTGGGCCTGGTACACGACTTGCGGGTTCAGCTGTTCAACAACCTGCTGGTCTTGCCCAACCGCTATTTCGACAAGCACAACTCGGGCCATCTGATCTCCCGTATTACCTTCAACGTGACCATGGTCACCGGTGCTGCCACCGATGCGATCAAGGTGGTGATCCGTGAAGGCATGACAGTCGTGTTCCTGTTTGGCTCGTTGCTGTGGATGAACTGGCGCCTGACGCTGGTTATGGTCGCGATCTTGCCACTGATTGCGGTCATGGTGAGCACAGCCAGCAAAAAATTCCGCAAGCAAAGCAAGAAGATTCAGGTGGCGATGGGTGACGTAACCCACGTTGCCTCGGAAACCATCCAGGGCTACCGCGTTGTGCGCAGCTTTGGCGGTGAGGCGTATGAGCGCAAGCGCTTCCTGCAGGCGAGCCAGAGCAACACCGACAAGCAACTGCGCATGACCCGCACCGGGGCTATCTATACCCCGATGCTGCAACTGGTCATCTATGTAGCTATGGGCATCCTGATGTTCCTGGTGCTTTACCTTCGTGGTGACTCGTCGCCTGGCGACATGATCGCCTACATTACCCTGGCCGGCCTGTTACCCAAGCCGATTCGTCAGCTGTCTGAAGTCAGCTCGACGATCCAGAAGGGTGTAGCGGGTGCCGAAAGCATCTTTGAACAGCTGGATGAGAAACCGGAGGTCGATACCGGCACTGTTGAGCGCGACCACGTCACTGGCCGTCTGGAAGTGCGCAATCTGAGCTTCACCTACCCGGACACCGACCGTCAGGTGCTCAGGGACGTGAGCTTTTCGGCCGAACCGGGGCAAATGGTGGCATTGGTGGGGCGTTCCGGCAGTGGCAAGTCGACATTGGCGAACCTGATCCCGCGTTTCTATCACCACACAGCGGGCGAAATTCTGCTCGATGGCGTTGAAATCGAAGATTACCGTCTGCTCAACCTGCGCCGTCATATTGCCCAGGTAACCCAGCATGTGACCCTGTTCAGCGATACCGTGGCCAACAATATTGCCTACGGTGACCTGGCGGGTGCCCCGCGTGCCGACATCGAAAAAGCCGCGCGTGATGCTTACGCGATGGACTTTATCGAGCAATTGCCACAAGGCCTGGACACCCAGGTCGGTGAGAACGGCGTGCTGCTTTCCGGCGGTCAGCGTCAGCGTCTGGCAATTGCCCGGGCGTTACTCAAAAACGCACCGCTGCTGATCCTGGATGAGGCCACCTCGGCGCTGGATACCGAGTCCGAGCGCCATATCCAGGCGGCACTCGACCACGTCATGAAAGGTCGCACCACGCTGGTGATCGCTCACCGGCTGACCACCATCGAGAAAGCCGATCTGATTCTGGTGATGGATCAGGGCCAGATTGTCGAGCGCGGTACCCATGCCGAGCTGATGGCGCAAAACGGTTACTACGCACGCTTGCACTCGATGGGGCTTGATGCGCCTGAGGTCTCCGGCGATATCGCCTGAGGCCTATACTGATACCTGTGGAGGCAGGCCTGCCTCCACGGGGAATCTTCATCTTGAGTCTTGTAGCTCATGTCTGATTCTCATTCGCTGCGATTAATACCGTGAACTGACCTGCGTTCACCCTGTGTTAATATCGCGCCCCTGTTCATTTTGTATGTGGGTTGTCCATGAAGTTGTCCATGCCGCGATTCGATCAAGCCCCTGTCTTGGTGGTAGGCGATGTCATGCTCGACCGTTATTGGCATGGCGGGACCTCACGGATTTCCCCTGAGGCGCCGGTGCCGGTGGTCAAGGTCGAGCAAATCGAAGACCGCCCGGGCGGCGCTGCCAACGTTGCGCTCAACATCGCTGCACTGGGCGCGCCTGCCTCGCTGGTGGGGGTGACCGGCGACGACGAAGCCGCCGACAGCCTGGCCAACCGGCTCAAGGGCGCGGGTGTTCGAGCACTGTTCCAGCGTATTGCGCACCAGCCGACCATCGTCAAGCTGCGGGTCATGAGCCGTCACCAGCAATTGCTGCGTATCGATTTCGAAGAACCGTTTGCCACCGACGCCCTGGCGTTGGGTGCTGAAGTTGAAAACCTGCTTGAAGGCATCAAGGTGCTGGTGCTGTCCGACTACGGCAAGGGTGCCCTGAAAAACCATCAGGTGCTGATCCAGGCCGCACGTGCCAGGGGCATTCCGGTGCTGGCCGATCCCAAGGGCAAGGATTTCTCGATCTACCGTGGCGCCAGCCTGATTACGCCAAATCTCAGTGAGTTTGAAACCATCGTCGGTGGTTGCACCGACGAGGCCGACCTGGTGGCCAAGGGCGCCAAGCTGATGGCAGATCTGGACCTGGGTGCCTTGCTGGTGACCCGTGGCGAACATGGCATGACCCTGTTGCGTCCGGGCTTTGCCGCCATGCACCTGCCGGCCCGTGCCCGAGAAGTGTTTGACGTAACAGGGGCTGGCGATACCGTCATCTCAACCCTGGCCGCAGCCATTGCTGCCGGTGAGGAACTGCCCCACGCCGTGGCCCTGGCCAATCTGGCGGCGGGTATTGTGGTCGGCAAACTGGGTACGGCAGCCATCAGCGCGCCGGAGCTGCGCCGGGCGATCCAGCGCTCAGAAGGGTCGGAGCGTGGTGTGCTGAGCCTTGATCAGCTGTTGCTGGCCATCGAAGATGCGCGGGCGCACAACGAAAAAATCGTCTTCACCAATGGTTGTTTCGATATTTTGCATGCCGGGCATGTGACCTATCTGGAGCAAGCGCGGGCCCAGGGCGATCGTTTGATCGTTGCAGTCAACGATGATGCATCGGTGAGCCGCCTCAAAGGCCCGGGTCGCCCGATCAACAGTGTGGACCGTCGCATGGCTGTACTGGCCGGTCTGGGCGCCGTGGACTGGGTGATCAGCTTTCCTGAAGCCACGCCGGAAAATCTGCTGGCTCAGGTCAAGCCTGACGTGCTGGTCAAAGGCGGTGATTACGGCATCGATCAGGTGGTTGGCGCCGATATCGTGGCCGCCTATGGCGGTACGGTTAAAGTGTTGGGGCTGGTTGAAAACAGCTCGACCACAGCTATTGTCGAGAAAATTCGCGGTCAGTGATCGACCGCACACCCCCTGTGGGAGCGGGCTTGCTCGCGATCGGGTCGACTTGGTCTAACTGAAAAACCGAGTTGTCTGAATCGCGAGCAAGCCCGCTCCCACATTTGTATCTAAGACTTTTTCACCACCTTCCTGAATATCTGCCGCGCCTTGCCGGTCAGGCGCTTGAGCCGTGACTCGGGTTTGGGCGGGGTTAAACCCTGTTGCCGAACCCAATCCTTCCAGCGAATCCGCTCGTCATGGACCACCCAGCCGTCCTGCGGTGCAAAGCTCTCGGCCAGCCGCACGCCACGGGTACTGGCAGGTTGCAGACGGTCTTTGCTCAGGGTGTATAACTCGGCGCAGGGCCGGCCTTCCGTGAGCGGGATCAGGTACAGATCCGGGCGCTTGCGGTCCAGCCGCGCTACCAGTTGATCCCCTTCAAGCCGCTCTTCGACATGGAAAAGGCTCAGGGACTTGGCCTCTTTGGGCACTTCCAGACGCAGGTCGTAAATCAGTTGCAGCGATGCTGTCGGCAAGTGCACGTAGGTCCGTGGCCGCTCCAGCAAGGGCTGGCTGCCACAGCTTACAGGCCGTGTCGCACCGGACAGGGGGGTCAGGCGAAAGGGCATGGCCTCGCGGTAATGCAGCGCGGCGGCGTAGGGCGCAGGCAGCCATGTTTCATTGAACCGCCCGCTCAGCCAGCCTTCGGGGGTTTCCAGCAGGCACTCTTCGGCAATCTCCTGGATGGCTGTGTGCAGGGGCAGGCTGACCTCGTGGGCTGGCACGTAACCAGAGATCAGCTTGAGCACCACATCGCCCCGATCCTGACGACGCTGACGTACCAGCACCCAGTAGTCGCGACCTTGCCAACTCATGGTCAGTCGCACGGATACGCCAAGGTTGGCCAGCTCCAGCGAAAAACGCTCATTATCGGCAACCTTGACCGGGCGGCGCTTTAGCAGGGTCTGCGCGAAGTTCAACGGCATGCCGATGCTTTGATAGCTCAAGCCCTCTGGCGTGGCTTCGACAAATAACGGCAGGGTTTTGAAGTCGCTGGGGTTCTTGCGGATCAGCATGCGCGGCATGTCGGCTCCTCCTTGCGTCGGGGTCGGCCGCGTCGGCGGCTTCAGGTTTTACGCAGAACCTGCGCAACGGTCGCCACGTTATGGGCCAAGTGCAGCGGATTGATGGTGCCGACAATAGCACTGGCAACCCCGTGATGGCCAAACACCAGTTCGAAGCTGGCGCGCACCGGATCGACCCCAGGGCTCAAGCACACATGCCCGCTGGCCAGCGCCTTTTTAACCAGAATGGCCTTGCCGTGGGCCGCGGCGTAATCGATCACCGGCCGCTCGGCCTGTTCATTGAGGTTGTAGGTGACCATCGCGCAATCACCGGTTTCCAAGGCCTTGAGCCCTCCTTCAACGGTTTTGCCCGACAAGCCGAAACCGCGAATCTTGCCCTCGCGTTTGAGTTCGGCCAGGGTCTCGTAGACCTCGCACTCATTGAGAACCGCAAGGTCATTGCCGTCAGAGTGCACCAGCACCAGATCGATAAAGTCCGTTTCAAGACGTTGCAGGCTGCGTTCCACCGAGCGCCGGGTATGTGCGGCGCTGAAATCATGACTCGACTGGCCGTCGACAAACTCTTCGCCGACCTTGCTGACGATCACCCAGTCCTGGCGCTGACCACGCAATAGCGGGCCAAGGCGTTCTTCACTGCGGCCATAGGCGGGGGCGGTGTCGATCAGGTTGATGCCCAGATCGCGGCTGAGCTTGAGCAGCATCTGCGCTTCGTTATCATCCGGAATCTTGAAGCCGCTGGGGTACTTGACCCCCTGGTCGCGACCCAGCTTGACGGTGCCCAGCCCCAGTGGCGAAACCAGCAGGCCGGTACTGCCCAGCGGGCGATGGAAGTCGTGCAGGGTTGGCTGGCTCATGGCAACAGTTGCTCCCACGCGGTTTTTCCCAGGGGTGGACGTGGCAGCGGAGGGAGGGACGGTGCATTGCCCGGTTTGATTCCGTCGTGCTCCAGCGCTTGCAGCACCCGGTCAGAGAAGTCCGGTGCCAGTGCCAGCTTGGTCGGCCAGCCGACCAGCAGACGGCCCTGGTCCGAGAGAAAAGCGTTGTCCGGGCGTACCAGCCCCGACTGCGCAGGCTCGGCACGGTTGACCCGCAACGTGGCCCACTGCGCCTGGCTCAGGTCAACCCAGGGCAGCAGGTTGCCCAGCTCTTTTTTCGCCACGGCGATTTGCTCGGCAGGTTCGCGAGCCACGCCATCGGCTTCGGCGATATCACCGCCCAGATACCACACCCACTCGCCATTGGCCGCGGGGTGAGTGGTTACCGTAATGCGTGGCTTGGGCCCACCGCCCAGGCAGTGGGCGTACAGCGGCTTGAGGCTGGGCCCCTTGACCAGCACCATATGCAGCGGGCGCAGTTGTTGGGCCGGAACGCTGATGCCGACACTGGCCAGCAGCTCGGCATTGCCGCCACCTGCACTGAACACAATACGCTGGGCGTGAATCTCGAGACCGTCGACCCGCAGGCCAATCAGTTCGTCGTTGTCAAACAGCGGCTCAATCACCTGCCCGGCCAGCAGGCCATCCCCCGCCAACTCCGCCAGACGCTCGATCAGGCTCGGGACGTCGACTACCAGCTCCGCCAGGCGATACACCTTGCCTTTGAAACGTGGATCTTGCAGGGCCGGGGGCAACTGGTCGCCCTTGACCTGATCGACCCGGCCACGCACGGCCTTGCTGGCAAAAAAGCTGGTGAGGTTGCCCGCGAGGGTGCCCGGCGACCACAGGTAATGGGCTTCGGAAAGAAGGCGCACACCACTCAGGTCGAGTTCGCCGTCGCCGGCAAGGGCTTCGCGCCAGCGGCGCGGCATATCGGCGATGGCTTCGGACGCCCCGGTCAGGGCACCGTGCAGCGCATATTTGGCGCCGCCATGAATGATGCCTTGAGATTTCACACTCTGCCCGCCCCCCAGGCTTTCACGCTCGACCACAATCGTGGAGAAGCCCTGGCGACGCAGGCGGGCATTGAGCCAAAGGCCGGCAACCCCAGCGCCGACAATCAGCACGTCGGTGGAAATAACAGATGGCATGGGCGACCTCGGCGTTTAAAGACAAAGACCGCAAGTATACAGCCTGATCCACAACCTGGCCTGAGCCTGTAAACCTGCGTAGCAGCTGCCGAAGGAACGAGGTGTGGTGTTTTCGTTGCTGGATTCAATGCCCCGCTGTTTTCGAGAACAGTTGAATCACCACCACCCCCAGCACAATCAGGCCCATGCCGAGCATGGCCGGGATGTCGAGTTTTTGCCCGTAGATAAACAGCGCTGCGACACTCACCATCACAATGCCCATACCCGCCCACACCGCGTAAGCCACGCCCACGGGAATGGTGCGCACCACCAGGGTCAGCATCCAGAATGCCGTGGCGTAACCGGCAATCACCAGGATCAGCGGCAGCGGTGTACTGAAACCCTTGATCGCTTTCATGGAGACGGTGGCGATGACTTCGGCGCAAATGGCAATGGCCAGGTAATAGTAGGCGTTCATGGTGGAGTCCTGAGTGTGGAGCGGGGCAATTTAGCAGCAAGGCATTCTAGTAGTTGTGAAAGTGTGTAGTGCGTTCTGGTTGCGACAGGGTAGGGAGTATTCGGTGCCATCATCGTGAATACTTTTTCAAGTAAACTCCGCACCCATGAATAGAACTCTCTACACCTTGCTGTTTCATCTGGGGCTGCCACTGGTGGCGATTCGATTGTGGCTGCGGGCGCGCAAGGCGCCCGCTTATGCCCGGCGTATTGGTGAGCGTTTCGCCTTGAATCTGCCGACCCTGCAGCCGGGGGGGATCTGGGTGCATGCGGTCTCGGTGGGCGAGAGCATCGCTGCCGCGCCGATGATTCGTGAGCTGCTAAAACGTTACCCACAGCTGCCAATCACAGTGACGTGTATGACACCCACCGGGTCCGAGCGGATCCAGGCGCTGTTCGCGAATGAGCCGCGTATTCAGCATTGCTACCTGCCTTACGACTTGCCGTGGGCGGCCGCGCGCTTTTTGAATCGCGTGCAACCCAAACTCGCGGTCATCATGGAAACCGAGTTGTGGCCCAATCATATCCATCAGTGTGCCAAGCGCGGCATACCGGTGGCGCTCGCCAATGCCCGCTTGTCGGCACGCTCGGCCAAGGGCTATGGCCGCTTCGCCCGCCTGACCCGGCCCATGTTGGAAGAAATGAGCCTGATTGCCGTGCAGACCGAAACCGAAGCCGAGCGCTTTCGTCAATTGGGTGCACGACCTGAGTGCGTTGAGGTCACCGGCTCGATCAAGTTTGACCTGACCATCGACCCCCAGCTGCTGGTCGATGCCCGGGAGCTGCGTGAGCAGTGGCAGGCTCTGGCTCGCCCGGTATGGATTGCAGCCAGCACCCACGAGGGGGAGGACGAGATTGTGCTCGCGGCCCATCGGCAATTGCTTGGCCATTACCCCAATGCGTTGCTGATGCTGGTGCCTCGGCACCCGGAGCGCTTCAATCAGGTATTCGAGCTGTGCCAGCGCGAAGGGTTTGCCACGGTGCGCCGTTCCAGTGGCGAGCCGGTCACCGCAAGTACCCAGGTCATGCTGGGTGATACCATGGGTGAATTGCTGTTTTTGTACGCGCTGGCAGACACCGCTTTTGTGGGGGGCAGTCTGGTTCCCAATGGCGGGCACAACCTGCTGGAACCGGCGGCGCTGGCCAAACCGGTGTTGAGCGGGCCACATCTGTTCAACTTTCTGGAAATCAGCGCGATGCTGCGCGACGCCGGAGCACTGGAAGAAGTGGACGACGCCCAAGGGCTGGCGCTGGCGGTACAGCGCTTGTTCGAGTTGCCGCAAGACGCCCGGCGCATGGGCCAGGCGGGCCTTAAAGTCATGCAGCGCAATCAGGGCGCCTTGCAGCGGTTGCTCGATGGCCTGGGACGGTTGATGTCGCGCTAGTCGGCCAGTGGCAGAAACCAGCGTTCGGCCAGGTCTTTACCAATCTGGCCGCGATGCACGTTTACGATGGCAGGGGCAGTTTTAGCCTTGTCCAGCTGGACGATGTAGCTGAATTTTCGCTGCTCTTTTGTCTTCAAGTGAGCGGCCGTGTAGTTCGCTTTCGGGGTATGGGCCTCGTCATAGTGAAAATGGGCATACCACAGCGGGCTGCCCTGGCGGTCGTTGACGGCGTACTCCTGCATGTAGTCCTGCCGCTCACCGGTTAACGGGATGCGCTTGCCTAGCCCCGCTATCTGGACCTGTTTCTCATCAATCAGGTACTGCAGGTTGCCATGGGTCGGCGGCAGTTCGAAGCTCAACTTGATGCGCATCTCCCTGCCTTCCCTGATCATTTTTTGGGCAGCACTGCGCATGCTGTCGATCAGGGTCTGATCGTCCTGGGACCTTGAATCCTCGGCTTGGGTCTGCAGGGCCAAGTGCAGTTCAGTGGCCAGCTTGTCGAGCTTATTGGCTTCGCGAATGAGTTCTTCCTCGACTTCCTGCGGGTAGCGGGTACTCATGCTGTGCACTGTGGCCTTGTGCAGATGCCACTCGGACAAGGCGTAAAGTTTGCGCGCATCACCCTTGATGATATTCAGTGCCCGTGTGCGCGGTGATTCAGTACGCACGGTTTTAATCTCGATCCATTCGTCCTCGTGCTGCAAATAAGTCGACAGTAATTGCTCGTCATAGTCTGAGCGGATTTCAATGACATCACTCAGCCATTCGTTGTCTGCGGGCCGGAGTTCGCCGATCAATTTGCCCTTGCCACGGACATGAATCACTTTTTTGGAGCGACTGCCAGCGGCAGGTGGTGTGCGCTTTCCAGGTCTTTGTGCGGGGGGCTGCGGGGGCGGCTTGATCTCGGCCGCCAGTTGGCGGGTGACATCCTGATAGAGCTCTGTCAGCAACAGACGAAGTTTTTTGAAGTACTCGGGATCCAGTTCATCGGCATACATCAAGCCAATGCCTTCCAGGGCATCCAGCGCCTGGCCGTAGTTCTCCGCGAGGCTGTCCAGTACCTCCAGGCGTTTGTCAGCGTCGATTTCCAGAGTATTGAGCTGGTTATGGGTGTGGGTGTGCTCATTGAGCGGGTCAATGGCGCTATCAAGGCTTTCTTCTGTGAGACTGCTTGCGGAGGGGGTGGAGCTGGCCTGTTTCAGGCAGTCGAGCTGAAAACCCTTGAGGGTCAGGCTGGTATGTCCAGCCGCAGGTATTGAACGGGCCAGTTCGGTAGCGGCAGCGATGCCCGCTTCGCCGAAGTTGTACAACTGCTCCAGATAGCCGTCTCTTTGCTCGATACGTTCTATCGTGATCTCGTTGATTGCCACCTGCTCGCGGTTTGACTGTGCATACCCCTGGGGGTCTGCCTGTACCGCGGCCTCGATATCAGCGTCCTCTGCATTGAACTGCGGCCACTTGTTGATCAGGGCTCTTTGTTCGTTTGCCGAGACAACCAGGGAGATGATCCGGTTGTCGAAGGACTTCTCCAGCATGGAAATCACGATCGTTTCGTGAAAGGGGATATCAAGCTTGCTGCGTTCCTCGGCAGTGGCCAGCAATGCCTGGTAACCGCTCAACTCCGCGTGCAGTGCGGTTTTGAGCCTCTCGCGTAAAGCGGCGAGCTGCTCGGCAGTGAAGCGTGGGTCTGCCATTGCACTTCTCAGGGCGCTGTGGGTGATATCAACGGCCTTCTGCCGCGGAGCTTCAAGGGGGTAAAAGTCAGTCAGCTGTGTTTGCAGTTCACTTTTACGCCGGGCTTTTTGCGCTTGCAGGGACGCTATGCGTCTGGAGAGGCCCCCAGCCTGTAAACGCAGGCGGGTGTCTACAAACCAATTACCTTTACCATCCGTTCTCAGGTTCGGGCCAATGCGATTGATATCGGTGCTTGAAGAGATGGCGACATTATCTTCGCTGTCGATGTGCACGGGGTACAGCCCTTCACCGAGCAAGGCGTGCCACTTCTGATCAATTAAATAAAGCCCCTTGAACAGGCCGTCGGGTATCGGAGGCGGTAAAGTTTCGGGTCGCGCCACCTTGAAACTGGCCAACAGCTCGCGTCTGCTGGCAGTCAGGCGATCGCTGGCGCTGGCGATGCCCAAGTCCAGCTCGGTGCTGCGGGCACCAGGCAACTCGCCGGGCAGGGCCACGATGCCCGTGACAATTTTGGGCGGCTCCGGCTCCGGCCAGATTTCGGCGATACGGGCCGGCGCCTGCGCTCGCAAGGCCTTGCTCATTAACCCTTCTGGAAGTGGTGTGAGTTTCTGCAGAGCCGTCTGGGACTGGTGGAACAGCAACATGCCCAGGTTAAGCAATACATCGGCGGCTGCCAGCTCGCGAGTCGCGGCGTCACTGCTGGCAAGAGCGGGGATGTCCTGGCTGGCCAGTTTCGCGACACTCAGCAAACCGCCGGTCAGCATGATGGGGGGTGGCAAGCCCGGCAGCAGCAACAGGCTGTTGAAAATCAGGCTGCCACCTTCCAGTAGCACCCCCCAGCGGCTTTCCGTATTGGACACCGAATCTGTGTTCGCCTGCTCCACCAGCGCCCTGGCATTACAGCCAAAGAGGTACTGCATCAACTGGCCGTTCTGTAGAAATTGCAGTAACTCGTCGCTGCCGTTGGTGGCCAGCCTGGCAGGACCCGGCCGTTCAATCGGAGCGAACTCACTGCCCAAACCGAAGCGCAGGTAATGTGGCTCCTTGAAGCCGCCGTTGTCGTAGATCGGACGGGCAATGTCACTCAACCAGGTCAGTACGCTGGTTTGCAGAGGCGAGGGCTCGACAATGGCGTCCAGCAGTGCGTCGCGGGTGCTGAACTCCAGCAGTGATGGCGAGTAAAAAGGCCGGTACAGCACATGTGGCCCATACTCGACGTTGGCCGGCTCGATGATAAACATGTTGCCCACAATGTCGGGCAGGGCTTCGGGGTGGCGTAGCAGGGCCAAATGACGAATGACCACTGCCAGTCCTTCGACCTGTTGCTCAGCGGCGCAGGTGTGTACCACTGCGGCCACATGGCGGGCGCCCAGCGGGGTCAGGCCATTTTGTTTTTTCAGGCTCAGTTCCAGCGCTTCCATCGGCAGTTGCACGCTGGTTTGAGTGGCGAAAAACCTTTCGCGCACCAGGGCGTCGGGTGTGTTGCTCAACAGTGCGTTTTCAAGATACTTGGGGTACACCCTGCCGATATCGACCTTTTCGATCAGCCCGCCGCGTCGGGTGATGTAGTCGGGCGTCAACCATCCTGGCAGTGGCTCCCCCAGGCGATGGCGCAGGCTGAGTGCACCTTCGGGCCGACCGATCAGATTTTTCAGGGACAGCTCGGTCAGGCTCATGGTGGTGCTCTCCACGATGCCGATGGTCCCGGGCAGGCCGGTGGCGGACAGAAAAGTCAGCTCGATATCATTGGGTGCAAACTGATCCATGCGCTCTTGCATGGGGATATCTTGCTCGAATTGTCGCTGGTCGGCGCGCATTTGCCAGTGCAACGCGTCGGCGGCATAGGTGTGGATGTCGCTGATGCCATACAGGTAGGTCTTGCCTTCGCTGGCTTGTTTGGCGGCATACAGGGCAAGGCTGTAATGGCGGTAGCGTGCGATGCTGGCCGCTGACGCGTTATTCAGCCATTCGGGCAAGTGGTTTTTGACCGTTGTAAGGCTCTGCAAGGTGGCTTTGGGCGCGTCGGCAAAGTATGCCGAGGTATCCGTGATGGACCTGTAAACCCTTTGCAGTGCCTGCCAGCCGAGACTGGACGGCACTTTTAGCGTGGCTGTGCGTTCAAGTTGCCGGTTCAGAATGGCGGCGGCGCTGGCATCGAAAAAATTGCCCTCCAGCTCAAATTGCTTCATGCGAATTTCTTTTACGGTGTACGAACTGATGATTTTCCTGGCCCAGGCCTGACCCAGTGTGTCCATGCTTTTAAAGGTGAGGGTGTCGCCGTCAGCTTTGCACATCAGCACCTGGTTTCGGGTGACCAGAGCAATCCTTGTATTGAGCCCGGAGTAAACCACCTCAGGATTCAGCAGGGTTGCTTCGAGCCAATAGGCGCGCACAGCGTTCTCGCCATACAGGCGGATACGCTCTTCGAGGTCAGGCGTGGTGATGACCTGGTTGATGGCAGCAAGGGCGGCCGGGTTCAGACCGGTTTGCCGAATTGCCCCAATCGTCAGGGTGTCCCGCATCACATCGCTGAGCCACCGCCAGCGGCTGGTGCCGGTATCGGTTTTTTTTGTCCACCACTGGTGCAGTGCATTCTGCAGGCCGACGGGCAGGCGCCAGGGGAGTTCCTTGACCAGGCTTTCGATAACCTGCATATCCAACTCACCGTCATCGGGCTTGAGCCAGTCGGGGGCGTTATCGGTCAGGTAGTAGGGTTGTGTGTTGACGGGGCTTAAATCCAGCGTGACACCGCTACCCAGGTAATCCAGCACCCGGGGCATGAACGGCTCCAGCGACCAGCCTCCACCGGGCCTGGGCGCGGCCAGGCGGGTGCGTTCGAGGCTGATTCGCAGTGAGGGATAGCGCTGTGCAATGGCCGCTGCGAGCATTTGCCGGGCGACCGTTGTGAGTGGGGGCGGGTTGGCGAACTGTGCCCGTACGGCATTTTCGGGCAGGGCGAGGGAGGGCGAGGGGACTGTAGGCATGAGCGTTCCTGTGTTGCGTTCCAGAAGGTCATACGACCGATGCCGTATTAACTTCTGGAGCGTTCAAGGAACGGTGTTAGCTGGATATGTCAGCCAATCAAATTGCGCGAAAGTCAGTTGCCCGGCGAGCGCAGATTGGCTTCGGCGGCCTTGGCCAGATCCGGTGGCAGAAAGTCCTTGTCCGGGTTGTAGTCGGCTTTCAAATAATGTGACAGCGCTTCCAGATCCCCCGGGTTCAACGTTCCTGCAGCCTGCTTGAGGCGCAGGTTGTCGAGGATGTAGTCGTAGCGACTGTTGTTGTAATCACGTACCGAGTTGTACAGCTGGCGCTGGGCGTCGAGCACGTCGACGATATTGCGTGTACCCACCTGGTAGCCGATTTCCGTGGCTTCCAGTGCGCTCTGGTTGGAGATGATCGACTGTTTGCGTGCCTGCACCTGTTCAACGTCGGTGTTGACCGCGCGGTGCAGGTTGCGGGTGTTTTCCACCACCTGACGGCGCAAGGCTTCACGTTGTTGTTCGGTCTGGTCCAGGCGCGAGTACGACTCGCGCACCTGGGAGCTGGTCAGCCCGCCGCTATAGATCGGGATATTCAACTGCACGCCGATGCTGCGCTGGGACACGTCGCCGCCGTAACGCTGGTTCAGGGCGTTGGGGTTGCTCAAACCGAAAGCGTCGTTGTCGCCGGTTTTGTACTGTGCCACGGCATCGAGGGTTGGCGCATGGCCAGCCTTGCGCTGCTTGAGGGTTTCTTCGGCGGCGTTTACCGCGTAATTGCTGGCCAGCAGGTTGAGGTTCTGCTGCGCGGCGGTGTCTACCCATGACTTGGCGTCATTGGGCATCGGCGGCAGGATCGGCAAGGTGTGACGCATGCCTTCAATCGCATTGTACTGGCGGTTGGTCAGGGTGATCAGCGATTCAAAAGCGTCTTCGACCTGACGCTGGGCCAGCATCCGGTTGGCCCGCGCCGTATCGTAGCTGGCCTGGGATTGCAGCACGTCAGTCTTGTCCGACAGACCCACGTCAAAGCGCTCGCGGGACTGGTCCAGCTGGCGCTTGAACGCGGCCTCTTCGGCCTTGGTCGCCGCCAGTGTGTCCTGGGCGCGCAGTACCGAGAAGTAGGCATTGGCGCTTTGCAGAATCAGGTTTTGCTCGGTGGCCGAGAGTTGCAGTGCAGCCTGTTCGTTGATCGATTCGGCGGCTTTCAACTGGAACCAGCGGTCAATCCGGAAAATCGGCTGTGCCAGCGTGGCCTGGTAGACCATCGCGCTGCGGGTGGTGGTCAACGATGGCTGGTCGATGGCCGTGCGCACGTTGCTCGACTCGGCCCCCCCTGACAGGTTGGGCAGCAAGCCGGCACGGGCCTGGGGCACCACTTCCTTTTGCGCCTCGTAACCGGCGCGGGCCGCCGCCAGGTCGGCGTTGTTGTCGACCGCTTCGTGGTAAACGCTGACCAGGCCGTTTTGGCTGGACAATGGGGCGGTGGTTTCCAGCGCCATTGCGCTGGACGCCCAAGACACGGCGATAGCCAGTGATAGTTTGCGCAGCATGAGCGATCCCTAGTTCAAGAATGCGAAAAATGAAAGCCCGAGTCCGACTCGCGGTTTCAAGAAGTAGCGAGTGTAGTAGTGGTGGCACCTTGCAACAATGCCGTTCTTGCGCCTTTTATCACGCCATTGATTGAGGGGTTGGCGTTCTGCCTCACTCTTCTCTAGACTGGGCCCGTTCTTGTCGGGGTGCCTTGCTATGAGGCTGAGATCGAATAATTTCGGATCCCGTTGAACCTGATCAGGTTAACGCCTGCGTAGGGAACAAGATTTCTCGTCTCCCGGCGAGTCCTCTTGAGTGCTGTCCGGGATTGATTGGTCAAAAAATGATCAATCATTCGAGGCCGTCACTCAGCACCCAGTCCTTGGGTGCATCCGTACATTTTTCAGGTTCTCCCTCCGACAATCCGCCTGGATGCAGTCTGGAGAGCCGTGATGAGTACAAAACCAAAAAACGCGATCAATCTCAGTGATTCGGCCAAGGTCGATGAGCAGTCGGTCAAGCCGTTTACCCGCTCGCAAAAAGTCTACGTACAGGGTTCGCGCCCGGACATTCTGGTGCCGATGCGTGAAGTCAGCCTGGATGTCACACCTACCGATTTTGGCGGTGAAGTGAACGCCCCGGTATTGATCTACGACACTTCGGGCCCGTATACCGACCCGTCGGTGCAAATTGATGTGCGCAAAGGTCTGGGCGATGTGCGCTCGGCGTGGATTGACGACCGTGACGACACCGAGCGCCTGCCGGGCCTGAGCTCCAACTTTGGGCAGATGCGCCTTGAAGATGCAGAGTTGACCAAACTGCGCTTCGCCCACGTGAAGAACCCGCGTCGGGCCAAGGCCGGTGCCAACGTCAGCCAGATGCACTATGCGCGTCAGGGCATCATCACCGCCGAGATGGAATACGTCGCCATCCGCGAAAACATGAAGCTGCAGGAAGCCCGCGCCGCCGGTTTGCTTGACCAGCAGCATCCGGGCCACAGCTTTGGCGCGAGCATCCCGAAAGAAATCACCGCCGAATTCGTGCGTGATGAAATCGCCCGCGGCCGCGCCATCATCCCGGCCAACATCAACCACGTTGAGCTGGAACCGATGATCATCGGTCGCAACTTCCTGGTGAAGATCAACGGCAATATCGGCAACAGTGCGCTGGGCTCTTCTATTGAAGAAGAAGTGGCCAAGCTGACCTGGGGCATTCGCTGGGGATCGGACACGGTCATGGACCTGTCCACCGGCAAGCACATTCACGAAACCCGCGAGTGGATCATCCGCAACTCGCCGGTGCCGATTGGTACGGTGCCGATTTACCAGGCGCTGGAAAAGGTCAACGGCGTGGCCGAAGACCTGACCTGGGAGCTGTTCCGCGACACCCTGATCGAGCAGGCCGAGCAGGGCGTGGACTACTTCACCATCCACGCAGGTGTGCTGCTGCGTTATGTGCCGCTGACCGCCAAGCGCGTGACCGGGATTGTGTCCCGTGGTGGTTCGATCATGGCCAAGTGGTGCCTGGCGCACCACAAAGAAAACTTCCTTTACACCCACTTCGACGAAATCTGCGAAATCATGAAAGCCTACGACGTCAGCTTCTCGCTGGGCGATGGCTTGCGTCCGGGATCGATTGCCGACGCCAATGACGCGGCGCAGTTCGGCGAGCTGGAAACCCTTGGCGAGCTGACCAAGATCGCCTGGAAGCACGACGTGCAGTGCATGATCGAAGGCCCTGGCCACGTGCCGATGCAGTTGATCAAGGAGAACATGGACAAGCAGCTGGAGTGCTGTGACGAGGCGCCGTTCTACACCCTCGGCCCGCTGACCACCGACATTGCGCCGGGTTACGACCACATCACCTCGGGCATTGGTGCGGCGATGATCGGCTGGTTCGGTTGCGCCATGCTTTGCTACGTGACGCCCAAGGAACACTTGGGCCTGCCGAACAAGGATGACGTGAAGACCGGGATCATCACCTACAAGATCGCGGCCCATGCTGCCGACCTTGCCAAGGGTCATCCAGGCGCTCAGATCCGCGACAACGCCCTGAGCAAGGCGCGTTTTGAGTTCCGTTGGGAAGATCAGTTCAACCTGGGCCTGGATCCGGACACGGCGCGCTCCTATCACGACGAAACGCTGCCCAAGGATTCGGCCAAGGTCGCGCATTTCTGCTCCATGTGCGGGCCGAAGTTCTGCTCGATGAAAATCACCCAGGAAGTTCGTATCTACGCCGCCAACCAGCGCATAGATGCCATCGACGTGGATGTGGCCAAAGGCCTGGCCGAACAGGCCGAGCGCTTCAAGCAGGAAGGCAGTCAGCTGTACAAAAAAGTGTGATGTAAGCAGTCCCCTTGTGGGTGCGGGCTTGCTCGCGATTGCAGCACCTCGGTGATTCAGCTGCACCGAGTTGATTGCATCGCGAGCAAGCTCGCTCCCACAGGTTTTTTAGGCGGTTTTCTCTTTGTGGGATTCATTCCTTGAACACACCCGGTACTTACTCTCCCGACCTTGCTGTCCCTCTGGATCGGCGTGCATTCGGCGGTCGCGATTTGTTCTCCCTGTGGTTCTCCCTCGGCATTGGCCTGATGGTGTTGCAGACCGGCGCGTTGCTTGCGCCGGGGCTGGGACTGTCGGGTTCATTGCTGGCGATTTTTCTCGGCACGCTGGTAGGCGTGTCGCTATTGGCTTCGGTCGGTGTGATTGGCAGCGATACCGGCCTGTCGTCGATGGCTGCGCTCAAGCTCAGCCTGGGCAGCCGCGGTGCCATGCTCCCGGCCATGCTCAACGTGCTGCAACTGATCGGCTGGGGCTCGTTTGAAATCATCGTGATGCGCGACGCAGCCAGCCTGCTTGGCGCCCGGGCTTTTGGCGAAGGCAGCCTGTTGAGCAACCCCCTGTTGCTGACGCTGTTGTTCGGCGCCTTGGCCACCTTGCTTGCGGTGAGCGGGCCATTGACCTTTGTGCGCAAGATTCTGCGCAAATGGGGTATCTGGTTACTGCTGGCGGCCTGTCTATGGCTGACCTGGAACCTGTTTGCCAAAGCCGATCTGCCAGCGCTGTGGGCGCAAAAAGGCGATGGTTCGCTGCCGTTCGCAGTGGGTTTTGACATTGCCATTGCCATGCCGCTGTCGTGGTTGCCGCTGATTGCGGATTACTCACGCTTCGGCAAGCGTGCACAAAACGTGTTCGGCGGCACGGCCTTGGGCTTCTTTATCGGTAACTTCTGGCTGATGAGCCTGGGCGTGGCTTACACCCTGGCATTCGCCCCGAGTGGTGAAGTGAATGCGCTGCTGTTGGCGCTGGCAGGGGCCGGGCTGGGGATTCCGCTGCTGCTGATTTTGCTCGATGAGTCGGAAAACGCATTTGCCGATATTCACTCGGCGGCGGTGTCAGGCGGGATTCTGTTGCGTTTGAAAGTCGAACATCTGGCCCTGGCCATCGGCGTGGTCTGCACCTTGATCGCCTGCTTTGCGCCGCTGGCGCAGTACCAGAACTTTCTGTTGCTGATTGGTTCGGTGTTCGCGCCATTGTTCGGCGTGGTGCTGGTGGATCACTTTATCCTGCGCCAGCGCAGTGCCCGGGTTGCGCCTGAGTTGTGGCGCTGGCCGACGCTGCTGGCCTGGCTGGGCGGGGTGCTGACTTATCACCTGCTGGCGAACGTGCTGCCGGATGTAGGCGCAACATTGCCCGCGTTGTTGCTGGCCGGCGGGTTGCAGTGGCTGTTGGGGCGCGGGTCAAAAACGGCCTAGCACACTGTGGGAGCGGGCTAGCTCGCGATGCTGGCGACGCGGTTTTCCAGTGAAACCGTATCGATCCCATCGCGAGCTAGCCCGCTGCCACAGGGGCGGTTGGCGTTACCCGCGACCCGGAAACCACTCTGGCTTTAAGATCCCGTTCAAACGCGAGTACGGAATCTTCAACTCAACATGGCCCTCAGAATACGGCGCAATGCTGTACACGTCGTACTTGAGCACTACGTTGTCTTTGAGCAGCGCTACATGCGGAGTTTTCTCGAACGGCCAGTTTTTCACGAACTCCGGGTCGCTGCCGTAATGGCTGCTGATCAGCCAGTTGTTGTGAGCCACTTTGGCTGCACCCCAGAAAGCCTGTTCCTGACCCGGCAGCAGCATGTCCTGCAGGGTCACGTCCTTTTGCTGTGAGCGCGAGTAGTTGATAAAGCCGCGGCCCGGCATGCCATGGGCGCCCCCGGTATCCAGGTAGCTGGAAAGCTCGACAATCACCAGACCGTCATGCTGCTCGCGTACCTTGGCCTGCAAATAAGTGCTGTTACGGCTGTCGGCCGTACGCAGGAAGTGTTCGCGATAGGCGTTGAGCGAGGGCGCCAGTTTGTCCTCAGGCGAATTGACGGTCATTCGCAACAGGCGATTTTCGATCAGCGCATCGAGCTTGGGGGCGTCGGGAAAATGCAGTGTATCGATGTTCACCAGCGGGCAATCCTGGCCGGTGCAGCCTGCCTTGACTTGCTCGGAAGCGTCATTGGCAAACGCCAACGGCTTTTGCACCGCAGGCTGGAACACGCTTTGGCAAGCGCCCAGGGTCAGGGCGATGCAAGTCATGGAAGCAAACTTTAAAAGCGACATGGTCGTCCTTCATCGTCGGAAGAGTGGGGGAGTGATGGTGGTTCGACTGCCAGCATGGGCATCGGTTCGCCACTAAGCTTATGTAGAGCCAATTAGAGTTGTTTTGCAGGCGATCCGTCTATCCCCGTGTTAGAAAAGAGGCTGCATCCGCAGTCTCTGGCGCGTTAGGATGCGCGATGCCGAGGGTCCGCCCACGGTGAAATTCGCCAGCAAGGGGTTTGTAATGACTGACATCACCAAGGCCAGGCCAAGCACCGTCGAGATCGTAAAGCGCGAGAACGGTTATCAGGGTTTTTACAAGCTTGATCGGGTGCATCTGCGACACGAACTCTTTGCCGGAGGCATGAGTCGCGAGATCAGTCGTGAGGTGTTTGTACGACATGATGCAGTCTGTGTGCTGCCCTACGACCCGCAGCGTGATGAAGTGGTACTGATCGAGCAGTTCCGCGTCGGCGCCCTGGGCAAGACTGACACGCCCTGGCTGATCGAGCTGGTTGCCGGGCTGATCGACAAGGCTGAAGTGCCCGAGGAAGTGGCTCACCGTGAAGGTGAGGAAGAGGCCGGGCTGACGTTCTCGTCGTTGTGGCCGATCACTCGCTACTTCCCGTCGCCGGGGGGCAGCACCGAGTTTGTTCATCTCTATCTCGGGCGTTGCAGCACTGAGGGCGTCGGGGGCTTGCATGGTCTGGAGGAAGAGGCAGAAGATATTCGTGTAACGGTATGGGCGTACGAAGATGCGCTGCAAGCAGTACGTGATGGGCGTATTTCCAATGCAGCGAGCATTATTGCCCTGCAATGGCTGGCGCTTAATCGCGCTGAAGTGAGGGGGTTATGGTCGTAAATGGGGTTCGCGATCGTTATCGGGTCGATCTGATCGGGCTGCAGGCCGCTTGCGAGGCCAACTATGCGCGCCTGATGCGTTTGTTGCCCGAAATGCGCGAGCAACCCGGCCCGCGCCAGATTGCCGTGACCCAGGGCGATCAGATGCTGGGCGTGCTGACGCTGGAGGTGATCCTCGATTGCCCGTACACCAGCACCCTGCGTGTCAGCCAGGAGCACAGCTTGCCGTGGTTGCCGGTGCCTCAATTGCAGGTGCAGGTGTATCACGATGCGCGCATGGCCGAAGTGGTCGCGGCCGAGCATGCGCGGCGTTTTCGCAGCATTTATCCCTACCCCAATATCGCCATGCACCAGCCCGACGAAAAGGCCCAGCTCAATGTGTTTTTGGGTGAGTGGCTAAGTCATTGCCTGGCCTGTGGCCATGAGTACGCAGAAGTGCGCTGAAATCCTGGCAAGCGCACCAAAAAACTGGCCTCTGGATCAAGGCGCTTACTCCCATAATGGCCATACTCAATGGCATAATCGCGCCATTCACTGACCCTCCCCGGGAGAGCCACCTTGCCGAATGTATCCACGCTGACCACCGAAGACCCGGTGCTGCTGGTGCAGCTCTCTGACAGCCACCTGTTTGCAGAAGCGGATGGCTCGCTGCTGGGGCTCAAGACCGCGCAAAGCCTGCAACAAGTGATTGATCTGGTGCAGGCCGAGCAGCCGCATATTGACGGCCTGCTGGCCACTGGTGATCTGACCCAGGACGGCAGTGTCGAGGCTTATCAACGCTTTCGCACACTGACCGCGCCGTTGGCACCCTTTGGCCGCTGGATCCCCGGCAACCACGATCAAGTTGCGCAGATGCGTGAAGCGGCCGTGCAAAGCCGTCTTCTGGAGCCGGTGGTCGATATTGGCAATTGGCGCATTACGCTGCTCAACTCGGCAGTTCCCCACTCCACCCCCGGTTACCTGGAGGACGATCAGTTGCAATTGCTGGCCCAATCCTTGAGCGAAGCCCCCGATCGCCATCACCTGGTGTGCCTGCATCACCACCCGGTGTCGGTGGGCTGCCCGTGGCTGGAGCCGATCGGTCTGCGCAATGCCAAAGAATTCTGGTCGGTCATGGACCGTTATCCCCAGGCCCGGGCGGTACTGTGGGGGCATGTTCATCAGGCGTTCGACCAGCAGCGCAACGACGTTCGATTGCTGGCCACGCCCTCTACCTGCATCCAGTTCGCGGTGGGCAGCCCAGACTTCAAGGTCAGCGGCGAGGCACCGGGCTATCGCTGGCTGCGCTTGCAACCGGACGGCACTCTGCAAACCGGCGTGTCGCGCCTGGCAGATTTCACCTTTGAGCCGGATTACAGCGCCAACAATTACTGAATTATCTTGAAGCGAGTCATTGCCCCTGAGTCAGGCTAAACTGCGCGCCTTTATTGTTGCTGTGTTCAGCTTAACGGGTCTTCGGGGGTCATCGCATGTCAGGTTCCATCTTGTATATCCACGGGTTCAACAGTGCCCCCGAGTCCAAGAAAGCCATGCAGTTGACGTCGGCTATGCACAGCATGGGCCTTGGCGGGCAGCTGCGGGTGCCTGCCCTGCACCATCATCCGCGCCAGGCCATTGCCCAATTGCAGGGCGTAATCAGTGAGCTTGGCAGCCCATTGCTGGTCGGCAGCTCGCTCGGCGGCTACTATGCGACATGGCTGGCCCGCCAATACGGCCTCAAGGCCTTGCTGATCAATCCGGCCGTCAGCCCGCACCGGATGTTCGACGGCTATCTGGGCACGCAAACCAATCACTACAGCGGCGAAACCTGGGAACTGACCCTCGATCACGTGCAGGCGCTGGCAGAACTTGAAGTGCCAGCCCCTCAGGACGCGCAGCGTTGTCAGGTGTGGTTGCAGACAGGCGATGAAACCCTGGACTACCGCTACGCTGAACAGTACTACGCGGCATGTACGTTGCGTATTGAGGCGGGCGGTGATCACAGTTATCAGGGCTTTGCCCAGCAGCTGCCCGACTTGCTGAACTTTGCAGGGATCGGCGCCGAACAGTTTGAAACCATCGACTTCGCGGCCCTTTAAGGCGCCCGTCGAATGGCCCTTTTTTTCACTTACGACTAACGACGAGACCCTATGGCCACTCCCAGCGCTAGCTCTTATAACGCCGACGCCATCGAAGTCCTCTCGGGCCTCGACCCGGTGCGCAAACGCCCCGGCATGTATACCGACACCAGCCGGCCCAACCACCTGGCCCAGGAAGTCATCGACAACAGCGTCGACGAGGCCCTGGCCGGTCACGCCAAGTCGGTCAACGTCATCCTGCACGCCGATCATTCGCTGGAAGTTAGCGATGACGGGCGCGGCATGCCGGTGGACATCCACCCTGAAGAGGGTGTGCCGGGCGTCGAGCTGATCCTCACCAAGCTCCACGCGGGCGGCAAGTTCTCCAACAAGAACTACCAGTTCTCCGGTGGCCTGCACGGTGTGGGCATCTCGGTGGTCAACGCGCTGTCGACGCTGGTGCGGGTCAAGGTCAAGCGTGACGGCAACGAGTACCAGATGACCTTTGCCGATGGCTATAAAGCCACCGATCTGGAAATTATCGGCACCGTGGGCAAACGCAACACCGGCACCAGCGTGTACTTCGCGCCGGACCCGAAATACTTCGATTCACCCAAGTTTTCCGTCAGCCGCCTCAAGCACGTGCTCAAGGCCAAGGCCGTGCTGTGCCCGGGGCTGCTGGTTACGTTCGAAGACAAAAACACCAACGAAAAGGTCGAGTGGCATTACGAAGACGGCCTGCGCTCGTATCTGGTCGATGCAGTCAGCGAATTTGAACGCCTGCCCGACGAGCCGTTCTGCGGCAGCCTGGCCGGTAACAAGGAAGCCATCGACTGGGCCTTGCTGTGGCTGCCCGAGGGCGGCGACAGCGTGCAGGAAAGCTACGTCAACCTGATCCCTACGGCCCAGGGCGGTACCCACGTCAACGGCCTGCGCCAGGGCTTGCTCGATGCCATGCGCGAGTTCTGCGAGTTCCGCAGCCTGCTGCCGCGGGGTGTCAAGCTGGCGCCTGAAGATGTGTGGGAGCGCATTGCGTTCGTGCTGTCGATGAAAATGCAGGAACCCCAGTTCTCGGGTCAGACCAAAGAGCGTCTGTCATCCCGTGAGGCGGCGGCATTTGTCTCGGGCGTGATCAAGGACTCCTTCAGCCTGTGGCTCAACGCCAACCCCGAGTTGGGCATGCAACTGGCCGAACTGGCGATCAACAACGCCGGGCGCAGGCTCAAGGCCAGTAAAAAGGTCGAACGCAAGCGCATTACCCAGGGGCCGGCCTTGCCGGGCAAGCTGGCGGACTGCGCCGGGCAAGACCCGATGCGCTCCGAGCTGTTCCTGGTGGAAGGTGATTCTGCAGGCGGCTCGGCCAAGCAGGCGCGGGACAAGGAGTTCCAGGCGATCCTGCCGTTGCGCGGCAAGATCCTCAACACCTGGGAAGTAGACGGCAGCGAAGTGCTGGCGAGCCAGGAAGTGCACAATATCGCTGTGGCCATCGGTGTCGATCCGGGCGCGGCCGATATGAGCCAGTTGCGTTACGGCAAGATCTGCATCCTTGCCGACGCCGACTCCGACGGCCTGCACATTGCTACCTTGCTCTGTGCATTGTTTGTGCAGCACTTCCGCCCGCTGGTGGATGCCGGTCACGTCTATGTGGCGATGCCGCCGCTGTACCGCATCGACCTGGGCAAGGAGATCTTCTACGCCCTGGACGAAGCCGAGCGCGACGGCATTCTTGACCGTCTTGTCGCCGAGAAAAAACGCGGCAAGCCGCAAGTCACACGATTCAAGGGGCTGGGTGAGATGAACCCGCCACAGCTGCGCGAAACCACGATGGATCCGAACACCCGTCGCCTGGTGCAACTCACTCTTGAAGACTTCGCCGCCACGTCAGAAATGATGGACATGCTGCTGGCCAAGAAACGCGCCGGTGACCGCAAGTCCTGGCTCGAATCCAAAGGCAACCTGGCGCAGGTGCTGGCCTGATGCGCAGTGCCTTGCTGGGCTTGTTCTGTTTGGGTGCTGCGCCGGTCATGGCCGATACCTGGCCAGAACTGGCGTTGCAGTCAGAGCATCCGGTTGAAGGCATGCGCGGTGGCAATCTGTCCGGGCTGGCATTATGTTCGGGTGAGCTGTGGGCGGTTTCTGATCGTGATGATGATCAGATTTATCGCCTCGATACCCGCGAGTCTCTGTGGCAGGCCGAAACCTTGCCTGTCGATGTGCCGCCAGCGCCGGAAAGCGGCTTGCCGTGGGGCGTGCGCATGATGGGCAAGGCCATCAGCCCGTTGCGCGGCGGCGAGCTAGACTTTGAAGGGATCAGTTGCGATGAGGCGGGCAACCGGTTCGTGGTCAGTGAGTCCCATGCAGCGGTACTGCACATCCCTCAGGCCGGGGCGCCTTCATGGCTTAAAATCGACCCGGCGCTGGTGCGTCAGGCCCGTGCCAGCGGCATGTTGCTGCATTTCAATGCGCTGTTTGAGGGGATTGCCGTCAACCCGCAGGGTAATCAGATATGGCTGGCGGCCGAGCGTGAGCGCCGTGGCTTGCTGACGATTCGCAAAAAACAGAGTGTATGGGACTGCGAAAACGGCTGCGTGCTGATGAGCGAAGGCGGTCTTGAACAGCCGCCGCAACTCAACGCCAAGGCCCAGGCAAAGGACTTTGCCGACCTGGCGCTGTTCGAGGACAAGCTGTTTACCCTTGAGCGCATGGCCTATCGCATTTGCCGGCGTACCCCGGATACGGGCGAGATCGAACGCTGTTGGTCGTTTGCCAATGATGCCCTGACCGATGCCCGGCGTTACAACACCGGCTATGGCAACACCGAGGCCCTGAGCCTGGATGCCAAGGGCGCCTGGGTCGGGGTCGACAACGGCAGCCATAGACGCGCCGATGGCGAAAAACGTCCCATCGTCTGGCGCTTTGCTGCACCGCAAGGTGGCTGGAGTGCCAAACAATGAGCCAGCAAGCACCGGGCAAAGGCGTGGGGCGTATCTTCATGATCGTGGCCTGGTGCGCGGGCCTGTACCTGGCCACGCAGTTTTTCGGGCGCTGGGAACAGCGTCAGCAAAACCCCAATACCGAAGTGACCTCGCAGCAAGGCGAGGGTTATATCGAAGTCAAACTGCTCGGCAACGTGCAGGGCCATTTCGTAGCCAGTGGCCGGATCAACAACGTGCCGGTGGAATTTTTACTCGATACCGGTGCCACCGATGTGGCAGTACCGCTGGATCTGGCCAGGCAACTGGCACTGCCCAAGGGCCTCCCGGTGACTCTGAGCACCGCCAATGGCCGCACCCAGGGCTACCAGACCCGCATCGATCGCCTGCAGCTGGGCGCCATTGTGCTGCGCGATGTGCGAGCTGTAGCGGCCCCCGGGCTGGACGGCGAGCAGGTGCTGCTGGGCATGAGTGCGCTGAACAAACTTGAATTTACCCAGCGCGGCGGCACCATGCTGCTGCGCCAGACAACGAACTGAATGAGGTCCGCATGAGCGACTCCCTTGATCTCAGCCTGGACGGCGTAGAACGCCGGTCACTGGCCGACTTCACCGAACAGGCCTACCTCAACTACTCCATGTACGTCATCATGGATCGGGCCTTGCCGCATATCGGCGACGGCCTCAAGCCCGTACAGCGGCGTATTGTTTACGCCATGAGCGAGTTGGGCCTGGACGCTGACTCCAAGCACAAGAAATCGGCGCGTACCGTCGGTGACGTGCTCGGTAAATTCCACCCTCACGGCGACTCGGCCTGCTACGAAGCGATGGTGCTGATGGCACAGCCGTTCAGCTATCGCTACACCTTGGTCGACGGCCAGGGCAACTGGGGTGCGCCGGACGATCCCAAGTCGTTCGCCGCCATGCGTTACACCGAAGCTCGCTTGTCGCGTTACTCCGAGGTCCTGCTCAGCGAATTGGGCCAGGGCACGGCGGACTGGGTACCGAACTTTGACGGTACCCTCGACGAACCTGCGGTTTTACCGGCACGTTTGCCCAATATCCTGCTCAATGGCACCACCGGCATCGCCGTAGGCATGGCCACCGATGTGCCGCCGCACAACCTGCGTGAAGTGGCGGCGGCGTGCGTGCGTTTGCTCGACGAGCCGAAAGCCACGGTTGAGCAATTGTGCGAACACATTCAAGGCCCGGACTACCCGACCGAAGCTGAAATCATCACCCCGCGCGCCGACCTGCTGAAGATCTATCAGACCGGCCGTGGTTCGGTGCGCATGCGTGCGGTGTATCACATCGAAGACGGCGACATCGTGGTCACTGCATTGCCGCATCAGGTGTCGGGTGCCAAGGTGTTGGAGCAGATCGCCGCGCTGATGCAGGCCAAGCCGACCAAGCTGGCGATGGTAACCGACCTGCGCGATGAGTCCGACCATGAAAACCCGTGCCGTATCGTCATCATTCCGCGCAACAACAAGGTCGATCTCGACGAGCTGATGCAGCACTTGTTCGCTGTCACCGAGCTTGAGTCCACGTTCCGGGTCAACATCAATATCATCGGCCTGGACGGCAAGCCGCAGCTGAAAAACCTGCGTGCCCTGCTGGTTGAATGGCTGGAGTTCCGCGTCAACACCGTGCGCCGCCGCCTGCAGTTCCGTCTCGATAAAGTCGAGCGCCGCCTGCACCTACTGGACGGTTTGCTCACCGCTTACCTGAACCTCGATGAAGTGATCCATATCATTCGCACCGAGGAACACCCCAAGGCCGAGCTGATTGCACGCTTTGCCCTGAGTGAAACCCAGGCTGATTACATCCTTGATACGCGCCTGCGCCAACTGGCCCGTCTGGAAGAGATGAAGCTGCGCGACGAGCAGGATGCACTGCGTAAAGAGCAAGCCAAGCTGCAAGCCCTGCTGGGCAGCGAAGCCAAGCTGAAAAAGCTGGTGCGCACTGAACTGCTGGAAGACGCCAAAACCTACGGCGATGATCGTCGTTCGCCAATCGTGGCCCGCGCAGAAGCCAAAGCCCTATCGGAAAACGAGCTGGTGCCGACTGAAGCGGTCACGGTGGTGCTCTCGGAGAAAGGCTGGGTACGTTGCGGTAAAGGCCACGATCTGGACGCTACCGGCCTGTCCTATAAAGCGGGGGATGGTTACAAAACCGCCGCTGCCGGGCGTTCCAACCAGTTTGCGGTGTTTATCGACTCCACGGGGCGCAGCTACTCAGTGGCTGCGCACACCTTGCCGTCGGCCCGTGGTCAGGGCGAACCGCTGACCGGTCGTCTGACCCCGCCTCCGGGCGCCACATTCGAGTGTGTGTTGTTACCGGAAGACGATGCGCTGTATGTGATTGCTTCCGACGCCGGTTACGGGTTTGTGGTCAAGGGAGAAGACCTGCAGGCCAAGAACAAGGCAGGTAAGGCATTGCTCAGTCTGCCCAAAGGCGCGCAGGTGATGCAGCCGCGGCCGGTGTCCGATCGCGAGCACAACTGGCTGGCGGCGGTAACCACTGAAGGGCGCCTGTTGATCTTCAAAGTCAGCGATCTGCCGCAGCTGGGCAAGGGCAAGGGCAACAAGATCATCGGCATACCCGGCGACCGCGTGGCCAGCCGCGAAGAGTACGTGACCGACATCGCGGTACTTCCAGACAATGCCGCATTGGTATTGCAGGCGGGCAAGCGTACCTTGACGCTCAAGGCGGATGACCTGGAACACTACAAAGGTGAGCGTGGCCGTCGTGGCAACAAACTGCCTCGTGGGTTCCAGCGTGTAGATGCCTTGTTGGTAGAAACCCCCAATTAAGCCTGTTTAGTGCGCCCGGCCTGCGTTTTTAAGCGCAGATCGGCGCGACAGCGCTGGAGTCATGCCCAATATTCGCGGATGATATGCCGCGTTAGCGGCACGGCTTATGGCAATGTGCTTTGCGAGCCTTTCGAGAATTACACTGCGGCTCGCCCTGAGGCGGCCACCTGGATGGAATGATGAACGTTCTACGCCTTCCTATAATTGCGTTGCTGACCGGTGTGTTGGGTCTGGCGGGGTGCAGCACGCACCAGCCGGCGGCCTTGTACCAACTGGACAGCGGCACCCCCGGCCAGCCCGCGCAAAGCGCCGGCATGGCTGTGGTACTTGGCCCGATCAGCGTGGCCGACTACCTGCAACGTGAAACCCTGCTGCAACGCCAGCCTGATGGCAGTTTGAGCGCTGCGACTGACGGAAGATGGGCGGGTAGCCTGTCGGCAGATATCGACCAGCTGCTGGTGCGCCAACTGGCATGGCGCCTGGACAGCCAGCGTGTGGTCCAGGCCCCGGCACCTGCGGGCTTCAGCCCGGATGTGCAAGTGTTGTTGTCGATCACTCGGCTGGACTCGGGCAAGGATCTGCCTGCAGTGCTGGACGCACAATGGCGCTTGATTGACCGTCGCGGGCAAGTGCGTGACAACCGCATCGTGCACCTGGAGCAGCCGCACGGGGGCAGTACGGCGGACCAGGTCAAGGCTCAGGGCAAGTTGTTGCAACAGTTGAGCGAGCAATTGGCGGTGGCACTCAAGCCTCTGGCCAACCAGCCGCCTCTGGTGGAAGCGCCCAAGGCGCCGTCCAAGGCAGCCCCCAAGCAGGGTGCGGATAAACCTCGTATCCCGATGGCCTCACCGATACGCACGGATATGGAAATCTTCCGCTTCTGAGGCTGTAGCCAGAAACAAAAAAAACCCGCACATGTGCGGGATTTTTTATGGCAGGTCAAAAGCCCCTCACCACGCCTCTCCCTCCGGGAGAGGGCCAGGGTGAGGGTGCTCTTGGCTTTGGCTACCCGCGACTCTCATGCATCCGCGCCAGCTGGCGCTCCAGCATCGAAGGGTAAGGCTCCATCAGGCGCTCTACGCAGCAGGCGCCTTCCGGGCTGGCAATCGGGCGGATTCGGGCGCGCTGGCGGATCAGCGGGTCATCGCTGATCTTGCGCTCTACCAGCAACAGGTTGCGGCTGTGTTGCGACAAGGCCAGTGCATCCTGCGCCGTTTCGGTCAGCAGCAGGTCAATCTGACTCATGCCGCTCAGGCCTTCACCCAGCACCAGGCCCAACTGCAATTGCAGGGTAATGCCGCTGTCTGCCACTTCGATTTGCAGGGCGTGACCCAATGCACGCAGCAGCTCGCCGCAGCAAATGGCGTTGGTCAGGTAGTCGTCGCCGCTGTCTTCACTGTGGAACAGCATCAGTGTGCTGCCATCGTTCAGCGTATGCAGTTCGCTTTGGTACAGCGAGGCTGCCTGGTTCAGGCAATCACGATAGCGTTCCAGCAGTTCCATCAATCGGGCGCGGGGCAGGCGGCGCAATTGCTCTTGTGCCCCCAGTTGCACCGCGAGTACGGCACTCGGTTGCGGCGCCGCAGATGCGACCGGTTTTGGCTTGGCCAGGGCAACCGGCGCGGCACTCGCCGTGCTGGTGTCGCGCAGGTCGGCAAACGGGTCTTCGTCGTCGTTCTCGTCTTCTTCGGTGCTCACCAACTGTCGAGGTGCAGCCTTGGGCGCAGGTGCCGCCGCAGTCTCATCGAACGTCGGGTCACTCAGGTTGCGCACTTCAAAGCTCGGCTCGTTGTCTTCGGCCTCTTCGTAGTCGCTGTCGTCGTAGTCGTCTTCTTCTGGTTCCGGTTCAGGCTCTGGCGCCGGAGGGGCCAGGCGGGTGTGGAGCTGACGAGCCAGGTCGCCGATCTCATCCTGACGCTGAATGGCCGGGGTGTAAGGGTCGGGTTCGCGCAGCCATACCCGCAGTTGCAGCAGGGGCGTGGTGATATGACGGCCCAGACGCAAGCTTAAGGCCAGGGCAAGGGCCAGCAGGATGGCACTCAAAATGCCCATGCTTTGCAGGCTGATGGTCATCGGCTGCTCGAACTGGTGCATGTCCAGGCTGATGCGCAGATGCCCGGCGGTCACATCCTGAAAGGTGATCTTGGTTTGATACACACCTTCGGTTTCGCCCAGCAGGCCATTTTTGGGACGTTGCCCGGCTTCGGCGAGGATACGGTTGTCCACGCTATAAATGGCCGCGTGGGCCACCAGCGGGTTTTTGGTCAGGTTGTTGAGCAGCACGTTGAGGCTGAGGATGTCATTTGACACCAGCAGCTCGGTCGCCGAGGTGGCGGTTTGCGTGGTCAGGCTCTGCCCCAGGGCGTCGGCCTGCTCGTGCATGGCCTGCTTGAATTGCAGGCCCATGACCACGGCATAGATGACCAGTGCCAGGGCGACCAGGATCACGTTATGGCTGGCGATACGCAGAGCAAGCGGAACGCGGCGATCGCGCAGGGCCCGGAAGATCAGCAGGAAGAAGTTATCGGTTTTGACAGGCGATGGCCGGTTCACTGAGCGCGGCTCTTAGTCCGTTAAGTTGGTGCGCAGTATAGCGAGCGGCCTGAGGGCGGCAAAGCCTTGGCGGTGCCCGATGGTCACTGAAAGTGGGTAGAATGCGTTTTTTTTAGCGAATGGGGGTGTGCCTTGCGCGAAATCGTCCTGATAAACATCACAGGTGAGGACCGTCCGGGTCTCACTGCGGCCATTACCGGTGTACTGGCCAGCAATGGTGTGAATATTCTCGACATCGGTCAGGCCGCCATCCATGGCGTTTTGTCATTGGGTTTTCTGGTCGAAATTCCACAAGCCGAGCTGGTTTCGGCAGTGCTCAAGGACCTGCAGCCCTTAATCGCGAAGGAAGGTTTGCAGCTGCGTTTCGACCCGATCAGCGAAGAGCATTACCAGCGCTGGGTCCACGAACAAAGCCAGACCCGGCATGTGGTCACGCTGATGAGCCGCCAGGTGACCGCCCATGAGCTGCAGCGCGTGACATCGGTGATCAGCCAGCACGGTTTGAACATTGAGCAGACGGATCGCCTGTCCGGTCGCGTGCCGCTGGATGCGTCGACCGAGTCGAGCAAAAGCTGCATCGAGCTGCGTGTGTGTGGCGAGCCTGTGGATGTTGACGCGCTGCGTGCCGATTTCTTCAACCTGGCCCAGGAGCTGGGCGTGGATATCGCCCTGCAGGAAGACACCCTGTTCCGTCGCAATCGCCGCCTGGCGGTGTTCGACATGGACTCGACGCTGATCGAAGCTGAAGTGATCGACGAGCTGGCCAAGGCGGCAGGCGTGGGGGATCAAGTGGCGGCCATCACCGAGCGCGCGATGGCTGGCGAACTGGATTTCAAGGCCAGTTTCAAGGAGCGCATGGCGCTGCTCAAGGGCCTGGACGTGGGCGTGCTGGATGCCATCGGTGCTTCGTTGCGCCTGACCGAGGGCGCTGAAGTGCTGTTCGCCGAGCTCAAGCGTCTGGGTTACAAAACTGCGATCCTGTCAGGCGGTTTCACCTACTTTGCCAAACAAGTGCAGGCCAGACTGGGCATCGACTATGTCTTTGCCAACGAACTGGAAGTGGTGGACGGCAAGGTGACCGGTGTTGCGGTCGAACCGATTGTTGATGCCCAGCGCAAGGCAGATTTGCTGCGCGAACTGGCACAAAAGGAAGGCTTGAGCCTGGAGCAGACCATTGCGGTCGGTGATGGCGCCAATGATTTGCCGATGCTGGCGATTGCCGGGCTGGGTGTGGCATTCCGTGCCAAGCCGCTGGTCAAGAAATCGGCCAAGCACGCAATTTCGACTTTGGGCCTGGATGGCGTGCTGTACCTGCTCGGTCAGCGTGACCGTAACAGCCAGGGCTGAGCCCCCCTGTGAATGACCTGTGGGAGCGGGCTTGCCCGCGATTGCATCACCTCGGTGAATCAGATGCACCGAGTTGCCAGCATCGCGAGCAAGCCCGCTCCCACAGGGTTATGGGTTATTCGGCGTGCGCCGGTGCACCCATTTTCTGACCCATCATCACCGGCGTTCCTGCCGTCAGGCCTTCGGCCCATTTCACCTGATCCGCGCCAAACAGCACGATCGCCGTCGAACCCAGTTTGAAACGACCCAGCTCGGCACCTTTTTCCAGGTGGATCGGCGCACGGGCAGCTTCGTCGTAACGGAAGGTTTTCAGCTCGCGTTTCGGCGGGGTAACCAGACCGGCAAACACGGTTTCAATGGATGCCACGATCATGGCACCGACCAATACCACGGCCATCGGGCCGCGCTCGGTGTCAAAAATGCACACCGCACGTTCGTTGCGGGCAAACAGCTCCGGCACGTTTTCGGCGGTGGTCTGGTTGACCGAGAACAGGCGCCCCGGCACGTAGATCATTTCACGCAGGGTGCCCGCCAGTGGCATGTGCACGCGGTGGTAGTCCTTGGGCGACAGGTAGATGGTGGCAAATTCGCCGCCCATAAACTGGGCTGCTACTGCAGCATCGCCACCCACCAGCTCCAGCACGCTGTAGCTGTGGCCCTTGGCCTGGAACACGCGGCCGTGTTCGATCGGGCCCAGCTGGCTGACCGCGCCATCGGCAGGGCTTAGCACCGCACCTGGAGTTTGATCCAGCGGGCGGGCGCCGTCTTTCAGGGCGCGGGTAAAGAAGGCGTTGAAGTGCTCGTAGGCGGTCACGTCTTCAACCAGGGCCTGGGACATGTCTACCTGATAACGCTTGGCGAACCAGCTGGTGAACGCATTCTTGAACCAGCGTACGCGGCATTCGGCAATACAGCCGGCCAGGCGTGACAGCAGGTGATGCGGCAACAGGTACTGACTGAGGAGGAACAAACGCTTTTTCATTCAAGGTCCTTAATTTTTTACAGGTAGCTCGACGGGGGTGTCGGGGTGGTTGCCCCATTCGCCCCAGGAGCCGGCGTAGCCTTTGACGCGCGGGTAACCGAGCGCCTTGGCGACGAGATAGGTAAAGCCGGAACGGTGGTGGGTCTGGCAGTGGGTAATCACTTCTTTGTCTGGCGTGATGCCCAGATCCTTGAGGATCTGCGCCATGTCCGGGCGGATACGCAGGTTACGGGTTTTATCCATGCCGGTGGTCCACTCAAGATGCTTGGCCCCGGGGATATGCCCGCCCTTGGCTGCCAGCACTTTTTCGCCGCTGTATTCGGCGGCACTGCGTGCATCCCAGATCGCCAGGTCGGCGGCGCCCAGGCGGCTTTGCAGGTACTCGCGGGTGGCAGTGGGTTCATCGTGCAAGGTCAGCGCCACCGGGCCATTGACGGCGGCAGGCACGTCCTGGCTGAGGGCATAGCCTTCGCCAATCCAGGCGTGAATGCCCCCGTCCAGATAGTGGTATGCCTTGTGCCCGATTACATCAAGCAGCCAGATAAACCGCCCGGCCCAGCCGCCGCCTTCGTCGTCATAGACCACATAGACCGCGTCGGGATTGTGCCCCAGCTCGCCGAACAGGGTTTCGAGTGACGCTTGCGACGGCAGCAGGCCGGGTGCCGGTGGCAAGCCCAGTTGCGTGCGTTTCGGGTCGACAAAACGGGCGCCCGGAATATGCCCGGCCTCGTAGCGTGCAACACTGGTCAGGTCAACCAGGATCAGTTCGGGTGCGTCGAGCCGGGCGAGCAGGTCGCCGGGCTCGATCACTAATGGCAAGCCAGAGAAGCCAGGCATAGGAAGCCTCCAGAGCAAAAAGGGGGGATTGTAGCGCTAGCGCCCGCGACTACTAAAGGTATTCAAGGCTTTCTCGATGCATTGGGCCGTTTTGCCAAAGGCTTGCACGCTGGTTTCGGAAAATGGCCCGCCGCCCTGGTCTGCCAGTATGAGCATGACCACGCGACCGTTATTGCTCAGCGAGCGTAGCAGCAGATGCTCGCCGGGGAACAGGCTGCGCAGGCTGTAGGGCAAGACTGCGGAGATCACCGCGTTGTTTTCGGGCGTCAGGCGCACTTGTGCAGGTTGCATCATCAGGCGTTGCAGCGCGGTGCTGTCACTGATGTTGACGGTCAGGTCGAAGGCGGTTCTGCCTAGGCCGGCAATCTGGTTGACGCTCAGGCTGGTCGAGGTCTTGTCGGGGGTGAGTATCATCACCCGGCGCATGCCGCACGCCTGCAAGGCTTCGCGGGCACAGGTGCTCAGATGCATCGGGTTGCTGAATGCGCTGGGTTGCTCCAGCAGCTGCCCGCAATGTTTGCGCCAGGCGACGAGTGCCTCGGCCGAGGGAGGCGGGGCTGCCTGCGAATTGTCCCCGTTGCGGCGTGAGTCCCACGGCCAGAGCAATGCCTGGGCCGGATGCCAAAGGTCGGGGCTGGAGTGATAGCGCGCGCTGCTCGCGGCCTGCTGGTGTGCCTGCTGCTGAACTTCGTCCAGGGGCATTTGCAGGTAAAGGCTGGTGACGTACTGCCAGCGCAGGTTGTGCGGTGTGTCCCAGCCCTGCTGGGCTGACAGCGCCAGGCAGTTGGCCAGCAACACACTGTTGGCAGGCTGGTTGAGCCAGCGCCGCAGGGCCGGGTCGGCGTCCAGCAGTTGTTGCTGACGCAGGGGGTGATGGGTGTCGCGGGCGATATGCAGCACCCTGACCAGGGTGCGGCGCTCTTCGGTGATCACCGTATAACCTTGCATCACCCACCCCGGCAGACGCCACAGCTCGGCCAGGCTGCGGCAGATATCAAACAGTGGCACACCAAAAAGCTGGCGCTCGACTTTACTGGCGCACTCATTGTGCCCGACCACCCGCCGTTCCCAGGTTTCGAGCAGCAGTGGGTGGGTCAGTGCCAGGGCCCATAGCGGTGACAGAAACAGCAAGCTGCTCCAGTAGATTTCCTGCCAGAGCCGCGCCAGGCGATTGCCGAACAGGCCAATGGCCTGTTGTGCGGCGTGCTGGCTGATCAGCTGGATTTGTCGGTAGGCCAGCGGGATATCCTCGATCGCCAGCGCCGGCACATGTTCGAGCAGCATCTGGGTGCGTTTGAGGCCCAGGCGGTTGATCGCCACTTCAAGGCTCTCGGCCGGCTCGCTCAGGCTGCTTTGGGCTTGCTGGTTGGCCTCGCGGATCAGTCTGAGGGCCAGCGCCGGGCTGTCCTGCATAACCTCGGCAATTTCGCGTAACGAGCGGCGACTGTCGTTGAGGGTCTTGAAGACCCGCGCATGGCTGGTTTGCGGGATCGGCAGATCGACGGCGTCCAGGTGTGCAACCCAGGCATCCAGGGTGGTGGGTGTTGATATCGGTGCGCGGGTTTCGTTGGCCATAATGAGGACGCGATGATCATCCAATCTGGGGGTCGAATGGCTTTTCGGCTCTACCGGCTATAGTCTGGCGCAGATTCGCCGATAAGGAGAAGAAGAGTTTTAGCTACGCTGGAATATGACCTTGAACCGACCCAAGAAGTACTTTTATATCTATGGCTAAAATTATCGGCATCATCGTCGTGTTCGCGAGTGTGCTCGGCGGATACGTACTTTCCCACGGCAAAATCGGGGCGCTGATCCAGCCGTTCGAGGTTTTGATCATCGGCGGTGCGGCCTTCGGTGTGTTCCTGCAAGCCAACCCCGGTTACATGACCATGCATGTGATCAAAAAATCACTGGGCATGTTTGGTTCGCGTTTCTCCCACGCTTTTTATCTCGAAGTGTTGGGCCTGGTTTACGAGATTCTCAACAAAAGTCGTCGCGAAGGCATGATGGCCATCGAGAGCGACATTGAAGACGCGGCCGCCAGCCCTATCTTCGCCAAATACCCCACTGTCCTTAAAGATGAGCGCATGACCGCGTTTATCTGCGATTACCTGCGCATCATGTCCTCGGGCAACATGGCCCCCCACGAGCTTGAGGGGTTGTTTGACATGGAGCTGTATAACCTCAAGGAAGAGCTGGAGCATCCTTCCCACGCCGTTACCGGTATCGCCGACGGCATGCCGGGTTTCGGTATCGTCGCCGCGGTACTGGGTATTGTGGTGACCATGGCCTCGCTGGGCGAAGGTGATCAGGCGGCCATCGGCATGCACGTTGGCGCCGCGCTGGTAGGTACCTTCTTCGGTATTTTGGCGGCCTATGGTTTCTTCGGTCCGTTGGCGACGTCTTTGGCTCACGATGCCAAGGAAGAACTCAACGTGTATGAATCGATCAAGGCCTCGCTGGTGGCTTCGGCCTCAGGCATGCCGCCGTCGCTGGCGGTCGAGTTTGGTCGCAAGGTCCTGTACCCCAAGCACCGGCCCAGTTTTTCCGAGCTGGAACAAGTGGTTCGTGGTCGCTGATTTATGGAAAACAACCAGCCCATAATCATCAAGCGCGTCAAGCGCTACGCCGCAGGCCATCACGGTGGCGCCTGGAAAATCGCCTTTGCCGACTTCGCCACGGCGATGATGGCGTTCTTTCTGGTGATGTGGCTGATGACGGCGGCCACGCCCGAGCAAAAGATCGCCATTGGTGGTTATTTCAAAGATCCGATCGGATTCAGCGAAAGCGGCACGCCCTACGTCATCGACCTGGGCGGCACTCCGGCCTTGGCGCCGGACAACACCCTCAACCCTGAAGAAAAACTGCAGCCCCAGCCCGACAAGATCAAGGTAGATGCCGAGCAGGTTGAAAGCATGGCCGAGCAGGTCGAGAAAGAGCGCCTCGAACTGCTGTTGCAGGAGTTGCAGAACAAGGTCGAAGAAAACCCGCAGCTGCGCAAGTTCAAGGATCAGTTGCTGTTTGAAATCACCCCGGACGGCCTGCGTATCCAGATCATGGATGCCGCAAACCGGCCGATGTTTGACGTGGGCAGTGCACGGCTCAAACCGTACTTCGAAGATATTTTGCTGGCCATGGCCGACACCATCAAGGCAGTACCCAACAAGGTCAGCATCAGCGGCCACACCGATGCCATGCCTTATGCGGGGGGCGGTGATTACGGCAATTGGGAGTTGTCGGCCAACCGTGCCAATGCTGCGCGGCGTGCGCTGGTGGCGGGCAGCTACCCGGAAGGGCAGATTGCGCGGGTGGTGGGTTATGCCTCGTCAGTGCTGTTCGACACGGCTAACCCCAATAATCCGGTTAACCGTCGTATCGACATTGTGGTGCTGAACAAAAAGGCCCAGCAGGCGATTGAAGGCGAGCAGGGTGCGGAGTCAGTCAAGCCCCAGGAACTGCCCAAGGCGCCAGTTGACCCGATCAAGCTGCCCGCCGACAAACAGCCACTGCCGATGCATGAAGAACGGCAGAAGCTGAATCTGTTTGACGACCCGCCGCCCTCACCCTAACCCTCTCCCAGAGGGAGAGGGGACTGAGCGCACGCGGCTTCAAGAACACTGATAATTTGCCCCCTCTCCCTCCGGGAGAGGGCTGGGGTGAGGGGGCTTCTGGCCTGAATCAGTAACTCGACTCAGGCAAGCTGGCAATGATCGAGCGATAGCTGTTCATGCGCTGTTGCTGCACGCGGCCATCTTCCAGGGCCATCAGCAATGCACAGCCCGGCTCGCGGTCATGCTTGCAGTCGCGGAAGCGGCAACGGCCGATCAGGTCGTTGAACTCGATGAACCCCGCCTCGACATCGGCACGGCTGACGTGGCCCAGGCCGAACTCACGAATACCCGGGGAGTCGATCAGATCGCCGCCGCCCGGGAAGTGGAACAAGCGCGCCGTGGTCGTGGTGTGCGTACCCTGGCCGGAAATCTCCGAGAGCGGCCCGACCCGAAGGTTGACCTCAGGCAGCAGGCTGTTGACCAGGGACGACTTGCCAACGCCCGACTGACCCACAAACACACTGATATGGCCGTCCAGTTGCGCTTGCAACTGCTGCATGCCATCGCCGTGATGGGCCGACACTTCCAGCACCGGATAACCCAGTTGACGATAAACCCCCAGCAACGCATTCAGCGCCGGTGCGTTCTGCTCGTCGATCAGGTCAGCCTTGTTGAGCAGCAACAGCGGGCGAATCCCGGCGTGCTCGGCGGCGACGAGATAGCGGTCGATCAGGTTGGCGTGCGGCTCGGGCATGGGCGCGAACACAATCACGATCATGTCGACGTTGGCTGCAACCGGCTTGAGCTGACCACGGCTGTCCGGGCGGCATAGCTCGGTCTTGCGCGGCAACTGGGCGACGATAACGCCGATGCCCTGATTGCCGGCGCGCCACACAACCGTGTCACCGGTTACCAGAGCGGGCAGGTTGGCGCGCAGGTGGCAACGGAACATCTGGCCTTTGAGCTCACCTTCCTGGGCTTCGACTTCGACCTGCACACCAAAGTGCGCGATCACCAGGCCAAGTTGCTCGGGGCCTAAATCGCCGCCTTCAAGCGCTTCGACGGCACTGGATTCGCGTTTGGCGGCGCGGGCAGCGCGCTCGCCCTGGATCTTTTCGATGCGCCAATTCTGACGACGGTTGAGCTGGCGTTTGGCCATGGGTGTTCCGTGTTGATAAAACGATAAGAAGGGTAAAACGCCGGGGAGTTTAGCACGAGGGCCGCGTGCCTAAGCTAAACTGCGCACCTAAGCACTGGAGGCCATTATGCAAAACGCGCAGAACCTGATCTGGATCGACCTGGAAATGACCGGTCTGGACCCTGACAACGACGTCATTATTGAAATGGCCACCATCGTTACCGACAGCAACCTCAATACCCTGGCCGAAGGCCCGGTCATCGCCATCCACCATAGTGATGCCGTGCTGGCGCGCATGGACGAGTGGAATACCCGCACCCACGGCGGCAGCGGCCTGACCCAGCGGGTCAAGGACAGCACCACCACTATGGCCGAAGCCGAAGCGCAGACCATCGCGTTCCTTGAACAGTGGGTACCCAAAGGCAAATCGCCGATCTGCGGCAACAGTATCTGCCAGGACCGCCGCTTCCTGTACACCCATATGAAAGCGCTGGAAAGCTACTTCCACTATCGCAACCTGGACGTTTCGACGCTCAAGGAGCTGGTTGCACGCTGGGCGCCGGAAGTACGCGACAGCCTGGTGAAAAAGGGTACGCATCTGGCGCTGGACGACATTCGCGAGTCGATTGCCGAGCTGCAACACTACCGCAAGCATTTCATCAAATTCTAAGCTGCCGTTGATCCCCCTGTGGCAGCGGGCTTGCTCGCGATGCAAGCGACTCGGTACATCTACCGAACCGCAGCGAAGCCGTCGCGAGCAAGCCCGCTCCCACAAAGAACAGTATTTGTTGCCCGCTTTTGGTGCCAATGCCAACTGAGAGTAGACTGCGCGCCTTCTTGCAAGGATCGCTGCCATGTTGCTGATGCTTTATTTAGTTGCCATTACTGCCGAAGCCATGACCGGCGCGCTGTCTGCCGGGCGTCGGGGCATGGACTGGTTCGGCGTGGTGCTGATTGCCTGCGTCACCGCGCTAGGCGGCGGTTCGGTGCGTGACGTCCTGTTGGGGCACTACCCGCTGACCTGGGTCAAACACCCGGAATACCTGGTACTGACCACGTTCGCTGCATTGGTGACGATCTTTATCGCGCCCTTGATGCGTCATCTGCGCTCGCTGTTTCTGGTGCTTGATGCCCTGGGGCTGGTAGCGTTTACCCTGATCGGCTGCATGACCGCGCTGGAGATGGGCCAGGGCATGCTGGTGGCTTCGGTGAGCGGAGTGATTACCGGGGTCTTTGGCGGCATCCTTCGTGACATCTTCTGCAACGACATTCCGTTGATCTTCCGTCGCGAGCTGTATGCCAGCGTTTCGTTTGCTGCGGCGTGGTGTTTCTTGTTGTGTACTTATCTGGAAATGCCCAACGAACAGGCGATTTTCGTCACCTTGTTCGGCGGGCTGCTGCTGCGTTTGCTGGCGATCCGCTTTAACTGGGAAATGCCCAAGTTCGTTTATAACGACGAGCATTAAGCAACTGTGGCAGCGGGCTTGGCTCAGGCCCGCTTGGCGTGTTGTGTCAGCGCCCACTCCACATGCTCGCGCACCAGCTCCGACGGGTAATCACGCCGCGCATTCAGGGCTTCCAGCACCGGAATCGTCGACGGCGCATTGCCCAGGCCTACCGCCAGGTTGCGCAGCCAGCGTTCGTACCCGGCCCGGCGCAGCGGCGAGCCTTCGGTGCTGCTCAGGAATTTGTCTTCATCCCACATAAACAGCTCGGCCAAGCCGGCATTGTCCAGGTTATGCCGTGGCTTGAAGTCCCCTTCTGCAGTGGTGCGGGCAAAACGGTTCCAGGGGCAGACGATCTGGCAGTCATCGCAACCGAATACCCGGTTGCCGATCATCGAGCGCAATTCTTCAGGGATCGCGGTTTTCAGCTCGATGGTCAGGTACGAAATGCATTTGCGCGCATCCAGCACATAAGGCCCGACAAAGGCATTGGTGGGGCAGATGTCCAGGCAGGCGGTGCAGCGCCCGCAGTGTTCGGTTTCGTGGGGGGCGTCGACCGGTAGCGGCAAATCGACAAACAGCTCGCTCAGGAAGAAGTAGCTGCCCGCCTTGCGATTGAGCACCAGGGTGTTCTTGCCGATCCAGCCCAGACCCGCCTGTTGCGCGATGGCCTTTTCCAGTACCGGGGCGCTGTCGACAAAGGCGCGGAAGCCAAACGGGCCAATGTCCTTCTGGATGCGGTCGGCCAGTTGTTGCACGCGCTTGCGGATCAGCTTGTGATAATCGCGGCCCAGGGCATAACGTGAAACGTAGGCTTTTTCCGGTTGGGCCAGCAGCTGCGCCATATGAGTGTCACCGGGCAGGTAGTCCATGCGCAGGGAAATCACGCGCACTGTGCCGGGCACCAGCTCTTGCGGGTGTGAACGCTTGCTGCCGTGGGCGGCCATGTAGTCCATGTCGCCGTGGTAGCCGGCTTCCAGCCAGCGTTGCAGATGGTGTTCGTGTTCTCCCAGGTCGAGGCCGGCAATGGCGACTTGTTGAAAGCCCAACTCTCGGCCCCATTCCTTGATGGACCGGGCGAGAGCGGGGAGGTCGGCAGTAATAGCAGGCATGGGACAAGAGAAACCGGAGCTGAGATGCGTATAATTCTGCCAGACATCGGAGCCAAACACGCATGCCGCAGACCAAACACCTGTTAGCCGACCCCCAAGCCCTTAGTGCAGATAATCTGGCGCCACTACCTCGCCGAGCCCCGAGCGCCCATAAAGGCCAGTTCGGGCATGTGCTGCTGGTGGGTGGCGATCGCGGATTTGGCGGCTCGATTACCCTCAGCGCCCAGGCTGCACTACGCTGTGGCGCTGGCCTGGTATCACTGGCCACGCGCCCCGAACACGTGCCTGCTGCGCTGGTGCGGGTGCCCGAGGTGATGGTGCTCGGCGTATCGTCGGCCAACCAGTTGATGGGCGTACTGGCGCAGGCTTCGGTGGTCGTGGTGGGACCGGGTTTGGGGCAGGCGCCCTGGGGGCGCAGTCTGTTGTCGGCCGCGGCACAGGCAAAAATGCCGCAGGTGTGGGATGCCGATGCGCTTAATTTGTTGTCCAACGCAGTCATCACGCTGGCACCAGGGTCGGTGATGACCCCGCACCCGGGTGAAGCCGCACGCTTGCTGGGTATTAGCACCGGGCAGGTACAGGCCGATCGACCGGCTGCGGCCAGGGCGTTGGTTAAAAAATACTCAGCAGTGTGCGTCCTTAAAGGTGCAGGCAGTCTGATTGCAGGGCTCAATGGCGAGTTGGCCATTTGCAGTCACGGCCATCCGGCAATGGCTACGGCCGGTCTTGGGGATGTGCTGGCAGGCGTGATCGGCGCGCTGCTGGCTCAGGGGTTGGGCGCTTATGACGCCGCATGCCTGGCAGTGTGGCTGCATGCCCGCGCCGGTGAGCAACAAGGACAATTGGGCCGTGGGCTGGCGGCCAGTGATTTGATTCCAGCCATTCGTCAGTTGTTGGAGGAACACGCACCGTGCACGAAATAACACTGCAACTGGCCGACGAAGAGGCCATGACCGCATTTGGCGCGCGCCTGGCCACTGTCACTCAAGGTCACGGCCTGATTTTTCTCGACGGCGACCTGGGTATGGGTAAAACCACCCTGTCACGTGGCCTGATTCGCGGCCTTGGTCACACGGGTTCGGTCAAAAGCCCGACCTTCACATTGGTCGAGCCCTACGAGATTGGCGATATTCGGGCCTTCCACTTTGACCTGTATCGGCTGGTCGATCCGGAAGAGCTGGAATATATGGGGATTCGCGATTATTTCGACGAAGACGCCCTATGCTTGATCGAGTGGCCCGATAAAGGTGCAGGCTTTTTGCCAAAGCCTGACCTGACCATTACCATTAGGCCGCATAACACCGGGCGTTTGCTGACGCTGACGCCCCAAGGTTCTCGTGGCGAGTCTTGGTGTGCCGCATTGGCGCCGGAATACAAATAATGATGGGGTTTGGTATGCGCTTTCGCGCGTTAGCAAGTGTGGTGGGTGTGTTGCTCAGTGTCATGGCATTCAATGCTGTGGCCGCAACCCAGGTCAAGAGCGTGCGTCTATGGCGGGCGCCGGACAACACTCGACTGGTTTTTGATCTTACCGGGCCGGTGCAGCACAGTGTGTTTACGCTGACTGCACCTGATCGTCTGGTCATCGACATCAATGGCGCGACCCTGGGCGGGCCGCTGAATGTGCAAACAGCCAATACGCCAATCACCAGCATGCGCTCGGCGCAGCGTACCCCCACCGACCTGCGCGTGGTTATCGACCTGAAAAAGGCCGTGACCCCGAAAAGTTTCGTTCTGGCGCCCAATGCCCAGTACGGCAACCGCCTGGTGGTCGACCTGTATGACCAGGGCGCCGATCTGGCGCCAAGCCTGCCGGCCACCAACGTGGCAACGGTGCCGGTGGTGCCGGTGACGCCCGCGCAACCCGACGTTAAATTGCCGCCGATCCCGAGCGGTAAACGCAGCGTGGTGGTGGTGATCGATGCCGGCCACGGCGGTGAAGATCCGGGGGCCTCGGGCTCGGCTGGCCAGCGTGAAAAAGACGTGGTGTTGGCTATTGCCAAAGAACTGCAACGCCAGATCAACGGCATGAAAGGCTTCAGGGCCGAGCTGACGCGTACCGGCGACTACTTTATCCCGCTGCGTGGCCGCACCGAAATCGCCCGCAAGAAAGGCGCCGACCTGTTTGTCTCGATCCATGCCGATGCGGCGCCGTCCAAGGCTGCCTTTGGTGCTTCGGTGTTTGCCCTGTCTGAACGCGGCGCGACTTCCGAGACGGCGCGCTGGCTGGCCGACAGCGAAAACCGCTCCGACCTGATCGGTGGCGCAGGCAACGTCAGCCTCGATGACAAGGACCGCATGCTGGCGGGTGTATTGCTTGACCTGTCGATGACCGCGTCGCTGACCTCCAGCCTCAACGTCGGGCAAAAAGTGCTGAGCAACATAGGTCGGGTCACCCCGCTGCACAAGCAGCGCGTGGAGCAGGCCGGGTTTATGGTGCTGAAGTCGCCGGACATTCCGTCGATTCTCGTCGAGACCGGGTTTATCTCGAACTCCAACGAAGCGTCCAAGCTGGCTTCGAGCAGTCACCAGCAAGCGCTGGCCCGTTCGATCAGCAGCGGCGTACGCCAGTTCTTCCAGCAAAATCCGCCGCCGGGCACTTATATCGCCTGGCTGCGTGACACCGGCAAAATCGCCCAGGGTGCCCGCGAACACACGGTTCGCCCCGGCGAAACCCTGGCGATGATCGCTGTACGCTATCAAGTGGGCGTGGCGACATTGCGCTCGAGCAACAGCCTGAAAACCGATGAGCTGAAGGTCGGCCAGAACCTGAATATTCCGGCAACTGCCCTGGCGGCACAGTAATGAGTGATGAAGCATTGAGCAGCAGCGCGCGGATTGAATTGCTCAGCCCGCGCCTGGCCAACCAGATCGCTGCGGGCGAAGTAGTTGAACGCCCGGCTTCGGTGATCAAGGAACTGCTGGAAAACAGCCTCGATTCGGGTGCCAAGCGCATTGATGTGGACGTGGAGCAGGCCGGGATCAAGCTGCTGCGGGTACGTGACGATGGCAGCGGAATTTCCAGCGACGACTTGCCGTTGGCGCTGGCCCGTCACGCCACCAGCAAGATTCGTGATCTGGAAGACCTTGAGCGGGTGATGAGCCTGGGCTTTCGCGGTGAGGCGCTGGCTTCCATCAGTTCCGTGGCGCGCCTGACCCTGACCTCGCGCACCCGTGGTGCCGATCAGGCCTGGCAGGTCGAGACCGAAGGCCGCGACATGGCGCCCCGGGTTCAGCCGGCTGCGCATCCGGTGGGCACCTCGGTTGAAGTGCGCGACCTGTTTTTCAACACCCCGGCACGGCGCAAATTTCTCAAAACCGAAAAGACCGAATTCGATCACCTGCAGGAAGTGATCAAGCGCCTGGCGCTGGCACGTTTTGATGTGGCGTTCAATTTGCGCCACAACGGCAAGTCCATCCTCAACCTGCACGAAGCCCGCGACGATACTGCCCGCGCCCGGCGTGTTGCGGCCGTGTGCGGCTCCGCGTTCCTGGAACAGGCAATGCCGATCGAGGTTGAACGCAATGGTTTGCACCTGTGGGGCTGGGTCGGTTTGCCGACTTTTTCCCGCAGTCAGGCGGACTTGCAGTACTTCTATGTCAATGGCCGCGCAGTACGCGACAAACTGGTGGCCCATGCGGTGCGCCAGGCGTATCGCGATGTGCTGTTCAATGGTCGCCACCCGACCTTTGTGCTGTTCTTTGAGGTCGACCCCTCGGTGGTCGACGTCAACGTACACCCGACCAAGCACGAAGTACGCTTCCGTGACGGGCGCATGGTGCATGATTTCCTCTATGGCACTTTGCACCGTGCTCTGGGTGACGTTCGTCCCGAAGACCAACTGGCCGCACCAGCGCCGGTGCCCGGGGCCGAGCGCCCGACGGGGCTGGATGCTGGCGAATTCGGCCCGCAGGGTGAAATGCGTCTGGCGGCTAATGTGCTGGAGCAGCCGCAGTCGGCCCCGTCACCGCATGTGGCAGGTTCGGGCGCTGGTGCGGGCTATCAGTACCAATACCGTCCGCAGTCCTCCGCGCCCCCGGTGCCCGTCGAAGAAGCGCGCAATGCCTATCGCGAGTTTTTCGCACCATTGCCTGAGGCCAATGCCGCGCCTCTGCCGGACGGGCAAGGTGATATTCCGCCGCTCGGCTTTGCTCTGGCCCAGCTCAAGGGCATTTATATCCTCGCGGAAAACGCCCAGGGGTTGGTGCTGGTGGATATGCACGCGGCCCATGAGCGGATCATGTATGAGCGTCTGAAAATCGCCATGGCCAGTGAAGGCCTGAGTGGTCAGCCGCTGCTGGTGCCGGAATCGATTGCGGTCAGCCAGCGGGAAGCCGATTGCGCCGAAGAACACGCCGAGTGGTTCCAGCGCCTGGGCTTCGAGTTGCAACGCCTTGGCCCGGAAACCCTGGCCATCCGCCAGATCCCGGCCCTGCTCAAGCAGGCCGAGGCCCAGCGACTGGTTCACGACGTACTGGCCGACCTGATGGAGTACGGCACCAGTGACCGGATCCAGGCGCACCTCAACGAGCTGCTCGGCACAATGGCCTGCCACGGTGCGATCCGCGCCAATCGCCGTTTGGCGATCCCGGAAATGAACGGTCTGTTGCGTGACATGGAAAACACCGAGCGCAGCGGTCAGTGCAATCATGGTCGTCCCACCTGGACCCAAATGGGCCTGGACGACTTGGACAAACTCTTTTTGCGCGGTCGCTGATGACAGGTTCCAACGCTTTACCCCCGGCTATTTTCCTGATGGGGCCGACGGCCGCCGGCAAGACCGACCTGGCCATCGAGCTGAGCAAGGTGCTGCCGTGCGAGCTGATCAGTGTCGACTCGGCGCTGGTCTATCGCGGCATGGACATCGGCACTGCCAAGCCGTCGAAAGAAATTCTGGCGGCTCACCCGCATCAGTTGATCGACATTCTCGACCCGGCCGAGAGCTATTCGGCGGCCGATTTTTGTCGCGATGCGCTCAAGGCCATGGCCGAGATCACGGCGCGAGGCAATATCCCGCTGCTGGTGGGCGGCACCATGCTCTATTACAAGGCACTGATTGACGGCCTGGCCGACATGCCTCCGGCGGACCCCGAGGTGCGCGCGCAGCTTGAAGAAGAGGCGCAGCGCCTTGGCTGGCAGGCCCTGCACGACCAGTTGGCAGCCATAGATCCGGAGTCTGCCGCGCGAATTCACCCCAATGATCCGCAGCGTCTGACCCGGGCGCTTGAGGTTTATCGGGTCAGCGGCATGAGCGTGACGGCCCATCGGCAAAAACAATCTGAACAAACGACTAAAGCAGCGGCTTCTGGGCACAGCCAATTGCCCTATACTGTCGCGAATCTGGCCATCGCTCCGGCGAACCGTCAGGTGCTGCATGAGCGAATTGCACTAAGATTCGGGCAGATGCTGGAACAGGGGTTCATTGACGAGGTCATAAACCTGCGCAACAGAAGTGACCTGCATGCCGGGTTGCCGTCTATACGTGCAGTGGGTTACCGCCAAGTCTGGGACTACCTCGACGGCAAGCTGACAGCGGCCGAGATGCAGGAGCGCGGCATCATAGCCACGCGCCAGTTGGCCAAGCGCCAGTTCACCTGGTTGCGCAGCTGGAATGATTTGCATTGGCTTGACAGTCTGGACTGCGACAATCTGCCACGAGCCTTGAAATACCTGGAATCGGTCTCCATATTGAGCTGAGTCTTGGCAAATGCCGTCTATCCTATGGATGTGGCGACAGCGGTCATCTAATTTTTGTTTCTATTTTTTATCCTTACAGGAGTGCGGCATATGTCAAAAGGGCATTCGCTACAAGACCCTTACTTGAATACTTTGCGTAAAGAGAAGGTTGGCGTTTCCATCTATCTGGTCAACGGGATCAAGCTGCAGGGGACCATCGAGTCTTTCGACCAGTTCGTGATCCTGCTGAAAAACACCGTCAGCCAAATGGTTTACAAGCACGCAATTTCGACAGTCGTACCAGTACGTCCAATTCGTCTGCCTAGCGCAACCGAATCGGATCTGGCAGACGCTGAACCAGGTAATGCCTAAATAGGAGCATCCTTTGTTCTTTGAGCGCCACGGTGGTGGTGAGCGAGCGATCCTCGTTCACTTGGAAGGACAGGACCCTGAGGCGCGCGAAGATCCGCAGGAGTTCCAGGAGTTAGCTGTGTCGGCTGGCGCCGATACCGTCGCGTTTTTTAACGTGCCGCGTCATCGGCCATCGGCCAAATACCTGATTGGCAGTGGCAAGGTCGAGGAGTTGCGCGATCTGGTCAAGGCCGAGAAGGTCGACATCGTGATTTTCAATCACGTACTCACGCCCAGTCAGGAACGTAACCTCGAACGTGTTTTCGAGTGTCGCGTGCTTGACCGTACCGGGCTGATTCTCGATATCTTCGCTCAACGCGCCCGTACCCATGAGGGTAAGCTGCAAGTCGAACTGGCTCAGCTTGACCACATGAGCACGCGTCTTGTACGCGGCTGGACTCACCTTGAGCGTCAAGGTGGCGGCATTGGCATGCGCGGGCCGGGTGAAACCCAGCTCGAAACCGACCGCCGACTGTTGCGTGTGCGCATCAGCCAGATCAAAGCCCGTCTGAAAAAAGTCCGCAGTCAACGCGAGCAGTCCCGTAGAGGGCGTCAACGCGCCGATATTCCTACAGTGTCGCTGGTGGGCTATACCAACGCCGGTAAATCCACGCTGTTCAACAAGGTCACCGGCTCTGACGTCTTTGCCGCCGACCAGTTGTTCGCCACGCTAGACCCGACCCTGCGCCGCCTTGATCTGGGTGACCTGGGGCCGATCGTGCTGGCCGACACCGTGGGCTTTATTCGTCATCTTCCGCACAAGCTAGTTGAAGCATTCCGGTCTACGCTCGAAGAGTCGAGCAATTCCGATCTGCTGCTGCATGTGATCGATGCGCACGAGCCTGAGCGCATGGCGCAGATCGAGCAGGTGATGGTGGTACTGGGCGAAATCGGTGCGCAGGACTTGCCGATTCTCGAGGTCTACAACAAAATCGATTTGCTTGAAGGTGTCGAGCCGCAGATCCAGCGTGATGCCGATGGCAAGCCGCAGCGGGTCTGGTTGTCGGCCCGTGATGGTCAAGGGCTGGAGTTGCTTGAGCAGGCCATCGCCGAGTTGCTGGGCAATGATTTGTTCGTGGGCACCTTGCGCTTGCCGCAACGTTTTGCTCGACTGCGTGCACAGTTCTTCGAACTGGGGGTTGTGCAAAAAGAACAGCATGACGATGAGGGCTCCAGTCTGTTGGACGTACGCCTGCCGCGATCCGAGCTCAATCGCTTGGTCAGCCGCGAAGGGATGCAGCCGCTGGAATTCATCGAAGAACACACTTTGCAATAAAAGCCTCGCAAAGCGGTCGTGCCGCTGTGATAGGCATTCTGTAGCATTGGTCGGCGCGCCGTGGGCGCGTCTTTGCTTTATCAGATGGAGAGCGCTATGGCTTGGAATGAGCCGGGTGGCAACTCGAACAATCAAGATCCTTGGGGTGGCAAACGCCCTAAAAATGGCGACCGCAAGGGGCCACCAGATCTCGACGAGGCCTTCCGAAAGCTGCAGGAAAGCCTGAATGGGTTGTTCGGTGGTGGGAAAAAACGTACTGGCGGCAGCGGCAGTGAGGGTGGTTCGAATGGCAAGGGCGCCGGCTACGGTCTGCTCGGCATCGGCCTCGTCGTGCTGGCGGCTGCCTGGCTTTACAGCGCCGTGTATGTAGTCGATGAGCAGGAGCAAGCCGTGGTGCTGCGCCTGGGCAAGTACTACGACACCGTTGGGCCGGGCCTGAATATCTACTTCCCGCCGTTCGACAAAAAGTACATGGAGAACGTGACGCGTGAGCGTGCGTACACCAAGCAGGGTCAAATGCTGACTGAAGACGAAAACATCGTCGAAGTGCCGCTGACCGTGCAGTACAAGATCAGCAACCTGCGCGACTTCGTGCTGAATGTTGATCAACCGGAAGTCAGCTTGCAGCAGGCGACCGACAGCGCCTTGCGTCACGTCGTGGGTTCCACGTCGATGGATCAGGTGCTGACCGAAGGCCGTGAGCAAATGGCCGTGGAAATCAAGGAACGCCTGCAGCGTTTCCTCGATACCTACAAGACCGGTATCACCGTGACCCAGGTCAACGTACAGAACGCAGCCGCACCGCGTGAAGTACAGGAAGCCTTCGATGACGTGATCCGTGCCCGAGAAGACGAGCAGCGTGCCCGCAACCAGGCCGAAAGCTATGCCAACGGCGTTGTACCGGAAGCACGTGGTCAGGCCCAGCGCATCATCGAAGATGCCAACGGCTACCGTGATGAAGTGGTTTCCCGCGCCAAGGGTGAGGCTGACCGCTTTACCAAACTGGTTGCCGAGTACCGCAAAAATCCTGAAGTGACCCGCGACCGTCTGTATCTGGACACCATGCAGGAAGTCTTCAGCAACACCAGCAAGGTACTCGTGACCGGTAACAAGAACGGCCAGAGCAACCTGCTTTACTTGCCGTTGGACAAAATGATCGAAGGCCGTAATGGCAGCACCCCGGCAACGGGTTCGGCAGCCGCAGCGAGCAATACTGATTCCGGCTCGCACGTCAGCACGGATCTGCCGCCACAACCGCGCACCAGGGAGAGCCGCTGATGAGCAATAAATCGCTGGTTGCCCTTATTGTTGCTGTTGTCGTGGGGATCGTTGCCTGGAACAGCTTCTACATCGTCTCGCAAACCGAGCGTGCTGTACTGCTGCGCTTTGGCCGTGTGGTCCAGGCTGACGTTCAGCCGGGCCTGCATGTGAAGATTCCTTACGTCAACCAGGTGCGCAAGTTCGACGCCCGCCTGATGACGCTGGACGCGCCGACTCAGCGTTTCCTGACGCTGGAAAAGAAAGCGGTCATGGTTGATGCCTTCGCCAAGTGGCGTGTGAAAGATGCCGAGCGCTTCTACACCGCAACTTCGGGCATGAAACAGATTGCTGACGAACGTCTGTCGCGTCGTCTGGAATCCGGTCTGCGTGACCAGTTCGGCAAGCGCACCCTGCACGAAGTAGTGTCGGGTGAGCGTGATGCGTTGATGGCTGACATCACTGCATCGTTGAACAAAATGGCTGAAAAAGAGCTGGGCATTGAAGTGGTCGACGTTCGCGTCAAGGCCATCGACCTGCCAAAAGAAGTAAACCGCAGCGTTTTCGAACGTATGAGCACCGAACGTGAGCGTGAAGCACGCGAGCATCGGGCCAAGGGTAACGAACTGGCAGAAGGCATTCGTGCTGACGCCGACCGTCAACGTCGTGTTCTGCTGGCTGAAGCTTATCGTCAGTCCGAAGAAGCACGCGGTGATGGCGATGCCCAGGCAGCTTCGATCTACTCCAAGGCTTATGGCCAGGATCAGGAGTTCTACAAGTTCTATCGCAGCCTGCGCGCTTACCGCGAAAGCTTCGCGAGCAAGAACGATGTGCTGGTTCTGGACCCAAGCAGCGATTTCTTCCGCTACCTGGAAAAATCCAAGCCTTCACAGCAGTAAAAGCGCTTCAAGCCTGTGGGAGCAGGCTTGCTCGCGATGCAAGCAACTCGGTCTGTCTGCTAAATCGAGTTGATGCCATCGCGAGCAAGCCCGCTCCCACACTGTTTTCAGAAGGGTTGGCATGTTCATCACAGGCCCTGATTCACTCCGCTTGGCGGTCAAATGGCCTCGCAGGGTGATCCTTTTAGAAAACGGGTGTATGATGCGGCAGCCGGGAAATTCCCGGCTTTTTTGCGTCTGCATGTTTGATTGTCCGAATGGCTGTTACAGCATCGGCAGAATTTTCGAGGAATGTGCGAGCCTGTCGTTCAGGCTTTTTTGCTGTGCGCGTTCAAGACGCAGCCACGTTCTGCTTTACTCAAGGCTCGCCTGCTGGCTGGCCGCCCGGATCACAGGGGAATGGCGTAATGGCAACGGTAGACCGCTGGCTTTTGCCAGATGGCATCGAAGAAGTACTTCCACCTGAAGCTGCCCGCATTGAAGTGGCGCGCCGTCAGGTGTTGGATCTGTTCCAGAGCTGGGGCTATGAGTTCGTCGTGACCCCGCATATCGAATACCTGGAGTCCCTGCTGACAGGGGCTGGCCAGGACCTCGACTTGCGTACCTTCAAGGTGATTGACCCGCAAACGGGTCGCCAGATGGGTTTTCGTGCCGACATCACGCCGCAAGTGGCGCGTATCGATGCGCATACCCTGCGTCGTGAAGGCCCGAGCCGTCTGTGCTACGCCGGCAGCGTGCTGCATGCTCAACCGCGTGCACTGTCATCCTCGCGCAGCCCGATCCAGCTGGGCGCCGAGTTGTATGGCGATGCAAGCCCGAGCAGCGATGTTGAAGTGATCAGCCTGATGCTGGCCATGCTGCAACTGGCCGATGTGCCGGATGTGCACATGGACCTGGGGCATGTTGGTATTTACCGTGGTCTGGCCCGTGCGGCCAACCTGTCGGTTGAAGTGGAACAACAATTGTTCGACGCCCTGCAACGCAAGGCGATCGACGAAGTAACGGCCTTGACCCAAGGCTTGCCGGCCGATTTGGCGGGCATGCTGCAGGCCTTGGTTGGTTTGTGTGGCGGTCACGAAGTTCTGGCTGCTGCGCGCGAGCGTCTGGCCAAGGCTCCGGCTCAAGTGCTGGCAGCTCTGGACGACCTAGTGGCGATTGCCGAAGGGTTGTCTGTGCGTTTCCCGCAGTTGCCGTTGTACTTTGACCTGGGCGAGTTGCGTGGGTATCACTACCACACAGGTGTAGTGTTTGCGGTATTTGTACCGGGCGTTGGGGACTCCATCGCCCAAGGCGGTCGTTATGACGACATTGGTGCTGTTTTCGGGCGTGCCCGGCCGGCAACCGGCTTTTCGACCGATTTGAAAACCCTGGTGACCCTGGGGCGTGCGGAAGTCAAGTTGCCGTCTGGTGGTATCTGGATGCCAGACAGCACCGATGCGGCACTCTGGCAGCAGGTTTGCCAGCTTCGCAGTGAAGGCCAGCGTGTGGTTCAGGCGTTGCCTGGGCAACAGCAGGCTGGTGCCCTGGAGGCAGACTGCGACCGCCAATTGATTCAGCAGAATGGCCTGTGGCAAGTAGTGCCGCTGGTTTCTTGAGTTTTCCTGCCGGCGGCTGCCGGCACCAAGTTTGCGCGAATGAGGACAAGTGTTATGGGTAAGAATGTCGTAGTCCTGGGCACCCAATGGGGTGATGAGGGCAAAGGCAAGATCGTTGATCTGCTGACCGAACATGCTGCCGCTGTAGTGCGTTACCAAGGTGGCCACAACGCTGGCCACACGCTGGTAATCGACGGCGAAAAAACCGTATTGCACCTGATTCCGTCGGGCGTGTTGCGCGAAGGCGTGCAATGCCTGATCGGCAACGGTGTCGTGGTTGCTCCCGACGCCCTGCTGCGTGAAATCATCAAGCTGGAAGAGAAAGGCGTACCGGTGCGCGAGCGCCTGCGTATCAGCCCGTCCTGCCCGCTGATCCTGTCGTTCCACGTGGCGCTGGACCAGGCCCGTGAAAAAGCCCGTGGCGAGCTGAAGATCGGTACGACCGGTCGCGGTATCGGCCCGGCTTACGAAGACAAAGTTGCCCGTCGTGGCCTGCGTGTTGGCGACCTGCTGAACATGCCGCGCTTTGAAGCCAAACTGCGTGAACTGGTGGATTACCACAACTTCATGCTGGTTGGTTACTACAAAGAGCCGGCTATCGACTTCGACAAGACCCTGGCCGAGTGCAAGGAATACGCCGAGCTGCTCAAGCCGTTGATGCTGGACGTGACAGCCGAGCTGCACGACCTGCGTCGCGCTGGCAAGGACATCATGTTCGAAGGCGCCCAGGGTTCGTTGCTGGACATCGACCACGGTACCTATCCGTACGTGACCAGCTCCAACACCACCGCTGGCGGCGTTGCGACCGGTTCGGGCGTTGGCCCGATGTTCCTGGACTACATCCTGGGCATCACCAAGGCTTACACCACTCGGGTAGGTTCGGGCCCGTTCCCGACTGAGCTGTTCGACGACGTTGGCGCTCACCTGGCCAAGCAAGGTCACGAGTTCGGTGCTACCACCGGCCGTGCCCGTCGTTGCGGCTGGTTCGACGCCGTTATCCTGCGTCGCGCTATCGATGTGAACAGCATCTCGGGCATCTGCCTGACCAAGCTGGACGTACTCGACGGTCTGGAAACCATCAACATTTGCGTTGGCTACAAAGACGCAAACGGTGTTGATGTTGCACCGACCGACGCTGACAGCTACGTAGGCCTGCAGCCTGTGTACGAAGAAGTGCCGGGCTGGACTGAATCGACCGTGGGTGCCAAAACCCTGGAAGAGCTGCCAGCCAACGCTCGCGCTTACATCACGCGCGTAGAAGAGCTGATCGGCGCTCCGATCGACATCATTTCGACTGGCCCGGACCGCAACGAGACCATCGTTCTGCGTCACCCGTTCGCTTAAGTCGCTGTTGATGTAAAACAAAAGGCCCTTCGGGGCCTTTTGTCGTTTCTGCCTGTTGTGCGGCACGACCCTTGCTGTGAAAACCGTCAATAAGCGTGCTATCAAAATAATGGCACCTAAGTGGAGGGTTTTCCGTGTCTGCCGTTCTCTCACTGTTACAAAGCCGTCTGCTGCGGCCTGTATTCGTTACCCTAGGTATCGCTCTTTTGGTGCAGGTTTTGGTGGCTGTTGCACTGACACGGAGCACGGTGACGGCGTTGGAGTCTGATCTGGATGCGCGTCTGGGGGCAGACAGCCAAAAGCTCACCGCGGAACTGGAGCAGGCCGGGCGTGAAGTTAAAAGCAGCCTTGACGCGTTGTCTGCCAGCACCCGGCAGCGTTTGACCGCGGGCCTGGAGCCACGCTTGAAAGACGAGCAAATGCAGCTCAGGCAATCGCTGGAGAAGAACCTGAAGGACTCGGCAAACGACATGGCGCAACTGCTGGCAGCTGTAGCGCCGCGTGCCATATGGGATAGCGACGTGCCCACGCTGTCCGATTTCGCCCGACGCGCTCAACGTAATCCTAATGTGTTATTCGTGGTGTACGACGATGCCACGGGGCAGCATCTGACCCGCTATCTCAATCGTGATAACCCGATCAACCAGGCGCTTTTGGCCAAGGGCAATGGCGAGCGGGCGCTGGATAAAGTGCTCGATGCGGCCCGCCATGATCCGTCGGTGTACTACCTCGAAGCCTCTATCAACCCCAATGGGGTCGAGATCGGCAAAGTGCTGATGGGGGTTTCCACCGCCTCGGTTGAGCAGGACCTGGCGGCCCTCGACCAGCGCTTTTCGACGTTGATAGCCAATAGCGGGCAACTGGTCGGCGAAAGCTTGCAAGGTGCTGCCAGCGACAGTTCGGCAGCACTGGGCGCGCGTCTGGAGTCGGCGCAGGCAGCGGCGGCGCAGATGCAGGCCAATACCGCGCAGACCGTGCGCGAGGCGGCGGACACCTTGCGCTGGCGTATTGGCATGGGGTTGGCGATTGTCGGATTTGGTGTGTTGCTGTTACTGGCGGTGGTGCTGGGGCGGCGGGTGGTCAACAAGTTGCTGCTGCTGATTGCCGCGCTGGATGACCTGGCCGCAGGCGAAGGTGATTTGACCAAGCGTGTAGGCCTGAACAGCAAGGATGAAATCGGCGATATGGCGGCGGCGGTTAACCGCTTTGTCGACAAGCTGCAGCCCATCGTGCGTGAGGCGGGTGATGTGGCGCAACGCACCGGGGTGGAGATCGGTGTGATGACCTTGCGCAATGCCGGGGCCGATGCTGCCGCGCAGTTACAGCGCGATGAAGTAGCTCAGAGCCTGCATGCACTGTCGACCATGGCAGATGCAGCCCAGTCGGAAAGCCAGGCGATGCAGGCGGCGCTCCGGCAGGTGGTCGATATTCGTCAGGCTACTGATGAAAACACTCGCACCTCGGCCAAGGTCGGGGGGCTGATCGAGGCGCTGGCCGGACAGGTGGGCGAGGGAGCCAAGGTGATCGAGCGTCTGGCGCAGCAAAGTGAGCAGATCGAAGTAGTGCTGACGGTGATTCACGGCATCGCCGAGCAAACCAATCTGCTGGCTCTGAACGCGGCCATTGAAGCCGCGAGGGCGGGGGAGACTGGGCGTGGTTTTGCTGTGGTAGCCGATGAAGTGCGGGCTCTGGCCAGCAAAACCCAAAGCTCTACCGGTGATATTCAGGCGCATATCGTGGCCTTGCAGCAGGGAGCCAGGGAAGCCGTGGCGGCCATTGGCCTGGCGGGGCGTCAGGCCGATGAGGGCCTGGCGGTGCTGCGCGGCAGCGTGCAGTTGCAAAAGACCATGCAGGTATCGGTCGAGCAGGTGCATAGCGCAATTGGTGATGCGACCAAAGCTGCCGAGCATCAGGCGCAAGGAGCGTATGCGGTGCGTGGGCGAGTGGAAGTGATCCATGCCCAGGCCGAGCGTGCGGCCGAGGCGGTGACCCAGACCACGGCCAGCGGCAAGGTGCTGGACGGGTTGGCGGCGCAGCTCAAGGCGAGTCTTGGGCAGTTCCGGGCGTAGAGAAGCGGGGCTGCCCCTGTGGGAGCGGGCTTGCTCGCGATGCGGGCAGCGCGGTGAATCTGCATGCCCCCGTCGATGCCATCGCGGGCAAGCCCGCTCCCACACGGGGTATGCTGGATCCGCTGTCAGCGGCTCAAATACATCCTGGTGGTGAGCAAGTACACCGGCAGCCCCGACACCAGAATCAACAATGCCGCATAAGGCGCCGCTGCCGCAAACTCGATATTCGAAGTATGCGACCACACTTGTGTTGCCAGGGTGTTCAGCCCGGTCGGACTCAGTAGCAAGGTGGCGGTCAATTCCTTCATCGCATCCAGAAATACCAGGGCAAAGGCCGCCCCCAGCGCGGGGAAGATAATCGGCAGGGTCACCCGGCAAAATGCCGTAAACGAAGTGGCGCCCAGGGTCCGTGCTGCTTCTTCCAGTTGCGGAGCCGCCTTGTTCAGCGCCGTGCGGATGGGTGCCTGTGCCAGTGGCAAAAACAGCAGCGCATAGGCAATCAGCAGCAATGCCGAAGTCTGGTACAGCGCCGGCACATAATGCAGGGCGAAGTAGACCAGCGCCAAGGCAATCACCAGCCCGGGCAGTGCATGTAACAGATATGGCAAACGCTCCGCCCAGATGGCCAGCGGGCCTTTGTAGCGCACCACCAGCAATCCGACCGGCACAGCCAGCACCAGGCACAGCGCCGCACCGCCCAGGGCCAGTGACAGCGACGAGAACAGAGCCTCGCCAATCTCGGCCAGCGGGAATGCTGCCGAGCTGCCCTTGATCAGCCAGTACGCCAGCATGCCCAGCGGGATGCCGCTGCCAATCACCGCCAGCGCCAGGCAATACAGTTGCCCCGGTAGCGACCACTTGCCCAGGTTCACTTGTTCCGCATGCCGTGCAGCGCCCTGGCCGATACGAATATGCCGGCCTTTGCCACGAACCTTAAGTTCCAGCCATAACAGGCTCAGGCACATCACCAGCAGCACCGCAGACAGCATCGCCGCATTGGCATTGCTGAACTCCAGCTCGAACTGCTGATAAATGGCTGTGGTAAAGGTCTGCAGGCCGATGATCGACAGCGCGCCGAATTCCACCAGCATATGCAGGGCAATCAGCAACGAGCCGGCCAGCAGCGAAGGCCAGAGCAGTGGCAGGGTGATCTTGAAAAACACCCCCCAGCGGTTCTGCCCCAGGGTTCGAGCCGACTCTTCAAGGGCTGGGTCGAGGTTGCGCAGGGTCGCCGCCACCGGCAGAAAGATCAGCGGGTACTTGGACAGGCTCATCACCAGAATGGCACCGCCCAGGCCCTCGAAACTGGCGCTGAGCGATACCCAGGTAAAGCTGCTGACAAACGCCGGCACGGCAAATGGCAGGCACAGGATCACGCCCCACAGGCGCCGCCCCGCCAGGTTGCTGCGCTCCAGCAGCCAGGCCAGGCTCAGGCCGACCAGCGCGCAGGTCAGTGTGACGCCGATCATCAGCAGCAAGGTGTTGCGCATCAGGCCAAAGACATAAGGCCGCCACAACAGGTGCAGGGCTTCAGACCACCCGGCTTGCCAGGCCTTTGTGCCGACATACAACAGCGGCAACAGGCTCAGGCCCACCAGTAGCAGTACGGGCAACAACAGCCAGATCGAAGGCTTTTTGCGAGTGGGCGTAAAGCGTGCAGGTTGAGCGGCTGACAACATCAGAGCAGGCCTACATCACGTTCAAGGTCCAGTGCTTCTTCAGCGTTACCCAGGTCGGCAGGCGTCACTTTCGGCGGTTGCAGCTCTTCAAACGGTTTGAGGCCGCGTTCCGAGACCATGCCTTTGCGCATCGGGTATTCAGCGGTGGTGTTGGTGATAACGCGCTGACCTTCTTCACTGGCCATGTAAGCCAGCAGTTGCTGGGCTTCCTTGGGGTGTTTGCTGGCCTTGATCACGCCGGCGCTGGACACGGTGATCAAACCGCCCGCATCACCATCGGTGAAGTAGTGCAGTTTGGAATCCAGCTGGCCTTTTTCGCGTTGCAGGGCAAACCAGTAGTAGTTGTTGACCAGTACTGCGGCGACTTCACCGTTTTCTACGGCTTTGAGTGCCACCATGTTGTTGGTGTAGGTCTTGCCGAACGCACGCAGACCGGTCAGCCATTCTTCGGCGGCATCGCGCCCGTGCAGCTTGATGATTGCTACGGCCTGTTCCTGGAAGGCACCGCTGGTGGGTACAAAGCCGATCTTGCCTTGCCATTGCGGGTCAGCGAAATCCAGAACCGACTTGGGCAACTGGTCTTCGCTGATCTTTTTCGGGTTGAAGGCGACAACGCGGGTACGCGCAGTCACGCCGATCCAGGTGCCATTGGCGGCCACGTACTCTTTGGGCAGCGCTTGCAGGGTGCTGTCATCGGCCTTGGCCAGAAAGCCCTGTTCGCCCAGGCTGTTCAGAGGCGGCGACTCTTCGGCGTAGAACACGTCCGCAGGCGAGCGATCGCCTTCTTCCATGATCTGGCTGGCCAGCTGGTTGCTGCTGCCTTTGCGCACATTGACGTGAATGCCGGTCTTGGCTTCAAAGGCGGCAGCGAGGTTGTCGCCGACCTCTTTGTGCTGGCCGTTGTACAGGGTCAGCGTCACAGGATCGGCAGCGTAGGCGGCGGGAGCAAGCAGGGTCAGGCCAAGTGTTGCGATGGACAAACTGCGCAGTAGAAATGTCGCAAGCTGGGTATTTCGGAGCATCATTCGCTGGTTTCCTCGCTTGGGTACTACAAAACTTGTAACAATAATAAACGATATCGTTTCTCAAGTGCGCTTGACCCAGCGTCCAATTGCACCAGTGCGACGAAATGTGATGCTGCCGGCCTGTTCTGCTTTTGTGGGAGCGGGCTTACCCGCGATGGGTATGCTGCCGTTTTACCGGTACACCGTGTCGCCTGCATCGCGAGCAAGCCCGCTCCCACAAAGTCAGGCGCTGCCTACAGTGTGTCGAGAAAGCTGCGCAAGGCCCGCAGTTCGTCCTTGTCCATGTTCAGCGCCTTGAGCCGGTCGCTGGTGCGTGGGAACAACGGGTCGTTGACCTGTTGCGCGTTGGGGCGCGGGCGGGGCATGCCCATGTTGTAGAACGCCAGCGTGCCTTCCATGTTCACAAACAGGCCGTTGTGCATCCACGGTGCGGTTTTCATCACCAGGCGCAATGACGGCGTACGAAATGCCCCCACGTCTTCTGGTTTGCGCGTTACTTCGTAGCGCCCGAGGTCTTCGTATTTACGCCCGTAGTAACTCAGGCCGACGTTATGAAACTGCTCGTCGCTCAGCGCCGGGCCGAAGTGGCAGTTCATGCAGCGTGCCTTGGTGCGAAACAGATGCAGGCCATAGAGCTGCTCATCGCTCATGCGTTGCGGGCGCCCGCGCAGCAGTTGCTCGAAGGCGGTGTTGCGCGTGGCGCTGACCAGCGTGCGCTGAAAGGTGGCCAGGGCCTGGGCGGTTTGCTGTGGGGTGATCGGGCCTGGCCCGAAAACTTGTGCAAACTCCTCCCGGTAAGCGCTATCGGTATTGAGCCGTTGCAGCAGTTGCGGGATATCAAAGGCCATTTCCACCGGGTCGACGATGGGGTGCATGGCTTGCTGTTCCAGAGTGCCACCGCGCCCGTCCCAGAACAGCGCCGGGCTGTAGCCGCTCATTACCAGGCTGGGGGCATTGCGTCGGCCGCTCTGGCGGTCATGCCCGAACGAGACGCGGCGGCCATCGGCAAAGGCCATATCGGCTTCATGGCACGAAGCGCAGGCGATTTGCCCGGAGCGCGAGAGCTTGGGGTCGTTGAACAGTTTTTTGCCCAACTCGGCCTTGGCTTCGCTGAACGGGTTATCCGGCGGTGCGGGGGCGTGGGCGGGCAGGGCGGCCATTTCCTGCCATTGCACTTCGGCATCTACCTGGGGTGAAGGCCATTGGGCGACGGGCTGGCGGTATTGTTGGGCGATGCAGGTTTTGTAGTCGGCGGCCTGTTCGTCGCAGGCGACTGCGTTCAGGGTCAGGGTGCCGAGGGTCAGGCCGAGGAATAGGGTCTTCAAAATTTATACCCCACTTCCAGCATGAACTGGCGGCCGACTTCATAGTTGAGTACGCCGTTGGTGTCGGTGGAGCTGACGATGGTCTTGTCCAGCAGGTTGCTGACGTCGAGATTGACGAAAACGGCCTGATCCTTGGCGGTGGGCATCTCCCAGGCAACACGGGTGTCCCAGGTCAGTGCCCCGGAGAACGGGGTTTCTTCCCAGACATAGACACTGCTGCCTTCGTGCTCGACCTTTTTGTTGGTGGAGGCAATGCGCCGGTAGCCGTCGCGGTAACGCAGGAAGTTGGTCCAGGTCAGGTGCAGGGGCTCGACTTCGGTCACGGTGGTCAGGCGCGCGGTCCAGGGGCGGTTGTAGTTGCTGGCGGGCATGTCGGAATACTTCATGAACTTGCCGTCGTACTGGATCGTCGGGTCTTCTACGTAGATAGCGCCGATGCTGGCGCTGTAGCTGGACAACCCGGTGTTGTTGATCTTGCTCCAGTCCATCGCAAACTGCGCAGTGGTGCGGGTGCTGCCCAGATTGAAGGGTTGCAGGGGGGTGATGCTCAGGGTGTAGATGTCGGCGTCGCTTTTGCCGCCGTTGTAGTAGGTGTAGTAGTTGGCAGCCAGGGTCGAGGTGTCTTCGGACGGTTCGCCGATTTGCGCGCCCCAGGCGCGGCTGATCTGGTCGCGCCCCTTACGGTTGACGTACTTGACGGCGAACTCGGTGTTCCACTGCACGTGGCTCAGGCCCAGGGTCAGTTCGTCGTCGTAAGGCACTTTGAGCTGGTTGAATTTGCTGTCATTGGCGATGTGCTTGCTCAGCTCCCAGTCAGACGTCTGCGTCTTGCGGGTGTATTCGGTGCTCATCGAGGCAATACCGTCGCGCAGGCGATAGGCGTAAAGGTTGCGTCCGTAGTAACGGTTGGCGCCGGCAGTGAGGCGGGTCTTGCCATCGCCAAACACGTCCAGCTCGGTGGCCAGGCGCGGGGCGAAGGTGATCTGATTCATATAGTTGTCGCCGTCCACCCGGATGCCGGGCCTGACGGTGAGGCGCTTGTAGTGCATTTCGTCTTGCAGATACAGCGCCCATGAACGCGTGTCGAAGGCAATTTTGCCCTGGGTAACGGTCATCTTGTTCGCATACTGGCCAGGCCAGCCATTGATTGTTGGCGCCATTGAGCACAGCGGGTCATTGCCGGTGCATGACGTGGCCTTGTCCACCGCATAGCTGCTGTAGGGTGTGCCGCGCTCATAGCTGGCCGAGTTCTGCGACAGCTCCAGGCCAGTTTGCAGCGAATGATCCACACCCAGCCATTTGAAGCTGTTCCAGTCGGCCTTGAGTTTGTAGGCCAGGGTTTTTTGGGTTTCTTCGATATCGCCAAAACCGCCTTCGGTGGCGAATGCCGAGGTGCTCCAGTCGCGACTGGCCGAAGTTCGCCAGAGGATCATGTAGTCGCGGTCGGAATAGCGTGAGGTATTCAGCTCGCTCCAGCTCAGGTTCTGCTCAACCCGGGCCAGGGGCGCGTTCCACACCAGGCGCGTACTGATACTGTCGCCACCGGCATCCATATCGCGGCCGGACACCAGCGAGTTGGGGCCGTAGGTGCGGGCGGTTTCCGGCGCGTGGGTCAGGGTGGTATCGAGCTTCCAGTCTTCGTTGATCTGCCAGGTGGCCTTGAGGAAGTAGTTGTCGATGCGCCGCGATTGTTCTTCGGTCTCCATTGCCGTTTCGGTCTGGTTGGCCACGGAAAACAGGCGGGTCGGCATGGTGGATTCTTTACGCGAGAAGGTGCCCAGCAAGCCGAAGTTGTCGGTCAGGTGGCCTTCGAGGGTGGCGCGGGTGATGACTTTTTCGAAGTCGGGCTGGTAGTTGTTGCCAAAGCCGGCCTTGAAATTTTCCAGGTCCGGGTCGTCTTTGTTCAGGTGATAGCGGGTCCACTCGGAGCGGGTCATTTGTACCGACACCTTGCCGTGCAGTTCCTTGCGGGGGTCGCGGGTATTGGCTTCGACTACACCGCCATTGAAGCCGCCAAATTCTACCGGCACGTTACTGTCGTAGACCTTGATGTTTTCCAGCAGGTCGGTGTCCAGCGCCAGGCCCTGGCTGCGCCCCGGTATCTCATCGAAGTCGTCGTTGCTGTTGCCCGGGTCCAGGTCGTTGTTCATGCTCATGCCGTCAACGATAAACAGGTTCTGCCAGGGCCGTGCGCCGTTGATGCTGATATCGGCGGGGGCGATTTCCCCCGGGTTTTTGCTGCTCAACTGGCTGTTGTCGAACTGCACGTTGGGGTTGGTGCGCAGCAGGCTGGTGATATCACCGTTGCCCGAGGGCAGGTCCTCGATCATCTGCCGGTCGATCACCTGTTCGCCCTGGAACACCGGCTCCATCGCCGTGATGGGGGGGCTTTTGATTTGCAGCACATCGCTTTGGGCGGGCGGCAGGATTGAGGCGCTGTCAGACGAGGTCACTTCCCATAGCATGCCCGTGCCGCGCAACAGGTGGGCCAGGGCTTTTTCGGGGCTGGTGCTGGCATCGACTGGCGAGCTGGTCAGGCCGTTGAGCACGGTGCTTTCCGCGCTGACCTGCCAACCTGACTGCTGGGAAAACGCAATCAGGGCGCTGGCCAAAGGCTGGGCCGGGATCTGGAAGTGCAGTTGTTGACGGCTGATTGGCGTGTCGGCTGCCGGGCTGGCAGCGATGGCCAGTGCGGGCAGGCCGAGCAACAGGGCCAGGGACAACGATCGATAGCGAGCAACACTGACACAACGCAAACGCGAAGAAGGCATGAGGTGACCTACGAAATGAAACGCCATAGTCACTAATGCGAATCTTTATCAGTGACGTTCGTAGGTAAAGACTCCCGGGCCTTCAGGATTTCCAGAAATAAGTGAAAATAGTTTCGTTAGCGCAAGCCCGCGCCCGCAGGGAGGCTCAGGGCTTGGTCGAGACGATCAGGGTGTAGGGCACGCTGTCCTGCAGGCGTCCGCCCAATGGGGCAATGGCGGTTTGCAGTGCGCGTTTGGGGTCGCGCAGGTTCAGGGCTGCGGTGATGCGTCGTTGCCCCAGCGCCTTGTCCGTCAGCAGAATCAGGCCCGGCTGATAGCGGCGCAACTGTGTGATCACGTCATCGATCGATTGATCGACCGCCACCAGCTGCCAGCGACGCCAGGGCGCGATTTGCTCCTGGGGCAATTGCACGATGCGCGTGCGCTGGCCGTTTGCAGTGAAGTGCAGTTGGTCGCCATGGCCCAGCAGGTGCGTGGCCGAAACCGATGCTTGCGGCGTTTGTACCGCAACCGTGCCGCTCTCGACGCTGACGTCGACGCCGTTGTCGTCCAGGTTGACCGCAAACGCGGTGCCGGTCACCCGAACCCGCACGTCACCGGCGTTGACGTAGAAGGCGCGGTTGGCATCGTGGGTCACCGAGAAAAAGGCCTGGCCACGCAATAGCGTGACTTCTCGCTGATCGGGGTTGAACTGCACATCGGCAAGCGTATTGCTGTCGAGAAGCATCTGGCTGCCATCGCTGAGCGCCACTGTGCGGTGTTCGCCGGTGGGGCTGCGGTGGTCGGCTTGCATCGCCTGCCAGTCGGGGCCCCACATCAGCAGGGCGCTGGCGGCCACGGCGGCGCCGACCAGTGCGCGTTTGCGCCGGCTCAGGCGCTGGGGTGGGCGTGCCATCGGCGGGGCCGGTGCTGTTGTCGCCGGCAGGGTGAGCGCCTCGCCGCTCAGGCTCCAGACCTTGAGCGCCTTGCGATAAGCCGCGTCGTGCTCAGGGGCGCTGGCGCGCCAGTGGTTCAGGCGTTCGGTCAGTTCGGAGTCGTGAGGGTTCTCCTGGATCAGCAGCAGCCAGTCCAGTGCGGTTTCCCAGATCGGGTTCGGGGGCGGTTTTTCAGTCATCACTCAGTTGTTCCGCGCAGTAGGTCAGGGCGTCGCGGACCAATTGGTGGGCCAGGCTCACGGATATGCCAAGTTGCGTGCCGATTTGCTGAAACGTCAGGCCTTGCAGGCGATGCAATACGAATGCCTGGCGCGTGCGCTCCGGCAGGCGGGACAAAGCATGTTGCAATTTGCGCAATTCGTCCACATGCAAGGCTTGCTGCTCGGGCGAAGGCGCGTTGGAAATGTGTTCGTCCAATGATTCGCTATGGGTGGTGTGGCGGTTTTCCAGGGTTGCCCGGCGATTGAGGTCAAAGGCCAGGTTGCGCACGATACGGTAAAGATAGCCCACCGGTTGTGTCAGCGGGGCGAGGTTGTCCGCGCCCTGGCTGAAGCGCAGCCAGGCGTCTTGAACCACATCTTCTGCCTTGGCCCGGCAGCCCACGATGGGGGCGGCATAGTCGACCAGGGCGATACGATGCGTCAGGTAAAGCTGGAGCCTGTCATTGGTGTCGGGCACGGGTATCCAGGAGGATGAGCCAGGGATCTGAAGTTGGCCGGATATTAATGCGGATGAGATAGATTATCAAATACGACCTTTAGGCCGCAGATAAAAGGTATCGAAGAGGGCAGGAAGGAATCCCGGAAACTAAAAAGCCCGCTTTCGCGGGCTTTTTGAGTGGTTACACAGGGTGAACCTGTAAACCTGAATTGGTGCCCAGAAGAAGACTCGAACTTCCACGACCTTGCGGTCACCAGCACCTGAAGCTGGCGTGTCTACCAATTTCACCATCTGGGCAGTATCAGCAACGTTGCCGCTGTTGATGTGGCGCATAATACGTAGAGCTTTTCGATCTGTAAACCCCTGTTTTAATTTTATTAAATCAGGGGCTTAGCTGACCCGGAATGCAAAAACCCGCTTTCGCGGGTTTTTGTGTGAGGCTGAAGAGTGTACTACTCTGCAATCTCGAATTGGTGCCCAGAAGAAGACTCGAACTTCCACGACCTTGCGATCACCAGCACCTGAAGCTGGCGTGTCTACCAATTTCACCATCTGGGCAGTATCTTCAACGCTGTTGCCGTTGTTGATGGCGCGCATCTTACGGACGAACCTTTGACCTGTAAAGCGTTGTGTTTAAAAATAGTGAAAATATTTCGCGAACGGTTGGTCGACAGCAGCAAAGCGCGTCAGAAAGGACTAATAAGGCCCAGTGTGTGCCTGAAATTTCCCGTTTCAATACGCGTATGCCAAACTAACCCGCATATAGACAAGGTGAAAACTATCTAATGGCCGATTGGCAGACCCTCGATCCCGAGGCCGCACGTGAAGCGGAAAAATACGAAAACCCTATCCCTAGCCGCGAACTGATCCTTCAGCACCTGGCCGAGCGTGGCTCGCCTGCTGCTCGTGAACAGTTGGTGGAAGAGTTCGGTCTGACCACAGAAGACCAAATCGAGGCCTTGCGCCGTCGCCTGCGTGCGATGGAGCGCGATGCCCAACTGATTTACACCCGCCGTGGCACTTACGCGCCGGTGGACAAGCTCGACCTGATTCTCGGCCGTATCAGTGGCCACCGCGATGGCTTCGGCTTCCTGGTTCCGGACGACGGCAGCGACGACCTGTTCATGAGCCCTGCGCAAATGCGCCTGGTGTTCGATGGCGACCGTGCGCTGGCCCGTGTTTCGGGGCTGGACCGTCGTGGTCGTCGTGAAGGCGTGATCGTCGAAGTGGTTTCCCGTGCTCACGAAACCATCGTGGGTCGCTACTTTGAAGAAGGTGGTATTGGCTTCGTAGTGGCCGACAACCCGAAGATCCAGCAAGAAGTGCTGGTAACCCCGGGTCGCAACGCTGGCGCAAAAATCGGTCAGTTCGTCGAAGTGAAGATTACTCACTGGCCTACGCCGCGTTTCCAGCCGCAAGGCGATGTACTGGAGGTTGTAGGCAACTACATGGCTCCGGGCATGGAAATCGATATTGCCCTGCGTACTTACGACATTCCTCACGTATGGCCGGAAGCTGTGCTTAAGGAAGCAAGCCGTCTGAAGCCGGAAGTCGAAGAGAAAGACAAAGAGAAGCGCATCGACCTGCGTCATCTGCCGTTCGTCACCATTGACGGCGAAGATGCTCGCGACTTCGATGACGCCGTATTCTGCGAAGCCAAGCCTGGCAAGCTGCGCCTGTTCTCCGGCGGCTGGAAGTTGTACGTGGCAATTGCCGACGTCTCCAGCTACGTGAAAATCGGTTCGGCCCTGGATGCCGAAGCCCAGGTTCGCGGCAACTCGGTGTACTTCCCTGAGCGCGTGATCCCGATGCTGCCTGAGCAGCTGTCCAACGGCCTGTGCTCGCTGAACCCGAAAGTCGACCGTTTGGCCATGGTTTGCGAGATGACCATCTCCAAAACCGGCGAAATGACCGACTATCAGTTCTACGAAGCGGTGATCCATTCCCAGGCACGTCTGACCTACAACAAGGTCAGCACTATTCTGGAGCAGCCGAAAACCAGCGAAGCCAAGCAACTGCGCAGCGAATACGCTGATGTGGTGCCGCACCTCAAGCAGTTGTACTCGTTGTACAAGGTGTTGCTGGCAGCTCGTCATACCCGTGGCGCGATTGATTTTGAAACCCAGGAAACCCGGATCATCTTCGGTTCCGATCGCAAAATTGCCGATATTCGCCCGACCACCCGTAACGATGCGCACAAGCTGATTGAAGAGTGCATGCTGGCGGCCAACGTGGCCACCGCCGAGTTCCTCAAGAAGCACGAGATTCCTGCGCTGTATCGTGTCCACGATGGTCCGCCGCCGGAGCGTCTGGAAAAACTGCGTGCGTTCCTCGGTGAGCTGGGCCTGAGCCTGCACAAAGGTAAAGATGGTCCGTCGCCGAAGGATTACCAGGCATTGCTGGCCAGCATCAAGGACCGTCCGGATTTCCACCTGATCCAGACCGTAATGCTGCGTTCGTTGAGTCAGGCGGTATACAGCTCCGATAACCAGGGCCACTTCGGCCTGAATTATGAAGCCTATACCCACTTCACCTCGCCGATTCGTCGCTACCCTGACCTGTTGACCCACCGTGCGATCCGCAGCGTGATCCATTCCAAGATGGATACCCCGCACGTTCGCCGTGCTGGTGCGATGACCATTCCGAAAGCGCGCATCTATCCGTACGACGAAGCGATCCTGGAGCAGCTCGGCGAGCAGTGCTCCATGAGCGAGCGCCGTGCCGACGAAGCCACCCGAGATGTGACCAACTGGCTCAAGTGCGAGTTCATGAAGGATCGCGTAGGCGAGTCGTTCCCTGGCGTGGTAACGGCAGTGACCGGTTTTGGCCTGTTCGTGGAACTGACCGATATCTATGTTGAAGGTCTGGTTCACGTAACTGCCTTGCCGGGCGACTACTACCACTTCGACCCTGTGCATCACCGCCTGGCGGGCGAGCGCACCGGTCGCAGCTTCCGCTTGGGTGATACCGTTGAAGTGCGGGTCATGCGCGTCGATCTCGACGAGCGCAAGATTGACTTCGAAATGGCGGAAAAAACCCTAAGTGCGCCGATTGGTCGTAAAAATCGTACTGCTGATGCGCCTAAAACCAGGAATGCAGGCAAGGCCGGTACCAAGCCGACTGAAAAGCCGGTTGAGCCAGCCCCGGCTGCACGTCGCAGTGCGCCGGCCAAGCCCGCTAAAAAATCCTCGGATGATGCTTATCGCCCAAGCGATGCTGCGGCAAAAAACGCCGAGCTGCGCAAAAGCCGTGAACTGAAACAGGCGCTGCTGGCCGAATCGAAAAGCGGCGGTCGGACATCGGAGCCGGGAAAGTCGGGTAGGGGGGCGCCTGCAAAAGATGCGGGCAAGCCTTCCAAGCCGAGCAAACATCGTAAAGGCCCGCCAAAATCGGGCACCGCTCCAGCCGCCAAAAGCGGCGGGGCGCGCAAACCTAAGGCCAAGTCATGAGTCTGGAAAAAATCTATGGCGTGCATGCCGTAGAAGCATTGCTGCGTCACCATCCCAAGCGCGTCAAGCAGGTATGGCTGGCAGAAGGTCGCAGTGATCCGCGTGTACAAACGCTGATCGAGCTGGCCAACGAAAACCGTGTGGCTGTCGGCCAGGCCGAGCGTCGTGAAATGGACGTCTGGGTCGAAGGCGTGCACCAGGGTGTGGTGGCGGACGTGAGTCCGAGCCAGGTCTGGGGCGAAGCCATGCTCGACGAGCTGCTCGATCGCACTGAAGGTGCCCCGTTGTTGCTGGTACTGGACGGCGTGACCGATCCCCACAACCTGGGTGCTTGCCTGCGTTCGGCGGATGCTGCCGGTGCGCTGGCTGTTATCGTGCCCAAGGACAAATCTGCAACGCTGACGCCGACGGTACGAAAAGTAGCCTGCGGTGCAGCGGAAGTTATTCCGTTGGTTGCCGTGACCAACCTGGCGCGTACCCTGGAGAGGCTCCAGCAGCGCGGCTTGTGGGTTGTCGGTACGGCCGGTGAGGCTGAAGTCAGTATCTATGACCAGGACCTGACCGGCCCGACCATCCTGATCATGGGTGCAGAAGGCAAGGGCATGCGTCGCCTGACCCGTGAGCACTGTGATTACCTGGTCAAGCTGCCGATGGCCGGCAGCGTCAGCAGCCTGAACGTTTCGGTGGCGACAGGTGTTTGCCTGTTCGAAGCCCAGCGTCAGCGCGGCGCCAAGGCCAAGACTTCTTCGAAGAAGAAGTAAGCTGGCTGGCTGTTAAATGTGGGAGCGGGCTTGCTCGCGATGCGTATCACGCGGTGTCTCTGGATGACCGCAGCGATGCCATCGCGAGCCAGCCCGCTCCCACATTGGTTTGTGGCGTATACAAGTAAAGATTGTTCAAATAATCACCAATTGCCTTGCGCCTCTGTTGTCCCTTCTCTACAATTGCGCCCCTTGCCGTCATGGCGGGCGCATATGTGCCTCTCTAGGCAAGACACACAAGTGTCATTCACTCCTTGTCTGACCGCTTTTTAGTTAGCGGCAGGCTACAACCCGTAAGGAGCATTCATGCGTCATTACGAAATCATCTTTTTGGTCCACCCGGATCAAAGCGAACAAGTCGGCGGCATGGTAGAGCGTTACACCAAGCTGATCGAAGAAGACGGCGGCAAAATCCACCGTCTGGAAGATTGGGGCCGTCGTCAACTGGCCTACGCAATCAACAATGTTCACAAGGCTCACTACGTGATGCTGAACGTTGAGTGCACTGGCAAAGCCCTGGCTGAGCTGGAAGACAACTTCCGTTACAACGATGCTGTGATCCGTAACCTGGTCATCCGTCGCGACGAAGCCGTAACTGGCCAGTCCGAGATGCTCAAGGCTGAAGAGAACCGCAGTGAGCGCCGTGAGCGTCGTGACCGTCCTGAGCATTCTGACAGCGCCGATGGCGATGACAGCGATAACAGCGACGCCAGCGATAACGCTGACGAGTAATCCACGGACCTTTTGAGGAGCCAATTACATGGCACGTTTCTTCCGTCGTCGTAAATTCTGCCGCTTCACCGCAGAAGAAGTGAAAGAGATCGATTACAAGGATCTCAACACTCTGAAAGCTTACGTATCCGAGACCGGCAAAATTGTTCCAAGCCGTATCACCGGTACTAAAGCTCGTTATCAGCGTCAGCTGGCCACCGCTATCAAGCGCGCCCGCTTCCTGGCCCTGCTGGCCTACACCGACAGCCACGGCCGCTGAGACCGGGCAGTCGACAAGTAGTAAAGGATTGAAAGCATGCGCGCCTTAGCTGAGTTCATCATGCGAGGCCGTGTGCAGGCCACGTTAATCGTGGCCGGATGTGCGGCATTGCCGTTCTTGTTCTGGTTGAGTGCTGCTGCAGGTAGCCTGGTGCTTCTGCGGCGCGGTCCGAGAGATGCCTTGAGCATTCTCTCATGGGCGTTACTGCCGGCCTTGGTCTGGTGGTTTATCGGAGAGCCCCGCACCCTTATGGTGCTGCTGGGAACTCTGGGGCTGGCGTTGATGTTACGCGCCGGTCAGTCCTGGAATCGCGTGCTGCTGGTCAGCGTAGCGTTGGGTGTGGTGTATGGCGTGGTCCTGGGTACGGTTTTCCGCGAACCCATTGGTGCGATGGCGCAGGAGTTGGAAAAACTTCTGCCGCAGGTCCTCAATGGTCTCTACGACAAGTTATCTGACGTAGAGCGAGCGCGCCTTGGAGCACTGATTGCACCCGTCCTCACCGGTTTGATTGCAGCTTTGATGCAGGTCGTCAGCGTGCTGAGCCTGATACTTGGGCGTTATTGGCAGGCGTTGTTGTATAACCCGGGTGGTTTTGCCAGCGAATTTCGCAGCATCCGCCTACCGCTGGGACCAGCGCTCGTATTGCTGGCGTGCATGCTTGTAGGGCCGAACTTCGGTCCCGAAATGGCCATGCTTACGCCGTTGTGCAGCGTAGCGTTGTTCTTCGCCGGGCTGGCCCTGATTCATGGGCTGGTGGCGCAAAAGCGACTGGCCAAGTTCTGGCTGGTGGGGTTGTACGTCACGCTGTTGCTGTTTATGCAGCTGATCTATCCGTTGCTCGTGGTCTTGGCCATTGTCGACAGCCTGATTGATTTTCGCGGACGTCTGGCGCCGAAAGGCACCGATAAAGACTCTGCGGACGGTGAAGGTTAAAAGTTAAGAGGATTTTCACATGCAACTGATCCTTCTGGAAAAAGTCGCGAACCTGGGCAACCTGGGCGACAAAGTAAATGTTAAGGCCGGTTACGGTCGTAACTACCTGCTGCCGTACGGCAAAGCTACCGCTGCAACCGCTGCCAACCTGGCTGCGTTTGAAGAGCGTCGTGCTGAGCTGGAACAAGCTGCTGCAGACAAAAAAGCTTCGGCTGAAACACGCGCTGCCCAACTGGCTGAGCTGGAAGTGACTATCACTGCCACCGCTGGCGACGAAGGCAAGCTGTTCGGCTCGATCGGCACTCACGACATCGCTGATGCACTGACCGCCTCCGGCGTTGAAGTTGCAAAAAGCGAAGTTCGTCTGCCGAACGGCACTATCCGCAACGTTGGCGAATTCGACGTGGCTGTGCACCTGCACGCCGAAGTTGAAGCAACCGTACGCGTTGTTGTGGTAGCTGCTTAAGCAGTCTTAACTGACTGGCACCTTGTGTGCCGGACGGTTAACATCGGGCACGATCCTGTTTACAGGTCGTGCCCTTTGTCTTTCTGCAGATCCTGATTTTCAAACTAATTCCAAGTGGCCATGAACGATATCTCCGCTCCTGAGCAATACGATCTACAAACCGCAGCCCTGAAGGTGCCTCCGCATTCCATCGAGGCCGAACAGGCTGTGCTCGGTGGTTTGATGCTGGACAACAACGCCTGGGAACGCGTGCTGGATCAGGTTTCGGACGGTGATTTTTATCGACATGACCACCGCCTGATCTTCCGCGCCATTGCCAAGCTGGCAGATCAGAACTCCCCGATTGACGTCGTGACCCTTGCCGAGCAACTGGACAAGGAAGGTCAGACTTCGCAGGTGGGCGGCCTGGGCTACCTCGGTGAACTGGCAAAAAATACGCCGTCGGTCGCCAACATCAAGGCCTACGCCCAGATCGTGCGTCAGCGTGCGACGTTGCGTCAGCTTATCGGTATCAGCACCGAAATCGCCGACAGTGCATTCAACCCGGAAGGGCGCAGCGCCGAAGAAATCCTCGATGAGGCCGAGCGCCAGATCTTTGCCATTGCCGAGGCCCGGCCAAAAACCGGTGGCCCGGTGAGCGTCAATGATCTGTTGACCAAAGCCATCGACCGTATCGACACGCTGTTCAACACCGACAACGCCATCACCGGCCTGTCCACCGGTTACACCGACCTCGATGGCATGACCAGCGGCTTGCAGCCTGCGGACTTGATTATCGTCGCCGGTCGTCCATCGATGGGTAAAACCACCTTTGCGATGAACCTGGTTGAAAACGCCGTATTGCGCAGCGAGAAAGCGGTACTGGTTTACTCTCTCGAGATGCCAGGTGAATCGCTGATCATGCGTATGCTGTCATCGCTGGGTCGCATCGACCAGACCAAGGTCCGGGCCGGTCGCCTCGAAGACGACGATTGGCCGCGCCTGACTTCGGCGGTCAACCTGCTCAATGACCGTAAACTGTTTATCGACGATACCGCGGGCATCAGCCCATCGGAAATGCGCGCCCGTACCCGGCGACTGGTGCGTGAGCACGGCGATATCGGCTTGATCATGATCGACTACCTGCAATTGATGCAGATCCCGGGTTCCGGCGGTGACAACCGTACCAACGAAATCTCCGAGATTTCCCGCTCCCTCAAGGCGCTGGCCAAGGAATTCAACTGCCCGGTAGTCGCGCTGTCACAGCTCAACCGTTCCCTGGAGCAGCGGCCCAACAAGCGCCCGATCAACTCCGACTTGCGTGAATCCGGAGCCATCGAGCAGGACGCCGACGTCATCATGTTCGTGTACCGGGACGAGGTGTACCACCCCGAGACCGAGCACAAGGGCATTGCCGAGATCATCATCGGCAAGCAGCGTAACGGCCCGATCGGCACCACGCGCCTGGCGTTTATCGGCAAATACACGCGCTTCGAAAACCTGGCGCCAGGCAGTTACAACTTCGACGACGATTAACCTGTCCGGCTTCTGTGGGAGCTGGCCTGCCAGCGATAGCATCGACGCGGTCAATCAGATAGATCGCGCCGCCTGAATCGCGAGCAAGCTCGCTCCCACAGACAATATGCCTGCGCCAATCAATTCCGACCATTGCCGTCGGAATTGGTCATTTTTTGTGCTATATTCCGCGCCCGCGAATTTCTTAGTAAATGCCGCGCCCCCTTTTTTGCACTCAACACCGGTCATCGACATGCAATCAGCCAAGCCTCTATTTGACTATCCGAAGTACTGGGCCGAATGTTTCGGCCCAGCACCATTCCTGCCCATGAGCAGGGAGGAGATGGATCAGCTTGGCTGGGATTCATGCGACATCATCATCGTGACGGGTGATGCCTATGTCGATCACCCGTCATTTGGTATGGCCATCATTGGTCGCTTGTTGGAGTCCCAGGGTTTCCGTGTGGGCATCATTGCCCAGCCGAACTGGCAGTCCAAAGACGACTTTATGAAGCTGGGCGAGCCGAACCTGTTCTTCGGCGTTGCCGCCGGCAACATGGACTCGATGATTAACCGCTACACCGCTGACAAAAAGATCCGTTCCGATGACGCCTACACCCCCGGTGGCATGGCAGGCAAACGTCCGGATCGCGCCAGTCTGGTGTACAGCCAGCGCTGCAAGGAAGCCTACAAAAACGTACCGATCGTACTCGGCGGTATCGAAGCTTCGTTGCGCCGTATCGCGCATTACGACTACTGGCAGGACCGTGTACGCAATTCGATCCTGATCGACGCCTGTGCCGATATCCTGTTGTACGGCAACGCCGAGCGCGCCATCGTCGAAGTAGCCCAGCGTCTGTCCTACGGCCACAAAGTCGAAGACATCACCGATGTGCGCGGCACCGCGTTCATTCGTCGCGATACGCCAAAAGACTGGTATGAAGTCGACTCCACGCGTATTGACCGTCCGGGCAAGATCGACAAGATCATCAACCCGTACGTCAACACCCAGGACACCCAGGCCTGCGCCATCGAGCAGGAAAAGGGCCCGGTTGAAGACCCGAACGAAGCCAAGGTCGTGCAGATCCTGGCCAGCCCGCGCATGACCCGTGACAAGACGGTCATCCGTCTGCCATCGGTCGAGAAAGTACGTGCTGATGCGGTGCTGTATGCCCACGCCAACCGCGTGCTGCACCTTGAAACCAACCCGGGCAACGCCCGTGCGCTGGTGCAAAAGCACGGCGAAGTGGATGTATGGTTCAACCCGCCACCGATCCCGATGACCACTGAAGAAATGGACTACGTGTTTGGCATGCCTTACGCACGTATTCCCCATCCTGCGTACGGCAAGGAAAAAATCCCGGCCTACGACATGATCCGTTTCTCGGTGAACATCATGCGTGGCTGCTTTGGTGGTTGCACCTTCTGCTCGATTACCGAGCACGAAGGCCGCATCATCCAGAACCGCTCCGAAGAGTCGATCATTCGCGAAATCGAAGAGATCCGCGACAAGGTGCCAGGCTTTACCGGGGTTATTTCCGACCTTGGCGGCCCGACCGCGAACATGTACCGCATCGCCTGCAAAACGCCAGAAATCGAATCCGCGTGCCGCAAGCCGTCCTGCGTTTTCCCGGGCATCTGCCCGAACCTGAACACCGACCACTCGTCGCTGATTCAGCTTTACCGCAGCGCCCGTGCCTTGCCGGGCGTGAAGAAAATCCTGATCGCTTCCGGTCTGCGTTACGACCTTGCCGTCGAGTCGCCGGAATACGTGAAGGAACTGGTCACCCACCACGTCGGTGGTTACCTGAAGATCGCCCCGGAACACACCGAGGAAGGTCCGCTCAACCAGATGATGAAGCCGGGCATTGGCAGCTATGACAAGTTCAAGCGCATGTTCGAGAAGTACACCAAGGAAGCAGGCAAAGAGCAGTACCTGATCCCGTACTTCATTGCCGCTCACCCCGGCACTAAAGACGAAGACATGATGAACCTGGCCATCTGGCTCAAGACCAACGGTTTCCGTGCCGACCAGGTGCAGGCGTTCTACCCGTCGCCGATGGCTACCGCCACCGCGATGTACCACTCGGGCAAGAACCCGCTGCGCAAGGTCACGTACAAGAGCGACTCGGTGACCATCGTCAAGAGCGAGGAGCAGCGCCGCCTGCACAAGGCGTTCCTGCGCTATCACGACCCGAAAGGCTGGCCGATGCTGCGTGAGGCGCTGACCCGCATGGGCCGTGCCGACCTGATCGGTTCGGGCAAGGACCAGTTGATCCCGTTGCATCAGCCGGCGACCGACAGCTACCAGAGTGCCCGTCGCAAAAACTCGACGCCTGCCGGTAGCCACAAGGTCGCGGGTGAGAAGACCACCAAGATCCTGACCCAGCACACTGGCCTGCCGCCGCGTGCCAGTGATGGTGGCAACCCGTGGGACAAGCGTGAACAGGCCAAGGCTGCTGCGTTTGCCCGCAACAAGCAGGCCGCCAAGGAGCGCCAGGAAGCAGCCAAGGGCGGCAAGAGCCAGCGCCCGGCCCGCAAGCCGGTAGTGCCGCGCTAAGCCTGCCCTTGTAGATACTCTGTTGCAGGTCAAGCCCTATTGTGGGAGCGAGCCTGCTCGCGAACGACCTTCGCGAGCAGGCTCGCTCCCACAGTTGCAGTGTTCCTTCGGCAGCTGCTACGGTTTTGCGTAAATTGCAGTAAATCAACGCCAGCCTTAGGGCTGGCGTTGTGCTTTCTGCGCGCTGAGAGGCCTGCCACGGGTTTGTAGGCTGTTTGCTGTCGCGGAGTAAGGGAATGAGGTTTGAAGCGTCTGAGGGCGTTCAGGCTAACTGCGAGGATCAGCAGGCGGGCTGCTGATCCTGATCACAGATCCTGTGGGCCGGGTTGTGGATAACCGGGCCGAGGGGGTCAAGCAGTTGGAGCTTTGTCTTCTGGCGCGCCGGTATCTTCTGCGGCGTCTTCACTTTCGCTGTCGACTTCGTGGTCCAGCTCGGTATCAACAGTACCGCCTTCAGCAGCCGCTTTCTTGCGGGCAGCCTTTTCCTCTTTCTTCTGCTCTTTAGCCAAGTCTCTTTGACGCTTAGCGAAGTTATAGTTTGGTTTGGCCATGGGCGATCCTCTTGGGGTCGAAGGTGAGGTTGAGCGGCGCGTATTCTGCCCTGTATTAGTGCTTAGCCGTTAGCTGGGTTTTTGCAAGGTTGCACATTGCGCTAAAAATACGACTCTACACCCACGCAAAAGCCGGTTGTGGATTAAATCTAGTTACTTATTCCCCCAAAATTCAAAATGATGGCCTAAGGTTATAAGCCTGAAGTCCATTCTGGGATGGATTGTGTCGATTGTGGCGATAGACCATGACGCAGATCATATGAATCGATACAATTTTCAGGCAATCTGTATACAGATTTTTGCTTCCCCATACCCTGCCTTGGAGATACACCATGTTTGCCAAAGTTGTTGCGGTATCCCTTTTGACTCTGGCCAGCGGCCATTTGCTGGCGGCTGAGTGCGCTGTAACTGTCGATTCGACTGACCAAATGTCTTACAACACCAAAGAGATCGTCATCGACAAATCCTGCAAGACCTTCACCGTTAACCTGACGCACTCCGGCAATCTGCCGAAAAACGTCATGGGTCATAACTGGGTCTTGAGCAAAAAGGCAGACATGCAGGCAGTTTCTACCGACGGCATTGCCGCTGGCCTGGACAAAAACTATCTCAAGGACGGTGATGAGCGCATCATCGCCCACACCAAAGTGATTGGCGCCGGTGAGAAAGACTCCGTGACCTTCGATGTGGCCAAACTGAAAGCGGGCGAAGAATATGAATTCTTCTGCACCTTCCCGGGCCACAACTCGATGATGAAAGGTGCTGTGGTTCTTAAATAACACCACCCAAGCCCTTAACAGCCCTGACGTGCCCTGCGCCGTCAGGGCTGTTTGCGTTCAGGCCCTGGAGTCGGTCATCTTGAAAATGCCCTGGGCGTTGCTGCTGTCGAAGTTCAGATCGATGCGGCCGGTATCAGGGTCGATCTTGCGTTGGATGAACTCCACAAATGACCCCGGCACTGCGTGCTCGCGGTACACCCCGGCAGCATCGACCAGGCCGCGGCTGACCGTGCTGGCGCGATAGGCGGTTTGCATCACCCGCCCCGAGGCGGACACTTCGATGCTGTCTTTCATGGGCCGTTGCAAGTCACGTTGTTGCGCCACACAGGCTTCGAGGTCCGGCACGCGATCGGTCAGATGGTTGAAGCTGTTGCCCTCGGTTGCGATCCAGGCCATCTCGGCGCTTTCAGCGAGCAGGCAGTGGTAGTCCGTTTCCTGTACCACGCCATGCTGCCGGCCGAATGCTTGATACAGCCCTGGCAACAGGGCCTGCGCCTGGCTCAGGCTGCAGTGGTGGGTGAGGCTCAGGGTCTTGAGGATGCTGTGGTGGTGGGCCTGCAGCGGGTCAAGGCTGGAACCGACCACGCGGCTGACGGCCTGTTGAAAAGCCTCGCTGAAGCGGCCGGGGTGCAGTTCCGAGACAAAGAACTGGGCGATGTCTTCGGGCAGATCCATTTGTCGGTAGCCCCAGCCGGTCATGTTCAGCTTGGTCAGCGGGTAGGTTCGCACATCGGTAAAGCCCAGTGGCTCCAGCAAACGGGCAAATGCCTGGCGGCCGCGGGGCAGTTCGCCGTTGGCAGGCCAGTCCACCGTACGGAGGGCGCCATGGTCGAACACTACCTTGCGGCCATGCTGTGCCTGTTCCTGTACATAGCGTCGGCCTTCAGGCACGGCTTCAACCAGTTTGTGCAGCAGGCACAGGTTCAGTGCTTCGGCGAGCCACACCCGGTGCAGTGCCTGTTCATGCCAGTTGAAGCGCAGCAGCCCTTCAGGCACTTCGACATGCTCACGCAACCAGGCGGTGGCCGGTTGGCCGAGCACGGAATCGACAAGGGAGAACAAACCATCGAAAGCAGGCATGGGGCAGGGCTCTGGCGACGAAATAGACGTCTATCAAAGCCTTTGGCCGTTGCGGCCACAAGCGAAAAAAATTGCGGGGTTCATTCCGTTTTTTCCGGGTAGGAAAAAGCCCCTCACCCTAGCCCTCTCCCGGAGGGAGAGGGGACGGATTGATGGTGTTCTTGAAACCGCGTGCGGTCTGCTCCCTCTCCCTCCGGGAGAGGTACGCACGGGCTCAAGGCGCGAACGGCATCTCACGCTTGTGGTGGGTCTTTTCGTACGTCTTGCAGATGATATTGAACGCTTCTTCGCTCACCGGCTCGCCATGCAAGAAGGCATCGATCTCGGCATAGGTCACGCCGTGGGACGCTTCGTCCGGTTTGCCGGGCTCCAGGTCTTCGAGGTCGGCAGTCGGGACTTTCTCCACCAGCGATTCCGGCGCACCAAAATGCCGAGCAATGGCCCGCACCTGATTTTTCACCAGCCCGCTGAGCGGTGCCAGGTCGCAGGAACCATCACCGAACTTGGTGAAGAAGCCCATCACCGCTTCCGCCGCATGGTCGGTGCCGATCACCAGCCCGCCAGTCGCCCCGGCAATAGTGTATTGCGCCACCATGCGCATACGCGCCTTGGTGTTACCCAGTACAAAGTCCACGGTGGCGGCAGGCTTGCCTTCAAACGCGGTCACTTCAGCCGCCAGGGCCTTGACCGCAGGGCCGATGTTCACGGTCTGGCGCTCGTCCGGGTTGATAAAGTCGACCGCCGCCGTGGCGTCCGCTTCGTCATGCTGCACACCGTAAGGCAGGCGCACGGCAATAAAGCGATAGGCCTGGTCACCGGTCTGTTCGCGCAATTGCTGCACCGCACGTTGTGCCATCAGGCCTGCGGTCAGGGAGTCGACCCCGCCGCTGATGCCCAGTACCAAGGTCTTGAGCCTGGCGTTGTGCAGGCAGCACTGAATGAAAGTGATACGCCGGGCAATCTCGGCCTCAAGGGCTGCGGTGTCTTTGAACGGCGGCTGGACCTTGAGGTCTGCAGCAATCTGACGCTGTACGGCCTGCATGATTCACTCCTTGGGAGAATGTTCAGGAACTTGGAAAACGTGGCGTAAATAGGCGGCGAAATTGGGGTCGGAGCAATGGGTCTTGCCCGGTTCATCGGAAATCTTGGCCACCGGCGAGCCATTGCAGGCGTTCATTTTAAGCACGATGCTCATTGGCTCAACCCCCGGAATGTCGCAGGTCAGGTTAGTCCCGATACCGAAGCTGACGTTGATCCGGCCGCGCAGTGACCGGAAAATCTCCAGCGCCCGGGGCAGGGTCAGGCTGTCGGAGAACACCAGAGTCTTGCTCATGGGGTCGATGCCCAGCTTGTGGTAATGAGCTATGCATTTTTCGGCCCACACCACAGGGTCGCCGGAGTCGTGGCGCAGGCCGTCGAACAGCTTGGCAAAGTACAGATCGAAATCTTTCAGGAAGGCATCGGTAGTAATGCAGTCCGTCAGCGCGATGCCCAACAAGCCGCGGTACTCGCGCACCCAGCAGTCGAGCGCGGCACTCTGGCTGTCGATCAGCCGTGGGCCCAGTTGCTGGTGCGCCATGATCCATTCGTGGGCCATGGTCCCCAGCGGCTTCATGTCCAGCTCGCGGGACAGGTTGACGTTGCTGGTGCCGACAAAGCGCCCGGGGAAGTCGTGCTTGAGCACACTGACGACTTCTTCTTGCACGCGGTACGAAAACCGTCGACGAGTGCCGAAATCGGCGACTTGCAGTTCAGACAACTCTTCAGCGCTGGCATTGGCCTGCAGCCAGTCAAATTTGCGATACAGCTGCTCCCGGGCCTGTGACAGCACGGTATCGGCATAGCGCGAACGGTTGCGTACTTCGCTGACAATCGCCAGTAACGGCACTTCAAACAGGATCACATGCAGCCACGGCCCGCGCAGGCGGATAACCAGTTCGCCGTTTTCGATGCCGGTGTGTACATAGCGCATATTGAAGCGAAACAGCCCCAAAAAGCGGATGAAGTCGGGCTTCATAAAGGTGATGCGTTCCAGAAACCCCAACTGGTCCTGAGTCATGCTCAGTTCGCACAGGCGTTCGATCTGGTGACGAATTTCGTTGAGGTATGGGCGCAGATCCTCACTGTTGCGGCAGCGGAATTCCCATTCGACTTCGACGTTGGGGTAGTTGTGCAGCACCGCCTGCATCATGGTCAATTTGTAGAAGTCGGTGTCGAGCAGGTTCTGCACGATGCGATCGGCAAATACACTCTCGCTCATAGCGGCAATCTCCATGCTGCCCGTGCCTGATAGCCACGGCGTTCAGCTTTTTCAATGAATGGCGCTAGTGGCGCATATCTGCAGGCGGTTTTGCCAGCGGTTTTTGTGGTCGTAGCCTGTTTCTGCCCGCTCCCACAGGTGTTATCGCGCATCCAGCTGCTCCATGAACCAGCTCACGAATGCCTTTACCTTGGGTACGCCTGCCGTATGTTCAGGATAGGCCAGGTAGTAGGCATCGCGGCTCGGCATCAAGTGCTGCCAGGCGATGACCAGTTTGCCGTCGGCCAATTCCTCTTCCACCAGGAACCTCGGCAGCAGTGCCACGCCACAGCCAACCTGGGCTGCGCGGATGCACATGTAGAAGGTGTCGAAGCGCGGCCCATGGTAGCTGTGATCGGTATGAAACCCCTGATGCTCAAACCACTCGTGCCAGGCCTGTGGCCGCGAAGCGTTCTGCAGCAACACCAGACCTGTGAGTTGGGTCGGGTCGGTCAGTGCCGTGCCCGGCAAGCTTGCTGGCGAACATACGGCGACCAGTTCTTCACTGAACAGCTTCAGGCTCTCGGTGCCGGGCCGTGAGCCCTGGCCGAAGTAAAACGCCAGATCGCTGCGCCCTTGCAGCAAATCGTCGCCTTGCTGCTCATTGCACAGATCCAGATGAATATGCGGATGGCGTATGCCCCAACCCTTGAGGCGCGGCACCAGCCAGCGGGCGCCAAAAGTGGAAGGGGTGGAGACCCGTAGCACTTCTGTTTCGCCGCCATAGGAACGCAGGGTATGGGTCGACATCTCGACCTGGGTCAGGATTTTTCGGACTTCTACCAGATACAAATCCCCTGCTGGAGTCAGCTGCAAGCGGCGGCGCACCCGGCGAAACAGCAAGTGCTGCAACAGCTCTTCGAGCTGCGCGACCTGTTTGCTGACTGCGCTCTGGGTCAGATTCAGCTCTTCGGCCGCACGGGTGAAACTCAGATGACGGGTCACCGCTTCAAAACACTGCAACGCCGTGATCGAAGGTAGATGGCGCTTGTTGAGCATAGAAGGCCTCTGATTGTTGTTGTCAGGCAACGTTACCAGTGCAGCATGAATTTTCGGAATGATATCTCGCTTAAAGGTCGTTTGTTGCCGCCATGCCAGCCAGCTACAACTAAAGGCCTGTGAATCATTTTTTAAAGCTCAAGGAGTGCCTTCAATGGTTGCTGCATTACTGGATCGTCTTGGTGTGAACCCCGCGCTGTACCAGCAGGGCAATCAGCCGGTGTATACGCCGATTGACGGTAGCCAGATCGGTGCGGTGCACTGGGAAGGGGCTGCCGAGGCCGAGCAGCACGTGACCCGCGCCGAACACGCCTTCGAGGCATGGCGCAAGGTGCCTGCCCCGCGTCGTGGGGAACTGGTGCGCCAGTTCGGCGATTTGCTGCGTGAGTACAAGGCCGATCTGGGCGAGCTGGTGTCATGGGAAGCGGGCAAGATCACCCAGGAAGGGTTGGGCGAAGTGCAGGAAATGATCGACATCTGCGACTTTGCAGTTGGCCTGTCGCGTCAGCTCTACGGCTTGACCATCGCCTCGGAGCGACCCGGCCACCATATGCGTGAAACCTGGCACCCGCTGGGTGTGGTGGGTGTGATCAGCGCATTCAACTTTCCGGTGGCCGTGTGGGCGTGGAATACCGCGTTGGCGCTGGTATGCGGCAACGCGGTGATCTGGAAACCATCGGAAAAAACCCCGCTGACGGCGCTGGCCTGTCAGGCCTTGTTTGATCGTGTGTTGAGCTCGTTTGAGGGCGCGCCCAAGTACCTGGCCCAGGTGGTGATTGGTGGTCGTGAAGCGGGCGAAGCCCTGGTTGACGATCCGCGAGTCGCGCTGATCAGTGCCACCGGCAGCACGCGCATGGGCCGCGAAGTGGCACCTAAAATCGCCGCACGCTTTGCCCGCAGTATTCTGGAGCTGGGCGGCAACAATGCGATGATTTTGGCGCCGAGTGCCGACCTGGACATGGCCGTGCGTGCCATCCTGTTCAGTGCTGTCGGTACTGCCGGGCAGCGCTGCACCAGCCTGCGCCGGCTGATTGCCCACGACTCGGTCAAGGAAGAAATTGTCACCCGGCTCAAGGCGGCCTATTCCAAAGTGCGTATCGGTCATCCGCTGGAAGGCAATCTGGTGGGGCCGCTGATCGACAAAAGCAGCTTTGAAAACATGCGTGATGCGCTGGAGCAGGCCCTTAGCGAAGGCGGGCGGGTATTTGGTGGCGAGCGGCAATTGGCGGGCCAGTACCCTGGCGCTTACTACGTGGCCCCGGCGATTGTGGAAATGCCCGAGCAAAGCGACGTGGTGTGCAGCGAGACCTTCGCGCCGATTTTGTATGTGGTCGGTTATAGCGACTTTGCCGAGGCCTTGCGCCTGAACAACGCGGTGCCGCAGGGGCTGTCGTCGTGCATCTTCACCACCGATGTACGCGAGGCCGAGCAATTCATGTCGGCCACTGGCAGTGATTGCGGGATTGCCAACGTCAATATCGGGCCCAGCGGTGCGGAAATCGGGGGTGCCTTTGGTGGTGAGAAAGAAACCGGGGGCGGTCGCGAATCGGGCTCGGATGCGTGGCGTGGATATATGCGCCGGCAGACCAATACCGTCAACTACTCACTGGAATTGCCGTTGGCGCAAGGGATTACGTTCGATTGAGGTGATGCAAGCCCTCACCCCCAACCCTCTGCCGGAGGGAGAGGGAGCTGATCTGCTTTTGCCTTTAGTCCCCTCTCCCTCCGGGAGAGGGCCAGGGTGAGGGGCTTTGATTTTGGTTGGGTTTCATTTCTGGAGCTTGGCAATGCCTTTACAAGAACAATGTCTGTGGGAAACCCTTACCCCCCAACGCCCCCAAGCGCCAACCTTCAAGGGCGAGTTGAGCGTTGATGTGTGTGTGATCGGTGCCGGCATCACCGGTTTGTCCGCCGCCATCCATTTGCTCGAGCAGGGCAAAAGTGTCTGTGTGCTCGAAGCCTATCGCACCGGTCATGGCGGCTCAGGCCGCAACGTAGGATTGGTTAATGCCGGGATGTGGATACCGCCCGACGATATCGAAGCCGGTTTCGGCGAGGCTGTCGGCAGCCAGCTCAACCGCATGCTCGGTGCCGCCCCGGGACTGGTGTTCAGCCTGATCGACAAATACCGCATCGACTGCCAGTTGCGCCGTGAAGGCACCCTGCACATGGCCCATAATGCCCGTGGCGAAGCCGATTTGCGCAGCCGTGAAGAACAATGGAAGCGCCGTGGCGCCCCGGTTGAACTGCTCACCGGCGCCGCCTGCGAAGCCGCTACCGGCACCACAAAAATCGCCGCCGCCTTGCTCGACCGTCGCGCCGGCACCCTCAACCCTATGGCCTACACCTCGGGCCTGGCCAAGGCAGCCTGTGATCTGGGCGGGCAGCTGTTCGATCATTCCCCGGTCACCGGACTTGAACGCCAAGGCCTACGCTGGTCAGTGCAAACGGCCCACGGTGCGGTAAGTGCAGAGCAGGTGGTGCTGGCGTCCAATGCCTACACCGAAGGCGAGTGGACTGACTTGCGACGTAACTTTTTCCCCGGTTATTACTACCAGGTCGCCTCCAAACCTCTGACCGACGCCAGCGCAGCGCGAATCTTGCCAGGCGGCCAAGGGTCGTGGGACACCCGCCAGGTATTGAGCAGTATCCGTCGCGATGCCGACGGCCGTTTACTGCTCGGCAGCCTGGGCAACGGCAATCAGAAGCCTGCGTGGTTTCTCAAGGCCTGGGCCGACCGCGTGCAGCAGCATTATTTCCCGTACCTCAAGGGCGTGGAATGGGAATGCACCTGGACGGGCTGCATCGCATTTACGCCCGATCATCTGATGCGCTTATTTGAACCGGCGCCCGGTTTGGTGGCAGTCACCGGCTATAACGGTCGCGGTGTAACCACAGGCAGCGTGGTCGGCAAGGCCTTTGCCGACTATTTGTGCAGTGGCGATGCCAAGGCCTTGCCAATCCCCTTTGCACCGATGCGGCCGCTGTCTGGCACGGGGTTGCGCAGTTGTTTATACGAAGCCGGTTTTTCGCTGTATCACGCCGGCCAATGTTTAAGAATTGTGATCTGACGCGGTTTTTTTCTGGGCGCCCCGACGTTTTGCCTGGCAGCGGCTAGCCTTAAGTGGTGCGGCCTGTAGCAGTCCTGCACCGAGAGTGTGCAGTTCGGTGACGCAAGTGGTTACAGGACGTTTGCGCAACCCGGGGCAACCTGGTTGCAATACCGGCTGCGGCAGGTGGCGCCTGTAGAAACATAGCGGTTTTACCTTCCTCGGTTTAGACGGTTGCACGCCCAATGAAAATGGGCTCGAAACAGTCGATATAACAACAATAGAACGACTTTTTTAAGAATAAAAAGCCAATGGCACGCGGCTTGCTCAGCGCTTTAGGTGAAGTCGAAGTGCCATCTAATAAAACCTCAGGAGCACCACCTCATGTCGCAGACGTTCTACAAGAAAGGTTTTCTGGCCCTCGCCGTAGCAGCTGCATTGGGCGTTTCTTCGTTTGTTCAGGCTGATCTGAAAATTGGTGTTGCGGGCCCGATGACTGGCGCCAACGCAGCTTTTGGCGAACAGTACATGAAGGGTGCCAAGGCAGCGGCAGACAAGATCAACGCCGCCGGTGGGGTCAACGGCGAGAAGATCGTTCTGGTGGCCGGGGACGATGCCTGCGAGCCGAAACAGGCCGTAGCCGTCGCCAACCGTTTGGTCGACCAGGACAAAGTGGCCGGTGTAGTAGGGCACTTCTGTTCTTCATCGACCATTCCGGCGTCTGAGGTGTACGCCGATGCCGGTGTGATTGCGATCACTCCTGGCTCCACCAACCCGGCGGTGACCGAGCGTGGCCTGAGCGCGATGTTCCGCATGTGTGGTCGTGATGACCAGCAGGGCATTGTGGCGGCGGATTACATAGTTGATGTGCTCAAAGGCAAGAAAGTGGCCGTTCTGCACGACAAGGACACCTATGGTCAGGGCCTGGCGGACGCCACCAAGGCGCAACTGATCAAGCGCGGCGTGACCCCTGTGCTGTACGAAGGCCTGACCCGGGGCGAAAAAGACTTCAGTGCCGTGGTGACCAAAATCCGCTCCAACGGAGCCGACGTGGTGTATTTCGGTGGCCTGCACCCGGAAGCCGGCCCGCTGGTACGCCAACTGCGTGAGCAAGGCCTCAAGGATGTGAAGTTCATGTCCGATGATGGTGTGGTCACCGACGAACTGGTTACCACCGCAGGCGGCCCGCAGTACGTTGACGGCGTTTATATGACCTTCGGTGCCGACCCGCGCCTGTTGCCAGACAGCAAGGTGGTGGTTGAAGAGTTCCGTAAGGCTGGCACCGAACCAGAGGGCTACACCCTGTACGCCTATGCTTCGGTCCAGGCCCTGGCTGACGCCTTTGCCGGCGCCAAATCCAACAAGGGTGAAGATGCAGCCAAGTGGCTCAAGGCCAACCCGGTTAAAACCGTGATGGGTGAGAAAGCCTGGGACAGCAAAGGTGACCTTAAAGTCTCCGACTACGTTATGTACCAGTGGGACAAAGACGGTAAATATCACCAACTGGAAAAACAGAAGTGAGATGAGTCACCTACCTGATGCCAGCTTCGGCGGGCATCAGGTAGGGATGGATCTGCACCACCTGTCTTCTTTTCCAGGAGTCGCGCACACCCTGCCAGCCAAGCTGTCCTGTGACGGCGTGGATGGCTTGCGTCTGCGCAAAGGCTCCAGTGCGTGAGATTGCGTTATGGATGGTATTTTCCTACAGCAACTGCTGAACGGCCTGACCCTCGGGTCTGTCTACGGCCTGATCGCCATCGGCTACACAATGGTCTACGGCATCATCGGCATGATCAACTTCGCCCACGGCGAGGTGTACATGATCTCTGCTTACCTCGCGGCGATCAGTCTGGCTCTGTTGGCATACTTCGGTATCGAATCCTTCCCGTTGTTGATGTTGGGCACCCTTATTTTTACGGTGGTGGTCACGGGCGTGTATGGCTGGGTGATCGAGCGCGTGGCCTACAAGCCGCTGCGCAATTCCACACGGTTGGCGCCGCTGATTAGCGCCATTGGTATCTCCCTTATCCTGCAGAACTATGTGCAAATCGCCCAAGGCTCACGTCAGCAGGGCGTACCGACGTTACTTAGCGGGGCGTGGCGGGTCGATATCGGCTCAGGCTTCGTACAGCTGACCTACACCAAAGTCTTTATTCTGCTCGCCGCCTTTGTGGGCATGGGCCTGCTTACTTACATCATCAAGTACACCAAGCTGGGCCGCATGTGCCGCGCCACCCAGCAGGATCGCAAGATGGCGTCGATCCTGGGGATCAATACCGACCGGGTGATTTCCTACGTGTTCGTGATCGGTGCCGCCATGGCCGCGCTGGCTGGTGTGCTGATTACCATGAACTACGGCACGTTCGACTTCTATGCCGGTTTCATCATCGGGATCAAGGCCTTCACCGCAGCGGTGCTCGGCGGCATCGGTTCACTGCCGGGGGCCATGCTCGGCGGGATCATCCTGGGTATTTCCGAGTCGCTTTTTGCCGGGTTGATTAACTCGGATTACAAGGATGTATTCAGTTTCTCACTGCTGGTGCTGATTCTGATTTTCCGTCCTCAAGGCCTGCTGGGTCGTCCTCTCGTGGCGAAGGTGTAAGTATGTCTGTAGCCATTAATAAACCGATTGATATCAAAAAAAGCGTAGTCGACTCGATCCTGGCCGGGTTGATTTCATTGATTGTGTTCGGGCCCATCGTAGGGGTGGTGCTCGACGGTTACAGCTTCAACCTGCAACCGGCCCGGGTAGGCTGGCTGGTGGCTATCGTGATGGTCGGGCGCTTTGCCCTGAGCCTGTTTTTACAGACTGCCAAAGGGCTGAAAATCCTGCAGGGCTTTGAGTCCACAGGCTCGGGCGTGCATGTGCTGGCACCGGACTACAAGTCGCGGCTGCGCTGGATCGTGCCGTTGCTGATCGTGATTGCCATCGTGTTTCCGTTTTTCGCCAATAAATACATTCTGACCGTGGTCATCCTTGGGCTGATTTACGTGCTGCTGGGCCTGGGGCTGAATATCGTGGTTGGCCTGGCGGGGTTGCTCGACCTGGGGTATGTGGCGTTCTATGCCATCGGCGCTTATGGTCTGGCGCTGGGCTATCAATACCTGGGGCTGGGTTTCTGGACGGTGCTGCCGCTGGCGGCCATTGCGGCGGCGATGGCGGGATGCATTCTGGGGTTTCCGGTGTTGCGCATGCACGGTGACTACCTGGCCATCGTGACCCTGGGCTTTGGTGAAATCATCCGTCTGATCCTCAACAACTGGCTGTCGTTTACCGGCGGGCCAAATGGCATGCCGGTGCCATCGCCGACCTTTTTCGGTCTGGAGTTCGGCCGTCGCGCGAAGGATGGCGGGGTGCCATTTCATGAGTTCTTCGGCCTGGAATACAACCCCAATATCAAGTTCCTGTTTATCTATATCGTGTTGTTTCTGGTGGTGCTGCTGGTGTTGTACATCAAGCACCGCCTGACCCGCATGCCGATCGGCCGCGCCTGGGAAGCGCTGCGCGAAGACGAAATTGCCTGCCGTTCCATGGGCCTCAACCATGTGCTGGTCAAGCTGTCGGCGTTCACCATTGGTGCCTCCACGGCTGGCCTGGCCGGGGTGTTCTTTGCCAGCTACCAGGGTTTTGTTAACCCTTCCTCGTTCACCTTCTTCGAGTCGGCGCTGATCCTCGCCATTGTGGTGCTCGGCGGCATGGGCTCGACAGTGGGCGTGGTGATCGCCGCATTCGTGCTGACGGTGGCTCCTGAACTGTTGCGCAGCTTTGCCGAGTACCGGGTGCTGCTGTTTGGTGTGTTGATGGTGTTGATGATGATCTGGCGACCACGAGGCCTGATCCGCATCAGCCGTGTCGGAGTTGCGCCACGCAAGGGGGTTGCGCCATGAGCGAATTGTCAAAAGACGACGTGGTGCTCTCGGTCGACAAACTGATGATGCACTTTGGCGGGATCAAGGCCCTGAGCGATGTCAGCCTCAAGGTCAAACGCAACTCGATCTTTGCCCTGATCGGCCCCAACGGTGCCGGTAAAACTACAGTGTTCAACTGTTTGACCGGCTTTTACAAAGCCAGCGGCGGCAGGATCGAACTCAATGCCCGCGGTACTCGTACCAACGTGATCAAGCTACTGGGGGAGCCGTTCAGGCTGAGCGACTTTGTATCGCCCAAGGCGTTTGCCAGCCGGCTGTATTACAAAATGTTCGGCGGAACACATCTGGTCAACCGCTCGGGGCTGGCGCGCACGTTCCAGAATATCCGCCTGTTCAAGGAAATGTCGGTACTGGAAAACCTGCTGGTGGCCCAGCATATGTGGGTCAACCGCAACATGCTCGCCGGCATCCTCAATACCAAGGGCTATCGCAAGGCTGAAAGCGATGCGCTGGATCATGCCTTCTACTGGCTGGAGGTGGTTGACCTGGTGGACTGTGCCAATCGCCTGGCCGGTGAGTTGTCCTATGGCCAGCAGCGACGCCTGGAGATTGCCCGGGCCATGTGTACGCGGCCGCAAATCATCTGCCTGGACGAACCGGCGGCAGGCCTCAACCCGCAGGAAACCGAAGCGTTGAGCGGGATGATCCGCCTGCTGCGCGACGAACACGACCTGACGGTGGTGTTGATCGAGCACGACATGGGCATGGTCATGAGCATTTCCGATCACATCGTGGTGCTCGACCACGGCAACGTGATTGCCGAAGGCGGGCCTGAGGCCATCCGCAACGACCCCAAAGTGATTGCGGCCTACCTTGGCGCAGACGAAGAGGAGCTGATATGACGGGCACGATCCTCGAGCTCAAGGAACTGGACGTTCACTACGGGCCGATCCAGGCCCTGAAAAAAGTCTCGATGCATATTGAGGAGGGCGAAACGGTAAGCCTGATCGGCTCCAACGGCGCGGGTAAATCCACGTTGCTGATGTCGATTTTTGGCCAGCCCCGGGCCAGCGGCGGGCAAATTATCTACCAGGGGGTGGACATTACCCACAAGTCCTCGCACTACATCGCCTCCAACGGTATCGCCCAGTCGCCGGAAGGCCGTCGCGTGTTTCCGGACATGTCGGTGGAAGAAAACCTGCTGATGGGCACCATCCCCATTGGCGACAAATATGCCGACGAAGACATGCAGCGCATGTTCGAGTTGTTCCCCCGGCTCCTGGAGCGGCGCAATCAGCGGGCCATGACCATGTCGGGTGGCGAACAGCAAATGCTCGCCATTGCCCGAGCGCTGATGAGCCGGCCCAAGCTGCTGTTGCTGGATGAGCCCAGCCTGGGGTTGGCACCGATTGTGGTGAAGCAGATTTTTGCCACGCTGCGGGAGCTGGCAGGCACTGGCATGACCATCTTTCTGGTGGAGCAGAACGCCAACCATGCCCTGCGGTTGTCGGACCGGGCCTATGTGATGGTCAACGGTGAAATCCGTCTGACCGGCACCGGCAAGGAACTGCTGAGTAACGAGGAGGTGCGTAACGCTTATTTGGGCGGGCATTAACAGGCATTTCACATCTCTCTGTGTGGGAGCGAGCCTGCTCGCGATGGCATCACTGCGGTTTGTTTGAATCACCGCGTCGATCCCATCGCGAGCAGGCTCGCTCCCACATGTCTTTTTGTCAGACAATTCCACCCCGCCCGCCCTCGCCGCAAATTGTGGAAAACAATATTACAACGCTGTGAAAGCGCGACATAAAGCCGCTGCAATTACCTGTTTTGTCATCATTTTGACTTGTCCCCGTTTGCTGTGGAGGTGGCTGTGGGTAACGTGGGAGTAGTTGGCTGTAGCCCTTTATTTACAAGGTGTCCAGCTGGGTGGTTATTTTTCGACCAGCGGCTTTTGCGCAGCCGTTGCGCCGATTTGTCAACAGGTTTGTACGGGTGTAAAGAGCGTCTGGAAATAATGACTAACCTGTGGATAAGTCTGTGGTTAAACTCTGGAAAGAATGCTCCAGGCAGCGTAATTACTGGCCTCTGGCTATCTGGCGGATTTTCCACGGTTGCACCTTTTTGGGGCGTCTGCATGCGGGGTGTGCCCGGGTCAAGTAAAAAAGTCTTACCGATGCTCTCTATCCCTTGTGGATCGGGGCTTTGCGCTTTTTGGAGTTGCCCCCAAAGACTGTGGACGGGCCTGTGGATAAGGTGAGCGCATATGGCTCCAGCCCTTGTTCGTCGTGGCTTGTCGCGTGCTGGTTGTTTTTTGTACAGACTTGTTTTGAAAACACCGCAGGTTGCCGCTGAACGCTAGCCGGGGCATTCTGCTAAACGTCCAATTCAACGGCGGCCGATGCCCGCCAGCCAAGGAGAACATGATGACTTCCACCCTGTTTATTACGGGCGCGACTTCCGGATTTGGTGAAGCATGTGCACGCAAGTTTGCACAGGCAGGCTGGAAACTGGTGTTGACGGGGCGACGCGAAGACCGTTTGAAAGCATTGTGCGAAGAGTTATCCAAGCAAACCGAAGTACACGGCCTGGTGGTGGATGTGCGCGACCGTGCCGCGATGGAAGCGGCGATTGCCGGTTTGCCACCTTCGTTCAGCACATTGCGTGGGCTTATCAACAACGCGGGCCTGGCCCTGGGCACCGACCCTGCGCCCAAATGCGATCTCGACGATTGGGAGACCATGGTCGACACCAATATCAAGGGCCTGCTCTACACCACCCGCCTGCTGTTGCCACGACTGATTGCCTACGGCCGTGGTGCCGGGATCGTTAACCTGGGTTCCATCGCGGGTAGTTATCCTTACCCCGGCAGCCATGTGTATGGCGGTACCAAGGCGTTTGTAAAACAGTTCTCCCTGAACCTGCGCTGCGATTTGCAGGGCACGGGCGTGCGGGTCAGCAACGTTGAGCCGGGCCTGTGCGAGAGCGAGTTCTCGATGGTGCGCTTTGGCGGCGACAAGGCTCGCTACGACGCGACCTATCAGGGCGCCGAACCGATTCAGCCAGAAGACATCGCCGAGACCATTTTCTGGGTGCTCAATACTCCGGCCCACGTCAACATCAACCGCCTTGAGCTGATGCCCGTCACGCAGTCCTGGAGCGGTTTTGCCATCGAGCGCCACGCCAAGGAGTAAACTCACCCCTGGCAGCCCACCTGCGACCTCCTGAGGGGGTCGCATTCAATCGGGCTGAAAAGGAGTTTGTGTGAGTAACCGTGGTGAGCAGAAACTGCTCAAGCAATCGACCGTTCTAATGTTCGCGGTGGCCATTGCCGGCATCGTGACGGGTTTTATTTCGGGTTCCGAATCCATCATGTTCGATGGGTTTTTCTCTCTGATCGCGACTTTTATCAAAGTGCTGATGCTGATTACGGCGCAACTGATCGCCAAGGAAAGCAACCAGCGTTTCCAGTTCGGTTTTTGGCACCTTGAGCCCATGGTGCTGCTGATTGAAGGCAGCTTCCTGTTGTTGATTGCGATCTACGCCTTTCTCAATGGCGTGTTCGGCATTATCAATGGCGGGCGCGATATCGAGCTGGGGCTGGTGATCGTCTATGCGGCGGTGTTCACCGTTGTTGAATTTGCCTACTACTTCTGGGTAAAGCGCAAAAATCGCAAGCTCAAGTCAACCCTGATCCAGTTCGATAATGTCAGCTGGCTGGTGGATGCCATGTTGTCGGTGGGGCTGTTGATAAGTTTTGTCACAGCGTTGCTCTTGAAGCAGCAGGGTTATGCACAGTGGGCCGCTTATGTTGACCCGGCGATCCTGATTTTGCTGGCGCTGAGCATGCTTGCGCCGGCGTTCAAGATCCTCAAGCCGGCCTTGCGTGATGTGCTCGGGATTGTCCCGGACGCGCTGGATGACAAGGTGCGGGATGTGCTCGAGGAAATGTCGGCGCGGCATGGTTTTGAAGGCTACAAAACCTATGTGCAGAAGCACGGGCGGGCACGGTTTATAGAGATTCATATCGTGTTGCCGGCAGGTTATCCACTGACCAGCGTGAAGACCCTTGATGCACTGCGCGAAGAGATCTCCGGGCTGCTGGGTGCCGCGGACAGTGCGCGCTGGCTGACCATCAGCTTTACCGGTGATCGTAAGTGGATTGCCTGAGCCAGCCTTGAGTGGTGGGAGCGGGCTTGCTCGCGATTCAGGCGGCGCGGTTTGTCAGGACTTTTTCGGTGATGCCATCGCGAGCAAGCCCGCTCCCACAGCTGTTGGTGTTAGCCGAGGTATTGCGCCAAACCGCTGTAACAGGTGGCCAGATGATAAGGCGTGGTCGACGGCATATCCTCGCGGCTGACCTTGCCCGCGCCATCGCGGCATTCGTACCAGCCACCGGCATGTAGAAACTTCTGCTGCAGCGCCAGCAATTGACGCTGCACCTGTGCCTGGCTGTTCGGGCGCAAGGTCAGGGCGCGCAGGTACTCGGCCTGTGCCCAGATACGCTGGGTACCATCGCGCAGGCTGCCATCAGGGGCCAGCATGCCGCACACCGCGCCGCTCTGCGGGTCGACCCCCACCTGCTCGGCAAACCCGAACGCCCGCTCCAGCGAACCGTGCAACGGCGTCTGGCGCAGCAGTGGCGAAGACTCCAGCAAAAAGAACCACTCGAATTGATGCCCCGGTTCAAACCAGTTATCCACAGCTCCGAGCGGTTTTTCCAGCATGACGTTATGCACAGGCTCGATAAAGCGCTGTTGCATACCCTCGGCCAGGGCCAGCAAGGCCGTCTGCACTGGCTTATCGTCACGTACCGACAAAGTGGCCAGGAACGCTTCGGCCAAGTGCATCAACGGGTTTTGCAGCGGGCCGCTGCCCAGTGGCGACCAATCCCGCTCCAGGCTGGCTTCATACAGGCCGTTGCCGTCATTGAAACGTTCAGCCACCACTGCCAGTGCGCCATTGAGCGCCGACGCCACCTGTGGCTCGCGCACTTTCGCCCAGTAATGGGCGCAGGCAAAGATGATAAAGGCGTGGGTGTAGAGGTCTTTGCGTTGATCCAGCGGCGCGCCATCGGGGCCGATGCTGTAGAACCAGCCACCGTGCTCGGCGTCATGAAAATGCAGGTGCAGCGAGCGGAACAGTTCAGCAGCGCGTTCGGCGGCACCGGGGAACGCCGGGTCGTCGATCAGGCTGGCGAACAGGTACAGCTGCCGTGCGCAAGCCATGGCGCGATAGCGCTGGGGTGGCAGCGGCTGGTGCGCGGGGCTCAAGGCCTCGAAGGGCAGTGCGAGTTCGGCATTCCAGCCGGGGCCTTGCCAGAGCGGCACGATGACCTGGCGAAAATGCTGCTGTACTGCCGCAAATTGGGCGGTCAGTTCAAGCGGGAAGTCGGAGCTGGCTACATCAGGCATCGGTGGGTGTCGTCACGGCTGGGGCGATTGCGCGACATGATACACCGTGATTCCCCGGATGATCTCAACTCTGTGGGAGCGAGCCTGCTCGCGATGGCATCGCTGCGTTTTTCTGATGTACCCCGTCGCGGCCATCGCGAGCAGGCTCGCTCCCACAGATGATTTCACCGCTATTGGATCAACAATCCCTGACGCTCGATAAACGCCACGATGGTGTCCAGGCCATGTCCGGTCTTCTGGTTGCTGAACACAAAGGGTTTTGCACCGCGCATGCGCTTGGTGTCGCTGTCCATCAGTTCCAGCGATGCGCCCACCAGCGGCGCAAGGTCGATTTTGTTGATCACCAGCAGGTCCGATTTGCAGATCCCCGGCCCGCCCTTGCGCGGCAACTTGTCCCCGGCGGACACGTCGATCACGTAAATGGTCAGGTCGGACAGCTCCGGGCTGAAGGTGGCCGACAAGTTATCCCCACCCGATTCCACCAGAATCAGATCAAGGCCGGGAAAGCGTCGGTTCAACTGATCCACAGCCTCCAGGTTGATCGACGCATCTTCACGAATCGCTGTGTGCGGGCAGCCGCCGGTTTCTACACCAATGATCCGCTCTGGCGCCAGCGCCTCATTGCGCACCAGAAAGTCAGCATCTTCACGGGTGTAGATATCGTTGGTGACGACGGCCAGGTTGTACTTTTCCCGCAGGGCCAGGCACAGGGCCAGGGTGAGCGCAGTTTTGCCGGAGCCTACCGGGCCACCGATGCCAACACGCAAAGGCTGTGTGTTCATTGCTTTCTCCTAGGAACGAAACAGGCGGCTGTACTGGCGCTCGTGGGCCATGCTCGCCAAAGACAGGCCGAAAGCGGCACTGCCAATGTGGGATAAGTGGAGGCTACTGGCGTGTTGCTGGGCCTGCTGCAACGCAGCCGACAGTTCGCTGGTCATGCGCTGGGCCGCTTGCTGGCCCAGGGGCAGGGTTTTCATCAGCACGGCCAACTGGTTTTCCAGCCAGCTCCAGAGCCAGGCGGCCAATGCGTCCTGTGGGTCGATGCCCCAGGCGCGGGCGGCCAGTGCCCAGCCCAGCGCCAGATGGGGCTCGGCCTGTTGTGCGAGAAACTCGCGTGCGGGCTCGTCCAGCTCCGGTAAGCCGGTGAGTAACTGTTGCAGGGAATACCCCATTTGCCGGCTTTCCTGATGCAGTTCGCGGGTTTCACGGCTGGCGCGATGCTCGTCACACAAACGCTGCAAAGCGTTCCAGTCTTGATCCGCTGCGGCCTGACAGTGGGCGAGCAACAAGGGCGCCTCGAAGCGGGCGAGGTTGAGCAGCAATTGATCGCGGATCCAGCGCGCTGCCGTGGCCGGGTCAGCCACGCGGCCGTTTTCAACGGCCATTTCCAGCCCCTGGGAATAGCTGTAGCCGCCAATGGGCAGCTGCGGGCTGGCCAGGCGCAAGAGCGCCCAGGCCGGGTTCACAAGCGCACACCAAACTGATGCAACCGCGGGGCGTAGTTGAAGTCCTCTTCGCCCGCACGGGAGTGGTGATGGCCACCGCCATAGGCGCCGTGTTCGGGCTGAAACGGTGCTTCGATGGCCTCGATATGGGCACCCAGTTGCTCCAGCATGGCCTTGAGCACGTAGTCGTCAAGCAGGCGTAACCAGCCATCTCCCACTTGCAGGGCGACGTGGCGGTTGCCCAGGTGATAAGCGGCGCGGGTCAGTTCAAAAGCATTGCAGCAGGTGACATGCAGGAGTTTTTCGGGGCTGGCACAGACGCGCACGATGCGTCCGTCCTGAGCCTGCAGAAATTCGCCATCGACCAGCGGTGACTGGCCACGGTCAAGGAACAGGCCGACATCTTCGCCGCTGCTGCTGAAACAACGCAGGCGACTTTTGCTGCGGGCTTCGAAGTTCAGGTGTAACTCGGCGCTCCACACGGGGTGGGACTGGACTCTGCGATGAATCACCAGCATCGGAAGGCTTCCTGCAATGGACATTACTCCAACCACAGCAAGGGGCTTGCCAACCCGGTCGGAGGCTGCAAATGCAGGCCCAAAAAGGGTGCAGAAAGATGAAGATGTTCTATATAAGTGCGCAATCTGCGCATCGGCGCACCAATGGGGTGCGCTTGCGATTACTCGGTACTGCCCAGGCCTTTCCAGTGCTTGAGCCCGATAAAAATAAAGCGCAGTTGCTGACTGATCTTGGCCTGGGGCTGCAGGTGATCGGGCAGTGAATCTGCAGGCGGGTCGATCACGTCGGGCAAGGCGGCAAATACGCTTTTGACCACCAGATCGGCGATCACGGTAAGGCCGGCATGATTCAGGTGCGCTAACTTGGGCTTGGAGCCAAGGTCGGCCGCCAGATCCGAAGTGATGTCTTCGCGCAGGGCGCCAATGGCCTGGCGAACCGGTTGCGAACCGCCGTATTGCTCGCGGGCCAGAAACAGAAACTGCGAGCGGTTGGCTTCTACCACGTCGAGAAAAATTCGCACCGAGGCGTTGATCACACCGCCCATAAACAGTTCGTTGTGACGCACCAGGCGAATGGTTTCACGAAAGGTCTGGCCGACTTCACTGACCAGGGCCAGGCCCAGTTGGTCCATGTCGCTGAAGTGGCGATAAAAACCGGTCGGCACGATGCCAGCGGTCTTTGCGACTTCGCGCAGGCTCAGGCTGCCAAAGCCGCGACCCGACTCCATCAAGTGGCGGGCAGCATCCATCAGCGCAAGGCGGGTTTGTTGCTTCTGTTCGGCACGAGGCAGCATCGGGGCTGGTATTCCAGACAAGTACAGCGGCGCACTCTAGCAAATCGGCTTTGATGACGTCGAACGGTGTACTGCACAAAGTGTGGGGGCGGGCTTGCTCGCGATGCAGGTTACGCGGGCTAGCGGATCAGCGGCAGGGATGCATTGGCGAGCAAGCCCGCTCCCACACCTGCGAAAGGCTTAGCTCGCATGCTTGTTGCGTTCTGCCAGACGATCGGCGCCACCTTCGGCGACAAACTGGCTGCCCGGAGTGCGATCGTAGCCATCTTCGGCATAGCTGTTTTGTTGGTCCAGGGTACGTTGTGCGCCGTCTTCGGCAACCGGGTTGAGCGGCTGGCTCAAGGAGCTCGATGCTGGTTGGGCCATTGGGGTCGGCTCTTCATCGGCAGGCATGGCGAAGGCGTTGAAGGCCATCAGTGAAAGGGAAAGACCAAACAGGACTGGGCGTTTCATGGTGTGTGCTCCGTAGCAATGCAACTAAGTAGGTGTGATGGCAATGCTACGCTTGGCTGCCGGATATCAAAGTTCATACGGCCAATGGTGATAATCGACAAAATTGATTGTTCAGGCTGGGAGGCTTTAGCCCGGGGCTTTTGAAATTTTTTATACGAAAGCCGTACCGGGGTTAAACCTTCCGGCGTCTTTGCCAGTCGTACATTTATGGCGTCGTAACTGGGACGTTCTGTGGAATTCAAGGAGCCGTGACATGACGCGCACCCGTAAGACCCTTGCCTGGGCAGGCGGTATTTTCGTTCTGCTGGTGGCCGTGCTGGTGGTGATCCTCGCTACCTTCGACTGGAATCGCATCAAGCCGACCATCAACAGCAAAGTGTCTGAAATCCTCCACCGCCCGTTTGCTATTAACGGTGACCTGGCTGTGCGCTGGCAGCGCGAAGAGGATCAGGGCGGCTGGCGGGCATGGGTGCCGTGGCCCCATGTGATTGCTCAGGACCTGACCCTGGGCAACCCCGAGTGGGCTAAAAATGCGCAAATGGCCAGCCTGAAAAGAGTCGAGCTGCGCCTGTCGCCGCTGGCGCTGATGACCCAAACCGTGGATATCCCGCGCATCAATCTGACAGAGCCCAGCGCCAGTCTTGAGCGCCTGGCTGATGGCCGGGCGAACTGGACCTTTACCTTCGACCCCAAGGACCCGGATGCCGAGCCTTCAGCCTGGACGCTGGACATCGGTGCTATCGGCTTCGACAAGGGGCATGTGACCCTCAATGACCAGACCCTGAAAACCCGACTGGACGTGCTGATCGACTCGCTGGGCAAACCCATCCCGTTTAGCGAGATCGTCGGCGAAAAAGACGCGAAAAAGGCCCTGGAGAAGGGCGGCAAACCGCAGGACTATGCGTTCGCCCTCAAGGTCAAAGGCCAGTACCACGGTCAGCAGCTCAACGGCAGCGGTAAAATTGGCGGTCTGCTGGCATTGCAGGACGCGACTCAGCCTTTCCCGTTGCAAGCCCGGGTCAGCATTGCCGACAGCCATGTCGAGCTGGCCGGAACCTTGACCGACCCGCTCAATCTGGGTGCCCTGGACCTGCGCCTGAAATTGGCCGGTACCAGCCTGAGCAATCTCTATCCGTTGACCGGCGTGACCTTGCCGGATTCGCCGCCGTACTCCACCGACGGCCATTTGACCGCCAAATTGCGAGATGCCAATGGCGCGACCTTCAGCTATGAAAATTTCAACGGCAAAATCGGCAGCAGTGATATCCATGGCGATCTGAAATACGTGGCCAGCCAGCCACGGCCCAAGCTGTCCGGCAAGCTGGTGTCCAACCAGTTGCTGATGGCTGACCTGGGGCCGTTGATCGGTGCCGACTCCAACACCCAGCAAAAAGCCCGGGGCAGCGAGAGCAAGCAGCCTGCGGGCAAGGTGCTGCCGGTGGAAGAGTTTCGCACCGAGCGCTGGCGCGATATGGACGCAGACGTAGAACTCACCGGCAAACGTATCGTGCAAAGCGCCGAGCTGCCGTTTACCGACCTCTACACCCATGTGGTGCTCAATGATGGCGAACTGAGTCTTGAGCCGCTGCGTTTTGGCGTGGCAGGTGGCAAGCTGGATGCGCAGATTCGTCTCAACGGCCGTGCTGCGCCCCTGAAAGGCAGCGCCAGGCTGACCGCGCGCAACTTTAAACTCAAGCAACTGTTTCCCACCTTTGAGCCGATGAAAACCAGCTTCGGCGAACTCAATGGTGATGCCACGATTACCGGTACCGGCAATTCGGTGGCCAAGTTGTTGGGCACCGCCAACGGTGATCTGAAGATGATCATCAATGACGGCGCTATCAGTCGCAGCCTTATGGAAATTGCCGGCCTGAACGTAGGCAACTATGTAGTGGGCAAGATTTTTGGCGACGAGGACGTGAAGATCAACTGCGCGGCAGCGGACCTGGGGATCAAGAACGGGCTGGCCAGTACCCGATTGTTTGTGTTCGATACCGAGAACGCGATTATCTATATCGATGGCACGATCAACCTTGCTACCGAGCAGCTGGACTTGAAGATCACTCCAGAGTCCAAGGGTTTGCGTCTGTTTTCGTTGCGTTCACCGCTGTATGTACGCGGTACCTTTGCCAACCCGTCAGCGGGTGTGCAAGCCGTGCCGCTGCTGTTGCGTGGTGCGGGCATGGTGGCATTGGGTGTGATTGCAGGGCCGGCGGCGGGATTACTGGCGTTGGTCGCCCCAAGCGGTGGCGAACCCAACCAGTGCGCGCCGCTGCTGCAACAAATGCAGCAGGGCAAGGTGCCGAAGACGGTGAAGTAGATCAAAAGTCCCTCACCCTCACCCTCACCCTCTCCCGGAGGGAGAGGGTGAGGGGACTAAAGGCAAAAGTGGATCCGGGCAACGCCACCAGTTGACTCCCTCTCTCTGCGAAGGCTTGAGCCGGACATCGAAAGCGGGCAGGGAGAGGGCTGGGGTGAGGGCTAAATCACGCCGCCCGCAACGGCGTAGTCCAGCGCTCCGACAGAATCACTCCGCCCAAGGTCAGCGCCCCGCCAATCAGGTGATAGGCATGTAGTTGCTCTTTGAGCACCACCGCTGCGATCAGCGCGGTAATCAACGGCAGCAGGTTGAAGAACAGCGTGGTACGGCTCGGGCCAAGGTTGGCCACGGCTTTCATCCAGGCCAGCGGTGCGATCATCGACGCCAGCACACAGGCATAAAGCACCAGCCCCATGTTATGCACCGTCGGGCCGACCTTAGGTGAGGCCAGATACAGCGGAAACAACACCACAATCGCCACCAGCACCTGCATATACAGCATCTGCAGCGGCGGCAGGCGCAGTTGCCATTTTTTCAGCAGGGTGCTGTAAACCGCATAGGCCAGGGTGGCGACCAGCATCATCGCGTCACCCAGGTTGAGGCCATGATCAAGCAAGGCTGCCAGGCTGCCGCTCGACACCACCACCAGTACCCCGACAAACGATACGACCGCGCCCAGCAAGGCCCCGGCAGTCAGGCGCTGCCCCAGGCTGATAATCGACATGCTCAGCACCATCAGCGGCATCAATGACAGGATAATGCCCATATTGGTCGCCGACGTACGGGCCGCCGCGTAGTAGGCCAGGCTCTGGTACACCGCCATGCCGAGCACGCCGAGGATGAAAATCTTGCCCAGGTTGGGGCGGATGATCGGCCAGTTGCTCATCACCGGCTTGAGCATAAAGGGGGTAAACAGCAGGCCAGCCAGCAGCCAGCGATAAAAGCCGATCTCGGACGGGAAGATCGCTCCCACCGCAAGCTTGTTGATAACGGTATTGCCGGCCCAGATCAAAATGGCCAGTAGCGGGTAAGCGTATTGCATCGGTGACAACCACAGGGTTAATGAGCGGTGATTATCCGCTTGTCTGTCTGCGAGCCTATACTGCGATCCAGCCAACCTCACCCCGTATCCAGACAGCATGCACAAGAATCTGATCAACGTCCCCGAGTTCGACGGTCTGCCAGCGCCGGTTTACTTTCGCTATGCCGAGATTGAGGCCCACAGCCATGCCGTGCCCCATACCCATGCCTGGGGCTCACTGGATTATGTGGCCCACGGTGTGATGCGCTTTGAAGTCGATGGCCGGCGCTTTATGTCGCCGCCGCAATACGCGGTCTGGGTGCCGCCCAACACCGAGCACAGTGCCTACAACGCCCAGGCTATTGTTTACCGTTCGGTGTATCTGGATGCCGTGCATTGCCAGCATTTGCCGACCACCCCGGTCACCCTGGCTATCAGCGATATTCTCAAGGCCATCCTCAGCGACTTTGCCCGCCGCGATATCAATATCCCGCAAAGCGAAGCCGATATAAGACTGGCCCGGGTGCTGGTCGATCAATTGCGCCAGGCACCGGTGCATCAGTGCTTCTTGCCTTATGCCAGCCATCCGGGCCTGTTGCTGGTGTTGGAAGCGCTGCAACAGAGCCCAGGCGACAACCGCCCGTTGGGCCAGTGGGCGCAGCAGGTGCATGTCAGCGAACGTACATTGGCGCGGGTGTTTGTGCGGGAACTGGGCATGAGCTTTGGCGAGTGGCGTCAGCGTCTGCGGTTTCTGGCAGCGATTGAGGCGCTGGAATCGGCGCGCAGCGTGCAGGAAGTGGGCTTCGACCTGGGTTACAGCACCTCGTCGGCGTTTATCGCAATGTTCCAGCGCCAGGCCGGATGTACCCCGGAGCAGTATCGACGTCAGGCACGAGTGCTGTAACAGAGTTTGTCTACACTTCAGGAATCGCGCTGCCCGTTGGCGCGCCAACAAGGAGAAAACTCCATGAAGATGCTGCGTGTTCCTTTGCTGATGATAGGTCTGCTCCTGTGTTCCCAGGGCTTTGCGGCCACGGCCCAACAAAACAAAATGACCACCTGTAACGCTGACGCCAGTGCCAAGGCCCTCAAGGGCGATGAGCGCAAAGCCTTTATGAGTACCTGCCTCAAAGCCAAGCCCGCGACGCAGCAGGACAAGATGAAAACCTGCAATGCCACCGCCGGCACCCAGGCCCTCAAGGGCGATGCGCGCAAAGCCTTTATGAGTGATTGCCTGAAGAAAAAATGATCGGCACTGTGGGAGCGGGCTTGCTCGCGATGGCCTCACTGCGGTTTAACTGACATACCGCAGCGCCTGATTCGCGAGCAAGCCCGCTCCCACAGGGTGTATGCCCTCCCGCCAGTCACAAATTCTAGTGCTCGCAGCTGAAGGCTGGCAGACTGCTTGTCCTTTCACGCTGTCAGTTTTGAGGCTGTATGCCATCGTTTTCTCAGCGTCACATCGTCTTGGCCAGCTACATCATTATTGCTGGCGGCCTGCTATTGGTTTTCCCGTTGCGTTTGTTGCCCAGCCTGCTGGCGGGCTTGTTGGTGTTCGAACTGGTCAATATGCTCACCCCGCAATTGCAGCGTCTGATTGCCGGGCGCCGTGCGCGCTGGCTGGCGGTGGCTTTGCTGGGTACGGTGATTGTCAGCGTACTGGCGCTGATCTTTGCCGGTGCCATCAGTTTTCTGTTGCATGAGGCGGAAAACCCCGGCGCTTCACTGAATAAATTCATGGCCGTAGTCGATCGGGCCCGCGGCCAGTTGCCGCCGTTCCTGGACAGCTACCTGCCAGCCAGTGCTGCCGAGTTCCGGATTGCCATCGGGCAATGGATGAACAAGCACCTCAGCGATCTGCAACTGGTGGGCAAAGACGCCGCGCATATGTTCGTGACCCTGCTGATCGGCATGGTGCTGGGGGCCATCATGGCCTTGCAGACCATTCCTGATATCAGCCGCCGCAAGCCGCTGTCGGCTGCGCTGTTCGAGCGTCTGCACCTGCTGGTACAAGCCTTTCGCAATATCGTTTTTGCGCAAATCAAGATCGCGCTGCTCAACACGGTATTTACCGGGATCTTTCTGGCTGTAGTCCTGCCGCTGCTGGGCGTGCATCTGCCGCTGACCAAAACCCTGATCGTGCTGACCTTCCTGCTGGGTTTGCTGCCGGTGATTGGCAACCTGATTTCCAACACCCTGATCACTATCGTCGGTTTGTCGCTATCGATCTGGGTGGCGATCGGGGCGCTGGGTTATCTGATTGTTATCCACAAGCTGGAATACTTCCTCAACGCCAAGATCGTCGGCGGGCAAATCAGTGCCAAGTCGTGGGAATTGCTGCTGGCGATGCTGGTATTTGAAGCAGCCTTCGGCCTGCCGGGCGTGGTGGCGGGGCCGATCTACTATGCGTATTTGAAGAGTGAGTTGAAGCAGGTGGGGTTGGTGTAACGGCTTGCCCCAACCCTCTCCCGGACGGAGAGGGTTGGGGCGAGGGTTTTAGCCGTAACGCTTTTTGGCCTCAATCGCCAGACCGCTGCCGATGCTGCCGAAGATGTTGCCTTCAACATGCTGCGCATTCGGCAACATGGCCGCGACGCTCTGGCGCAAGGCCGGAATCCCGCTTGAACCACCGGTGAAGAACACCGTATCCACCTGCTCGACACCCACGCCGGCATTGCCCAGCAATTGCGTCACGCTGTTGCGGATGCGTTCCAGCTGGTTGTCGATGGACTCTTCAAACATCGCCCGGCTCAGGTTTACGCTCAACCCCGCTTCAACCCGGTCCAGCGGCACATGGCGGCTGTCGTTGTGGGTCAGTTCGATCTTGGTCTGCTCGATTTCCATCGCCAGCCAGTGTCCGGCACGCTGCTCGATCAGTTTGAACAGACGGTCGATACCGCCGGTATCCTCAATGTCGTAACGCATGCTGCCCAGCGACAGCTGGGATTTTTGCGAGTACACGGAGTTGATGGTGTGCCAGGTCGCCAGGTTCATATGATGGCTGGTAGGCATGTAGGCGCCGCTTTTCATGCGGCTGCCGTAGCCGAACAATGGCATCACGCCTTGCAGGCTCAGCTGTTTGTCGAAATCGGTACCGCCCACGTGTACGCCGCCGGTGGCCAGAATATCGTCCTGGCGGTTGTCCAGGCCACGGCGCTCGGGCGACAGGCGCACCAGGGAGAAGTCGGACGTACCACCACCGATATCGACAATCAGCACCAGCTCTTCGCGCTCGATGGTGGACTCATAGTCAAATGCCGCGGCGATCGGTTCGTACTGGAAGGACACTTCCTTGAAGCCGATGGCGCGTGCCACGTCGGTCAGGGTGTTTTCGGCTTCCTGGTCGGCCAGGGGGTCGTCGTCGACGAAAAATACCGGGCGACCGAGTACCACTTCTTCGAATTCACGACCGGCGGTCGCTTCGGCGCGCTTTTTCAGCTGGGCGATAAACAGCCCCAGCAAGTCCTTGAACGGCATCGCCGTGCCCAGAACGCTGGTGTCGTGCTTGATCAGCTTGGAACCCAGCAGGCTTTTGAGCGAGCGCATCAGGCGGCCTTCGTAGCCTTCCAGGTACTCATGCAGCGCCAGACGGCCGTACACCGGGCGGCGTTCTTCCATATTGAAGAACACCACCGAGGGCAGGGTGATCTTGTCGTCCTCCAGCGCAATGAGGGTTTCCACGCCTGGACGCAGCCAGCCGACGGTGGAGTTTGACGTGCCGAAGTCGATACCGCAGGCACGTGCTGGAGAGGCGCTTTTCATGTCTTTCGTGTTCCGGTCAAAAAACGGCCGCGCAGTGTATGTCAGACCGCCGCAGAATCGAAGCACGACTAATCGTTAAATCGCAGGTTTTAATCCACTTGAAAGACTATCCTTGATCCCCAAACTTCCAGTCATTGGCGTGGCAGTCTTTAGGCTGCCGATAAACATTGGCAGCGCTGTTCTTGAGGCCGGTCAAATGACAGGCCGGGCAACCGGAGCATTCTGGTGACCTGAGCTGCGCGATATTGATAACGGATGGTGATCCTTACATGGACTTCAAAGACTATTACAAGATCCTGGGTGTCGAGCCCACGGCGGACGATAAGGCGATCAAGACCGCCTATCGCAAGCTGGCGCGCAAGTATCACCCGGATGTGAGCAAGGAAAAGGATGCCGAGAGCAAGTTCAAGGATGTCAACGAGGCGTATGAAGCGCTTAAAAGCGCCGAAAAACGCGCTGAATACGACGAAATTCGCAAATACGGCCAGCATGGCCAGCCGTTCCAGGGGCCGCCGGGCTGGCAAGGCCGTTCCAGCGGCGGTTTCGAAGACAATGGCGATTTTTCGGACTTCTTCAGCTCGATCTTCGGTTCGCGTGGTGGCGGTTTTGGTGGGCAATCAGGCCGCAGTGCGGGCCGTCGCGGGCAGGATGTAGAAATGGAATTGCCGATTTTCCTTGAAGAAACCCTGTCGGGTGAGTCCAAGCCCATCAGCTTTCAGATAGGCGGGGTCAGCAAGACCCTGAACGTGAAGATCCCGGCCGGTGTGACCGACGGTGAGCGCATCCGCCTTAAAGGCCAGGGTGGCCCGGGCGTGGGTGGCGGGGCCAACGGTGATCTGTACCTGATCATCCGTTTTGCACCGCATCCGAAGTTCGATGTTGAAGGCCATGACCTGGTTATCACGGTTCCTCTGGCGCCGTGGGAAGCTGCGCTGGGCACCAAGGTGGCGATACCGACCCTGACCAGCAAGGTGATGATGACCATTCGCCCTGACAGCCAGAGCGGTCAGCGCATGCGCATCAAGGGCCACGGCCTGGTGGACAAGCAAGGCCAGCGTGGTGATTTGTATGCGCAACTGAAAGTGGTCATGCCGACCCATGGCGACGAGGCCACCAAGGCCCTGTGGCAAGAACTTGCCGACAAAGCAGCATTTGATCCGAGAGCCCAATGGAGTAACTGATCATGAGCAGCACCCTGATCGTTCAGCTGGACATGGAAAGGTTCTGCGAAGAGGCCAATATCCCGGCCACTTACGTGATAGAGATTGTCGAACACGGAATTATCGAACCTCAGGGCCGCACGCCTGACGTGTGGCGCTTTGAAGACTACGAACTGGTCATCGCCAGACGCGCGGCCAAGCTGCGTGATGATCTGCAGATGGAATGGGAGGGCGTGGCGCTGGCGCTGGACCTGCTCGAAGAAGTGCAGCAGTTGCGTGCTGAAAATCAGCGCCTGAAGCAGCAGTTGGGGCGGTTTGTGACGCAATAGATGAAGCCTGCCTAAAGGCTCTGTGGGAGCTGGCTTGCCTGCGATGGCCCCGGCGCGGTGTTCCTGATAGACCGCGGCGACTGCATCGCGAGCAAGCCCGCTCCCACAGATGGCGTTTGCCCAGGGCTCAGGCGTTTTTGGGCAACACCACCGTAAACGTCGTGCCCTCGGCTTCGGTCGAGGTCACGTCGATGCTGCCCTGGTGGGCGTCCACCACTTCCTTGATGATAAACAACCCCAGGCCCAGGCTGGTGGATGTACCCGGCTGGGTCAGGTCTTCGCTCGGGCTGCGCACCAGCGGGTCGAACAGGGTGCCCAGGGCGTCTTCGGCGATGGGCATGCCCAGGTTGTGCACGCGCAAGGTCACCGCTTCGCTGTCCTCGCTCAGGTGCAATGTCACCTTGCCCCGGCGCGCACCGTGCTGCAGGGCATTGCCGATCAGGTTTTGCAGCAGTTGCCCCAACCGGCGCGGATCCCAGTGCCCTTGCACATCACCTTCGACCTGCAGTGCCGGCGCGCAATCCGGTTGCCCGGCGCAGGCTTCATCCAGCGCCGCCTGGCAGGCCTGGGCCAGGTCCATCGGCTCGGGCTCGATCGGCAGGCTGGTGCCCAGACGGCTGCGCACAAACTCCAGCAGGTCATTGACCATCGCGCCCATGTGCCGCGTGCCGTTTCTGATGGCCAGCAGATAAGGCTGCGCCGCAGGGTCAAGCCTGGTTTTGCGCTCCAGCATTTCACTGGACATGCTCACTGCCTGCAACGGTGCGCGCAGGTCATGACCCAGGATGGCAAGGAAGATGTCGCGTGAGCGATTGACCTGTTCGGCATAGGCTGCGGTGGACTCGGCCAGGACCTGGTCAATGGCTTCGTTGAAGCGGATCATGTCGAGCAGGTGCTCGTGGGCCGGGGCCTGGATGCTGGCGACCCACAGACGGATGACGCAGGCGCGCAGGTGGCGGAACTCCGAAGTCATCTGCACCAGATCAAAACCCACGGTATGGCGCAGTTCGCCGTGGCTGGCAGCTGCTTCATCCAGCGCAGGGCTCGTTTCGGGGCCTTCACCCTCGGCCTTGGCCTGCTGCTCGCTGGCCGTTTGCGCGGTGTTCATGTCCCGCGAAGCAGCCAGCAGGATTTCCCTGGCATGGTCGCGCAGCGCGACGCTGTTCATGGATTCGGCTGCCGGGGTAATGGTTTCGGCAAACTGCTCCCATTCATCGACGATGCGATCTACATTGAGCACGATGAATTCAGATAGGCCCATGGCCACACGCCTTGCTGCAAGAGCGGTTGTAAAAAATGGAGCCGCATCTTAACGCCAAATGCAGCGTTCCAGTACAACCGCCAATCCCCCTGCAAATACGGGGTGTCAGAACAGGAAGTAGCGCTGTGCCATCGGCAGGACCTCGGCCGGTTCACACCACAGCAATACACCGTCGGCCTTGACCTGATAGGTCTGCGGGTCGACTTCGATCGCGGGCAGATAGCCGTTGTGGATCAGATCCTTTTTCTGCACATCCCGGCAGCCCTTTACCACCGCGATTTGCTTTTGCAAACCCAGCGCTGCGGGGACGCCCGCGTCAAACGCGGCCTGGCTGATAAAGGTCAGGCAGGTGGCGTGGCGCGAGCCGCCGTAGCTGGCGAACATCGGGCGATAGTGAACCGGTTGCGGCGTGGGGATCGAGGCGTTGGCATCGCCCATCAGGCTTGCCGCAATGGCCCCGCCCTTGATGATCAACGTCGGTTTGACGCCGAAAAACGCCGGGCGCCACAGCACCAGGTCGGCCCACTTGCCGACTTCGATCGAGCCCACTTCATGGCTTACGCCATGGGTGATCGCCGGGTTGATGGTGTATTTGGCGATATAGCGCTTGGCGCGGAAGTTATCGTTGCCCGGTGCATCTTCAGGCAGCGGCCCGCGCTGTTTTTTCATCTTGTCGGCAGTTTGCCAGGTGCGCGTGATCACTTCGCCCACCCGGCCCATGGCCTGGCTGTCGGAGCTGATCATCGAGAACGCGCCCAGGTCATGGAGGATGTCTTCGGCGGCGATGGTCTCGCGGCGGATCCGGCTTTCGGCGAAAGCCACGTCCTCGGCGATGCTCGGGTCGAGGTGATGGCAGACCATCAGCATGTCGAGGTGTTCGTCGATGGTGTTGCGCGTAAAAGGCCGCGTCGGGTTGGTGGAGCTGGGCAGCACGTTGGTCAGGCCGCAAGCCTTGATGATGTCCGGCGCATGCCCGCCACCGGCACCTTCGGTGTGATAGGTGTGGATGGTGCGGCCCTTGAAGGCGGCGAGGGTGGTTTCGACAAAGCCCGACTCGTTCAGGGTGTCGCTGTGGATCGCCACTTGCACGTCATAGAGGTCGGCAACGGTCAGGCAGTTGTCGATGGACGCCGGGGTGGTGCCCCAGTCTTCGTGCAGCTTGAGGCCGATGGCTCCGGCTTCGACCTGTTCGATCAGCGGTTGCGGCAGGCTGGCGTTGCCCTTACCGGTAAAGCCCATGTTCATCGGGAACGAATCGGCGGCCTGAAGCATGCGCGCCATATGCCACGGCCCCGAAGTGCAGGTGGTGGCATTGGTGCCGGTGGCCGGGCCGGTACCGCCGCCGATCATGGTGGTCACGCCGCTGTTGAGCGCTTCTTCGATCTGTTGCGGGCAGATAAAGTGGATATGGGTGTCGATGCCGCCTGCGGTGAGGATCATGCCTTCGCCGGCGATCACTTCGGTGCTGGCGCCGATGGCGATGGTGACGTTGGGCTGGATATCCGGGTTGCCGGCCTTGCCGATGGCGTGGATGCGCCCGTTCTTGAGGCCCACATCGGCTTTGACGATGCCCCAGTGATCGATAATCAGCGCATTGGTGATCAGCGTGTCGACCACTTCACTGGCGAGCAGTTGGCTCTGCCCCATGCCGTCACGAATCACCTTGCCACCGCCGAACTTCACTTCTTCGCCGTAGGTGGTGAAGTCGTGCTCGACCTCAATCCACAACTCGGTGTCGGCCAGGCGGATCTTGTCGCCGACGGTGGGGCCGAACATGTCGGCGTAAGCCTGACGGGAGATTTTCATGGTGAGTTCCTAAAAATTGGTTCGGACCCTGAGGGTCAATCCAGATTGCCCATCACCCGCCCGGCGAAGCCGAACACCCGGCGCAGACCGGCCAGCTCCACCAGTTCCACTTCACGGGTTTGCCCCGGCTCGAAGCGCACGGCGGTGCCAGCCGGAATGTTCAGGCGCATGCCGCGACTGTCGCCACGGTCAAACATCAGGGCGTCGTTGGTTTCAAAAAAGTGATAATGCGAGCCGACCTGGATCGGGCGGTCGCCACGATTGGCTACGCTCAGGACCAGGGTGCGGCGGCCGACGTTCAGTTCGATCTCGCCCGACTCAATGCGGTATTCGCCCGGGATCATTGCGGCTCACTCAGGGTCTTGAAGTAGATGGCCGTGGGGCTGTAGTGGCCGTCGGGGCTTTGGCAGTAGTTGGGCAACTCGCCCACGCGGGTGTAGCCCAGGGCACTGTAGAAGTTCTCCGCCGGGGAGCCGGCTTCGGTGTCCAGGTGCAACAGGCCGCGCTTTTGCTCGCGGGCGCCTTGCTCCAGGGCGTGGATCAGTACCTGGCCCAGGCCGCGGCGACGCACTTCATTGAGCACCAGCAGTTTTTGCACCTCGGCACGGTTCAGGCCGTTGGCCTTCTGGCACAGCACCAGTTGCACGCTGGCCAGCACGCGCTGGTCTTCGACCAGTACCCACAGCAGCAGATTGCCTTGTTCCAGTTGCCCGTGAACTTCGTTGAAGTAACGGCTGGCCTGAGGCTGATCCAGGTCGTTCATGAAACCCACCGATGCGCCGTGCCCGACCGCATCGAGCAGCAGCACAATCAAGTCATCGCGGTATTGAGCAAAGCTCTGCGCCGTCACGCGTACCACCTGTTCGGCGTTCATTGTGCGAGCTCCTTGGGCGGCAGGGCGCCGGGGTTAAGCATCAGTTGCATAAAAGTCAGGTCTAGCCAGCGGCCGAACTTGATCCCCACTTGCGGCATGCGCCCGCTGGTGACAAAGCCCAGTTGCCTGTGGACATGGATCGAGGCCGCGTTGGCGCCTTCGATGGCGGCGACCATCACATGCTTGTCACAGGCACGGGCGCGTTTGATCAACTCGGCCAGCAACTGTGGCCCGAGTTTTTTGCCGCGCTGCTCGGGGTGGATATACACCGAGTGCTCAACGGTATGGCGAAAGCCCTCGAACGGCCGCCAGTCGCCGAACGAGGCATAGCCCAGGGCTATATTGGTGTCGTCGACGATCACCAGAATCGGGTAACCCTGGGCCTGGCGTGCGTCGAACCACTGCTGGCGGTTGTCCAGGTCTACGGTGTTTTCGTTCCATATGGCCAGGGTGTTGAGCACCGCATCGTTGTAGATATCGCGAATCGCCGGCAGATCCGCCGCGACTGCATCACGAATGACATAAGACATGCTCGGCCTCAGGCGATGGGTTGGTGGACGGTGACCAGCTTGGTGCCATCCGGGAAGGTGGCTTCGACCTGGATATCGGGGATCATTTCCGGAATGCCTTCCATCACCTGGTCGCGGGTCAGCAGGGTGGTGCCGTAGTGCATCAGCTCGGCGACGGTGCGGCCATCGCGGGCACCTTCGAGCAGGGCTGCGGAGATATAGGCGATGGTTTCCGGGTAGTTGAGAATCACACCGCGGGCCAACCGCCGCTCGGCCAGCAGGCCGGCGGTGAAGATCAGCATCTTGTCTTTTTCGCGTGGAGTCAGGTCCATGGTCGGGTCCGTGTTCGGCAGTTAAAAATGAGTCGGGCCTTGGCCCTCACCCTAACCCTCTCCCAGAGGGTGAGGGGCTCTTCAGGTACTCCAGATGCGTGGCGCCAACGCCTCGCGCCCCAGCAATGCCGGGCGCAGCAAGCGCCATAAATCGATCAGCCAGCTGCGCGCCTGCAAGGCTTCACTGGCCAGGCAGCGCGCTACCAGTAGACCCGGTAATTGAGTCAAATCACCGCGCACCGGGTTGGCCAGCGCGCGGCAGCGTTCCAGCAGCTCGGCACTGACTTCACCCGTTACCAGCAAGGTGGCAAACACCGGGTTGCCATCCAGGCCGATGGGCGAATCCAGCAGCCCGTCGCCGCCTGCAATGCGCTGGCGTTCATGCCAGAGCAACTGGCCGTCGCGGCGGATATCCAGGCGTGACTGAAAATGCCCGTGCTCAAAACGCTCGCCGCTGGCCAGCCGCCCCAACGCCACCATGTCCCAGTAAAACAGCCGTGCATCGCCTGCAAGTTCGATACGGGTGGTGAGTTCGGCCTGGGCTGCGCTGAACACGATGGTTTCTTGCGGTAGCCATTCCAGGGTCGCGCCGGCAGCCACGTTCAATTCGACTGTCTGGTAAGCCGGGCCCGCCGCGCGATACCACTTGGCCGCGCCGGGGCTGGTCAATTGCGCCCAGGCATCGGGGCCGACGCTGGCGCTGATATTCAGTTGGTCACCCCCGGCAATCCCCCCCGGCGGGTGGACGATGATGTGCTGGCACACCTCGGGGCCTTCGGCGTACAAATGCTTTTGCACCCGCAACGGGCCGAGGTGGCGCCGCAGGGTAGGGCGGGTGCTGTCGCCAAAACGGCCATAGCCCAGCTCCAGCTCGGCGAGCCAGCTGGGGGTGAACAATGCGGTATTGGCCGGCAGGTTCATATGTAGGACTTCTTTGTAAGAAAAGCACCAGGAAAGAGGGACAGATTAAATCGTCACCAGCCCGCGCACACCCTCTGTTTGCATATTTTCACCACGCCCCTGCTGCACGATTTCACCTCGCGACATCACCAGATACTGATCGGCGAGCTCCTCGGCAAAGTCATAAAACTGCTCCACCAGCAAAATCGCCATATCGCCGCGGGCGGCGAGCATTTTGATCACTGCGCCGATCTCCTTGATCACCGAGGGCTGGATGCCTTCGGTGGGTTCGTCGAGGATCAACAGGCGCGGGCGGCTGGCCAGGGCGCGACCAATGGCCAGCTGTTGCTGCTGGCCACCGGACAAATCGCCGCCGCGCCGGTGTTTCATTTGCAGCAGCACCGGGAACAGTTCGTAGATAAACGCCGGCACTTCCCTGGCCTCGGCGCCGGGAAAGCGCGACAGGCCCATCAGCAGGTTTTCTTCCACCGTCAGGCGCCCGAAAATCTCCCGGCCCTGGGGCACATAGGCGATCCCGGCGTGGACCCGCTGATGAGGCTTGAGCGTGGTGATGGGCTGGCCCTCCCACTGCACGCTGCCTTCCTTGACCGGCAACAGGCCCATCAGGCATTTGAGCAGGGTGGTCTTGCCCACGCCATTACGGCCGAGCAGGCAGGTGACTTCACCGACTTTGACCTCGAAGGACAGGCCGCGAAGGATATGACTGCCGCCGTAGTATTGGTGCAGTTTTTCGACGTTAAGCATGTTCAGTTCTCTCCATGCCCCCTGTGGGAGCGGGCAGTTTTCAGCGACCCAGGTAGACTTCGATCACCCGTTCATCCGCCTGCACCTGCTCCAGCGAGCCTTCGGCCAATACGCTGCCCTGGTGCAGCACGGTGACGTGGTCGGCAATCGAGCCGACAAAGCCCATGTCATGCTCCACCACCATCAGCGAATGTTTGCCCGCCAGACTCTTGAACAGCTCGGCGGTGAATTCGGTTTCGGCATCGGTCATGCCCGCCACCGGCTCGTCGAGCAACAGCAGTTGCGGGTCCTGCATCAACAACATGCCGATTTCCAGAAACTGTTTCTGCCCGTGGGACAACAGCCCCGCAGGCCGCAGGGCCGAGCCGGTCAGGCGGATGGTATGCAGCACTTCGCCGATACGGTCCTTTTGCTCTCCTGTCAGTTTCGCGCGCAGGCTGGCCCACACCGACTTGTCGGTCTTCTGCGCCAGCTCCAGGTTCTCGAACACGCTCAGGGCCTCGAATACCGTGGGCTTCTGGAACTTGCGGCCAATCCCGGCCTGGGCGATCTGCACTTCGCTCATCTGGCGCAGGTCGAGGGTTTCGCCAAACCAGGCCTGGCCTTCGCTGGGCCGGGTCTTGCCGGTGATCACATCCATCATGGTGGTCTTGCCCGCACCATTGGGGCCGATGATGCAGCGCAGTTCACCGACGCCGATATACAGGTTGAGGTTGTTCAGGGCCTTGAAGCCATCGAAGCTGACGCTGATGTCTTCCAGGGTCAGGAGGGTGCCGTGGCGGGTGTTCAGGCCCGGCCCGGCGGCTTGTCCCAGGCCGATGGCGTCGCGACTGCTGCCAGCGTCCAGCACTGGTTCGAGCATGAATTCGGCGGTCGGTGTGATTCTCATTGTTCGCCCCTTTTCTTCAGCAGGCCGATCACGCCTTTTGGCAGGTACAGGGTCACGACGATAAACAGCGCCCCGAGAAAGAACAGCCAGTATTCGGGGAAGGCCACGGTAAACCAGCTTTTCATGCCATTGACCACGCCTGCCCCCAGCAGCGGGCCAATCAGGGTGCCGCGCCCGCCGAGGGCGACCCATACGGCGGCTTCGATGGAGTTGGTCGGCGACATTTCACCCGGGTTGATAATGCCCACCTGGGGCACATACAAGGCCCCGGCCAGGCCGCACAGCACGGCGCTCAGTACCCAGACGAACAGCTTGAAACCGCGCGGGTCGTAGCCGCAGAACATCAGGCGGTTTTCCGCGTCGCGCAGTGCGGTCAATACCCGGCCGAACTTGCTGCGCGCCAGTCGCCAGCCAAGGAACAGGCTGGTCACCAGCAGCAGCACGGTGGCCAAAAACAGCGCCGCGCGCGTGCCCGGCTCGGTGATGCCAAAGCCCAGAATACTGCGAAAATTGGTGAAGCCGTTGTTGCCGCCAAAGCCGGTTTCGTTGCGGAAAAACAGCAGCATTCCGGCGAAGGTCAGGGCCTGGGTCATGATCGAGAAGTACACGCCCTTGATCCGCGAGCGAAAGGCGAAAAAGCCGAACACCAGGGCCAGCAGGCCGGGGGCCAATACCACCAGACACATTGCCCACCAGAAATGCTCGGTACCGACCCAGTACCATGGCAGCTCGGTCCACGACAAAAAGGTCATAAAGGCCGGCAGCTCGTCGCCCGAGGCCTGGCGCATCAGGTACATACCCATTGCGTAACCGCCCAGGGCGAAGAACAGGCCATGGCCGAGCGACAGCAGCCCGGCGTAGCCCCAGACCAGATCCAGGGCCAGGGCGACAATGGCGTAGCAGAGAATCTTGCCCACCAGCGTCAGCGTGTAGGCCGAGACCTGCAACGGGCTGTCGGCGGGCAACAGCGAGAGCAGCGGCAGGGCCAGCAATACCAGCAGGACCAGAACGCCCACCAGTGTAGTGACCGCAGGTCCGGCCTTTTGTGCAGCAGTGACCATCAGAGGCTGATTCATCAGTCGATCACCCGTCCTTTAAGCGCGAAGAGCCCCTGCGGACGCTTCTGGATAAACAGAATGATCAGTCCCAGGATCAGGATTTTGCCCAGCACGGCACCGATCTGCGGTTCGAGGATCTTGTTGGCGATACCCAGGCCAAAGGCCGCATACACAGTACCGGCCAATTGGCCGACGCCGCCCAGCACCACCACCAGAAACGAGTCGATGATGTAGCCCTGTCCCAGATCCGGGCCCACGTTGCCGACCTGGCTCAAGGCCACGCCGCCAAGTCCGGCAATCCCCGAGCCCAGGCCGAAGGCGAGCATGTCCACGCGCCCGGTGGGTACACCGCAGCAGGCAGCCATGTTGCGGTTCTGGGTAACGGCGCGCACGTTGAGGCCCAAACGGGTCTTGTTCAGCAGCAGCCAGGTCAGTACCACCACGGCCAGGGCGAAGACGATGATCACCAGACGGTTATACGGCAACACCAGGTTGGGCAGCACTTGCAGCCCGCCCGACAGCCAGGCCGGGTTGGCCACTTCGACGTTTTGCGCGCCGAACAGCACGCGTACCAGCTGGATCAAAATCAGGCTGATGCCCCAGGTGGCAAGCAATGTCTCCAGCGGGCGGCCGTAGAGGTGACGGATGATGGTGCGCTCCAGCAGCATGCCCACGGCTGCGGTAACGAAGAACGCCACGGGCAGGGCCAGCAGCGGGTAGAACTCGATGGCGCCGGGAGCAAAACGCTGGAACAGCAACTGCACGCAGTAGGTGGAATAGGCGCCGAGCATCAGCATTTCGCCGTGGGCCATATTGATCACCCCCAGCAGGCCAAAGGTGATGGCCAGGCCGAGTGCAGCCAGCAGCAGGATCGATCCGAGGGACAAACCGCTGAACGCCTGCCCCAGCAGGTCGCCGATCAGCAGCTTGCGTTTGATTTGCACCAGGCTGGTTTCGGCGGCGGTGTGCACGCTGGCATCGGTTTCTACCCCTGGTTGCAGCAGGTTTTCGAGGCGGGTCCGGGCCAGCGGTTCGCCAGTTTCGCCCAGCAGGCGCACGGCGGCCAGACGCACGGCAGGGTTGGGGTCGACCAATTGCAGATTGGCCAGCGCCAGGCTTAATGCGCTGTGCACATCGCTGTCCTTTTCAGCGGCCAGTTGTTGGTCGAGGAAATTGAGTTGCACCGGTTTGGCGGATTTCTGCAATTGTTGCGCTGCGCTCAAGCGCAGCTTGGGGTCGGCTGTCAGCAGTTGATGGCTGGCCAGTGCGGTATCGATCAAGCCGCGCAAGCGGTTGTTCAGGCGCAGGGTTTTAACCTGGCCGTCTACGCTGATCTGGCCTTGTTGCAGGCTATTGATCAGCTCTACACGGGCGGGTGCCGGTTGTGCCGCCCAGCTTTCGAGTAGCGTGGCTTGCTGTGAGTTAGTGGCGGCGGCGAAGTCGCTGGCGTCGTCGGCGTGGGCGGCCAGGGGCAGCAACAGCAGTAGCGCGACGATAACGCGGTAAAGGGCAGTGGGCATAGTTATGGCCTTGCACAGATAGAAGCAATTCAACACACCTGTGGGAGCGGGCTTGCTCGCGATGCAGGCAACGCGGTCTTTCAGTCAAACCGTGTTGACTGCATCGCGAGCAAGCCCGCTCCCACAAAAGCACAACGATGAGGCTGGCCTCAGTTACTCTTCACCGCGTAATCCGGCTTCTTGTCATTGCCCGGGATGTAAGGGCTCCACGGCTGGGCGCGGATCGGCCCTTCGGTCTGCCATACCACGCTGAACTGCCCGTCCGGCTGGATCTCGCCGATCATTACCGGCTTGTGCAGGTGATGGTTGGTCTTGTCCATCGTCAGGGTGTAGCCCGAAGGCGCGGCAAAGGTCTGGCCCGCCAGGGCTTCGCGCACCTTGTCGACATCGGTGGACTTGGCTTTTTCGGCCGCCTGGGCCCACATGTGAATGCCCACGTAGGTAGCTTCCATCGGGTCGTTGGTCACGGCCTTGTCGGCGCCCGGCAGGTTGTGTTTTTTGGCGTAGGCTTTCCAGTCAGCCACGAATTTGGCGTTGACCGGGTTCTCTACCGACTGGAAGTAGTTCCACGCCGCCAGGTTACCCACCAGCGGTTTGGTGTCGATGCCGCGCAGCTCCTCTTCACCCACCGAGAACGCGATCACCGGCACGTCGGTCGCTTTCAGGCCCTGGTTGGCCAGCTCTTTATAGAAGGGCACGTTGGAGTCACCGTTGACCGTGGAGATCACCGCTGTCTTGCCGCCCGCCGAGAACTTTTTGATATTGGCCACGATGGTCTGGTAGTCGCTGTGGCCAAACGGGGTGTAGACCTCTTCGATGTCCTTGTCGGCCACGCCTTTGGAATGCAGGAATGCGCGCAGGATCTTGTTGGTGGTGCGCGGGTACACGTAGTCGGTGCCCAGCAGCACAAAACGTTTGGCGCTGCCGCCGTCTTCGCTCATCAGGTATTCCACCGCTGGAATCGCTTGCTGGTTCGGCGCCGCGCCGGTGTAGAAGACGTTGGGCGACATCTCTTCGCCTTCGTATTGCACCGGGTAGAACAGCAGGCCGTTGAGTTCTTCAAACACCGGCAGTACCGATTTGCGCGACACCGATGTCCAGCAGCCGAACACCACCGCAACCTTGTCCTGAGTCAGCAACTGACGGCCCTTTTCGGCAAACAGTGGCCAGTTGGAGGCCGGGTCGACCACTACGGGTTCGAGCATCTTGCCGTTGACACCGCCCTTGGCGTTGATCTCGTCAATGGTCATCAGGGCCATGTCTTTAAGCGAGGTTTCGGAGATCGCCATGGTTCCGGACAACGAATGCAAAATCCCTACTTTGATGGTCTCGGCGGCTTGCACCGTCCAGGTCATGCCCATGGCTGCGATGGAGGCGCTCAGGGTGAAAGCCTTGATCAAGCTACGACGCTTCATGGTGCGATCTCCAGGTCTCTGATTTTTAGTGATGAATTCAATGACTGGAGAGGTCTTTAGCAAAGGCTGTGCCTATACCTGAAAAGGGCTCTGGAACAGTATTTTGCGCGAAGAGTGGGCGCGACGACGCACCCGTTTGGTGCCGCCGGGAAGGCGTGGTGCGGGGTTATGCTTCACCTTGGTGCTTTGCGGGTTTGACTCACTACCGCCCTGTCAGGCGGTGTTAGCGTTTGCGCATCAACCCGATAAAAAACAGCCCGCCAATCGCCGCCGTGGCCACGCCTATGGGCAGGTCTTCGGGGGCGATCAGGGTGCGTGCCGCCACGTCGACCCAGACCAGGAACACACTGCCCAGCAAGGCGGATACCGGCAGCAGACGTCGATGCTCCGCGCCCACCAGGCGGCGGGCGATATGCGGAATCATCAGCCCGACAAAACCAATGGAGCCACTGATGGCCACCAGCACGCCGGTCATCAGCGAGGCGATCAAAAATACCCGCAGGCGCACATTGCGCGCATTCAAGCCCAGGGTCACGGCGGTTTGTTCGCCGGCCATCAGGGCATTCAGCGGGCGTGCCATACCCAGCAGCAAAACCAGCCCCAGCAGCACGCTGGCGCTGGGGATGGCCAGCAGCTCCCAGCGCGCCAGTCCCAGCCCGCCGAGCATCCAGAACAGCACCGCGGAACTGGCCCGGTGGTCGCCCAGAAACAGCAGGGTATTGGCCACGGCCATCATCACAAAGGATACGGCCACGCCGCACAACAGCAAACGGTCGCTGTCGAGCCGGCCGTGTCGGCTGGCGATGGCCAGTACCAGAGCCATGCTCAACAGCGCCCCGATAAATGCGGCAATGGGCAGGGTCAGCAGCCCGACGATTTCGCCCACATGCAGCACCACAATCACCGCACCCAGCGTGGCGCCGCTGGTCACACCCAGCAGGTGCGGGTCGGCCAGGGGGTTGCGGGTCACGGCCTGCAACACCGCGCCGATCAGTGCCAGCCCTGCGCCCACCAGCGCCCCCAGCAACATGCGCGGCACGCGGATCAGCCACACGATATGTTCCTGGCCCGCGCTCCAGTTAACGTCGCCGATGCCAAACAGCTTGTGCAGCAGAATCTGCCACACCACGTCCACTGGCACCCGCGCCGGGCCAAAACCCAGCGAAACCACACACGACACCAGCAGCAATGCGCCAAGACCAGTCAGCAACAGGGCGTAGCGGCTGGCCATCATTGCGGGTGAAAGCCTTTAGCCAGGGTTTCGATGGCGAGCACATTGTCGATGCCCGGCGTGGCCTGCACATAAGGGATAACGATAAAGCGCTTGTTACGGATCGCGTCTACCGATTGCAGCGCCGGGTTGGTTTCCAGGAAGCGTTGTTTCTGCTCGGCGGTGACCTCGCTGTAATCAACGATCACGATGACTTCGGGGTTGCGCTCGACCACGGTTTCCCAATTGATACGGGTCCAGCTGGCGTCGATATCGCTGAGGATATCGTTGCCACCGGCGGCTTCGATCAATGCGTGGGGGATACCCAGTTTGCCCGAAGTCATGGCCCGGTCTTCACCGCTGTCATACAGGAAAACCCGGGGCTTCGAGGTGGGCAGGGTGTTTTGGACGTCTGCAATTTTTGCCTGCATCTGGGCGATCAACGCACTGGCGCGATCCTGCACGTCGAAGATCCTGCCCAGGTTGCGCAGGTCGTTATAGGTGTCTTCCATGCTGGCGGGCGGGCGCTTCATCACAAATGCGCAGGACTCGGTCAGCTCATACACATTGATGCCCAGCGGGGTCAGGGTTTGCGGCGTGAGGTCGCCGCCCACGCGCATGCCGTAGTCCCAGCCGGCGAAGAAGAAATCGACGTTGGCATTGAGCAGGGTTTCCACTGACGGGTATTTGCTCGCCAGTTCCGGCAGACCATCGAGGATCACTTTCATCTGCGGGGTCACGGCCTTCCACCCGCTGATCCCGCTGTAGCCGGCCATGTGTGGCTTGAGACCGAGGGCGAGCATCATCTGGGTCATGTTGATGTCATGGCTGACCGCGTGTTTGGGGGCCTGGTCGAAGGTCACGTCGCGATTGCAACTCTTGATAGTCAGCGGGTACTGCGTGGCCTCGGCAAAGGCCAGGGGCGAGGCGAGCACTGCGCCCAGGCAGAGGGCGAAACGAATCAGGTTCATGCGTGGGTTATCCAGGTTATGCGCGGGTAGCCGGACAGCGGATGGTCGTCGATCAGGGCCGCCACGCCAAACACGTCGCGCAACAGCTCCACAGTCAAGACTTCACGGGGCGTGCCGCTGGCGATGATCTTGCCGTGGTCAATGACGTACAGCCGGTCACAAAAGGCAGCGGCCAGATTGAGGTCGTGGATGCTGGCCAGGGTGCCGATGTTCAGGCGCTTGACCAGTTGCAGCAACTCCAGCTGATAGCGCGGGTCGAGGTGATTGGTGGGCTCGTCGAGGATCAGCAGTTCGGGTTGCTGGGTCAGGGCACGGGCCAGGATCACCCGTTGTTTTTCGCCGCCCGAGAGGGTGGCGAAAGCGTGGTCTTCAAAACCCTGCAGGCCGACGGATGCGAGGGCGTTTGTAGCCAGTTGGCGATCAGCTTGGGTGTCGCCATCGAACAGGCCTTTGTGCGGGGTACGGCCCATGGCGACCACTTCATCGACGGTCAGGCCGAAAGTGTCGGGGAATTCTTGCAACACCACGGCGATGCGTTGCGCGCACCAGCGGGGTGATTGCTGCCAGAGATTGTGGCGGTCGAGCTGGACAGTGCCCGATTGCGGCTTGCTGAAACGGTAGGCGCAGCGCAACAGGCTGGTCTTGCCGCTGCCGTTGGGCCCGATCAGCCCCACAAACTCACCTGCAGCGACATGCAGGTTGGCATCACGCAGCTGGAACTGGTGATGGCAATGGCCGTGGCCCAGAGGGCTCCAGGCGAGTTGGGTGAGGGTGAGGCGGGTCATAAAAGTCCGGTTGTTCTTTAAAGTCAAAAGCCCCTCACCCTAGCCCTCTCCCTCCGGGAGAGGGTTGGGGTGAGGGCCAGCGGTTAAAAGGTGTAATCAGCCGTCACGAAAAACGAACGCGGTTCGCCCATGATCCATTGCTGGCCGCCATTGTATTGGGTTACGGCGTACTGGCGGTCGAACAAATTGTTCAAACGCAAACCCAGGGTGGTTTTGGGCATCGCTTTCCAGCTCACGCTGGCGTCTACCACGGTGTTGCTCGGCAGCTCGACGTTGTTGGCCATGTCGGCATAACGCGAGTCGACATAGCGCACGCCGGCACCGGCACTTACATCATCGTTGATGGCCTTGCTCAACCACAGATTGGCGGTGCGACGGGGTACGTCGGTGGGGCGGTTGCCTTTGCGCGATACGCCTTCATCGTCGAACTTGTCGTACTGCGCGCGCACCACCGAGGCGTTGGCTTGCAACGCCCAGCGCTGCGGCAGTTGCAGGTCAAGGCTGGCTTCCAGGCCGCTGGAGGACTGCTCGCCCACTTGCAGCGTATTGCCCGGGATATTCGGGTCGGAGGTCAGCAGGTCTTTTTTGACAATGTGATAGGCCGCCAGGGTCCATTCGCCGCGCTGATCCCAGAACATCTGCTTGAAGCCGATTTCGGTCTGGCGCGCATGGGCCAGTTCGAAGTTTTGCTGCTTCTCGCTCAGGCTGATCAAGCCGCCCACGCCATCAACGCTGGTGGCTTGCTGGGCATAGATCGACATGTCCGGTGTCAGTTCGTATACCAACCCGACTTTCCAGCTGTTGGCCGACAGGCTGCGGTCAGTTCGAGTGGCGTCGCCATTGACCGCGAAGTCATCGCGGTCCAGATGCACGATATCGCGGCGCACCCCGGTGACCAGCGACAGTTGATCGCTCAGCTCGGTGCGGTTTTCGGCGAACAGCGAAACCTGTTGCGTGGTGGTGGTGTATTGATCGCGGTACGGCGAGTCACTTTCAAATTCGCCACGATCCGGGTGGTACAGGTCAATCGGCTGACCGTTTTCATTCACGTCTTTATACGGCGAGTTGCTGTGCAGGTTGAAGTGGATGCGGTTGTAATCCGCGCCCACCAGGGTTCTGCTTTCAAGGCCGAACAGGTCGTGGTTGAGGGTGAAGGTCTGGCGGTCGCCGACCTGTTCCTGCTCGTGCTTGATGCTGAAGTAGCCCCTGCGCAGCAAGGTCTGCTGGCTTTCATTCCAGGCGTGGTTTTCGGCGTTCTGCCAGCGGCGTTGGGCCTTGAGGTAATACAGCTCGTTGTTGGCACTGAGGGCGTCGTTGATCTGCCATTCAGTATTGAGGCGCGTCCACTGGTCGTTGTAATGCAGTTTTGCATCGCGCACGTTGTAGTTCTTGTCCCGCAGGCTCTGGTGATACCGGCCATTGATCAGGGGTACGCCGAAATCGTTTTGCGGCTCCTGATCGCCATAGTCGTGGCTCAGGGTAAACGCCAGGTCATCGCTGGCCTGCCAGCGCAGAGCGGCGCTGACAAAGGTGTTTTCGGAGTCGCCGTGGTCGATCCAGCCATTGCTCTGGACGTGGTTGATATTCAACCGATAGCTCAGGGTATCGGTCAGCGAGCCGCCGCTGTCGAGTGCCTGCTGGCGGGTGTCGTACGAGCCGTAGCCCACACGGACATGGTTTTCTATGGCACCGGAGAAGGGTTTTTTCGGGATTACGTTAATCACTGCGCCGGTAGCGCCTTCGCCATACAGCACCGAGGCCGGGCCGCGCAGCACGTCGATGCGTTCCACCGACCAGTCGTCCACCGGGAAGGTCACGGTACCCGCGCCGCTGTACATGCGTACGCCGTCATAGAGCTGCATCACCGAGCCTTCGCCGACAAAACCCCGGGCCGAATAGGCGGAGCCGCCGTTACCCGGTGTGCCGGTGTTGCTGATGCCGGTCGTGCGGGTCACGGCGTCCTGCACGCTGCGGTCGCCACGGGCGCGGATTTGCGCGCCGGTCAGGCTTTCAACGCTGGCAGGCGTTTCGAGGCCGGTAAGGTTCAGGCGTGAGCCGGCGCTGGTGGCGGTCTTGAGGTCGATGCTTTCAATCTCGACTTCAGGCGCGGTAACGCTCGCGGCAGGCAGCATCAGAGAGGGGGCGGCGTCATCGGCCTGGGCGCTGTTCAGCGCCAGCAGGCAGAGACTGGACAAAAAGTACTTGTTCATCAGGGCAGTGAGTCGCTTATTTCAGAGGGTGTCCCCGCTGCCTCCTGGCGGCGGGTGATGGAGCTTAAATGGTTTTGTTATACAGTAACACTTATTTCACGCATGATATTGGCGTGCCATTATAGGGGTGGCTCTGCAATGCGCCTCTCGGATGGTTCATGCTGGTTATGAAAGGCGCTCATCCGGCCGTAGTTTGCGCACCATCAGCCATAACCGGTCGAGCCCCCACACTGCGATCAACGAGGCGCCCACCAGCGGGAACGCGATAGCCAGAGCGAGCATGATGGCAACGCCGGCCTTCCAGGTCGGCAGGTCGTGACGCAGCGGCGGAACCCCCAAACCGCCTTGCGGGCGACGCTTCCACCAAATCACCAGGCCGCTTACGGAACTGAGCAGGATCATCAGGCACACCAGCAGCATCACGATCTGGTTGAGCGGGCCAAACAACTTGCCTTCGTGCAGCATCACGCCCATTTCGGTGGCGCGGGCGACATTGCTGTAATGCTGCCAACGCACGTCGGCCAGTACCGTGCCGGTGTATTGATCGACATGCAGGGTGGCGTCGTTACGCGGGTCGTCGGCGAATACGGCAATGGTGAATACGCCGGTAGCGGTGGTCGGCAGGGTGATGCTGTAGCCGGCCTCGACCTGGCGGGCCGTGGCGGTGTCGACCACCGCTTGCAGGGTGATGCCGGGGGCGGCGGGGCCTGAGGTGTGCGCGGCGTGGGCCATATGTTCGGCGTGGGCGCCGGAGACCGGCATCGGTGTGTTTTCCATTGCCCAGGGCACGGTCTGGCGGTTGGCGGTATTGAGGCTGCCGGCCTCGATATCAGACTTCGGCACGTCGTTCCACATGGCTACCGGGAAACGGTTCCACAGGTCGGCATATTGCTTGCCCCAGAAGCCGGTCCAGGTCATGCCGCTGATCAACATGAACAGCAGCAAGGCGGCCCCCCAGAACCCTGTGACAACGTGAAGGTCGCGCCATAGCACGCGCCCGCGCCTGCTCAGGCGCGGCCATAGAATTCCGGCAGCCGATTGCCCCCGCGGCCACCACAGGAACAGGCCGGACACCACCAGCACCACGCCCCAGCCAGCGGCCAGTTCCACCAGCCGGTCGCCGAGGGTGCCGATCATCAATTCGCCGTGCAGGGCGCGCGCCACGGCTTGCAGGTTGAGCTTGGCATCCTGCTCGCCCAGCACCTGGCCGGTGTAGGGGTTGATAAACACATTGAGCTCGTGCCCGCCGTTGTGAACCACGAACTGGCCGCTGCGTTGCGGATTGATCGGCGGCAGGTACTGGCTGATATGGCCCTGTGGATAAGTGGCCTGCACACGGCTGAGTTGCTCATCGGCGCTGAGGCTGTGATGGGCCGGGGTGACGTTGAGCAGATGGTCGTACAGCAGTGGATCAAGCTGGGGTTTGAACAGGTAAATGATCCCGGTCAGGGCCAGCAGGATCATAAACGGGGCGACAAATAACCCGGCGTAGAAATGCCAGCGCCAGGCCAGGTTGTAGAAAGACGGTGTTGGTCGGCTCATGTGAGCGGCTCCGCAAGGTTGAAATTGTTGTCGTCAGCAAAGACCCTCACCCTAGCCCTCTCCCAGAGGGAGAGGGGACTGACCGCAGCGGGTTCAAGCACGGCGCAAATCAGCTCCCTCTTCCTCCGGGAGAGGGTTGGGGTGAGGGCTAGCGGTTTGTCAGAAACTCACATCCACCTTGGTCCACAGCGTGCGGCCTGGTTCATTGATGGCGCGCGGGTCATTGGCCGGGTAGCCGTACCCGGCGTTGCCCGCCATGTTCAGGTGCTCGCTGTAGTTTTTGTCCAGCAGGTTGTCGACCCCGGCGCTGACCTTGAGGTTTTTGTTGATGCGGTATGCACCGTTCAACGAGAACACGCCAAAGCCGGCACTTTTGCCGAAATCCTTGCCGACCACATTGCCCGCGTTGCGGTCTATGCGGTCCTGGCGCGCCACGACGCGCCACAGGGCGCCGGCACTCCAGTCGTCCTCGCTGTAGGTCAGGCCCAGGCGGGTGTCCAGCGGCGGCATTTGCGGCAGAGCCTTGCCATCGCTGGTGTTCTTGCCCCAGGCGTAGGCCAGGGTGGCGTCGGCTTTCCAGTTTGACGTCAACTGATACGCCGCGCCCAGCTCGCCGCCCATGACCCGGGCGTTGATGTTTTGCGCTTGGGATGAGCCCTTGGCGTAGTCGAACAGGATGTAGTCGCGAATCTCGCCGGCGTACACCGAGGCCCAGGCCTCCAGGGTGTCGGTCTTGTATTGCAGGCCCGCATCGAGCTGCGTGGTTTTCTCGGGCTTGATGGCGTCGAATGCATTCACCGAACCGGTCGGGCCGGAGCTCGGCGAAAACAGCTCCCAGTAATCGGGGAAGCGCTGAGTGTGGCCCAGCCCGGCGTACAGGGTGGTCGGGCTGTCGCTCAGGTCATGCTCGTAACGCACAAAACCGCTGGGCAGGGTGTCGGCGCGGGTCTTGTCCAGGGTCGGATTGGGCTTGCTCATCATCCCCGAGCCGAGTCGGGCGCGGTAATCCTTGGCGGATGCGCGGTCAAGACGAGCACCGGTAATCAGCCGGTCACGCTCGGCGGCGTACCAGGTCAACTCGCCAAAGGCGCCGTAGTTGTGGAAATCGGCGTCCTTGCTCCAGTTCTGGTCCTTGTAGGTATCGATGCCCATGCCCATGCGTTTGCGGTGTTCGTTGGTCTGCGCATCGATGCCGCTGATCAACTGGTAATCGGCCCAGCGCCAGGTGGCCTTGATCCGTGCACCGAGGGTGCGGCGGTCGACGTTGGACGCCATCGGCCCTGCCATCATGCCGGTGCCCGACGGGGTACGCAGTGTGTAGTTGTCCATCACATGGTCGGCGTAGTTGTAGTAGACCTGGGCTTCGATCTTGTCGAGAACGTCGCCGATATTGGACTTTTCAAAGCGCAGTCCCAGGCTTTCGCGCTTGTACTGGCTGCCGTCCATGCCGCGTCCGGCCGAGCGCGCTTCACCGTCGCCCTTGCCGGCGGTGAGTTCCAGCAGGGTGTCGGCGTCCGGGGTCCAGCCCAGGGCAATGTCGCCGTTCCATTTGTCGTAACGCGACGGCACGGTGTCGCCGTTGCCGTCCTTGTAGTCATCGGCATGGGCGGTGTTGCCGATGACCCGCACATAGCCCAGCGGGCCACCGGCGGCGGCGTCGATGGTTTTGTCGAAACGGCCGTTGGAACCCGCCAGCAGGCTGGCATTGACCCGTGTGCCCAGTTCGCCGAAATGCTCGGGCTCGCGTTCGAAGAGGATGGTGCCCGCCGAGGCGCCCGGGCCCCAGAGCACGGTTTGCGGGCCTTTGATCACCGTGAGCTGGTCGTAGGTTTCCGGCGAGATGTAGGAGGTGGGTGCGTCCATGCGCCCGGGACAGGCGCCGAGCATCATGCCGCCGTTGGTAAGGATATTCAGGCGCGAGCCGAACATGCCGCGCAGCACCGGGTCGCCGTTGGTGCCGCCGTTGCGGATCAGGGCGAAGCCGGGGATGGTCTTGAGGTAGTCGCCGCCGTCACTGGCAGGCACGGGCTGGCGCGGGTCCTTGGGGTTGGTGACGATGGTCAGCGGTGAGCTGGGGGCGATGGCGGTGATCACCAGCGGGCTCAGCTCATTGCTGTGCCCGGCATGTTCGTCGGACACAGCGGTGGTTGCCAGAATCGCACAGCACAGGGTGCTGAGGGTAAAGGGCAAACGGGAGGCAGCAGTAAAGCGGGACATAGACATTCCAATAGTCAGACGAATACAACTCGGCCACGCACCTGCGACTGTCTGAAACAGTGCATGCAGGTCGGCCAGATGATGTGTTGTGGTGTCGGTAGCTAAAGGAATACGGGAGGCGCGCGGGAGCGGGAGCCGGGGAAGACCGGTTGCCGGGCGTGGCCCAGTCGGGGATTGGCGGCCAGGTAACTGCGGGGTTCTGGTGAGTTATAGAGGGTCAGGCCCGGGGTGCCGGGCAAGGCCGGGCAACTGAACAGCAGTGTGCAGTAGCCGCACTTTTCCCAGATGGCATGGTGGTCGGCTGAAGGCTGTTCATGTTCGGCGTGCGCAGACATGTCCATGCCCATATCCATCGACATGGGCATGGAGGCGTGATGATCCATCGGCATCGCCTGGGAAATCAGCGGGCCGATAAAAATCATCAACATGGCAAACAGGCTCAGCCAACTGCCGCGAATGTGCGACATGGAGTGCCTGGCGCGAGGTTCGCGCACGGGGGTCAGCAACCTTGGCCGTTAGTGGGCGTGCATGTGTTCCATGCTGTCTTCAGGTGCCTGCTTCTGCACATTGACCTCAACCGGCACGGCGCCGGCTTTTTCAAAATGCAGGGTCAGCGGGAAGTGCTTGCCGTCCTGCAGCAGGCTGCGGTCCTTGAGACCGAACATCATCACGTGGTACGCCATGGGTGCAAAGGTGACGGTGCCGCCGGGCGGCACTTCAACGCTGGCCACGGGCAGCATCTTCATCAAGTCGCCTTCCATGATGTGCTGGTGCAGTTCGGCCTTATCGGCAATCGGCGTGTCGACACTGACCAGCCGATCGGCCGTGCTGCCGGTGTTGTGAATGATGAAATACGCGGCCACGGTGGGCGCATTGGGCGGCAGCTCCTGGGACCACGGGTGGGCGATTTCGAGGTCGCCGCTTTTGTATTCGTGGGCGCTGGCAAAACAGGCAGGCAGCAACACAGCCGCCGCAATCACGACGTGCTTGAACAGGGTAAGGTTCAACATGGCAATTCTCCGGAACGATTCAAAACGCAAAGGGGTTGCGAGGAAGAATCAGACCAGGGGCGATGCGCGGGGGTTGAGGCTCGGCCATTGCTGGCGCGGGGTGGGGCGCTTGAGGTGATCCGGGACCAGGCTGTGGCCCCGCTCGATGGCGGCAAAGTAGAGCTTGGGAATATGCGCGGGCAGCGCCACCACCGGCGCGGCGCCCGAGCAGCACCAGCAATGCTGCATGGTGGAATGATCGTCATGCTGGTTGTCGGCGGGCTCGAAAGTGCCCAGCGATACGGCGACCATCTTGGTGCCGGTGGAGGAGCAGAAGCTGCTCCACATGAACTGCTCGGTGGGCCCTCGCTCAACGGATTGGGTCGCCCCGGCCATCGACATGGCGAGCATGTTGAACAGCACTGCAAAGCAGGCGATCCAGGCAAATGCAAACCGTTGTCGGGACATGACGAATTCCGTGAGTGGAGCGATCAAGGGGCTATTTAGCCTGAATGCTCGGCGTAAGTAAAAAGTGCGGGTGTGGCGAAGTGTCGCGATCGGCCAGTACGCGCAAATTTCAGGCTGCTGTGGCATGCAGCTTGAGCCCCAGCGCCTTCATCACTTTGATGATAGTCGCGAACTCGGGGTTGCCCTTGCTGCCCAGGGCCTTGTACAGGCTTTCACGGCCCAGCCCGGCTTCGCGGGCGATTTGAGTCATGCCTTGGGCGCGGGCGATATCGTTGAGCGCCGCTCGGATCAGACTGCCGTCGCCGGGGTCCTCTTCGAAACAGGCGTCCAGGTAAGCCGCCATATCCTCCGGGGACTTCAGGTAGTCAACGGTATCGAAACGGGTAAGTTGCTCGGTCATGCGTCAGTCCTCATTACCCAGTGTGTGTGCCATTTGTTTTGCGCGTTTTATATCTCGTGTCTGGGTGGTTTTATCGCCGCCAACAAGCAGCAGGTAGAACACTTCGCCTTTGCGGGTGTAATAGACTCGATAACCGGGCCCGCAGTGAATCCGCATTTCGTAAACACCGCCACCGACGCACTCGCAGTCGGCGAAGTGACCCAAACCGGCTGCTTTCAGGCGAGCAAGAATGCGGGCTTGCCCGGTTTTGTCTTTAAGTGCGCCCAACCATTTGGCGAATTCGCGTGTTTGTTCGAAAGTGATCATGGGGCATGATCGTATTCTGAAGGATACACCATCGCCAGCTTTTACACATTCACAAATAATTCCCCTGCGCCAACCCTTCCATCAGCTCCTCGACCGTCCGGAACTCCCGATCCACCTGCGCCAGCGTCGGCCGCTTGAGGATCAACACCGGCACTGCGCGCTCGCGGGCAACTTGCAGCTTGGGTTCGGTGGCGCTGCTGCCGCTGTTTTTGCTGATCAATACGTCGATGCGCCGTTGTGCAAACAACAGGCGTTCGTCATCGATGAGGAACGGCCCGCGTGCGCCAATCACGTCGCAGCGTGCAGTGCCGGGGTAAGCGTCGAGGGCGCGCAGGGTCCAGAACTGCTCTGGCGGAATTTCGTGCAGGTGCTCCAGCGGCTCACGGCCCAAGGTGAACAAGGGGCGCTGGAAGGTGGCGAGCGCTTCGACCAGTTCGCTCCAATCTGCCACTTCACGCCAGTCATCGCCCGTCTGCGCCACCCAGGCCTGGCGGCGCAGCGCCCAGCACGGGATGCCACTGGCAGCAGCAGCGAGGGCCGCGTTATGGCTGATTTTCGCCGCGTAGGGGTGGGTGGCGTCCAGCAGCATGTCGATGCGCTGTTCGCGGATGTACTGCGCCAAACCTTCAGCGCCGCCATATCCGCCCACCCGTACCTCGCAGGTCAGGTCCGTCGGTACCCGGCCAACCCCGGCCAGGCTGTAGACATGCTGCGGGCCCAGGGTACGGGCAATGGCCAGCGCCTCGGTGACGCCGCCCAATAACAAAATACGTTTCATGCAAAGGCTCCGGCGTGACCGACAATCCCGCCCTGGCGGTCGATGGCAAACACTTCGACCTGTACCTGGGCCGGCACCACGCTGCGGGCAAAGTCCAGAGCGTGCTGGCACACCGCATCGCCCAACGCGATACCGGCCGCACTGGCCATCGCCAGGGCTTGCTGGCTGGTGTTGGCCTGGCGGATGGCCTCCTGGAGTGGATGGTCGGCCCCGATATCCGCTGCCCATTGGGCCAGTTGCGGCAGGTCGATGCTGGAATGGCGACTGTGCAGGTCCATATGCCCGGCGGCCAGTTTGCTGATCTTGCCGAAACCGCCGCAAATGCTCAGTTTATCCACAGGCACTTTGCGCAGATGCTTGAGCACTGCGCCGACAAAGTCGCCCATTTCGATCAGGGCGATTTCCGGCAAGTTGTAGACCCGGCGCATGGTGTCTTCGCTGGCATTGCCGGTGCAGGCGGCAATATGCAGGTAACCGTTGGTCTTGGCGACGTCTATGCCCTGGTGGATAGAGGCGATATAAGCCGCGCAGGAAAACGGCCGCACGATGCCGCTGGTGCCCAGGATCGACAGCCCGCCGAGAATCCCCAGGCGCGGGTTCATGGTTTTCAGGGCCAGGGCTTCGCCGTCCTGTACGTTGACAGTCACTTCAAAGCCACCGCCGTAACCCAGTTCGGTTGCCAGTTGCTGCAGGTGCTCGGTGATCATTTTGCGTGGCACCGGGTTGATCGCCGGCTCGCCTACGTTCAATACCAGACCCGGGCGGGTTACGGTGCCGACACCTTGCCCGGCAACAAAGCCAATACCCGGTTCAGGTCGCAAGCGCACCCGTGAATAGAGCAGTGCGCCGTGGGTCACGTCGGGATCGTCGCCGGCGTCCTTGATGGTGCCCGCTTCGGCGCCGTCTTCCCACAGACGGCAGAACTCCAGGCGCATTTGCACCTGTTTACCCTTGGGCAAAGTGATTTGCACGGCGTCGTTACACACGCCGCCCAGCAGCAGGCGGGCAGCGGCCAGGCTGGTGGCGGTGGCGCAGCTGCCGGTGGTCAGGCCGCTGCGCAGGGGGGCGGGTTGTTCGGCAGTTTCGTCACGCATCGAGAGGCTTGGTCATGTCCAGAAGGGTAATCGGCAACGCCTGACGCCAGGTGTCGAATTCACCCAGGGGCTGGGCCTGGGCAATATGGATGCGGGTCAGTTCGCCGCCGTGGCGCTCGCGCCAGCTCATCAGCAGCATTTCGCTTTGCAGGGTGACGGCATTGGCCACCAGCCGCCCGCCGGGCTTGAGTCGCTGCCAGCAGGTGTCGAGCACGCCTTCGCGGGTTACGCCGCCACCGATAAAAATCGCGTCCGGGGGCTCCAGACCGTCAAGAGCCTGGGGTGCCTTGCCGCGAATCAGTTGCAGGCCGGGCACACCAAGGGTATCGCGGTTACGTTCGATCAGTTGCTGGCGGCCTTCGTCGGCTTCAATCGCCAAGGTGCGGCAACTCGGCCAGGTACGCATCCACTCGATGCCGATCGAACCGCTGCCCGCGCCTACGTCCCACAGCAATTGGCCTGGCAGTGGCGCGAGGCGGGCGAGGGTTACGGCGCGCACATCGCGCTTGGTCAACTGGCCATCATGCTCGAACGCGCTGTCGGGCAGCCCACCGATACGTGACAGCGGCCGGGCGCTGGCGTCGGCCAGGCAATCGATGGCGACCAGGTTAAGCGCCGCGACGGGCGGGTCACTCCAGTCGCAGGCGCGGGTGTCGATCCTGCGTTCAGCCTGGCCGCCCAGGTGTTCCAGCACCGTCATGCGGCTGGGACCAAATCCCTGCGCGCTCAGCAGACGGGCGATGATGGACGGGCTGCTGCCATCGTTGCTCAGTACCAGCAGACGTACACCGCTGTGCAGGTGGGCATTGAGGGCGACGAAGGGGCGTGCCACTACCGACAGCGTGACTACGTCCTGCAGGGCCCAGCCCATGCGTGCTGCGGCCAGGGAAAAGGACGATGGCGCTGGCAGCACCTGCATTTCATCCCGCGCTACCCGTCGCGCCAGGCTGGCGCCGACACCAAACAGCATGGGGTCGCCGCTGGCCAGTACGCAGGTCGGCGTGTTGCGCAGGGCCAGCACTGGGGCCAGTGAAAACGGGCTCGGCCAGGTCTGGCGCTCGGCGCGAATGCAGGCGGGCAGCAGGTCGAGCTGGCGCTGGCTGCCGATTACGCGGGTCGCGCCCAACAAGGCGCGGCGCGCATTTTTGCCCAGCCCGGCAAAGCCGTCCTCACCGATTCCCACAACTGTTAGCCAGGGCGACATGCCGATCCTCTTGATAAACGCCGGGTTGTTCCTCCGCTACCGGGCGAAGGCCCTGCGGATACAGGTGCGCATGATAACGCGCCTTGCACTGCACCAGAGTTCATCTTTACAGGTGGTAGCCGGTTAATGCCGTTGTACCGGAGATTCGGGCCAAGATTTGCCTTCCGTGGGTTCTGAGGCAGTCGCCAGTGACAGATGATCAGCTTGAGCCGGATGACTGGCTCGCCGCCATGCAAACAGGGTATCTGGACAACCTGGTGCGGCTCGATGCTGCGGGGCAACTCACGGCGCAAGAGTTTATCTATCTGCAGCAGGTCATTGCGGTGCAACCGCAGCATGTCTATGCCCTTGAGCTTGGCGCGGACAACGGCCCGGCCGCCGATCTTGCCGGCCATTTCATCGTAACCCGGGCAGACAGCAACCCGCCGGGCGCATTCCTGTATTCCCCTCTCGGTGGATTGGAGCGCATCGCCAATTCAACCGCGCTGCGCACAACCCTCAAGCGGCGTCTGGCCGACCCGCTGGTACGTGACACTTTGCTGCGCTTTATGCCGATCGAGGTGCGTGAAGACCTGAAAAAACTGCGCTCCCTGAGGATCAGGCGGTGCTTGATTGAAGGTCTGGTATTTGAGCATCGCACACGCTCGTTGCAGGATCTGCGTTTGCACAACCTTGAGTTGTTGAGGGCGCGCCTGCTCGATCTTCCGTCCCTGCGCGGGGTGCTCAATGCACAGCTCACGCTGGCCCTGGAGCACGAGTTCCAGGGGTTGGGCCTGTCTGCTCAGACGCTGCAGGTCAACAGCTATGCGATGGCGACGAATGGCAGCCAGCCACCGTTGTCGAGCATGAGCCTTCTGGATCTGGCACTGGCGTACCTGGGCAAAGGCGAGTGGCCGGGTAATCACATCCGCGAGTATCTGAGCCCGACCGTAGCCTTCGATGCAGCTCAAGCACGATCACCCACGCTGGATGTGCGCATGTACCAGTTGGTCAGGGAAATTGTCGGGGGCATTCAGGCCGTGATGCAGCAGCAACTCGAAGCCTGGTGGTATCTGGACATAAAAGGGTTGAGCCTGAGGGTGCTGGCTGTTCAGTTTATGGGCGACCGGTTTTTCAATGGGTTGTTACAGGCTCGTCACGAGGGGCGGATTGATCCCGTGCAGTTCGATGCACTGCTGGCTGTGGGGCGCTCGCGCCTGAATGATGATCGATATGCCCATGGGCAATGGCGGCCCGCCCGGCTGTCATTGCTGGGGCAGGGGGGCGCCAGGGTAGAACTGGCCGGGCTGTTCAGTGTGTCTGTACCGGTCTCCACTCCCGAGCTGTTTTTGTTCAGCGAACAGGCTGCACTTGAGCGCTTTGACAATGACGAGACGCTCAAGGGTCAGGTGCTCGCACGGCTCAAGGAGCCCCGCGACAGAGACAACCTGCTCGGTCATGTGTCACGGGATCAGCGGCCGGTATTGCGCCTTATGCTTGACCCGGTCCTGAGTGTCGAGACCATCGAGGGTGATCTGTTCGAAAACCGTGTGCGCTCCATCATCGACAAGCAGGCGCGGGATTTTACCTTTCTGCTCGGTGCCATACGTGGCAAGGACTGTAATGTGAATGCCGTGGTGGATCACGGGCTGGATGTGCGTGCGCTGCTCGACCCACGCTTGACGGAGCCCAACCAGCAAGGGCGCTGGAGTACCCGGCTGGCGCTTGATGGCCCGGCGACAGCTGCGGCTACGGCAGGTGACAGCGCTACGTTACCTTTGATCCAAAGCAAACTGCAGGTGCTCAACGGGCAGGTAGCCCTGATGCTGCTGGGCCGGCCCGAGCTCAGGGGCTTTGCCCACCGACGGCTCAAGCAGCATCTGGCGTCGCCTGGTTTGAGCCATTTGATCCCCGGGGATCTGGTGCTGCGTATTTATGGCACCGCGGCTTTGCGCAAGCAGTTGGAGCCGTTGCGGGTTATCCCGCTGGTCGATGCGTTGCTGGATCGGGTCACAGGCTGGAGTCCGCTCCCGGTCGATGGCGCGCGAATACGTCTTGGCGTGCAAAAAAACAGCCCGGACATCAAGCCGATCCATTACCCCGATGGCGCAGCCGTCCTGGCCTTGCTCGACCGCGCTTCTGTGGGCCTCGTTGCGCAATTCATGCAGCAACTGCACGGTTTTTACTATATGGGGATGGCCGCATTGGCGGGTTCGACCGTGATTAGCCGACTGGCCCGGTTCCGGGGCTCGGCGCTGCGTTACGAGGCATTCGTCAGGCAGATGGACGGGCGCCTGGACAGTAACGGGAGTGCCATTGTCAGGGCTGTGCTGGAGCATTCGACTTACCTTGCACGACGGGCGCTCAACGGGTTTATCCCCGATGTCTGCGAGCTGGCGTTAACCCTGCCCGGCAGACGCCCAAGCATCACGCTGCGCAACTGCCTTGTGATGACCGGGCGCGGTGGCACTGACAGCGTCAACTCCGGGCAAGCCGTCTTGTGGACGGCAGCCTGGAGCCTGGAATGTTTCGATTCACTGGCATCATGCCTTGAGACCTTGCAGGCCCGCTTGCGGGATCGTATTGAACAATGGCATCTGTTGCGCTGTATCAGCTTGCGTGAGCGCGAAAGGGTGCAGGCCGCCGTTGATGTGAAATGGACTGCCAGCGTGATCGACACCGACTGGCTTGAAGCCTGCCAGCGCCGGGAGACAGAAAAACACCTCAGTGATATCGGCTTCCTGCTGGAGCGAGGTGTGGTGCAGCAGGTGTCGGCACCGGAACTGGTCAACCAGGTGGATTGCTACTGGTCGGAGCAGGCGCAGTTCAATGTTGACGCAACGCTCGCCGCCGCCCGCCAATGGCAGTTCCGTGAGGGTTTGCCTGACTGGCTCAAGCACGCTGCGGCCAGTGACCAGCAAGCCTACGGTCGGATCCTGCTGCGAATTCAACAGGCCGGGAGCGAGGGGTATTCGCAAGACGTGCCCGAGCTGCTCGACTATGCCCGCGAGCGGTTGTTGGCACGCTTGAGGGCTGACTTTCCGGGCGTGGCAATTGACCCGGACAAGGTCGAAATCAGTGTGGTGCAATACAGCGGACCGGCTGGCGGAGAGATCGCCGGAGGCGCGGCAGTCTCCAGGCTGAGGCGATCGCTGACGTACTTTGCCCTGAGTCATTTTTTCAATGTGCACTCTGGCGTGCGCAGCTATCGCTCACTGGGCGAAGAACCTTTGCCTGCGGGGCTGGATGACCACTATGTGAGTGAGCTGGTGCGTTCGCTGGATCTTGGCGAAAGCTATCAGGCCCTGCTGGTCGAAAAGCTCACCCCGGGCCATGAGGGGGCTGCACGGCGTCAGGGCTTGTTCTGTCAGCAGCTGCCTGCGCAGGTGCTCGAAGACGCGCTGCAAGCCCGAATCAAGGGCGCATTGAGCCTGACGGCCCATGATTTCGTTGAGCATGTACTGAACAGCCCGGACGCCAAAGCCCGCGAACGCTTCAAGGGCATCGAGCTGGTCGTGCGGCCACTGGCTTTTCGCGCCGTAACCGGTCGTCATCCCGACCGGGCGCAGGGCATGTACCTGATTGGTCCGGCTGCTCTGGATAGCGGGCCGCAGGTGTTGTATGTGCTCTACGGCAAGGGGCCTGCGCTTCGAGAGTACAGCAGCCAGTCCGATTTTCTGCATCGATTGCACGGTTCTGGAGCCTTGCAGGACGAGGTGCTGGAGCGGCTGGAACCCCGGGTTCGTAAAATTTATGAATATGGGGGATTTCGCGAGCCGCATATCGGCTATGTCGATCCGACCTTGAGCTCGCCGCAGGTGGCCAATCCTCCCGCCAGCCTCGATCCCGGTCAGTTGACCGGTAACTGCCTGAACAGGTTGTACGTCGATACCCTCAATGTGCGGCTGGCCCTGGCTCGTACCCAGGCCCGCAGCGCAGCGCAGGCGGACTGGGCTTCCCTTGTGTATCTGCTGTCGCTGCTGGCGGACACTGCTTTGCTGATTCTGCCGGGCAAGCTGAGTGTGCCCTTGATGATCTGGCAGGCCCAGACCAGTGCACAGTCAGCTGTTCAGGCCGTGGCAGATGATCGCTGGGGGCAGGCTGTGTTTGATTTTGCCACGGCGTTGTTGATGATCGCGGGTAGCCATGGCGCACTGAGGCGCACAACCGGGGAACCTCACGTCGTTGCTGCCTTCGAGGCCCCTCTGGAGACCATGACCCGTGAGCAGCAGGCCAGCTTGCGGCCCTATGCGGCCAATCATGTGTCGTTGGATAGTCTGCATGAAGACACTGGCTCCGGGTTGTTTACTGACCCCGAGTCAGGCCACCGCTTTATCGTTCTGGACGGGCAGGTGTTTCAAGTCGCAGCCTGGCAGGATCGATGGCGTATTCATATTGGTGAAGACCGCGATGGCCCTCTGGTCAAACGCAGCCCCCATCAGCGGTGGGTACTCGATCTCAAGGAACCGTTGCCAGGCGGTGGTCAGGCACTGGGCACGCGGTCGGGTACATCGGGGAGCATTTCGTTTGGCCGGGAGCACACAGTTACGGTCCTGGGCATGCCTGCCATCGAACGTCTGCAGCCACGCAAGGCCCAGGTGATTCGGGAGGCGCACGAACAGGCTATTCGCTATCTGACTGATTGCAGGGAACACCTGCAATCAGTCGGGTCCGCCAGCCAGCTGAATGCCCAGACCCGGCGCTTTCTTGCCAGGGTGTTCAGTGTGAGCCAGATCGACGACCCCTTGCTCGACAAGCTCAAACGCATCGTCGACAAACTGCTGACGGCACTGCAATCCAGCGAGTTTTCACCACAGCACTCCAGCCGCTACGGCTTGTACTCACCGCCCAACCCGCGAGAAGTGGCGCGAGTTTCTTCGCTGGGCAGCGTGATCAAACGCAAGACCGTGCTTTTTTCTCAGGGTTACTTCGCCTCGGCCGACGAGATTTTCAGCCTGTCAGTGATGGGGGTGGACGGCCGCGAGTTCGACCGGGTCAAGCATTCGACGGCCACCATTCTGCTCCATGAATTCAGCCACCTGGTCATGGGCACCATTGATATCAATTATCTGGGTGTAAGCCATCCCTTCGAAGAGTTGCTGGTTCCCGAGCGTGACTGGGATGGTCAGATACGTACGCTTAAAAGGCAGATGCAGGATCACCGTTATCGTCAACTGACCACCGAAATTCGCAAGGCAGATCTTTTCAAGGAGAAGTACAGCAACCGGCGCAGTTACCTGCCCCTCCCTTTCAAGCTGGCACACAGCTTGATCCACAAGACCCGCAGCAAAAACATCGAAGAGGTGCGTGACCGGTTTTTCAGTGACCCGGTGTTTCGCGAGAGGGTGATCCTGATGAATGCCGACTCTCAGACGTTGTTGATTACCTGGCTCGGGTACTTCAAACCGGCAACTGTCGCTGTCGTTTGATCCCCCGGAAAGTGCCCGGGTATCTATGTAGTGCCGTTGTCGTCCGGGGGCGCGATAGCGTGTTGTGCATTGTCCGCAAGCGAAGAGAGATCACCCATGAAGGCAATCACTTCCACATTTAATTCCGGCTCTGCATCGAACGAAACCTTCAATGTCCGCCCGATGGCTGCTGGCAACGGCGGGCAGGCCGAGGGGCTGGTGATGCAGTTAATGAACATCGCTTCCCAGGTTGATGAATTGTTGCGGCCATGGCCTGCACCGTTTTCGTATGCGTATTCAAGGCTGGTGAAAGCGCTGGCCCGCGCGGGGCATGACGTGCTGGAGCTCGACCGTATGCGGTTACGGGTCGCTGGCTTGCGTGAGCCGGTGTCGCTGATGGAAGCATTGTTGCAACAGGTCACCGGACTACAGCCGCTGCCGCGTGATCCCGAAAGAATAGAGGCGGGCCTGCACTTGCTGGATACCCCGGATCTCAATCCGCCCAAGCCACTTTCAGGCAGTGAATTAATCAACGTCATGGATCAGGCCGCAGCGGGGTTTTTCCAGGGGTATGTCAATCAGCTCCGTGCGTTTTTCTATACTCCGGCCCCACCGCCGAGGGCCGATACGTTGATCGACAGGCTGTGTACCCTGAGGTTGGCGATGCTACGGGCCGAATTGCAGCTGATGCAATCGGGCAACCGGCTTTCAGCGGCGGACCTGGCGGTGCTGGGCGCGGTGCTGAGCCAGCCGGTGAGCACCCGGCGTCCAGCATTGGCAGGGTTTGTTCCCGATGTGTTTGCCATTGCACTATCAATCAATGGCGCACAGGCCGGGCTGGATATCGTCAACTGTCTGTTGTTCACCGAGTGCGGTGGTCAGCAGCCTGCAACTGCCGGCCGGGCCATATTCTGGAGCCCGGGTTCGGGGTTCGAAGGCTTTGCGTCGGTGGGCGAGTGCACCACCCAACTGCAAGCCCGCCTGGCGGACAAGGCACGGCGCTGGGAACTGCTGAGCCATGTCAGCACGGGCACGCAGCCGCAGGTTACGGCCTGGCTGGACAGCACCGCTAACGGGAAAATTGGCGGGCTTCAATTCGAACGTGTTGAACACGACTTTGTCAGAGAGACCCAGCTACGGGCTATTGCCAAGGTGCTGGCGGACGCCGGCTTTGCCTGCCGTACGGCTCAAGCCATCCCCTTGTCGGCGCAAGCCTTTGAAAATCTTATCCACAGTGAACTGGTACAAGGTCGGGCAGGGCTGGTGTTGGAGCCTGTGGTTGAAATGGCGCGCCTGCAAGCGTTTGAGGCGGCAATACCGCAGTGGTTGAAAAACGCCTCGAAGGCAGACAAGTTGGCTTATGCCGGGTTGTTGCAGCGCTATCCAGGGGCAGGGCAGGAACAGCAAAACTACCTGCATGATATCCCGCCGCTTGCCGAGTACGCCCGCGCGTTACTGAAACTGCGTCTGGAGCTCGACTTCGCGGGGCAGGCGCCAGACCCGGATGCGATCGAGGTGGTGATCGACACCTATGTGCCTTCCCCGGTACCGGTTGGTAGCACGCCCTCTTTTTTGCCAGCGGCGACGACGCGCACTGTTCAGACCCTCACGCAATTTTCGCTTAACGGTTTTTACCGGCTCAATGCAGGCGCGATTTCCTTGCGAGTCCCTAATGGCAGTGCGTTGCCGACGGCCTTGAATGCGACGTATGTAAAACGACTGACCCGACAACTGGAAATCGGCGCGCATTACCGTGCTTTGTTGCAAGACAAGCTGGCGCCCGGAAAACCGGGGGTGACCTTGCGCCAACAACAATTCTCCGAGCAGCTCTCGCTGCAGGTGATGGAACAGGCCCTGCGGGAAAAACTGATCGACCCTGGCCAGGAGATGGCGTATCGGTACATACAGCAGGTCATCAACATGCCAGATGGAGCGGCCCGCCTGACGTTGGACAGAATGCCGATCATCGTCCGGCCATTTGAGCTGGTAGCCGAGCCCGAAGCGGATCCTGATCGGGCCAGGGGGCTCTACATCATTGGGCCTGTGGAGTCAGGCGCCGGGCCGCAGATCCTGTGGGTCAACTACAGCGAGCGCTTTACATTCAAAGCGTACAACAACGAAGCCGCCTTGCTCGACGACCTGCGTATCAACACGGACCTGCAGGCGCTGGTGCTCCAGCGTCTTGAGCCCGAGGCCCGTAAAACCTACAACTATGGCGGTTTTGTGGAGCCCCATATCCCGCAGTATGTGGACGCGTCCCTCGGCAGTTTCATGCTCAGGCCGGCCCCCCCGACCCTGGCGCCAAGGCCCATCGCGGGCAATCTGTTTGAACAGTTGTATGTCGACAACTACCACCTGTTGCTGGACATGGCCGCCGCCCAGTCGAAGACCTCCGCCGAAGCCGACTGGGAGTCATTCAAGTACCTGTTTTCGTTGATTGCATCGACTGCGTTGATGTTTTTGCCTGCCAGGCTGAGTATTCCCATGGTGGTCTGGCAAACGGCGGGTTTTGTGCAGCAGGGTTTCGAGGCCGCGCAAAAAGGCGAGTGGGGCGAAGCCGTGGCTGATTTTGCCTCGTCGCTGGCACAGATAGGCAGTGGTTATCTGACACTGCGCCAACTGAAAACAGTGACTCCGACAGTCTTGCGTCAGCCGCAGTCCGAAGCGGCGGTGCACCTCACGCCTGAGCAGGAGATCGGCCTGCAGCCCTTTCAGGCCAATGATGTGGCCTTGCTGGAGCTCAAGCAGGACAGCCTGACCCGGTTGTACCGTCACCCGGGCACAGGTCTTCACTATGTGCTGCTGGGCGGGCATGTTTTTCAGGTGCAGGCCTGGCGCGAGCGCTGGCGCATTTTTATCGGAGAAGGCCGCGAAGGGCCGCTGGTAAAAATCAACGAACGTGAGCATTGGGAGCTTGATCTCAAGGAACCGCTACTGGGGGGCGGCCCTGTGCTGTCGACCACGGCTTCGATATCCGACCGCCTGACCCATGAGATGCAGGCCATCGGCATGGCCAGCATTGAGCGGCGTTTTCCTGACAAGGCACAGGCCATTCGCGAGGCCCATGCCCAGGCCGTCACCTACCTGCAGCGCAGTCAAAGCGCCCTGCACACCTTGCTCGAACCGGGGACGCAGAATGCCCGGAACCGGGCGTTGATACAGACGTTCTTTGATGTGGAGCACGTTGATCAGCCGTTGCTTGACCGACTCAATGAAACGATCGGGCCCCTGCTTGCGAGGTTTTTGCATCCCGATCTGTCGCCGCTGACTTCCAGTAAATACGTGGTCTGCCGCTCCCGGTTCAACGACAAGGCCGTCGCCTGGATTCACCGCTGGGATTTGCACAAGCGCCTGTACTTGAGTGAGCATTTTTTCAGCACTCTATTTGAAACACCCAACGCCTTGAGCCAGGCATTTGTGAAAGCCACCCAGCCACCTTTCAGGACCAACGTGCATTATCGGGCGGCCTTTATGCTGCATGAGATCAGCCATCAGGCGCTTGATACCGAGGACATCAACTATCTGAATCCCGGCTTTCCTTACGAGGACCTGCTGGATGAATCAACCCCCCTGGGCAGCCAGATCAAGTCGTTTAACCAGATCGTCCAGAGTTGCCATTCACCCTATATCTCGACCGAGCACCTGTTTCAGCAATTTGATCCTGAAGAGCGCACCTGGGCGGATATACCCGCTAACCCGGGCAAGGCCAAAATCAAGGCGCTTAGCGGTGTCAGGACCCTTGAGCAAGCGCGGCCGATCTTTAAACACGATGCTCGTAAACGCATTGACCTCATGCTGGCCAATGCCGATTCCGTGGTGTTGTTGATCACCCGTCTGGGCCGGGATCATCCACAACTGCCCGAGGTTAATACACGGGAGTAGTCATTCCGTCCGGCAGGCTTTTCATGCACTCGCCCAAAGCAGGCATAATGCGCGACCTGCAATAGCGTATTGCCTGCTCTGGATAGCTCCTTGAACTTGCCACCTGAACTTTCTGTCACGACGCCTGTGCGCCCTTCGGCTTGCCCGGGGTTACTGCGTATCGTCCAGGCAATGGATGGCGGTATCTGTCGGGTCAAGCTGGATGGCGGCGCGATTAACGCCGATCAGGCTCGCACGGTGGCAGATGTGGCTCAGCGGTATGCCAGTGGTGTGATCGAAGCGACCAACCGTGGCAATTTGCAAATCCGTGGTGTGGGGCCGCAGCACAGTGCATTGATTGCGCCCTTGCTGGCGGCCGGGCTTGGGCCTGCTACTGCCGCCAGTGACGACGTGCGCAACTTGATGCTCAGCCCGAGTGCCGGCATTGATCTGCAGATGCATATCGATACGTGGCCGCTGGCCCGGCAGATACTGGCCAGCCTGCAAAGCACGCCAAGGTTCACCGAGCTGTCGGCCAAGTTCGCCGTGCAACTGGATGGCGGCGAGGCCCTGGCCATGCTGGAGCATCCGCATGATCTGTGGTTGTCGGCATTTGTGCGTAATGGCCAGACGCTGTTGGCTTTTGGCCTGGCCGGGTGCCCGGCGCACGATTGCGCGTTGGCAGCCGTACCCGTGGAGTACGGGCATGAGCTGGTGTTGGCCGTGCTGATGCAGTTTCTGGATCTGGCGCGACCTGAGCAAACCCGCATGCGTCATCTGCTGGAGGAGGTCACCACTGAGTCATTTGTCGGGCAGCTGGCACAGCGAATCAGCGTGGCACTGTTGCCTGCTGGCGACTGGCAGTGCAGGGCCATCTCGGCGTCCATGCACCTCGGCATTTGGCCACAGCAAGCGCCTGGTCGGGTCTATATCGGCGGGGCGCCGGCACTGGGGCGGCTGGATGCGGCGATGCTCACGGGGTTGGCCGAGCTGGCCGAGCGCTACGGCGATGGCACTTTACGGTTCACGCCATGGCAGAGCGTCTTGTTGCCCAACATAGCGGCCGCTCAGGCCGCTGCGGTGATGAGCCAGTTGATGGTGCTCGGCTTGATCGTAGAGGCTGGCAACCCGCTGGCGCATCTGGTGGCCTGTACCGGCTCCAGTGCCTGTGCCAAAGGGCTGGCCGACACGAAGCAGGATGCCCGTCAGTTGGCCGCGTTGCTGCCAAAGCCTTTGAATATTCACCTGACCGGCTGCCAGCGCTCCTGCGCGGCAGCCCACGTCGCGCCGGTCACTTTACTGGCCGTGGCGCCCGGTCATTACGACCTCTATTTACGCACCCCGGAGCACGCCGGTTTCGGTGTTCTGCGCGAGCGCAATCTTACAATTGAAGCGGCGGGTGCCTGGCTTGAGGCCCGCCAATGGAGCAACACCGATGATTGATTACATCCGCGATGGTCAAGAGATCTATCGCAATTCGTTCGCCATTATTCGTGCCGAGGCCAACCTCGACAGCATCCCGGCGGACCTCGAAAAACTGGCCGTGCGTGTGATCCACGCCTGCGGCATGGTCGATGCCATTGAAGACCTGCGTTTTTCGCCGGGTGCCGGCAAGGCCGGGCGTGATGCGCTGGCGGCAGGTGCTGCCATTCTGTGCGATGCGCGGATGGTTTCCGAAGGCGTCACCCGTACCCGTTTGCCGGCCAACAACCCGGTGATCTGCACCCTGCGCGAAGAAGGCGTACCTGAGCTGGCGCTGGAGAAGGGCAACACCCGTTCGGCGGTGGCCCTTGAGCATTGGCGCCCGTACCTGGAAGGCAGTGTGGTGGTGATCGGAAACGCGCCCACCGCGCTGTTTTACCTGCTGGAAATGATCGATGCCGGCGCTCCCAAGCCGGCACTGATCCTGGGCTTCCCGGTGGGCTTTGTCGGCGCCGCGGAATCCAAGGCCATGCTTGCGGCAGACAGCCGTGGTGTGCCGTTTGTGATCATGCAAGGCCGCCGTGGCGGTAGTGCGATGGCGGCTGCGGCCGTCAACGCCCTGGCCACGGAGATCGAATAATGGCGCAACCAGGACGTTTGATCGGTTTGGGCGTAGGCCCCGGCGACCCTGAGCTGATCACGGTTAAAGCCCTGCGCCTGCTGCGCGAATCGCCGGTGGTGGCGTATTTCGTGGCCAAGGGCAAGAAGGGCAATGCGTTCGGCATCATCGAAGCCCATCTGCAAGACGCGCAAACCCAGATGCCGCTGGTGTACCCGGTGACCACCGAGGTGTTGCCGGAGCCGTTGTCCTACGAGCAGGTGATCAGTGATTTCTACGATCAGGCTGCGGTTGAAGTGGCCGTGCATCTGGATGCCGGCCGTGATGTGGCAGTGATCTGCGAAGGTGATCCGTTCTTCTACGGCTCCTATATGTACCTGCACGACCGTCTGGCCCAGCGTTTTGAAGCACAAGTGGTACCGGGCGTGTGCTCGATGCTGGGCGGCGCTTCGGTATTGGGCGTGCCGTTGGTGTATCGCAACCAGAGCCTGTCGGTGCTCTCGGGTGTGCTGCCCCACGAAGAACTCAAGTCGCGGCTGGCGGTTGCCGATGCGGCAGTGATCATGAAGCTGGGGCGCAACTTTCATAAAGTGCGCGAAGTGCTGGGCGAGCTGGGGCTGGCCGAGCGGGCGTTGTATGTCGAGCGCGCCACCATGAGCAATCAGAAGATCGTGCCGCTCAATGAAGTGGAGCCGATGTCTTCGCCGTATTTCTCGCTGATTATCGTCCCAGGCGAAAGGTGGCAGGGTTGAGTCGCCCGGCACCGGCCATTGTCATTCTGGGCAATGGCAGCCTGGACACTGCACGCCGTATCCAGCAGTTGCTGCCCGGCGCTTCTGTCCTCGGGCTGGCAGGGCGGGTAGACGGCGGTGATCGCAGTTACAGCGATTTCGGCGACACCCTGCGTCAGCTTTATCAGCAGGACACGCCGATTATTGCGCTATGCGCTGCGGGTATTGTGATCCGCACGCTGGCGCCGTTGCTGCTGGAAAAAGGCGCCGAGCCACCGGTACTGGCGGTTGCCGAAGACGCCAGCGCGGTGGTGCCGTTGCTGGGCGGGCTGGGCGGGGTGAATGATCTGGCGCGGGTCATTGCGGCGGGTCTGGGCATTGCTCCGGCGATCACCACCAGCGGCGAACTGCGCTTTGGCACCTGTCTGCTCAATCCGCCTGCGGGCTATGTGCTGGCCGATCTGGAGCTGGGCAAACGCTTTGTTTCGGACCTGCTGGCCGGCGAATCAGTACGTATCGAAGGCGATGCGCCGTGGCTGGAGCGGGCGCAACTGCCCGAAAGCGGGCAGGCGCGTCTGGCGATCCATGTGGGCAGCGCCGAGCGCCTGCCAGTGGCAGACGAGTTGCTGATTTATTCGCGCAATGTACTGGCGCAGGTGTGTGCCGAGGTTTCGCCACAGTCAATCCTCGAATCGTTGTACCAGGCCGGGCTGGCACGTCAGTCGCTGGCGTGCATCGTCGCACCGGAAACCTTGATGGCCAGTGCAGCGCTGCGTGAAACGGCCCTTGAGCTGGCGGTGCCGTTGCGGTTTGTGGGCAGCGATGCAGCGTTGCTGCCTGTTGCCTGGTGTGAACCGGGCAATGGCGTGGTACTGGGTGTTGCCGCGGCGCCGCTGGAACCTGAAACGATTGGCCGGGCCCGTGGCCGTCTGGCTGTAATTGGCCTGGGCCCCGGCGCTGCCGAACTGATGGTGCCGGCGGTCAAGGCCGAGCTGGCGCGGGCCAATGATGTGCTGGGTTATGAAACCTATGTGCGTATGGCTGGCCCGTTCCGCGACGATCAGGTGATGCATTGCACCGATAACCGCGAAGAGATGCAGCGCGCCCGCCACGCCTTCGAGCTGGCGGCGCAGGGGCGTTCGGTGGTGGTGGTGTCTTCGGGGGACCCTGGGGTTTTTGCCATGGCCGCAGCCGTGCTCGAAGCCTTGCATGAGTCTGTGGACCCGCAGTGGCACAGCGTCGATCTGGAGATCCTGCCGGGTGTGTCAGCTTCACTGGCAACGGCCGCGCAGGCCGGGGCGCCGCTGGGGCATGACTTCTGCGTGATGTCGCTGTCGGACAACCTCAAGCCGTGGAGCATTATTGAGAAGCGTCTGGACCTGGCTTGCGAGGCGGATCTGGCGTTGGCGTTCTACAACCCGATTTCCCGTTCACGGCCATGGCAGCTGGGCGTTGCGCTGGATATCGTCAGGCGCCATCGCACGCCGCAAACGCCGGTGGTGCTGGGTCGTGACATTGGCCGTCCGGGCCAGACCCTGCGCACCCTGACCCTGGGCGAGTTGACCCCGGAGCAGGTGGATATGCGCACCATGGTGCTGGTGGGGTCGTCGACGACGTGCACCTTTGCTCGTGCTGACGGCATGCAATGGGTGTACACGCCGCGCTGGTATGGCGAAAAACCCTGAGCCCTGTGGGGGCGAGCCTGCTCGCGAAGCGGCTGTCAGAGCCTTTCGCGAGCAGGCTCGCTCCCACAGTTCTGTGTGTTTTCAGGGGACCATATAGCCCCTGATCCCGGTAAAGATGATCTGCGCTGCAAGGGCGCAGACAAACAGGCCCATCAGGCGGCTGACGATCTGCAAACCCTGCTCACCGAGAATCCGTTCGATTCGGTTGGACAGGTAAAGCACCACGCCCACCGTCAGGCTGGCCAGGGCAATACTGACAATCGCCATCAGCTTGTCATCCCAGTGGGGCTGGCTGACGCCCATGACCAGCAACGCACCGATCGTGCCGGGCCCGACAGTGAGCGGGATGGTCAAGGGCACAATCGTCACGTCCTGCTGCACATTGTCTGTTTGCACCGCAGACTTGCCTTGGGCCATGCCCAGCGCCGAGATAAACAGCACGCTGCCGGCACCGATGCGGAATGCATCGACGGTGATGCCGAAGACGCTGAAGATCGTGCGCCCGAACAGGTACAGCAATACACTGGAGATCAGCGTGGCCAGGGCCACTTTCCAGGCCAGCCGGCGGCGTTCCTTGTTCGAGTAACCCCGGGTCAGGCTGATAAAGCACGACAGCACGAAAAACGGGCTGTAAAGCACCAGCATCTTCAAGTACACACTGAACAGCACATGGAGCATGGTCTGAGCTCACATCGATAGGGGGCGCCGAAAGTCTATCAGGGGGATTGGCTGTCTGTTAGGACAGTTGCGTACGGGATTGACGCAGCTCACGTTGTTCGACCCAAAACTCCACCAGTTCGCGCAGTTGCGACAGTTCCACGGGTTTGGACATATGCCCGTCCATACCGGCCTGCCGGGCGCGTTCCTTGTGTTCGGTAAGGATGTGGGCGGTCAGGGCGACAACCGGAGTTCGTACCCGCTGGTGGCTGACTTCCCAGGCGCGCAACTGCTCGGTGGCGGAAAACCCGTCGAGTACCGGCATCTCACAGTCCATCAGCACCAGGTCATAGCGCTGGGTCTTCATCGCCTTGAGCGCTTCGGCACCATTGCAGGCCGTGTCCGGGTTCAGGTTGAGCTTGCCCAGCATGCCGCGGATAACCTTGGTCGAGATGTTGTTGTCTTCGGCCACCAGAATGCGGAAGTCGCCGGGCACGGAGACCGCAACGGCAGCGGGGCCATTGGCGGTGGTTTGTGCGGCGGCATGGCCTTTGTTGCGCTGGGTCAGTTCGTCCGCCAGGGTGGTCTTGAGGGTGTAGCCGGCCACCGGCTTGGCGAGGATGCGCTTGATCCCGCAGTTACGCGCAATGATCTTGCTAGGGGCATTACTGATACCGGTGAGCATGACCAGCAGGATGTCGTGGTTCAGGCTCGGGTCTTCCTTGATCTTGGCGGCCAGTTGCATGCCGGTCATGCCGGGCATGTTCTGGTCCAGCAGGACGATGTCGAAGTAGTCTCGCAAGTGCGCCTTGGTGCGCAGCAAGGCCAGGGCTTCCTTGCCCGAGGCGGCGGCGCTGACATTCAAGCCCCAGGCGGAGCATTGCTGCACCAGCACTTTGCGGCAGGTGTCGTTGTCGTCCACCACCAGTACCCGCGCGCCTTTGAGCGGGCTGTCGAGGTCCGAGGTGGGGTGTTCCAGGTGTTGCGGGTCCAGGGGCAGGGTCAGCCACAGGTTGCTGCCGGTGGTTTGACCGGACTTTATGCCGAATTCGCCGCCCATCAGCATGATCAGCTGGCGGGCGATCACCAGCCCCAGGTGGCCGCCCAGGCGGGTGGCGGCAAGGAAGTTCTTGCTGTGCAGTTCGGCGTGCAACAGGGCGTCACGCTCCTGCTCATCCATCGGCTGGCCGGAGTCCTGGATGGCAATGCGCAAGCGTGGCGGGCCATTGCGCTCCTCAAGGGCCACGACGATCAGGATCTCACCCTCGTCGGTCTTTTTCAGGGAGCTTTCGAGCAGGCTGAGCAGGGTCTGGCGCAAGCGTGTGGGGTCGCCGCTGATCACCCGTGGCACTTGTGGCTGGATAAAGCTGATGAGTTCGACGTTCTGCTGTTCGGCCTTGGTGCGGAAGATGCTCAGGCAATCCTCGATCAGGGCATTGAGGTCGAACTGCACGTCATCCAGTTCGATCTGCCCTGACTCAAGCTTGGAGATGTCGAGGATTTCGTTGATCAGCGTCAGCAGCTCATTACCGGCGCTGTGGATGGTCTGTACGTAGTCGCGCTGCTTGACCGAAAGCGGTGTGCCCAGCAGCAGCTCGGTCATGCCCAGCACGCCGTTCATGGGGGTGCGGATTTCATGGCTGATCTTGGACAGGAACTCGGCCTTGGCATTGACTTCGGCCGTGCTGGCCGCCAGTTCGCGGCTGATGCTGAACTGGGCCTGGGTGATGCTGCGGTTGCGTTCGCTCAGGGCGAAGCTCATCAGCAAGCCGCTGATGCACACCACGCACATCAGCGCCAGCACCAGCTCCTGCGGTGCGATGAGGGTCAGGCCCAGCAGCGCCGGGAGAATCACCAGGGTGCCGATATTGAAAATCACCATCGCCATGGCAAACATGCGTGCCGGTTTGTAGCCCTTTTGCCAGTGGTAAACCGATACGGCCAGAATGCTGACACTTGCCAGTCCGACCAGGGCATAGGTAATGAGGTTTAGCGGCAGGTTGTCGATAAACAGCAGCAACAGGCCACCGAGGGCGATAATAAGAATGTCCAGCAGCAGCAGTTTGAGCAGCCGATGGGCACCGCGACTCGCGAAAAAACTATAGGTGAACATCAGCCCGCACGGCGCGGTCAGCAGCAGTGTCAGGTAGGCGCCCGGGGTTTGCAGGCTGTGCCACTGCCCCAGCCAGGGGTCGAGCAGGTTCAGGAACAACACTGAACTGGCCATGAGCAATGCTTCGCAGATCGCCAGCCACAGGCTGCTGGGTGAGCGGCTGAAGGCAAAGCGCACAATGTTGTGCAGCAACAGCATCGTCATGCAGCCCAGCAACAGGCCATAGAGCAGGGGCTTGCTCTGGCTGGCGGCCAGCATCACGGCAGTGTCGAGAGTAATGTGGGGGCGCAGCTGGTGGTCAGAGACCATGCGCAGGTAAACATCCAGCGGTTCGGCGCTTTGCGGCAGGGGCAGCAGGTAGTCACTGCTGGGCACCGGTTTGCGGTTGGTGGGCAATGCCGAGCCGGTGTTGATTTCGCTGATCAGTTTTTGATCATCGAATACATACATGTCCAGGCGCGCCAGGTCAGGGGCAAACAGCCGCAGGATCTGCTCGTGCTTGTCGGGTTGCAGGCGTACGCGCAGCCACAAGGCTTCGCCGGGTTCAGCAGCACCAATGCGGTCAAGGTCGACAGGGCTGAACTGGCTGGACAGGCGAGGGGAGCGTACATCGCTCAGTTGCAGGCTGGCCTGCGGGTCTGACAGAACAGACCAACTGGTCGCTGTAGCGGCTTGCGCAGGCATCATGCCAAGCACAGTGGCCAGTAGGGCGGCGGTAAAAGCTATGGCGATCCTGAGCCAGCGCACGGCGAAATCCCTTCATGGATTGAAGCTAGACGGTAACTATGCGCGGGCCTGGAACGGTTAGGCAAGGGCGCAGACGCCCCGCCTATCCGTATGGAGTGTTTACTCCTGAGGTTCACCACGTTCGCGAGCAATGGCACGGTAGCCGATATCGTTACGGTAGAAGCAACCCTCCCACTCGATGGCCTTGGCCAGCTCGTAAGCCTTGTGCTGTGCCGCTTCTACGGTGTCGCCCATGGCGGTTGCGCACAACACGCGACCCCCCGAGGTCACCACCTCACCGGCTTGATTGAGTGCAGTGCCGGCATGGAACACTTTGCCTTCCAGCTTGGCGGCTGCGTCCAGACCCTGGATGACAGTACCTTTGGCGTAATCGCCAGGGTAGCCGCCGGCGGCAAGCACGATACCCAGGCTCGGGCGCGGATCCCATTGCGCTTCAACCTTGTCCAGCGCTTGAGCCAGAGCCGCTTCAACCAGCAGTACCAGGCTCGATTGCAGGCGCAGCATCACCGGTTGGGTTTCCGGATCGCCGAAGCGGCAGTTGAACTCGATCACTTTCGGGTTACCGGCCTTGTCGATCATCAGCCCTGCGTACAGGAAACCGGTGTAGACGTTGCCTTCTTCGGCCATGCCACGCACGGTTGGCCAGATGACCAGGTCCATGACGCGCTGATGAACGTCAGCGGTGACCACCGGGGCAGGAGAGTAAGCGCCCATGCCTCCGGTGTTCGGGCCGGTGTCGCCGTCGCCGACACGCTTGTGGTCCTGGCTGGTGGCCATCGGCAATACGTTCTTGCCGTCGACCATCACGATAAAGCTGGCTTCTTCGCCGTCGAGGAACTCTTCGATCACCACGCGCGAGCCGGCTTCGCCAAAGGCGTTGCCTGCGAGCATGTCACGCACGGCATCTTCGGCTTCGGCCAGGGTCATGGCGACGATAACGCCTTTGCCGGCAGCCAGGCCGTCAGCCTTGATCACGATCGGCGCGCCGACTTTCTGCAGGTAAGCCAGAGCCGGTTCGATTTCGGTGAAGTTCTGGTAGTCGGCTGTCGGGATCTTGTGACGCGCCAGGAAGTCTTTGGTGAAGGCCTTGGAGCCTTCCAGCTGGGCAGCGCCAGCGGTCGGGCCGAAGCAGTCCAGGCCACGGGAGCGGAACAGGTCAACCACACCGGCAACCAGCGGGACTTCCGGGCCCACGATGGTCAGGGAAACGTTTTTCTCGGCAAAATCTGCCAGTTGCTCAAGGGCCAGCACGTCGATGGCGACGTTCTCGCATTTGGCTTCAATGGCGGTGCCGGCGTTGCCCGGGGCAACGAATACTTTGGCGACACGTGGGTCCTGAGCTACTTTCCAGGCCAGTGCGTGTTCGCGGCCACCGCTGCCAATGATCAAAACATTCATTTCAAAAACCTCGGATGACGCTGAATTCTGATGAGCACCGCTGAGGTGCCTGAAGGCCGGGCTTTTGTGGGAGCCGGGCTTGCCCGCGATACAGGCACCTCGGTGTTTCAGACACTACCGAGGTGTTGCTGTCGCAGGCAAGTCAGCTCCCACAAAAGCCGGTGCCTACATGGGATCGTGCTGTTAGTGACGGAAGTGGCGCATGCCGGTGAACACCATGGCAATGCCCGCTTCGTCAGCGGCTGCAATCACTTCGTTGTCACGCATCGAGCCGCCTGGCTGGATCACGGCAGTGATACCGGCTTTGGCTGCGTTGTCGATGCCGTCACGGAACGGGAAGAATGCGTCCGATGCCATGACCGCGCCCTGCACTTGCAGGCCGGCGTGTTCAGCCTTGATCGCAGCGATACGGGCCGAGTTTACGCGGCTCATCTGGCCTGCGCCGACACCGATGGTCTGACGACCCTTGGCGTAAACAATGGCGTTGGATTTTACGTACTTGGCCACTTTCCAGGCAAAGATCAGGTCGTTGATCTCTTGCTCGCTCGGGGCGCGCTTGGTCACGACTTTCAGGTCTTCGCTGCCGATCATCTCGATGTCGCGGCTCTGTACCAGCAAACCGCCGTTAACGCGTTTGAAGTCCCAGGCCGGGGCGCGATCTTCGCTCCACTGGCCGCAGGCCAGCAGGCGCACGTTGGCTTTGGCGGCCACGATGGCGCGGGCTTCTTCGCTCACGGACGGGGCGATGATCACTTCAACGAACTGACGCTCGACAATGGCCTTGGCCGTTTCGGCGTCCAGCTCACGGTTGAAAGCGATAATGCCGCCGAAAGCCGACTCGGTATCCGTGGCGTATGCCAGCTCGTAGGCCTGGCGAATGCCGCCTTCGGCGTCCGGGCTGACGGCAACGCCGCACGGGTTGGCGTGCTTGACGATGACGCATGCCGGTTTGACAAAGCTTTTTACACATTCCAGCGCGGCATCGGTATCGGCCACGTTGTTGAACGACAGTTCCTTGCCTTGCAGCTGGGTTGCAGTGGCAATGCTGACTTCGGTCGGCTTGGCTTCAACGTAGAACGCCGCTTTCTGGTGCGGGTTCTCGCCGTAGCGCATTTCCTGGGCCTTGATGAACTGGCTGTTGAAGGTGCGCGGGAACAGGCCGCGGTCTTCGGTGCTCAGTGTTTCAGCGGCCTGGTTCACGGTGCCCAGGTAGTTGGCGATCATGCCGTCGTAGGCGGCAGTGTGTTCGAAGGCCTTGAGCATCAGGTCGAAACGCTGCGCGTAGGTCAGGCCGCCGGCCTTGAGGTTTTCCAGAACATTGGCGTAGTCGCTGGCATTGACCACGATGGCCACGTCTTTGTGGTTTTTCGCTGCCGAGCGAACCATGGTCGGGCCACCGATATCGATGTTCTCGATGGCGGTCGGCAGGTCGCAACCTGGTTTGGAGATGGTGGCTTCGAACGGGTAGAGGTTGACCGCGACCAGGTCGATCGGCTTGATGCCGTGCTCGTTCATGATGTCGTCGTCGATGCCGCGACGGCCCAGGATGCCGCCGTGGATTTTCGGATGCAGGGTTTTCACCCGACCGTCCATCATTTCTGCAAAGCCGGTGTAGTCCGCGACTTCAACAGCGGCCACACCGTTGTCTTGCAGCAGCTTGAAGGTACCGCCAGTGGACAGGATCTCGACGCCGAGGGCTTCCAGTTCACGGGCGAAATCAAGGATTCCGGTTTTGTCGGAAACGCTGATTAGAGCGCGGCGGATCGGCAGGCGGGTAGTCTGATCGGTCATCTCGATTTCCATCAAAAGCAAAGGAGTCAGCAAAAAAGGCGGCCTGTTTTATCAGGACGCCTTTCAGGTTTGATTGAATGCTTACAGCAGATCGTACTGTTTGAGCTTTTTGCGCAAGGTGCCGCGATTGAGGCCCAGCAGCTCGGAGGCCTTGGTCTGGTTGCCCTTGACGTAGTTCATGACGCACTCGAGAAGGGGAGCCTCGACTTCGGAAAGTACCAGGTTGTAGACGTCCGTGACTTCAGCGCCCTCCAGATGGGCGAAATAATTGTGCAGCGCCTTCTCGACACTCCCGCGAAGGGTCTGGCCTTCTTCGCTCGGTGTATTGAGGTGCTGTTTCAAGTTGACGTTGTCGCTCACGGGCGTTGTTCCACTCACTAATGTCTCGGTCATCATCGTCATGCGGCCACCCATCCTTCGTCCCCTGTCACCAGGCTCTTGTGTCGTTCGGCGAAAAACGCCTGAACGTTGGCGCATTGTGCTTCCGTATCTTCCAAACGATTGAAGTGGGCGCGAAACTCCTTGGCGCCCGGCAAGGTTGCCAGATACCACCCGACATGCTTACGGGCGATACGTACGCCCAGCACCTCCCCATAGAAGGTGTGCAATGCAGCCAGGTGCTCTAGCAGAATACGTTCCACTTCGATCATCTCCGGTGCCGGCAGCAGTTGCCCGGTACGCAGAAAGTGATCGACTTCGCGGAAAATCCAGGGCCGCCCCTGGGCCGCCCTGCCAATCAACAGTCCGTCAGCCCCGGTCGCGCTCAGCACGTGCAGGGCCTTTTGGGGTGAATCGATATCGCCGTTGGCAAACACCGGTATCGACACGGCCTGCTTGATCGCGGCAATGGTGTCGTACTCGGCATCACCGGTGTACAGGTCGGCACGGGTTCTGCCGTGCACCGCCAGTGCGCTGATCCCGGCTTGTTCGGCGATCTTTGCCACCGTGATGCCGTTCTTGTTGTCCCGGTCCCAGCCGGTGCGGATCTTCAGGGTAACCGGCACATCAACCGCAGCCACGACGGCCTGCAGGATCTCGTTTACCAGTGCTTCGTCTTTCAGCAACGCGGAGCCGGCGGCCTTGTTGCAGACCTTCTTTGCCGGGCAACCCATGTTGATATCAATAATCTGTGCGCCCAGCTCCACATTGGCTCTGGCGGCGTCTGCCAGCATTTGCGCATCACCGCCGGCGATCTGTACCGAGCGTGGCTCGGGATCACCGTCGTGAATCATGCGCAGGCGCGATTTGCGACTGTTCCAGAGACTCATGTCACTGGTGACCATTTCCGAAACAACCAGGCCTGCACCCATGCGTCGGCAAAGCTGACGAAAGGGCTGGTCGGTGACACCCGCCATGGGGGCGAGAATCAAACCGTTGTTCAATGTATATGGGCCGATGCGTACCGCCGACATAGGACTTCCCTGTTGTGGGGCCGGATCTTGGGAGTTCGAAAAAGGGTTGGCATGATACCCGCTCTCGATGACTGGTTAAAGCTGCAATTGAGTGAATTTTGAACAATAAGCAGCAAGTTTCAAGGGTCAAGCGGCAAGCCGGTGCGCTTTAAACGTGTCGGTTACAGCTTAAAGCTAGCAACTTGTGCGAAACCCGCTCATTCGGGCGAGTGAAAACTCAGGCTGTAGTTCACGGCCTTGGGGCCCGGGTCGAGGATGTCCAGAGCAATGTGGATAGGGGTTTGCGGTGGCATTTCGGCTTTGGCCAAGTCACCGCTGAGGTATTCGCCAGGTTTAAACCGACGACTGGCGATCATTTTGCCGTTGAGATCGGCAAATCGCAGTTCCAGCAGCGGGAAGGGCTGAGAGAACGGTGCGCGATTGTAGAGGATTGCATCCACCACCAGCGCACCGGCGAATTCCGGATGGCTGCGTACCACCAGATTGCTGCTCTTGATCCGGTCGATATCGACCTTGGAGGGCACCGTACAGCCGATCTGCGGGCACAGCTGCTGGAAGATCGGGCGGTACTGGTCCTGGCGTGCCAGTTCGTCGAAGTGGTTGGCAATGTACTGCCCGGCCAGTGCGGCTGCGGCCAGGAGTACCAGCAAGCTCCAGAGCAGGCGTTTGCCCCAGGGCGTACGGCGTTTTTGCCAGTCCAGCTGCAGCGGATCGTCCACCAGATCCATCAGCGGGTCTTCGCCCATGGCCGGTTCATTGCGTTTGCGTCTGTCCTTGCTGACGGGCGCAGGCTCAGGGAGTGCGTCGTCCTCGTCCTCGGTGGCAGACAGTCGTTCGCCTGTCAGCGGCGGTTCGAGGTCGTCGTCCAGGGAAAGCTGAAGCGGCGGGGTATCGTCGGGTTCATCGAGGTCCAGTGACAATGACGGCTCGGTGCGTCCGGTTTGCGCAATCTCGGCGGCTTGCCCGGCAACCTTGGCGGATTCGGCGCGGTCTGCCGCAGATTCGCTGAACAGGCTGTCTGACCACTCACCTTCTTCTGCGTCAGAGGTTTCGCGACGAGCGCTTAGCGACGTGGTTTTGGGCTTGTGCGGTTGGCCAAAGCTTTTGCTGGGCTGGATTTCACGCTCTTCGAGCTTGGCCAGTTCTTCGTCCAGATCCAGATGGTCGAGATCGATCGTGCTGGTCTGCCACGGTGCCGGGTTGACCGGCACGGTTGGGGCAGGTACTTCGACAGGGGCAGGTTCGATCACTTCGGGCGCGGCGACGACGGGCATCTCCACGGCGGGCGGCTGCCCTGTTTCAGTGCTCTGGTTCAGCAGCTGCTGCGCGGCATTGAACACTTGCAGGCAGGCGCCACAGCGCACCACACCGCGCGCCATGCCCAATTGGGCGTGGCTGACGCGAAAACTGGTCTGGCAATGTGGGCACTGGGTAACGAAGCTATCGCTCATGCGGCCATCCGGATTGGGCATGGTTTCATTCTAGCGCCGACGGCCGCTGATGCGCACCCAGCCATCGCGATTGGCAATCGGGTCCAGATCGAAGTCCTGGGCGTAAGCGGCGGCCACTTCTTCGCCCTGTTCGGCGAGGATGCCCGACAGTGCCAGGCGACCACCCGGTTTGACCAGGCTCGACAGTTGCGGGGCCAAAGCAACCAGTGGGCCGGCGAGGATGTTGGCGACCACGACATCGGCCTGCACTTGTGGCATGTCTTGCGGCAGGTACAGCGGGAACAGGGCCGGGTCGATGCCGTTGCGGTTGGCGTTGTCGCGTGAGGCTTCCAGCGCCTGCACGTCGATATCGGTGCCGACGGCTTCCTTGGCTCCCAGCAACAGGGCTGCGATGGCGAGGATGCCCGAGCCGCAGCCGAAGTCCAGTACGTTGCAGTCTTTCAGGTCCTGACCGTCCAGCCATTCCAGGCACAGGGCGGTGGTCGGGTGGGTGCCGGTGCCGAAAGCCAGGCCCGGATCGAGCAGCAGGTTGACGGCATCCGGCTCGGGAGCCGCGTGCCAGCTTGGCACGATCCACAGGCGCTGGCCAAAACGCATCGGGTGGAAATTGTCCATCCAGCTGCGTTCCCAGTCCTGGTCTTCGATCACTTCGGCGTGATGCTCAGGCAGTGGCGAACCGGTCAGCAGTTCCAGATGGGAGAGTGCGAGTTCGGCTTCGGTGCCGCCTTCGAACAGTGCCAGCAAATGGGTGTGCGACCACAGCGGGGTGGTGTTGAGCTCAGGTTCGAAGATCGGTTGGTCTTCGGCGTCCATGAACGTAACCGAAACGGCACCGACTTCGAGGAACGCGTCTTCGTAGGTTTCGGCTTGTTCCGGGCTGATGGCGAGGCGTACTTGCAGCCAAGGCATGGCGGGCACCTTTGAAAAATTGGAGTGTGCAGCCGGTCGGGCCGCGAGAAGCGCGCAAGTTTACGCGAGCGTAGGCATGGGGGGTAATCAAAAAACGATGAATGCAACGGATCCCTGGTGGGAGCGGGCTTGCTCGCGATACAGGCGACCTGGTCTGGCAGGTTGGCCCGTGTGAGGCCATCGCGAGCAAGCCCGCTCCCACAAGGGCAGTTACCTGCCTTGCAGAAACAACAAAGCCGCTCGAAAGCGGCTTTGTTGATCAGAATACAAACTTACTGGTTAGCCAGTTTGTGTTCCAGGTAGTGAATGTTGACGCCGCCTTTGCAGAAGCCTTCGTCATTCACCAGATCACGGTGCAACGGGATGTTGGTTTTGATCCCGTCGACCACGATTTCGTCCAGGGCATTGCGCATGCGCGCCATGGCTTCGTCACGGGTCGAGCCCCAGGTGATCAGCTTGCCGATCAGGGAGTCGTAGTTGGACGGAACCTTGTAGCCGCTGTACAGGTGCGAATCGACGCGAACGCCGTTGCCGCCCGGAGCGTGGAAGTGCTTGACCATGCCAGGGCTCGGCATGAACGTTGCCGGGTCTTCCGCGTTGATCCGGCACTCCAGCGAGTGACCGTGAATGTTCACGTCAGCCTGGGTGAAGGACAGCTTGTTGCCGGCTGCGATGCTCAACATCTCTTTGAGGATGTCGATGCCAGTGACCATTTCGGACACCGGGTGCTCTACTTGCACACGAGTGTTCATCTCGATGAAGTAGAAACGACCGTTCTCGTACAGGAACTCGAAAGTACCCGCGCCGCGGTAGTTGATGTCTACACAGGCCTGTACGCAACGTGCCAGAACTTCGGCGCGTGCGGTTTCGTCGATGCCCGGTGCCGGAGCTTCTTCCAGCACTTTCTGGTGACGACGTTGCAGCGAGCAATCGCGGTCGCCCAGGTGGATGGCATTGCCCTGGCCGTCGGAAATGACCTGAACTTCCACGTGACGCGGATTGGTCAGGTATTTCTCGAGATAGACCATCGGGTTGCTGAACCAGGCGCCGGCTTCTTCGCGGGTCTGCTTGGCAGCTTCGATCAGGTCTTCTTCACGGTGCACAACGCGCATGCCGCGACCACCACCGCCGCCAGCGGCCTTGATGATTACCGGATAGCCGACTTCACGGCCAATGCGCAATGCGGTTTCAGGGTCTTCCGGCAGCGGGCCGTCAGAACCTGGAACGGTCGGAACGCCTGCTGCGATCATGGCGTGCTTGGCCGATACCTTGTCGCCCATCAGGCGAATGGTGTCGGCTTTCGGGCCGATGAAGGCAAAACCGGATTTCTCGACCTGTTCGGCGAAGTCGGCGTTTTCAGCCAAAAAGCCGTAGCCCGGGTGAATCGCCGTGGCACCGGTCACTTCCGCGGCCGCGATGATGGCCGGAATGTGCAGGTAAGACAGGTTGGCCGGTGCCGGACCGATGCAGACGGTTTCGTCTGCCAGGCCCAGGTGCATCAGCTCTTTGTCGGCAGTGGAGTACACAGCGACAGTCTTGATCCCCATTTCCTTGCACGCCCGCAGGATGCGCAAAGCAATCTCGCCACGGTTGGCGATCAGGACTTTTTCCAGCTTCTGAGGCTTCAACATCGTTGGCTCCCCGTGGTTCAAACGATGGTGAACAGCGGTTGGTCGAATTCAACCGGCTGACCGTTTTCTACCAGGATGGATTCGATAACACCGGCTTTTTCGGCGGTGATGTGGTTCATCATTTTCATCGCTTCCACGATGCAAATGGTGTCGCCGACCTTGACGGTCTGGCCCACTTCAACGAAGGCAGGCGAGGTAGGCGCCGGGGTGCGGTAGAAGGTACCGACCATTGGCGACTTGACCACAAAACCGTTCAGTTTCGGTGCAGCAGGCGCTTCGGTCACGGTGGCAACCGGGGCAACAGCCACTGGCGCTGCAGCAGGCGCTTGCATTGGGGCTGGCGCGTAGTACTGCTGGGCAGGTGTCTTGCTGTGACGGCTGATACGTACGGACTCTTCGCCTTCTTTGATTTCCAGCTCGTCGATGCCGGACTCTTCCAGCAGCTCGATCAGTTTCTTAACTTTACGGATATCCATGAATCGTCAACTCCCAATGGGTCGGTCAGGGGCGTTTAGCTTGTAGTTCAAGCTGTTCCAGGGCGGCCTCCAAGGCCAGTCGATAACCGCTGGCGCCAAGGCCGCAGATCACACCTACCGCAACGTCGGAGAAGTAGGAGTGATGGCGGAAAGGTTCGCGTTTGTGCACGTTAGACAAATGCACTTCGATGAATGGGATGCTCACCGCCAGCAGCGCGTCACGTAATGCCACGCTGGTGTGGGTAAAAGCCGCCGGGTTGATCAGAATAAAATCCACCCCTTCGTTGCGGGCAGCGTGTACGCGGTCGATCAATTCATACTCGGCGTTGCTTTGCAGGTAGAGCAAATGGTGGCCGGCATCACGGGCCCTTTGTTCCAGATCCTGATTGATTTGCGCCAGGGTGGTAGCGCCGTAGACGCCCGGCTCGCGGGTGCCGAGCAGGTTCAGGTTGGGGCCGTGTAGTACCAGGAAAGTCGCCATCTGCTGTTCCTTATTATCTGTGTGCAGTTGTCAGTGCCGGGCGACTATGCCGAAAAGCGGATTCGCTGTCCAGTTAACTGCAATAGCCAGCACGATGACCGATGTTCGCGAAAAGTTTGTGACTGAGGCTCTAGATCTGGTCATTCGCGATCGCAACACGTTCGGCGAAGTCCGCGGCATTGATCTCGCCGATGACCCGTTGGTCACTTATTTCGGCTCCCTCCTTGCCGAAGAACATCAGTGCCGGAGGGCCGAACAATTTGTAGTGATCGAGCAGGGCGCGTTGTTCGGCATTGCTGGCAGTCATATCGAAACGCACCAGTCGGTAACCCTTGAGCAGATCCAGCACCCTGGGGTTATTCAGCACCTCTTGTTCGATCACTTTGCAACTGATGCACCAGTCGGCGTACCAGTCCAGCAACAGTGGTTGCCCAGCGGCTTTGGCCTGGGCCAGTGCGCTGTCCAGTTCGGCCGGGGTGCTGACAGTGAGCCATTGGCCTGCTGGTACTGCAGAACCATTTGCGGCGCTGGCAACCGGTTGGGAATGGCCGATGGGGTTGAGCGGATCGCTCTGACCGCTCAGGGCGCCAAACCAGCAGGCCAGGGCATAGACCAGTAAAAACAGGCCCAGCAGTTGAGCCAGACGCTGGCGCGGGGCTTTGCTGGTGAACTCGAGGGTGCCAAGGAACAAGCTGACACCCGCCGCCAGCGCGCCGATCAGCAGCAGCGTGACCGGCCCGGGCAGCACGCGGCTGAGCAGGCCGATTGCCAGGCCGAGCAGCAGTACGCCAATCGCGTTTTTCACACTGACCAGCCACGGTCCGCTTTTTGGCAGCCAGGCCGCACCACCGGTTGCGACCAACAGCAACGGTGCGCCCATCCCCAGGCCCAGGGCGAACAGCTTCAAGCCGCCACCCAGCGCATCGCCACTGGCGCTGATGTACAGCAGCGCCCCGGCCAGCGGCGCCGATACACAAGGAGAAACCAGCAGGCTGGAGACCACGCCCAGCACCGCCGCGCCCCACAGCGAGCCACCCTGGGTGCGATTGGCGACACGGTCGAGGCGATTGCTGATGGCTTGCGGCAGTTTAAGTTCAAATACACCGAACATGGCGAGGGCGAAAATGGCGAAGAACAGCGCGAAAGGCACCAGCACCCACACCGATTGCAAACGTGCCTGCAAATTGAGTTGCGCACCGAACATGCCCATCAAGGCGCCCAGCAGGGCAAAGCAGGCCGCCATCGGCAGCACGTAGGCCAGCGACAGGCTGAAACCGCGCAGCCCGCCCACCTGGCCGCGCAACACCACGCCCGACAGAATCGGCAGCATCGGCAGTACGCAGGGAGTAAATGTCAGGCCCAGGCCGGCCAGGAAAAACAGCGCCAGTTCGCGCCAGTTCCACGCGGTTGCCGGTTCGCCGGTGCTGCTGGCTGTGCCGCCATCGATGCTCAGGCGCTCGGTTTCCGGCGGGTAGCACAGGCCCTTGTCGGCACAGCCCTGGTAGGTGACCACCAGGGTGAAGGGGCGCTGGTCTTTGGCCGGGCGCGGGATATCGACGTCAAGAATCCCGTGATAGACCTCGACATCGCCAAAGTACTCATCGTGTTTGGCTTCGCCGGGGGGCAGTTGCGCGGTGCCCAGGGCGATATCGGCGGGTTCGGTCTTGAAGGCGAACTTGTGCCGGTACAGGTAATAGCCTTCGGTGGGCACGAAGCGCAGCTTGATCGACTCGGGTGTGCTGCTGATGAGGTTGAGCTTGAAGGCTTCGCGTACTGGCAGAAAGTCGCTGCTGTTGTTGATGGCGCCCAGGGTTGCGCTGGGGCGGTTATCCAGCAAGCCCGCGCCCATGGCAGGCACGGCAAACAGCAGACACAGGAGCAAAAGCAGGCGGCGCATAGGAATCTCGCAAAGCAAACGTGCGGGCATGATAGCGCGGTGCATGGATTGGGTGCAGCAACCCCTGTTGTAGGCGGAAGTTGTGGGAGCGGGCTTGCTCGCGATGCGGGCGGCACGGTCTGCCTGCATGACCGCAGTGATGCAATCGCGGGCAAGCCCGCTCCCACAGGGTGTGCGGGGTTACACCCGGAAGGCCTGTACCGCGGTGTTGAGCTGCGAGCCCAGTTCGAGCAATTGCTGGCTTTGGTCGCGGGCAATGCCGATACGTTGCAGGTTTTCGTCGCCCAGTACGTGAATCCGTTCACCGTGATCGCGGATCTCACCGACCGCCCCCGTCTGCTGCGCGGTAACGTCGGCGATGCGTACGGCGGTAGTGGAGATGGTGGCAATCGCCCCGACAATTTCATCCAGTGCCCCATCTGCGTCCTGGGCTTGCTGGGCGGTGGCCCGGGCGTGGGTCACTTGTGCGCGGATGCCCTCAACCGATTGGCGGGCGGCCAGTTGCAGGCCGCCAATCAGGGTCTGGATTTCGTTGGTCGCGCCTGCGGTGCGCTGTGCCAGCGAGCGCACTTCTTCCGCGACCACGGCAAAGCCGCGGCCCATTTCACCGGCGCGGGCCGCTTCGATAGCGGCATTCAGGGCCAGCAGGTTGGTCTGGTCGGCAATCGATCGAATCACCGTCAACACGCCACCGATGGTGGCCGACTCTTCGGCCAGGCGTTCGATGGTTTGCGCGTTACCTTGTACTTCACCGACCAGGGCATGCAGCCCGGTCAGGCTCTGGCCAATCACCCGTTGCCCCTGGGCCACCGCAAGGCCGGCACTGCGGCTGGCATCGGCAGCCTGGCTGGCGTCGCCCGCCACCTGGGAAATGGTGGCCTCCAGCTCACCCAGCGCGTCGCGGATTTGTGCGCTATCGCCGGCCTGGCGCTCGGCGCCGCTATGCAGTCCGGAGCTCAGCTCGGCCAGGGTCCGGCTGCTGCCGGCCACTTGCTCGGCATTCAGGCGCAAGGTGCCCACCAGGTTCACCAGATAGCTGCGCAGGCGGTTTAGTGACGCCTCGATATCACGCAATTCCCGGTTGGTTTTACCCAATTGAATGTCGCGGCTGAAATCACCTTCGGCCCAGGTCGACAGCAGCGGTGCAAGGTAGGTCAGTACCCGCGCCAGTTTGCGCTGCAAGGTGTCGATCAGGAGTGCGATCAACAGGATAAGGCCAATCATCAGGCCCTGGATCAGCCGCACTTCATTCTGGATTTGCCCGTGTTCGGCGCGCACAACGGGCTCCAGCCCGGCAATGGCCTGCTGTACGGCGTTGAGCTTGAGGTGGGTGGCGGCGCTGAGCTGGCTGCGTTGTTCGATCTGATCCCGGGTGCGCTTGAGTTCTGCGGGGTAGCGGCTTAGCAGGCTGTTAAGTTCGCGCTTGAGAGCAATTCCTGCATCTTCGGCTTGGGTTGTTTCGGTGGGATCAAGGCCCATCATCGCGGCAAAATCATCGGTGCCCGAGGCACTTTTACTGCTCACGCCCAGCAGGGGCAGGGCGTCGATTTGCCTGGCCTGGAGCTCAATGCTGTCCAGCTCACGTTCCACATCTCCGGCCAGTTCACTGCGTCCGCTACTGACCAGTTTTTCGCGGGCGAGGGACAGCTTGGCCAGGTGTTGCGAGGCAGTAAACAGCAGGGGCAGATAAGCGCGGGCCTCGTTGGAAGTGGCGTCACTGGCATATTGGCCGAGTTGTTCCAGGCCGGCGCTCAGCTCGCGTTCGGCCTGTAGCAGTAAGGCCTGGGGGTCGCCGGCCAGTTTGCCAGCGGCCAGCAGTTCGGAATTGCTGTAGGTGCTGAGGTTTTCCAGGCTGGGGCGCAGTGCATCGGCCAGTGCGGGCGGCAAAGGAGTGAGTTCGCTTTTGAGAGTGTCGAGGGCGCTGTTGGCATCACTCAGGCGCAGGGCGTCACCGCTGGCCAGGTAGTCCTCGATATTGCGTGCCACTGTGTTGTGGAACTGCTGCGAAAGGCTCAAGTAGCGTTCCATCAGCAAAAATGGGCGTTCCAGGGCCTGTTGTGACCACCACAAGGTTGCACCCAGCGCGAGGCACACGGCGACCAGCAATAGCGTGTTGAGGTTGGTTAGCAGCTTGAGGCGCATGTGGGATTTTGCCTACTACACAGTCAGAAGCGGCAAAAGTTATTGCACTTAAGTTACAGCGTTGTGACGAAAACTCGGGATCAGGGACAAATAGTGGCAATTGGCCTTGTCTGGTGAAAGGGTTGTACCTGATTGCGCCCATTGTTCTTGGCGCGGTACAGCGCCTCATCGGCCTGGGAGGCCATTTGCAGGCTGTCGGCTTCGCCCTGCATCTGCACCACGCCTGCGCTGAAGGAGCACGACAGGTCTGCGGGCTGGGCCGGGTAGTGGATTTCGGCAAAGCGCTGGCGAATCTGATTGAGTACCTTATAGGCCGACTCTTGATCGGTGTCAGGCATCACAATCGCGAATTCCTCGCCGCCGTAGCGGCCAATAAAGTCGCTTTTGCGCAGGCGCTGCTTGAGAAACAGCGCCAGGCTCTTGATCACCCGGTCGCCCATGGGGTGGCCGTAGCCATCGTTGACGTGCTTGAAGTGATCGAGGTCGAGCATGGCAAAGCTCAAGGGGCGGTTCTCGCGGCGGGCGCGAAAGGTGCAGTCTTCGAGCAGTTGCAGGATATGGGTGTGGTTGTACAACCCGGTCAGGCTGTCGCGCACCATCCGCGCCTTGAGATGGCGGGCGCGCACGGCACGGTTGCGTACGGTGGTGATCAGATGGCGCGGCTGGATTGGCTTGGTCAGGAAGTCATCGCCGCCCTCGCTCATGGCATCAAGCTGCTTGTCCATATCGTCTTCGGCCGACAGATAAATGATTGGCACGCTGACGTAGCGGTCGTTGTGGCGGATGACCTTGGCCAGCTCGGTGCCGGTACAGGAGGGCATGTACATGTCGAGGATGATCAGGTCTGGCTGGAAGTCTGCCAGCTCGGCCATCGCCTGGATCGGATCGATCAGGGTGCGGGTAACAATGCCTGCGCTGTTGAGCAGGCGCTCGGTGTGCAGCGCCTGGGCCCGGGAGTCGTCAATGATCAGCACTTTGTAGGGCTCATATTGGGCGACACAGGTCAGCACCTCGATTTTCTCCATCAGGCTGGAGGCTTCCAGGGTGCCGGTCAAAAACGCCTGCCCGCCTGCGCGCACCGCTGCAAGGCGGGTCGGGGTGTCGGTTTCATGCAGGCTGAAAAACAGCAGCGGCAATTTTTGCTCAAGACCGGCCTGGGCCTGGGCGGCCAGTTCAAGGCCAAAACCGGGGCTGGCAAAGTCCACGTCCATCACAATGGCGGCCGGATGACGCTCGGCCATGGCCTGACGAAATGCTGCCGGGCTGCTGATCGCCTGGGCGCTGAGCTCGAAAAACTCCAGCTGCCTGGCTAGCCGGTCGGCGCGCGGCAGGTCTTGCAGCAGGATATACACCGGCTTGCGCAGCGGTGGCAGGTTGATATTTCCCATCAAGTCGCCCTGACGCAGGCCGGTGCGTGACAGGCGCTGCATAAGGCGATTGAGTTCGGTGATGATCGAGCTGCTCAGGCGGCTCTGGTTGGCGGCCATGTCCTGCAGCGCCAGGCCGATGGCCCGCGCCAGCGCGGTATGCTCCGGTTGCTCGAAGCGCTCGGCAAAGCGCAGCAGGCGCAAATTGGCGTCGTCGAGCTCGGCCAGGCCGGCAGGCGACCACTCATTGGCCTGCAGACGTTGCCAGATCTCAAGGATCTGGCGGGCCTGGTGGGTGACACGCTGGGCAAAGTGGTTTTTCAGACGCTCGCGACTGGGATCTTCTTGCTCGGTCATAACCTGGCTGCTGGGTAGGGAGGCATGCTGAAATCGAATGATGGCTCTATGCTAGCAGCTCATTGCAAATCTACGAGTTTCTCCTTGAAATTAACTGTCGGGCAGCCATATTGCCCATCACCTGTGCGCTTGTTCTATAGTGCCGGGCGTAGTGGCCCCCTGAGATAAAAAGCGTGCATGCAAGGCACGATGGGTTAGGGTTGTGGTCGAACCGTTGAATCAAGCATATGAAAGGATATAGCCATGCTGGACTGGAAAAAACGTGAGGGCACAGCCCGCGAATCGGTCAAAGAGCCCAAAATACAGTCGCGTGGCTATTTCAAGAGCATCCTGCTGAGCCGTTCCATCGCGGTGCTGGTAGGGATTTTTGTGCTGGTGAACCTGGGTCTGGGCTGGTACTGGAGCCAGGAGCCGGATCTGTTCCCGGTGCAGCAAAACGCGCAATTGGCGGCCGAAAAAGAAGGCAAGCAGATGGTGCCTGGCTTCACCACCGTCGAAACCCTCAAGACCGTGGCCGGCACATTGCTGAGCAAGCCGGGCGGTTACCTGTCCAATGACCGTTTTCCACCGGGCATTTTTCTGGACAACATCCCTAGCTGGGAATACGGCGTTCTGGTGCAGGTGCGCGACCTGACCCGCGCCCTGCGCAAAGACTTCGCCCGTTCACAGTCGCAGTCTGCGGAAGATGCCGATCTGGCCAAGGCCGAGCCGCGTTTCAACTTCGACAACAAAAGCTGGATGCTGCCGTCCAGCGAATCCGAATACCAGGAAGGCATCAATTCCCTGAGCCGTTATCAGGCACGCCTGTCTGACCCGAATCAGAAAAACGCCCTGTTCTATGCCCGCGCCGACAACCTCAACAACTGGTTGGGTGATGTCGGCACCCGTCTGGGCTCCCTGTCGCAACGCCTGTCGGCCAGCGTGGGTCGGGTCAAGCTCAACAGCGCGCTGAAAACCGAAAGCCTGCAACCGGGTCAGGTGCCGGTGGTGGATGAAGAAGTGGTAGAAACCCCGTGGATGCAGATCGACAACGTGTTCTATGAAGCCCGTGGTCAGGCCTGGGCGCTGTCACACTTGCTGCGTGCCATTGAGGTCGACTTTGCCGATGTGCTGGCGAAAAAGAACGCCACGGTCAGCGTGCGCCAGATCATTCGCGAGCTGGAAGCGGCGCAAGAACCGGTCTGGAGCCCGATGATCCTCAATGGCAGCGGCTATGGCGTGCTGGCCAACCATTCGCTGGTCATGGCCAACTATATTTCCCGCGCCAACGCGGCGGTCATGGACTTGCGTCAATTGTTGTCGCAAGGCTAAGCAATGGCCATTTCAGCCTTGGAGGCCGCACACCGTGCGGCCTCTGATGTCGAGCAAGTTGCCTGGGTGGATCGCGATGATCGCCTGCTGGGCGGCCTGCCCCGTCATGAATTGCGCGAGCGCGGCCTGATCGGGCGGGGTACGTTCATTTTGCTGTTCAACTCTGCCGGGGAGCTGTGCGTGCATCAACGCACCCTGAGCAAAGCGCTGTACCCGGGGTTCTGGGATGTGGCAGCGGGCGGCATGGTCGGGGTGAATGAAACCTACGCCGAATCGGCGGCCCGTGAGTTGGCCGAAGAACTGGGTGTGAGTGGTGTGCCGCTGACGGCCCATGAGCGCTTTTACTTCGAGGCTCCGCAAAACCATCTGTGGTGCGCAGTGTTTTCAGCGGTGTGGGACGGCCCGTTGCAGGTGCAGCCCGAGGAAGTGCAGCAAGCGTGCTTTATGCCGGTGGCCGAGGCATTGCGCCTGAGTACGCAACTGGACTACTGCCCTGACTCACTGGATGCGCTCAAGCGTTATATGACCCAGGGCTGACGTTGATTCCCCCTGTGGGAGCGGGCTTGCTCGCGATTCAGTCGACCCGGTTTTTCAGTTGCACCGCTGCGATCCCATCGCGAGCAAGCCCGCTCCCACAAGTTCGTGGCTGGCGCTTTAAAAAATGCCGCCGATTGGCTATTGGGATGCAGCGATTTTGTCGTTACACTGCGCGACCTTTTTCAGGCTCAGGCGGTTTTCCCTCCTGAGTTGCGCTGCCCCTGCCAGAGTGGGGCTTCGCGGTCGGTACACCCTGGCGCAACAGCGCCAGGCACCGGCCAATTATTTGTCCTCCGAATGAGGATTGCCGGTGGCCAAAAAAGCCGCATCCTTCGCCGCCCTGGGTGGCCTGGTATTTTCCACCGACGCAGGTCGTCACTGTCCGGACTGCCGTCAGCCGGTGGATGCCTGTACCTGCAAACAAACCCTGATCCCCGAAGGTGATGGCATCGCCCGTGTGCGCCGCGAAAGCAAAGGCCGTGGCGGCAAGACGGTGACCACCATTACCGGCGTGCCGTTGGCTGAAGACGCACTCAAGGAACTGGCCACGACGTTGAAAAAACGCTGCGGCACCGGTGGCGCGTTGAAAGACGGCATCATCGAGATCCAGGGCGACCACGTCGAACTGCTGCTGGCCGAGCTGGTCAAGCACGGTTTCAAAGCCAAGAAGTCCGGCGGCTAGCAGCCTCTGTGAAAGCCACCGCACAGCCGTTCTGGCGCCCCTCGAAGGCTGGTCAGAGCGTGCTCGCCATGGTTTTCACAGAGCCTGTTATCACCGGTTTCTAAACTCGGCGCTATTGTCAGGGTCTGACTAATCGTCACGTTCACACTTTAGACTGCGCCAGCCTGCTTTCAGGCTGGGCTATTTGACTTATTTATAGGGGACTTCGATGTCCGTACGACGCACACGCAAAGACGATGGCAGCCAATGGACAGTTGCGGACAGCCGCAGTGTTTACGGGATTCGCCATTGGGGGGCCGGGTATTTCGCGATCAATGAAGCCGGTCGCGTAGAAGTCCGTCCGAACGGCCCGAACAGCTCGCCCATCGATTTGTACGAGCAGGTCGACGAGCTGCGCAAGACCAGCGGTTTGTCCTTGCCGTTGCTGGTGCGTTTCCCGGATATCCTGCAAGACCGTGTACGCCAGCTGACCGGCGCATTCGATGCCAACATCGCGCGCCTGGAATACCAGAGCGAATACACCGCGCTGTACCCGATCAAGGTTAACCAGCAGGAAGCGGTGATCGAAAACATCATCGCTACCAAGAACGTGTCGATCGGTCTTGAAGCCGGCTCCAAGCCCGAGCTGCTGGCCGTGCTGGCCCTGGCGCCCAAGGGCGGCACCATCGTCTGCAATGGTTACAAGGACCGTGAGTTCATCCGCCTGGCGCTGATGGGCCAGAAGCTGGGTCACAACGTCTTTATCGTGATCGAGAAAGAATCCGAAGTAGACCTGGTGATCGAAGAAGCGGCCTCGCTCAAGGTCAAGCCACAGGTTGGCCTGCGCGTGCGCCTGTCGTCCCTGGCGTCGAGCAAGTGGGCCGACACCGGCGGTGAAAAATCCAAGTTCGGCCTTTCTGCTGCGCAATTGCTGTCGGTGGTTGAGCGCTTCCGTGCGGCCGGTCTGGACCAGGGCATCCGCCTGCTGCACTTCCATATGGGCTCGCAGATCGCCAACCTGGCGGACTACCAGCACGGTTTCAAGGAAGCGATCCGCTATTACGGCGAACTGCGCAACCTCGGCCTGCCGGTTGACCATATCGACGTGGGCGGCGGTCTGGGCGTGGATTACGACGGTACCCACTCGCGCAATGCCAGTTCGATCAACTACGACATGGACGATTACGCCGGTGTGGTTGTGGGTATGCTCAAAGAGTTCTGCGATGCGCAGAGCCTGCCGCACCCGCACATCTTCTCGGAAAGCGGCCGCTCGCTGACCGCCCACCACGCCATGCTGGTGGTGCAGGTGACCGACGTCGAGAAACACAACGACGACGTGCCGGTGATCGAAAACAAGGAAAGCCTGCCGGAAACCGTGCAATGGCTGGTGGACCTGCTGGGGCCGACCGACATTGAGATGGTCACCGAAACCTACTGGCGCGCCACGCACTACATGAGCGATATCGCTGCCCAGTACGCTGATGGCAAAATCACCCTGGCGGAAAAGGCCCTGGCCGAGCAGTGCTACTTCGCGGTGTGCCGTCGCCTGCACAACTCGCTGAAAGCGCGTCAGCGTTCCCACCGTCAGGTGCTGGACGAGCTCAACGACAAGCTGGCCGACAAGTACATCTGCAACTTCTCGGTGTTCCAGAGTCTGCCGGACACCTGGGCGATTGGCCAGGTACTGCCGATCCTGCCGCTGCATCGTCTCAACGAAGAGCCGCTGCGCCGCGCCGTGTTGCAAGACCTGACCTGTGACTCCGACGGCAAGATCAAGCAATACGTCGACGAGCAGAGCATCGAAACCAGCCTGCCGGTGCACGGGCTGAACGAAGGTGAAGACTACCTGCTGGGGATCTTCCTGGTGGGCGCTTACCAGGAAATCCTCGGTGACATGCACAACCTGTTCGGTGACACCGACTCGGTGAACATCTACCAGAACGAAGACGGCAGCGTGTACCACGCCGGTATCGAGACCCATGACACCATCGAAGACATGCTGCGCTACGTGCACTTGTCGCCTGAAGAGCTGATGAACCACTACCGCGACAAAGTGGCCAGCGCCAGCATCAGTGCCAAGGAGCGTACCCAGTACCTCGACGCACTGCGCCTGGGCCTGACCCGCTCGTCGTACCTGTCGAGCCACTGATCCCCACGGGCTTCAGAGCTGACCGAAAAACGCCGGCCTGTGCATTGCACGGGCCGGCGTTTTTTTTCGCCTCAGTGTCAGGCGCCGAACCACTGATTCTTGCGCTGCATCTGCCATGCATACACGCCCAGGGTCAGGCTGCGCAGCACCATAAACAGCAGGAAACTTATCCACAGCCCGTGGTTGCCATAGCCGTGCAGGACCCAGGCGGCGGGGAAGGCGATGGCCACGCTGATCACCATGGCGTTGCGCATTTCACGAGCGCGGGTAGCACCGATAAACAGCCCGTCAAGCAAGTAGCTCCACACTGCAATCAGCGGCAGCAGGGCCAGATAGGGCAAGTACTGGAAAGCGGTTTCGCGCACAACGGGAATATCGGTCTGCATTTGCACAAACAGATGCCCGCCGAACATAAACAGCAGCGCAAAACCCAGGCTGGCCAATAGTGACCAGCCGCAGGCCACCACCATCGAGCGGCGCAACGCCTCACGGTCGCGGGCGCCAATAGCGTGTCCGCACAGTGCCTCGACGGCGTGGGCCAGACCGTCCAGGGCATGGGCAGCCAGCAGCAGGCCATTGAGCAATAACGCATTGGCAGCCACGGTGGCATCGCCCAGGCGGGCGCCTTGCAGGGTGATGGAGAAAAACACCAGTTGCAGCATCAGGCTGCGGATAAAAATATCGCGATTGACCCCCAGTAACGGCTTCCAGTTGTGCCACATGCCCAGGGCGGCCCACACTACCTTGCCCGGATATCGACGCAGGGCACCGCGGGTCAGCCACAGGCCGAGCAGGGCGCCGCTCCATTCGGCAATCACCGAAGCCCGGGCCGAGCCTGCCACCCCCCAGTCCAGCCCGAGGACGAACCACAGGTTCAGCGCGATATTCACCAGATTGGTCGTCAGCAGGATCGCCAGCGGTGCGCGGGCGTTTTGCGTGCCCAAAAACCAGCCTACCAGTGCATAACTGGCCAGTGCGGCGGGCAGGCCAAATAGCCGTGTGTGGAAGAACTCCAGAGTCAGCGCGTGCAGTTCGGTGGAGGGCTGCATCAGGCTCAGGGCCACGCCGCTAAAAGGAATCGCAATGGCCCCCAGCAGCACCGACAACAGCACGCTGAGCAACAGGCCCTGCAGCAGGATTTGCCGCAGCGCGGCGCCATCACCGCGTCCGGCGGCCTGCGCGGCGAAGCCGGTGGTGCCCATGCGCAGAAAACCCATCATCCAGGCCAGGAAGATATACAGGCTGGCGCCCACGGCGACGGCGCCCAGTTGATGGGCGTGGGGCAAATGGCCGATGACAGTACTGTCGACCAACGCTACCAGCGGCACGGAGATATTGGACAGGATCATGGGGGCCGCCAGCGCCCACACCCGGCGATGGGTAGGACGGTCGCGCCAGTCGGCTAACAGGGAAGATGACATGCAGGCTCCTTGGGGGAGCGCGATTGTAGCCGCAAAGCCTGCCCTCACCCCAACCCTCTCCCGGAGGGCGAGGGGGCTGATCTGCGCTTTTGTCCCCTATCCCTTCGGGAGAGGGCTAGGGTGAGGGGCTCTTGATCTTCATCCAGCTGTTATATAGTCAACCCTTAACTGCCCGGTAAACGAGTACACCATGCTGAACAAAGGACTGCTTTTGGCCTGCACGCTGGCGCTGCTGAGCGCTTGTGATTCTTCCAGCGTCGACAAACCCGCCACGCCACAGGTGGCCACGAGCCAGCCGGCTAAACCGGTACAGGACGTCAAAGTGCTGGCCGAGCGTTATGCCGGGCGCGAGTTGAGTGTGGTAGACGTCTCTGAAGTGCAGCTGGACGGGGCCAGCACCTTGTCCGTGAGCTTTTCAGTGCCGCTGGACCCGCAGCAGAACTTTGCCGACAAACTGCATCTGGTGGACGCCAAGGCCGGCAAGGTCGATGGCGCCTGGGAGCTGTCGGACAACCTGATGGAGTTGCGCCTGCGCCACCTTGAGCCGCAGCGCAAGTTGATCCTTACCGTCGACCCCGGCCTGCGCGCCGTCAACGATGCCAAGCTCGCCGCCGAATACGTCAGTCGCCTGGAAACCCGCGACCTGCAACCCACGGTCGGCTTCGCCAGCCGTGGCAACCTGCTGCCCACGCGCCTGGCCGAAGGTCTGCCGGTGATCGCGCTGAACGTCGACAAGGTCGATGTCGAGTTCTTTCGGGTCAAACCCGAGTCGCTGCCGGCGTTTCTCAGCCAGTGGGGGCGCAACAGCAGCCTGCAAAGCTACGAAGCCAGGGATCTGCTGAATATGGCCGATCTGGTTTACAGCGGCCGTTTTGACTTGAACCCGGCGCGCAATACCCGGGAAACCCTGATCCTGCCCACGGCCGGGATCAAGCCCTTGCAGCAGCCGGGAGTTTATCTGGCGGTGATGACCGCCTCCGGCAGTTACAACTATTCGACCCCAGCCACCTTGTTTACCCTCAGCGATATCGGACTTTCGGTGCATCGCTACCAAAAGCGCCTGGATGTGTTCACACAGGCCCTGGAAGGTGGCAGTGCACTGAGCGGCATCGATCTCGAGTTGCTTGATGGCAAGGGCAAGATGCTTGGCCAGGGCAAGACGGGCAAGGACGGGCATGCCGAGCTGGCCTTGCCACCCAAGGCCGAAGTGCTGCTGGCGCGCCAGGGCGACCAGACCAGCCTGTTGCGCTTGAACACGGCGGCGCTGGATCTGGCCGAATTCGATATTGGCGGCCCGCAGGCGCATCCGTTGCAGTTCTTTGTATTTGGCCCCCGTGATCTGTATCGCCCCGGCGAAACCGTGCTGCTCAATGCCTTGCTGCGCGACCGCGACGGCAACCCGGTCAAGCCGCAGCCGGTCAGCGTCGAGGTGCGTCGCCCGGACGAGCAGGTGAGCCGCAAGTTCGTCTGGACGCCGGATGCTTCCGGTCTGTATCAGTACCCGCTGCAACTGGCCGCCGAAGCACCGACCGGGCGCTGGCAGCTGGTGTTCGACTTTGGTGACGGCAAGCCGCAGCTGTACGAGTTTTTGGTCGAGGACTTTTTACCCGAGCGCATGGCACTTGAACTCAAGGGCAGCGATACCCCGCTGAGCCCCGAGCAAACCGCTGAAATCCAGGTTGCGGGGCGTTACCTGTACGGTGCTCCGGCAGCCGGTAACCGCTTGAGCGGGCAGGTCTATGTGCGGCCATTGCGCGAGGCGGTCAGTGCCTTGCCGGGCTATCAGTTCGGTTCGGTGACAGAACCGGAGCTGACCCAGGATCTGGAGCTGGACGAAAGCGTGCTCAACGCCGACGGCAAGCAAACCCTCAGCATTGACAGTCAATGGAGCGATGCCAAATCGCCGTTGCAACTGATTGTGCAGGCCAGTTTGCAGGAGTCGGGCGGGCGCCCGATTACCCGTCGCCTGGTGCAGCCGGTATGGCCGGCAGACCGTCTGCCGGGGCTGCGCGGCCTGTTTGACGGTGCTGAAACCGATGGCGACGGCCCGGTTGAGTTCGAGCTGCTGGTTGCTGACAGTCAGGGCAACAAATTGGCGGCCGACAACCTCAAGGTGCGTCTGGTGCGTGAACGCCGCGATTACTACTGGAACTACTCGGACAACGACGGCTGGAGTTATCACTACAACGAGAAGTTTCTGAACCTCAACGAAGAGACCCTCAGCCTCAAGGCGGGCGAAACCGCCAAGGTCAGCTTTCCGGTGGAGTGGGGCCCTTACCGCGTAGAGGTTGAAGACCCGCAAACCGGCTTGATCAGCAGCCTGCGTTTCTGGGCCGGTTATCGTGCCCAGGACAACGCCGAAGGCGGTGCCGTGCGCCCCGACCAGGTCAAGCTGGCGCTGGACAAGGCCGCTTATGCCGATGGCGATACGGCCAAGGTCACGGTCACGCCACCTGCGGCTGGCAAGGGCTACTTGCTGGTTGAAGGCAGCGATGGCCCGTTGTGGTGGCAGGAAATCGAAGTGCCGGCCGAGGGCAAGGCCTACGCAATCAGACTCGACCCGAGCTGGGCCCGGCATGACTTGTATATCAGTGCACTGGTGATCCGCCCCGGTGAGCGCAAGACCAATATCACTCCCAAGCGTGCTGTAGGGGTGCTGCACCTGCCCATCGATCGCAGCCAGCGCAAGTTGGCTCTTACGCTGGATGCCCCTGAAAAAATGCGTCCCAAGCAACCTCTGACGGTGAAGCTCTCGGCTAAAAATGCCGATGGCAGCATTCCCAAACAGGCCCATGTACTGCTGGCTGCCGTGGATGTGGGCGTGCTCAATATCACTGAGTACCCGACCCCCGACCCGTTCGCCAGCCTGTTCGGGCGCAAGGCCTATGGGGCGGATCAGCTGGATATTTACGGGCAGTTGATTGAGGCCGGGCAGGGCCGTCTGGCCAGCCTGGCGTTCGGCGGCGATGCGGCACTGGCCAAGGGCGGCAAGCGACCTGCCACCAGTGTCACCATCGTGGCGCTGCAAAGCGCACCGGTGACGCTCAACGAGCAGGGCGAAGGTGAAGTCAGTGTGGATATCCCTGACTTTAACGGCGAGTTGCGCTTGATGGCACAAGCCTGGACCGACGATCGCTACGGCATGGCCGAGGCCAGAACCGTGGTCGCTGCACCATTGGTGGCCGAGCTGGCTGCGCCGCGCTTTCTGGCCGGTGGCGACGAGACGCGGCTGGCGCTGGACCTGTCCAACCTCACCGACAAGCCGCAAACGCTGCACGTGAACCTTAACACCGAGGGGCAACTGAGCCTGCTGGGTGACGCGACACAGAGCCTGACACTCAGCCCCGGCCAGCGCAGTACCTTGCAGGTTCCGGTCAAGGCGCTGGGCGGGTATGGCACCGGTGTGGTCAAGGTGACGGTCAATGGCCTGGACCTGCCGGGTGAAACCCTGGCGCCGTTCACCCGCGAATGGACGTTGGGGGTGCGCCCGGCGTATCCAGCATTGCTAAAGCATTACCGTGCTGTGCTCAACGACCAGCCCTGGAGCCTGCCCGAGGGCGAGCTGCAGGCCTTTGAACCGGCCGGGCGTGAAGCCTTGCTCAGCTTGTCGAGCCGCCCGCCGCTGAATCTTGGCGAGCAGATTCGTGCGCTCAAGGCTTACCCGTATGGCTGTTCCGAGCAAACCACCAGCGGCCTGTACCCGGCTCTGTATGCCGATGCAGCCCTGCTCAAACGCCTGGGCCTTGAAGGCGAGCCGGACACCGAGCGCAAACGCAAAATCGAGTTGGGTATCGAGCGCCTGCTGGGCATGCAGCGCTACAACGGCAGTTTTGGCCTGTGGGGCGCGGACGGTCAGGAAGAGTACTGGCTCACGGCCTATATCACCGACTTCCTGCTGCGCGCCCGCGATCAAGGCTACGCGGTACCTCCCGAGGCGCTGAAAAAGGCCAGCGAGCGGTTGCTGCGTTATGTGCAGGAACGCAACCTGATCGAGGCCGACTACAGCGACAACCTCGACCACACCCGCTTTGCCGTACAGGCCTATGCAGCGCTGGTCCTGGCCCGAAGCCAACAGGCGCCGCTGGGTGCGCTGCGCAGCATTTTTGAGCGCCGCAGCGATGCCCGTTCCGGTTTGCCTCTGGTGCAGTTGGCCATTGCCCTGCAGAAAATGGGCGATCAACCGCGCGCCGATCAAGCGTTGGTGGCGGGGTTGGCGGCGAAGCGCAAGGCTGATCAATGGCTGGGCGACTACGGCAGCCCGCTGCGCGATCAGGCGTTGATTCTGGCCTTGCTGGAAGAGAACAACCTGATGAGTGGTCAGCGTGAACAGCGACTGTTCGACCTGTCCGATCAACTGGCGGCGAGTCAGTGGCTGTCGACCCAGGAACGCAATTCACTGTTCCTCGCCGGTCGCGATTTGCTGGGCAAGCCTGAGGCCAGCTGGAGTGCGCAACTCACCAGTGGCGAAGAGACCCGCGAGCTGAACAACGCCCGCTCAGGGCTTAAGCTCGACGGGCCGCTGCTAGCCTCGCCCCTGACCCTGCGTAACGCAGGCAGCGCGCCGAGTTATCAACAGCTGACGATTTCGGGTTATCCACAGCACGCCCCGGCGGCGGGCGGCGAAAACATGAGCATTCGCCGCGACTACCTGGGTATGAACGGTGAGCCGCTGGATCTCAAGGCGCTGAAAAGTGGTGATCTGGTGCTGGTGCATCTGGCCGTGACAGCCAAGCAGCAAGTGCCTGATGCGCTGGTGGTGGATTTGCTGCCGGCAGGCCTGGAGCTGGAAAACCAGAACCTGGGGCAGAGCGCGGCCAGCCTTGAAAACGCCAGTACTCAAGTGAAGCAATGGCGCGAGTCGATGCAGAACGCCAGCGTGCAGCATCAGGAGTATCGGGATGATCGTTATGTGGCGGCAGTCAAACTGGATGGCTACGGGACCACGCACCTGCTGTACCTGGCCCGTGCAGTGACTCCGGGTACCTACCGGGTACCGCCGCCGCAAGTGGAATCGATGTACCGGCCCAACTGGCAGGCCGTGGGTGAGGCGGCGGGGGAGATGGTGATCAAGGGGCGTTAGGTCTGTGGCCGCGGTAGGGTTTAACAGGTACACCGGGTACATATCCGGCATTCGCGTTTGAACGGGATATTGGTTTCGCCCTTACGGCGAGTCACTTTTTCCAGACGCCGAAAAAGTAACCAAAAAGGCTTGCCCCTGGCGTACGGCCTTCGCTGCGCTCAGGTTCCCTCGCTCCGGTCCCGCTCCGTGGGCACGCCGCCACGGGCCATCCTTGGCCCATCGCGGCTCTCCCGGCATCCATGCCGGGAGGCCCACTGCGCAGAACCTCCACTCGGCCTCCCGATGGGGCGGGTAGATCAACAGCCGTCGAGGCGGCCGACCGGCCGGCCTGTTTGAATACAGGATCTGCGACCGACATATTTCCCTGTGGGAGCCGGGCTTGCCCGCGATGCAGGCACCTCGTTCTATCTGGAGGAACAAAGTGCTGGCATCGCGGGCAGGCCCGCTCCCACAAGAGTTGGTGTTGGTTAATTTTTTTGCTTTTGCTTTTGCTTTTGCTTTTGTTGTGGCCACTCGATTGTGCAGGCGACGCGAATGCCCCTCACAGAAGGCCGAACGTAGGTGCTGTTATGGGGGTGGAGCGGCAGGACGCCGCGCCAGCCGCGATGGGCCATGGATGGCCCGTCGCGGCGTGCCCCCATAACAGTGCCGGAGAGAGGGAACCGGGGAGCCTTGGCGAGTCGGCCGTATGGTAGGGCGAGGACTTTTTGGTTCCTTTTTGGTCCTTCAAAAAGGGACTCGCCGTAAGGGCGAAACCGATACTTCAGTTAACCGCAGATGCCGGATATGTACCCGATGTACCGCTTAAACCGCCACAGCGGCTAAAGCGGCTACAGGTTTGGCGCATCGCTCCCACAGGAGTAAAAGCTCAACTGATGATCCAGCTCAAGAGCCACAGCCCCAGCACCAGCCAGATCACACCGCCGATGATCGAGGCGCGGATAAAGGCGCGCACGGCGTTGTACAAAAACAACAGGCCGATGATCAACACCGCAATGCTGATGATCGAGGTGTCCATGCCCAACGCCCGGGCCATGCCGTCGACAAAGTTGCTGCCTGCCTCAGTGATGGTGCCGAACAGGCCGTTCAGGGTCTCGACGATAAAACGCACCAGCGTGCCCAGCCACAGGCCAAGATTTCCAATAAAACTTTCGACGTGCATGGTCAGGTTCCGATGAGTAAGGTGGCCACTGTGCCAGATATACACATTAGGCATCCATTCATGGTGCAAGTTGCGTAGCGAGTGAGTTTGAGTGGGGCCAGGGATCAAAAAATTACTGGGTTGGACGGCTGGCGGCCTGCTGGCGCTGTGTACGTTGCTGTGGCTGGTTGACAGGATCTGGCCGCTGCCGTTGCCCAAGGATGACCAGGCCCGCGTTGTCCTGGCCGAAGACGGCACGCCACTGTGGCGCTTTGCCGATGCCAACGGTGTGTGGCGCTACCCGGTGCATGTCGAAGACGTGTCGCCGCTGTACCTGGATGCCTTGCTGACCTACGAGGACCGCTGGTTCTTTCAACACCCCGGGGTCAACCCGCTGGCGCTGGGCCGTGCGGCCTGGCAAAACCTTAGCGGCGGGCGGGTGTTATCAGGCGGTAGCACCTTGTCGATGCAGGTTGCACGCCTGCTCGATCCCCATGAGCGGACGTTGCCTGGCAAATTGCGTCAGCTATGGCGCACCGCTCAGCTGGAATGGCATCTGAGCAAGCCGCAGATTCTTGAGCTGTACCTCAATCGCGCGCCATTTGGCGGTACCCTGCAGGGTGTTGCTGCGGCCAGTTGGGCTTATCTGGGCAAGTCGCCGCAGCAGCTCACCCGTTCCGAGGCAGCCCTGCTCGCCGTGTTGCCACAAGCGCCGAGCCGCTTGCGCCCCGACCGTCACCCGCAACGCGCACAAGTGGCTCGGGACAAGGTGCTGCGTCGCCTGGCCGAGTACCGGGTGTGGCCACAGCCGGCGGTGGATGAAGCTCTGGAGGAGCCGCTGCTGCTGGCACCGCGCCTTGAACCGAGCCTTGCACCCTTGCTGGCGCGACGCCTTAACCGCCCCGGCAGCCCGCCACTGATCCGTACCATGATCGACGCCAGTTTGCAGCGTCGCCTCGAAGACTTGCTGCTGGGCTGGCGCGCCCGTTTGCCCGATCACACCTCGGCGGCCATTGTGGTGGTCGAAACCGAAAACATGGCCGTACGCGCCTATCTGGGGTCGGTGGACATCAACGATGCACGCCGCTTTGGCCATGTCGACATGATCACCGCCATGCGCTCGCCGGGCTCGACCCTCAAGCCGTTTTTGTACGGCATGGCCATGGATGCTGGGCTGATTCACTCTGAATCGCTGCTGCAGGATGTGCCGCGGCGTTATGGCGACTATCGTCCGGGCAACTTCTCCATGGGTTTCAGCGGGCCGGTATCGGCCAGTGCCGCGCTGGTCACTTCGCTCAACTTGCCCGCCGTACAACTGCTTGAAGCCTATGGGCCCAAGCGTTTTGCCGCCGATATGCGCAACGGTGGCGTGCCCTTGAGTTTGCCAGCACTGGCCGAGCCCAATCTGGCGCTGATTCTGGGCGGCGCCGGCAGCCGTCTGGAAGATCTGGTCAGCGGTTACAGCGCCCTGGCACGTGAAGGGCGCAGCGCCAACCTGCGGCTGCAACCCGACGACGAACTGCGCGAGCGGCGCATGCTGTCGCCGGGGGCGGCATGGGTGATACGGCGCATCCTCAGCGGGCAGGCGCGCCCTGACCGCGACCCCCATGCCGACCTGGTGCTGCGCCCGCAACTGGCCTGGAAGACCGGTACCAGTTATGGCTTTCGCGATGCGCTGGCGGTCGGTGTTGGGCCGCGTTACCTGATCGGTGTGTGGATCGGTCGCCCGGATGGAACCCCCGTGCCGGGGCAGTTCGGCCTGGCGTCGGCGGCTCCCTTGATGCTGCAAGTCCACGACGTATTGAGCAACCGCGACAACCAGCGTGGCATTGTCGCGCCAGTACAGGCGGTGCCGGACAGTGTTGGGGTGGCAGCGATTTGCTGGCCATTGGGGCAGCCCATGAACAAGAGCGATGCCAATTGTCGTCGCCAGCGGTTTGCCTGGACCCTGGATCACACCACGCCGCCGACCTTGCTGGCGGCGGATCAACCTCTGGGTGTGGGCCTGCGCGAAATCATCCGGGTCAATCCGCAAGGCTTGCGTGTTGGCCCGCAATGCGCCGACGGGCAACAACACGAGGTGGCATTGTGGCCAGCCCCCCTTGAGCCCTGGCTACCCAGGGTAGAGCGACGTGAAGCGCGGCTGCCTGCGGCTTCCACACAATGCCCGCCACCGGCCTTGAGTGCGCTGACCCCGCTGTCGATTGTCGGTGTACGTGACGGCGACCGACTGCGCCGTCCTGCTGCCAGCCAGGCGATGTTGCGCCTGGCGCTATCGGCCTTGGGCGGTGAAGGTCGGCGCTGGTGGTTTATCAATGGCGCGCCGCTGGGCGACAGTGCACAACCAGAGGTATTCAACACCAGCCTGGAACTACCGGGGCGTTATGAGCTGAGCGTGCTCGATGAAAGCGGGCAAACTGCCCGTGTCGAGTTCAGTGTGGTGGAGTAACAGCCCCTCTTTGTGCCTGTTTTACGCACTGAATATCAACTTGAAACCCGTCAATTATGCTTATACCTAAAGTAGAGTCGCTGCTGGCAGTGTTTTTTCGGGGAAGTAATGGCGTTGATATATATGGTTTTTTTACTGGCGTTTAAAACCAAAGTATTAATCATCAAGAAGGGGGCAAGGTGTTTTATATAAGGGGTTAATACCAAGTTGTGAATTGTTTGATAAGGCCCGCGGCGTTGTTATGTACCCAACGGACGAACGTATCCCCGACACAGAGCAGGGAACTTCGAACTCAGGCATAACAGGTGCAAGGGACTTAATCATGAATACTCAACTTTTTCTGAAAACCAGCACAGCGCTCCTCTTGGTCATGACTGTCAGCCTGGCTGGCTGCAGCGGCGGCGGTGGCGGCCACAAGAGCTATGTAGCCAGCAGTGATACCGGTACTGACGCAGGTACTGGCGGTGGTACAGGCGGTGGCACAGACGGCGGCACAGACGGCGGCACTGGCGGCGGTACCGGTGGTGGTACAGACGGCGGTACTGGCGGTGGAACTGGTGGTGGTACAGACGGCGGTACTGGCGGTGGAACTGGTGGTGGTACAGGCGGCGGTACTGGTGGTGGTACAGGCGGTGGAACTGGCGGTGGAACCGGTGGCGGCACTGGCGGAGGCACCGGCGGTACAGGCGGTACAGGCGGTACAGGCGGTACAGGCGGTACAGGCGGTACAGGCACAACTCCTCTGGTTACAGGTCAGGTCGCAGGTCAGGTCGGCAGCGCCCTTGGCGGCGTGGGCACCACGGTCAGCGGGGTTGGTGGCACCCTGAGCACCGTGCCTGTGGTCGGTACCGTGGCTGGCGGCCTGGTGACCAATACCGGCAATGCCGTGACCTCCGTAACAGATGGCATTACTGGTGGCCTGGGCTCGCTGGGTACCGACAAGAACTCCCTCGGCCTGACTGTCGGTGGTGTTACCAACGCGGTTGGTGATGTAGGCAAAGGCGTTTCGTCAGTGGGTACCGGTCTGAGCACCGTGCTGGACAACACCCCGATCAGCCAGATTCCGCTGGTGGGTGGCGTGGTTGGCAAGGTGACTGATACCACGGGCGGGCTGGTCAACAAAGTGGGCACCACGGTGACCATGATCGGCAATACCCTGACCACCGATGTGAGCAGTGGCAAGCTGGGCGCCTTGACCGGCGGCGTAAATGACAAGGTGCTGGTGCCGGTGATTTCCCTGGTCGAGAACGTCACGGGCAAAGTGGGTACCACCACAGGGCTGGGGGCACCGGTAGATGGTCTGCTGAACAAAGTAGGCGGCACCGTGAGCGGCCTCGGCGACAAGGTGACAGCTACCGGCGGCGACAACCCGGTGACTTCTCTGGTGGGTGGTGTGCTGACCGGTGTAGGCGGTGCGGTTGACAAGGCTGGCGGCTACGTGAATCCGGCAGCGGGCTCCACAGGCAGCGGTACTGGTACTGGTACCGGGACAGGGCTGGGTGGTCTGCTGGGCGGGCTGGGTGTGGGCGCAAGCGCCGGGGCCGGTGTAGGTGCCGGTGCCGGGGTTAGTACAGGTGGTGTGAGCGCAGGTGCGGGGGCCGGTGCAGGCGCTGGTGCAGGCGCTGGTGTAGGCGCCGGGGTTGGCGGTCTGCTGGGCGGTCTGGGTGTGGGGGCAAGCACTGGCGGCAGTGTCGGAGCTGGTGCTGACACTACAGGTGCAAGTGCAAGTGCAAGTGCAAGTGCAGGTGCAGGTGCAGTCGGTGGTGTTGGCGGTGTCGTCGGTGGGGTAGTTGGTGGTCTTGGCGGCTTGCTGGGTGTCAAAGTGGACTCAGTCAACAACACTGCCGATACAACAGCAGGAGCCGCGGGCGCTGGTACAGGCGGTCTGGGCGGAGTACTTGGGGGCGTGGTTGGCGGGCTGGGCAACCTGGGCAAGAAATAACTGAAGAATATTGCACCTGGCCGGTTCGACGGCCTTACCTACAGCGCCTACGCTTGGTTGGGACGAGAGATTCAGATGAGTCTCTCGTCTTTTTTCATGTGCAGATTGTAGGACTGATGCTCGGGCCGCTTTGCAAAGCATTCTAAAAATAAAGCCCTTCGTTATGTCGCCGTAGTTGAACATGGAGTGTCCTATGCGTAATTGCGTTCCCTTTTTGTTGTTGGCTCTGGCCCCGTACGCGGGTGCCGAGACCCTTCCGCGTTTTCTCAACAGCAATGACAGCATGCAAACCCTGCCCACGCCCAACCTGCCGGTGGATGCCTATCGCCCTGCGGCGCCTGCGCTGGAGCTACCCAAGCCGGCGGCTGCACAACCCCGGCCACTGGAAATGGGTACCCGCCTGACCATTCGCAAGTTGCAGATCGAAGGTGGCACGATCTATCCGTTGCCAGAGCTGGGGGCGGTGTACAAACCGCTGCTGGGCCATGAAATCACCCTGGCCGAACTGATCGAGGCCACACGCAAGATCACCAAGCGTTACCAGGACGATGGCTATTTATTGTCCTATGCGTTTTTGCCTCAGCAGAACTTCGACCAGGGCCTGGTGCGTGTGGTGCTGGTTGAAGGCTATATCAGCGAGTACAAGGTTGACGGCGATATCGGGCGGGTCAAAGGGTTTGTGGATGAGCTGGTCGATAAGCTCAAGGGCGAACGCCCGCTGACCCGCAAGACGTTCAACCGCTACAGCACGCTGTTGAGCCGCATCCCCGGCGTCACCCTGGAGGCGCAAGTGCCACCACCCGGCACCACCGATGGTGCATCGACGCTGAGTATCAGTGCCAGCCGCAAGCCCTTCACCACCAGCATGAGCCTGGTCGAAGGCAATCGCAGCAGCACCCAGGCGCTGCTGGCGGCCAGCAGCAATTCGCAAACGGCCATGGCCGAACAATTGACCCTGAGCGGGTTGTTTCCCCCGGGCAATGACAAGGAGCACTACTACCGCCTTGATTACAGCCAGTACCTCAACGCGGAAGGCACGCAGTTGAACCTGTTTGGTTCCAGTTATCGCAGTGATCCAAGTACCAGTATCGTCACCAGCGACGGTTTTGAACTCAAGCCCCATCGCGAGAATGACCGCTTTTCGATCGGTATCAGCCATCCACTGATTGCTGCTCCGGATCAATGGCTCAGCGCCGCCGCGCGTTTCTACGGGGTCAATGACAAGACTGACTACGAGATCGTCGGCTACGGGCAGACCATCAGTGACAAAACCAACGTGCGGGCACTGGCGTTTGAGGGCGACTGGCGCAAGTCCGATGCCAAACAACTGCGCATCGTCAGTGCCGGCTTGTACCAGGGCATAGATGGCATGGGTGCCAAGAGCGAGACCAACCTGACCGGCACGCAGTACGATCTGGACTTCTTCCGTTTGCGTCTGTCGGGCGTGCAGAGTAACGGCTACTTCGACAATTGGCAGGGGGTGATATCGGGCGCTCTTTACTGGAGTGACGACACCCTGCCTGACAGCGAAAGGGCGGTATTTGGCGGGCAGAACTTCGGTCGCGGCTACCCGGACGATCAGGCATCCGGCGACAAGGGCTGGGGGGCGGCATACGAACTTAACTACAGCTTCAATCGCGAGGGTGAATGGGTCAAGTTGCTGCAACCCTATGCCGTCGTGGACAGGGCCAAAGTCTGGTACAACGAGTTGCCGTTAAAAGGTTCGGATATGTCTTCGGCAGCACTGGGCTTGCGTTTTGGTGACAAGCGCTATTACAACGTTGCCCTGGAAGTTGCCAAGCCCATGTCGGATATAGCGCTGGACAGTTTTAATCGCCGGCCGCGATATACATTGAGTTTTAGCTATCAGTTGTAGTGTGTGACCGTAAAAGCCCGCCTCCCCAAGTCAGGGGGGCGGGCTTTTATAGTATGGGGGTCAAGTTCTTGCCAGGTGTAAGTGTGTGGGCTGTGGAAAGAGGTTTTCGAGGGTGTCGAGCAGGCGCACGTGGTAGATGGGTTTGCGAAACAGGTCCAGCACCTGCAGGCGCAGAAGGTCGCTTACATCGTCCATATCGGCGTGCCCGGAAATGACAATCACCGGCAAATGCTGGCGCGATGTGTGCTCGCGCAGGCGCTTGATCAGCGCAATACCGCTCTCTTCCGGCATGCGCAGGTCGGTGATGACCAGCGCAATATCCGGATGTTGGGTCAACTGCGAAAGGGCGAGTTTGACTGAAGTTGCCGTATAGCAACAAAAGCCCTCGCCCTCCAGCAGCTCAGCCAACTCCAGCAGTGCGTCCTCTTCGTCATCCACCAGGAGAAGCTGTTGGCGTGATGGGGAGAGGGGCATGTTGTAAGCTCGCATTGGTTGGTTAAGTTTAACTACCTGTTGCTACTAGCTTGTTTAGGTCGGTTGTTATGTTGCTACTGGCTTGTTTAGGCCGGTTGTTATAGTAGTGAAGATGGTTGTTACTGCTTCCTGTACTTTAGGTGAGAGCCCTGCAATAACCACCGCTACCATCGCCGCAATAATTGCGTACTCAATGCCCGAAGCGCCTTCAGTCCGTTTTGCAAACAACTTGGCCTGGCGCGCTACAAATACCTGGGCAGGTACATACACTTTCAGAACAGTATTTAACATCATCTGACTTCTCCTTAGTGCGCCGGATCGGGCACTGCGTAACAAGGGTGCGGGGTGATCTCCATCTGCAATCACAGCATTGGCAATAAATGACTTTCCCACAACTGTATCATTGGACTAATCACAAAGTATTAATCCAAATGACTATTTAAAAAATGCGTGTCAAATCAAACTATTCACAATTGGTTAGAGATTTTTTAGTTCGCTAATGGCATTTTGCTTTACCTGAGCTATTTTTAAATAGCGATTGGTTTCAAACGCATTAAAGGTTCGTAGCTGCCTGATTGTGAATGGGTTTTTTAGTCTGCAGTGCGCAGTGATAAAGGGAGTTTGTGCATGAACAATCGACGCAGTCTGATATTGGCCGCCATTTTGTTTGTCGGGGCAATTGCCGCCGGTTACTGGGGGCTGGTATTGAGTCGACAGCAGCCGGTCGCCGAAGTTCCGGTGGCTCAGTCTGTAGAACAAGGTGTAGCGGCCGTTGAAGACAAAACCCGCCAGGCGGTGGTGGTACTGGTTCGCGATGTCCCCCCGAATGTGGCCTTGACGGCCGATGACCTGACCCTGGAAAAACTCCGTACCGCCCCCGCTGGCAGCCTGACTGCCATCGATCAGGCGGTGGGCCGCACCCCGTGGCGCAGCCTGAGTGCAGGCACCTGGCTCAGTGATCAAAGCTTTGACGTGGGCGGGCCGCTGGCTCGCATGATTCGCCCGGATGAGCGCGCACTGGGGGTCATGATTGACGAGGTGTCCGCTGCGGGTGGGCAGCTTAGCCCCGGTGATTACGTCGATATCCTGTTGTTTTTGCGTCAGGACAGTGGCAACCCTCAGCAGTCGGCCCAAGTGGTATTGCCGGCAGTGCGGGTGCTGAGCGTGGGGGGTGAGCTGGGCTTGACCAGCGATGGCAAGTTGGCCAGCCAGCCGAAAAATGCCGAGGAAGCGCTCAAGCAAGAACAAAGCCGCATCAATGCGCGATCCGCAGTCCTGGCGGTTCCCGAGCAGCTTCTCAATCAACTGATGCTGGCGACCCAGGCAGGCACCCTGCGCCTGGCCGTGCGCAGTGCCGACGAGCAACGTTTGAGCAAATATTGGGCGGGCGAGCAGGAATCTGCGACTAATCTTGATAATGCCAAGCGCAGTCTTTATCAATTTAACCAGTTAGCCATGGCCAGTCCGGCAAGAGTGCCAGTCAGCAGCAATCCCGCTGTCGCCCCTCGGGTACGCGGTATTGAAGTGATCCGCGGCAATCAAACGGCTCAGCAGTAGGCCCAATAAAAATCCTTATCTGAAAGGAAAACCAACATGAGCCACCGTTGCCCTCCACTTTATAAACGCGCTTTCTGGACGCTGCTGCTGAGCAGCTTGCCCCTGGAGATGGCCTTGGCCGCAGGCGAAAACTGCGCGGCATTCAACGCATTGCCTTCGGTATTGGAAGTGGCCCAGGGGGCCCAGAAGGCCATGGGCTTTCCGGTGAACATCTCGCGCATTGCCGTGGGCGACCCCACCATTGCCGATATTCGCTCCAATGGGCCAAACGCTTTTTTGCTCACCGGTATTGCCTCGGGCACCACCAGCCTGATGGTCTGGAGTGCCTGCTCGAAAGAGCCGCACCAAACCATGCTTTTCGTCAAGGGCAAGGCCGCCTCGGGGCTGACCGGTACGACGTTGCCGCCCTCCGAAGACCCGACCTTGCCGGTGCAGGTGCAAACCGATATCCGCTTTGTCGAAGTCAGTCGCACCAAACTGCAGGAAGCCAGTACCTCGATCTTCGGTATGGGCAGCAACTTCCTGTTCGGCTCGCCGGGCTCATTCCTCAGCACCGCTGAAGGGATCATCACCGGTGGTCCGGTGGCCAACGCCAAGTATTTCAACATCGGCTTTGGCGGCGGCAAGGTCAGGGCCATGATCAATGCCCTGGAAGGCAGCGGCTTTGCCTACACCCTGGCGCGTCCCAGCCTCGTGGCCATGAGCGGGCAGAGTGCAACCTTTCTGGCCGGTGGTGAAGTGCCAATCCCGGTGCCCAGCAGCGGCAGCGATAACGTGTCGATCGAGTACAAGGAGTTCGGTATCCGCCTCACGCTGACCCCGACCGTGGTGGGGCGTGATCGCATCATGCTCAAGGTGGCCCCCGAAGTCAGTGAGCTGGACTACACCAACGCGGTGAATATCGCCGGCACCCTGGTACCGGGCCTGACGGTTCGACGCACCGATACCAGCATCTCACTGGCCGACGGCGAAAGTTTTGTGATCAGTGGCTTGATCAGTTCGCGCAACAGCTCCCAGGTCAACAAATTCCCGGGGCTGGGCGACATTCCGATTCTTGGCGCTTTTTTCCGCGACTCCAATATCAGTCGTGAAGAGAAAGAACTGCTGATGATCGTCACCCCGCATCTGGTCCAGCCACTGGCTGCCAATGCGGCACTGCCGACGATGCCCGGGGAGCAATTGCGCAATTACGACCCTAACTGGTATCGCCTGTATTTCCTGGAGAACGGCAAATTCAATAGCCGTAGCGGGTTATCTCAATGAGCCAAAGCCTAAGCCAGACATTTCTCGCGCTGACGCGCAACAACACCGATCTTGAGTGGCTGCAGGGAGCATTAGCGCCGTTGGGTCAAGTGGTGGGTGCAGGCACAAGTAGCCTGGATGAACTGCTGGCCCTGGTTGATGTGACGTTTGCCGGCCTGATATTTGTTGGCCTGGATCGGGACAAGGTAGTCAGCCAGTGCGCGCTGATTGAAGGTGCTCTGGAAGCCAAGCCCATGCTGGCCATCGTTGCCCTGGGCGACGGTATGGATAACCAACTGGTACTCAATGCCATGCGCGCCGGGGCGAGGGACTTTGTGGCCTACGGTTCGCGCTCCAGTGAAGTGGCGGGGCTGGTACGGCGCCTGAGCAAGCGCCTGCCACCTGTAGCACCGAATGCCCAGTTGGGTGGTCTGAGCGTGTTGTTCAGTGCGCAATGCAATGCCGATGGTGCATTGCTGGCCAGCCACTTGGGGCTGGTGGTGCAAAAGCACGATCAAAAAACCCTGTTTCTGGACCTGGGCGTGCCCCGTGGTGATGGCCTGGCCGTGCTGGGCCTGGAAAGCTCGTTCTTTTTCGGTGATGCCCTGCGTCATTTGCGGCGCCTGGACAGCACCTTGATTGACAGTGCCTTTACCAAGACTGCCAGTGGCTTGCGGGTGTTGGCCCACAGTGACAGTGACGAACCGCTGGAGCAAACCAGTGCCGCCGAACTGTATATGTTGCTCAGTGCCTTGCGTCAGCACTTCCAGCATATTGTGGTCAACCTCACCGGTCAGCCTGACAGTGAAGCGCTGCGTACCTTTGCCACCCATTGCGACAGCCTGCTGTGGTACACCGACCAAAGCGTGCTCGATTGCCGCCGCAATCTCGACGTACTCAGCCGCTGGCGGGCCAAGGGCATGAAGTTCGAGCATACGGGCTTGTTGATCGACCGCTATATGAGTGGCGTTGCTCCCAATGCCGATGCCCTGGGTAAAAGCTTTGGCCTGCCGGTGCTGACAACACTCCCACCCAGCCCGGAGCTGCGCATCAATGCCAAGAATCAGGCCACCACCCTGTTTGACCTGGCCCCGCGCGAAGCCCTGAGCCAGGCTTTGAAAAAACTCGGTGAACGGTTGGTCTTGCGTTCACAGGTGCCTGAACAAGCGACTTCCAAATCGGGTACCTGGCTGAACCTGAACCGCCTGTGGGGGGCCAAATGAGCAATGAACAGCTGTTTGGCTCAGGCCTGTACAAGGATGGTCGTGCGGACCATGACGGCCTGAAACTGGTGCTGCACCGCTATATCATCGATGCCATTGAAGAGACCGGAAAAAACCTGCTGGAAGGTTCCCGGGTGTCTTTGGCCCAGTTTGTTACCGAGCGGGTAGCCGAGTATGTGTCGCGCCTGCATCTGGCTATTTCCCGTTATGAGATGGAGCGTCTGGCCGAGGAGATCGTCGACGAACTGACCGGATTCGGCCCCCTCGAAGTGCTGCTGCGCGACCCGGCCGTGACTGAAATTCTGGTCAACGGCCCCCATCGGGTGTTTGTCGAACGCGAGGGTCGACTTAGCCAGAGCGATCTGCGCTTTATCGATGACCATCATGTGGAACGGGTGATGCAGCGCATTCTGGCGCCCCTGGGGCGGCGTCTGGATGAGTCCTCGCCGATGGTCGATGCGCGCCTGCCCGATGGCAGCCGGGTCAACGCCATCATTCCGCCCATTGCCCTGGATGGCCCGTGCCTGTCGATCCGGAAATTTCGCAAGGACATGCTGCAAAGCAGCGACCTGGTGGCCATGCAGACCATCGACCAGGCAATCTTTGAATTCTTCCAGGAGGCGGTGGGCAAGCGCTGCAACATCCTGATCAGCGGCGGTACCGGTACCGGTAAAACCACGCTGCTCAACATCCTCAGCCAGTTGATCAACCCCCATGAGCGCCTGGTCACCATCGAGGACGTGGCTGAATTGCAGTTGGGCCACCCTCATGTGGTGCGCCTTGAAACCCGCCCGCCCAATGCCGAAGGGCATGGTGAGGTGAAATCCAGCGACCTGATCCGCAACGCCCTGCGGATGCGTCCGGACCGCATCATTCTCGGCGAGATCCGCGGTGTGGAAGTGCTCGATGTATTGACCGCGATGAACACCGGTCACGATGGTTCCATGAGCACCGTCCACGCCAACACCGCACAGGATGCCCTGCTGCGACTGGAAACCCTGGTGGGTTTGACCGGGCGTACGGTGGCGGAGAAAACCTTGCGCCAGATGATCTGCGCCGCACTGGACGTGATTATCCAGCTGACGCGCATGCCCGATGGCCGCCGTTGCGTCAGTGAAGTGCTGGAGGTGGTGGGGGTGCGTGACGATGTGTATGTGACCAACACCCTGTTCCGTCTCGACAAGCGCACCGGCTTTGGTTTTATGCGCGAGGCCTTGAACCCGGCAAGCGACAAGTTGCGTCGTGACCCCGTCCTGAACGCCCACGGCTGAGGCACTGCATATGAACCCGGCCTTACTGCTTTTTACCATCAGTTTCCTGATGTTCGCGCTATCGCTGAATCTGGTGTATCGCGCCCTGACCGACCCGACCACGGGCCGTGTGCTGGAGCGTCTGGGTGAAGGCCAGCCGCAGTTGCTGGAGAAAGCCCAGGGCGTGGCCTGGCTGGACCGGGCTTTTTTGCAGGCAGGCCTGGGGCGCCCTTCAGAGCGTCTGGGTTTGTGGCTGTCGCTATGGGCCGCTGCGGTGATTGTGGCGGGCCTGATCGGTGGCTGGGTGTTCTTGCTCGCGTTGCTGGTGTTGCCGCCGGTGCTGCTCAAACTCTTTGTCAGCTGGCGTTACCACCGCCGGGTTCGGCGCATGGTTGAGCAACTGCCATTGCTGCTCGATCACTGCGTGCGCAGCCTCAAGGCCGGACGCACCTTGGCCGATGCGGTGTTGACCGCGATCGAGGCATCCAGCGACCCGCTCAAAAGCAGTATCAGCCGGGTATCGCGCAACGTGCAGATGGGGGTGAGCCTGCCCGAGGCAGTGAACGACTTTGCCGAGCTTTATGAACGTGATGAATTTCGCATGTTTGCCCTGGGGCTTAAGGTCAACCATCGCTACGGTGGTAATGCCAGTGAGTTGCTGGAGAACCTGATCGTGCTGATTCGCGAGCGTGAGCAGGGGGCGCGCAAGTTGCGCGCCATGACCGGTGAAACCCGGATGACGGCGCTGGTATTGGGCTCGTTGCCGGTGTTTGTGGTGGGTTTCTTTATGGTGACCAACCCCAGCTACATGCTCAAGATGTGGCAGGACGGCGGAGGGCAGCAGATGCTCCTGACCGCAATGGCCATGCAGATAATCGGCAGTGTAGCGCTGTGGCGCATGGTACGGAGCGTATGACATGGCCTTTTTGATTTGTGTGGTGTTGCTGCTGGGCGCCATGGCGCTGTTGATCAATAACGTGGTTCAGGATCGCATGAGCCAGCAACGGGTCATGCAGCGCCTGGATGGTGACAAGACCGGCCCCGGCAAGCTCAGCCTGTGGATGCGGGCGGTGGGCAACAGCAAGTTTGGCCAGCGCTCGGTGTCGATGGACAGCGAAACCCAGACCCTGCTCAACCGCATCGGCTGGCGCACCGCCAGTCAGCGCTCGCTGTTTGCCGCTTTTCAGGTTGGCACCCCGATAGCTTTTGCCGGGCTGGTGTTCTTGGGCTATGAGCTGTTTTTTCCGCGTTCGGGCAATCTGCTGGTGGTGATGCTGTTCTCCCTGGCTTTGGGCTATCTGATCCCCAAGCGATTGTTGGCCTATGCTGCAAAAAGGCGCCAGCAGGAAGTGGCGATCGAAGTTTCAACCTTTATTCCGTTGCTGCGCATTCTGTTTGAGTCGGGCATGGCAGTCGAACAGGCGCTGCGGGTGTTGAGCCAGGAAGCGCGGCACCTGCTGCCGGTACTGACCGGTGAGTTGCGGGTGATTCTGGCCCGGGTCGACTCGGGGCTGGAGTTGAATCAGGAACTGAGCAAAACCGCGAGTCTGCTGGATGTAGACGAGTTCAATGACACCTGCGTGATTCTGCAGCAATTGATTCAGCAGGGTGGTGGCGCGATGAAGTCATTGCAGGCACTCAAGGAGCTGCTGGATGACCGTCGTTTGACCCGCATGGAGGAATATATCTCCAAGATGTCCGCCAAAATGTCGGTAGTGATGATGGTGTTTCTGTTCCCCGCTTTGATGATCGTCTTGGCCGGGCCGAGTTTTGTCGCTATCTCACGAGCCTTTCTCTCTTGACCAGGGGTATGAACATGAAAGCTGTCATCGTCGTGTGCGGGCTGCTGATGCTGGGCGGCTGTGCCACAGGAGGTCAGAGTAATCCGCCGTGCATGGCCATGGGCGGCAGTTGCACCAAGTTGAGTGGTGACCAGGAGCTGTCACTGAACCTGGCCGATGACATGGCCAAGGAAGGCAAGCTGCACGCCAGCCTGGCCAACCTGCAAAACCTGCCGCAGGGGTCGGCGCAGGTACAACTGCGCAAGGCACGGATTTATCGCCAGTTGGGCCGCGATGAGGCCGGGCCGCTGTATCAAGGGTTGCTGGGGTCGTGCCTGGCAGCCGAAGGGGAGCATGGCCTGGGCCAACTGGCAGCCGGGCACGGTGACAACGCCCTGGCGATCACCCATCTGGAGCGTGCGGCACAAATGGCGCCGACCGATGCCAAGATCCGCAATGACCTGGGTGTGGTTTATCTCAATCAACGGCGGGTTGATGAAGCGCGGTTCGAGTTTTTGACCGCTCTGGAGCTCAAGCAGGATGAATCTCCGGCGGCATTGAACCTGGTGACCTTGCTGATTTATCAGGACCAGTGGAAGCAGGCCGCAGAACTGGTAACCCGCGCGGGCCTGACCCCCGAACAGGTAAGTGATGCCCAGTACCGGGCACAAGCTTTGAAAGCTCAAGCCAGGACCGCCAGCAACCAGGTGGCTGTCGTCAAATAACGCGTTGGAGGTTTGCCATGACTTTATCTATTCGTGTGGGGGTGCTGCTGGCCCTGATGCCGCTGGGTGCGCTGGCTATCGAGCCTGGCCCCACCCCCAGAACCCAGCAGCAAACCGAGAACTGGCTGCAATTGCAAGTGAGCGGCAGCGTCCAGTCGCCCATCCACCAAACGGCTACGCCGGCGGAGCGTGAGCTCAGCCTGCAGCGCTGGCTGGACAGCTATAAACATGAGATCCCGGAGTACTACAAACAGGATGAGGGCGGTAAAGCCAAGAAAGAGTAAGTGCGCTGCTATCGCGGGCAAGCCTGTGATCCACAGGTGTTGCCAGCGATTGCGACGGTACGCCAGTCAGCCGTTAATGCGCAGCCTGGCGATGGGCGCCGGCGTTTGGCGACAGGGCCAGGGCCAGTTGGGTGCGGTTGTTCATATGGGTCAGGCGCAGCACTTGCGACACATAGAGCTTGACCGTGTTTTCGGTGATGCCCAGGTCACAGGCGATCTGGTAGTTGGTCTGGCCCTTGCTGACCAGCTTGGCGACGTCCAGCTGGCGTGGTGACAGCTGTTTGAAGATCGTCGGGATCTGTTGCCAGGGGCCTTCACCTGGTTCCTGGCTGTTCAAGGGGTGAGTGGCAGCTTGCGGAGGGCGCCGGGCGGACTCCATGTCCTGATACAGGTCATCGATGGATTCGGCCAGGAACTGCAATTTCTGGTTCAGGTGGCCCAGCTGATCGCTCTTGTGGCGCTCACGCAAAATAGCTTCCTGGCGCTGGATGCCCTCGAGCAGCTCATTGAGGTCGACCGGCTTTTGATAGTAGTCGGCGATGCCGATACGCAGGGCCTTGATCACATCCTGTTTATCGGCGCGACCGGTCAACAGGATGCTTTCAAAGGCGCGGTGTTTGCCGGCCAGTTTTTGCAACTGTTGGGTCAGTTCGATGCCGTTCATGTCGGGCATGTGCAGGTCGCAGAGCACCAGGCCGATTTGCGGGTCGGCCACAAACGCATCAATGGCTTCACGGGTTGTATTGCAAGGCACGCAACGGTAACCGCTGCTTTCCAGAAACTCGCACAGTTCTTCGACAATCAACGACTGATCGTCGACTACGAGCACTTTTATTAGGGGGTTGGGCGTGTTCACGTGGTTCTCCTTCCTGGTAAACCAATCAGGGACATCTTGGTCCACATACTTGCGGTGATTGAATTAAACGTAGACCTACTTTACGACTATGTACAAGGTATTAATCCCTCGTAATGACTAGTGAAGCAGAGCCATTGTCAGGGTAAAACCACCGAACAGGAAGGGTGCAAAGGGAAGCTTTTTTGACACTGTGGCGCCTTTTGCAAGCGAGAGCGTCTTAACTTGTTGATTTATTGACGGCAGTATTTTTGACGCACAAAACCACCAGATGCCAGTACAGATGCCAGCACCAATAACGGTGCCAAGAATTGTCGGACGATCGGTTGTCAGCGCCAGGGCGATCAACAGCTTTACGTCGCCGGCACCCAGCTTGTTCAAGGCATAACCGGGCAGTGTCAGCACCAGCGCGATCAGCAGCGCCCAGCCTCCTTCGGTTGCGCTTGCTCCCAGCCAGGTGTGACCGGTCCACAGCAGATACAGCAGCGCCAGCACTGCGCCACCCAACGTCAGGAAGTTGGAAATATGGCGTTGGAGCAGGTCTTGAATGGAACAGGCCACAAACCACAGCAACACAACAGCTAACTGGATCACGTAAAGAGCCTCCGTTTTTTACCAATGATTCTATGATGATATTACTGTCGACAGTCAGGGTAGACGCAGTCATGAAAACAAGACTTGGCAAAAAGCAGCAGGGCGCGGCGGCGATTGAGTTCGCGCTGGTGTTTGTGATTTTTTTTGCGGTGCTTTATGGCGTGCTCAGCTACAGCTTGCCCCTGCTGTTGGTGCAGTCATTCAACAATGCGACGGCCGAGGCGGTGCGGCGCAGCATGGCGGTGGATCCGACGGCGGCCAACTATGGCGGGCTGGTGGAAGACTTGGCCAAGAGCGTGCTGAACGAGAAACTGACCTGGGTGCCTAAGGCGGTCAAAGACAGTCTGGTTCCGGATGCGATCTATAACCCGACAACCAAAGTGCTGACTGCCAGTGTGACCCTGCCTGCTACGGCGTTGACCACCATCATGCCGGTGCTCAAATTGGGAACGATCACAGTGCCTAGCCTGCCAACAAATTTGAAAGCCGAATCGAGTGCTCAACTTGTCCCCTAGCGAAGGGCTGTTCGGGCGCTTGTTGGGACGGACCGACGAGCGCTTGCCTGAATCCACCGATCCGCAATCACGCACCCATGCGGGTATCCAGCTGATGCTTGATCCGCTGGGGCACGTCATTGAAATCCACGGCCTGCAACGCTACGGCCTGGCGCGGGGCAGCAGTGATGGCTCACCGCGCCTGCTCCTGAGCTATCTGGTGCCGGGCAGTACGCTGGCCCTTGAAGGCGTACCGGCAGACTGGGTTGGCCAAAGCCTTGACCTGGACTTTCAATGTGCTGGGCTGCGCGTGGTGCATACCCGGGGCTGGGTGCAACCCCAGGGGGGCGGCTGGCTTTTGCAGTTGCTGGATATCAGCGACCTGCGCCTGGGTAGCGAGCAGGCCCGTAGCCGCGAGCGCTGCACGCAACTGATTCTGGGGCTGGCCGGGCAATTGCGTCAGTGCAGCGTGCTGCGCCTGCCCGAGGTGATGCACGAAGCACTGCGCAGCGTCGCCCAGCATGGGCGTGTGCCGTGCATGGCGCTGGCGTTGCGCGAAGCCTCGCAGGCTTCCTGGTATATGCACAGCACGTATCACGCCTTTGATGCGCCGCAACTGTGGCTGCCCGAACAAAACCTGGGCAGCCTGCTCGACCCGCTGGGGGGCACCTCGCCCCAGCGGGTCGAGCGCGACGGTAACCCGCGGTTAAACGATTTGTTTGGCAATGCCGATGGTGTGCTGGTGCCTTACAGCGACCAGCAAGGCTTGTGTGCCTGGTTGATGCTGGGTTTTTACCCGGCGTCCCTGCACGGCCCGCAAATGAGTGAAAGCGACTGGATGCAGGTGTGTGCCGCCCTGGCCGCGCCGCTGCTGGACCGTTTGCGTGAGCAGCAGCATCTGCAGCAAAGCGAGCGCATGGAGGCCCTGCAAGGCTTGCTGGGCACCGGCTGGTGGGAATGGTCGAGCACCAGCGAACTGCTGGAACTGGCTCCACAACTGGCCATCAACCTGGACGCTGTGGCCGAGCCGCAGGCCATGACCCGCCAGGCATGGCTGGCGTTGTTTCACCCGGCTGACCGTGATGAACTTAGCGGTCGCTTCAATGAACTGCTGGAACATGGCAAAGAATTATTACTGTTTGCCCGGGTACATGAGCCACAGGCCACAGAGCCTGCCCGCTGGTACCGGATTCAGGGCCAGGTGCTGGGCAGCGGCACCCGGCGGCGCATCGTAGGTTTTATGCTGGATGTCAGCGATATCAAAAACCAGCAGCAACAAGTCGCCGCCGCCCATGCGCGGCTGGACAACCTGATCGCCAGTTCCCCGGCGGTGATTTATGTACAGCGTTATGTTGAAGGCGCGCTGGTACCGGCATTTTTCAGTGACAGCCTCAAGCCTTTACTGGGCTGGACGCTGGAGGAATGTACCAGTGAAACCTTGATCGAGTGGGTCCATCCCGATGACCTCGAACAGTTTTTTGGCCGTACCCGGCAGTTGCTGCGCGAAGGCAGCGCCCGCAACCGTTATCGCCTGCGCGATCGGCGCGGCGATTATCATTGGTTGCTGGATGAGGCCAAGCTGTTGCGTAACGACCTTGGTTTGCCGGTAGAAGTGGTCGGCTTGTGGCTGGATATCACCGAAGCCACCGAAGCGGCCGAGCGGGTCAAAAACAGCGAGGAGCGTTATCGGATACTGGTTGAGGACTCACCGGCGATGATCTGCCGTTACCTGCCCGATCTGACCCTGACCTTCGGCAATCAGCCGCTGGCCAGCTACCTGGAATGCACCACTGCGCAACTGCCGGGCATCAACCTGAGCAGTTGGCTATCCACTGAGCAGCGCGAGGCCTTTGTGCAGCGTATTGCCGGCTTGACTCCGCAGGCACCGGTCAGCACGGCGGAAATCAGCCTGCAACTGCCGGGGCGTGAATATGCCTGGTGGGTGTGGTCGGACCGGGGCATTTTCGACGAGCAGGGCAACTTGCTTGAAGTGCAGGCCGTGGGCCGCGACAACACCGAAGTGCGTCGCTCGCAACAGCAACTGACCCACAGCGCGAAAATGGCCACCCTGGGCGAAATGGCCACGGGGCTGGCGCACGAAATCAACCAGCCGCTGAACGTGATGCGCATGGCCGTGGTCAACGTGCTCAAACGCCTGGGTAATGGCGATGCGCAGATCGATTATTTGCAAGACAAACTCACCCGTATTGACGGTCAGATCCAGCGTGCGGCGCGGGTGGTAGACCACTTGCGGGTGTTTGGCCGTCGTTCCGAAATCGAACAGCAAGTGTTCAACCCGGCGCAGGCCATGGAAGGCTCTGTAGCCTTGCTGGGTGAGGGCTTGAGGGGCAAGGGTGTGCAATTGCGCAGTGAGGGCCAGGCTTGCGCTGTGCAGGTGCGCGGCCATGTGGATCAGTTGGAGCAAGTGCTGATCAACCTGATGGTCAATGCCCGTGATGCGCTGATGAGCAAGCGTGAAACCGACCAGGAGTTTGTGCCCTGGATTGCCCTGAGCGTTGAGTCCGATGCGCAGAGTGTGCGCCTGCGGGTGGACGACAATGCGGGTGGGATTGATCCGCGGCTTTTGGAACGGATCTTCGAACCGTTTTTCACCACCAAGCCCATCGGCCTGGGCACCGGCCTGGGGTTGTCCGTGAGTTACGGCATTATCGACAATATGGGCGGGCGGCTGAGTGTCAGCAATACCGAGCATGGGGCGCGGTTTTGTGTGGAGTTGCCGGTGGTTGCAGCCTGAATTCAGCGTTCCACCCTTCATGTGGGAGCGGGCTTGCTCGCGATTGCATCACCTCGGTATATCAGATGTACCGAGGTGCCTGAATCGCGAGCAAGCCCGCTCCCACAAGGTATTGCACTCCATTTAGGTCAAAGCACCAGCTGGGCGCGGCCACCCTGGTTGCAGGAGAGGTTGGCATCAACTTCCGTCACCATGAGGTTGACCCCCAACAGCGAGAGCAGGTTGTTGATCACAGGATCAAGCAATGGGCTCAAAACGCCTGTAATCAACCCTCCAGCAATGTTTACCACTGCCAGCAGCGTTGCGGTGACAGCATTCGACAAATTCGTTGCGAGTGCCCCGAGGATGCCGGTGCTATCCACTGGTGCGTACAGTTGAATCGGCAAATTGCTCAGCGTACTTTTCAGGCTGGCCACCACGTTGGTCGTGGGGCTGGCGTTTTTGGCCGCCGGTGGAAGTTTCAAATTGGGCGGCTCCGAGCTTGAGGCTGCAGAAAAAAGCAGGGTGCTGGGAGTTGGAGCAATGGGTAGCTTTGCCATGATCGCAATGCCGCCGCCGCCATAATCCTTTGAAGAACAAATGAGGGCCAAGCAGGTCTTGCTGACGATGTTCACAATGGGCAGTGGTGTAACGGTTACGGAGGCTGAAGAGGAAAAAGCCTTGCTGCCATCAATGTTGCCGACATTCAAATTGGCCAGGGCCGTGTGTGCCAAAACCGTAAGGCTTTTAGTGCCGGTACTTCCCGTAGGGCAGCTATATCCGGTCACCAGTGCATCTGCGCCACCTGCATCCAGATTGACACTGAGGATTAATGGCGGCGGAAGTATTTGAGGGCTGTAGGTCGTACCGATAATGGCCCCGAGCAAGCCTGTAACAAGATCCAGAACTTTACTCACAAGTGAAGCCACGGTATTGAGAACCGGAAGCTCAATGGTGATTAAAGACCTCACTTGCGCCGTGCGCACAAAAAGCCTGTCCGTGGCCGGGTTGCCGATGGCAGAGAACTGCGGGGGCTCGATTACTTTTACCGTGGTCGTTACCTTGGCCAGTCCCAGCACGTTAACCGGTAGGCTGACGGCAGCGGCATTATTCTTGTTGGCAATTTGAATGGCGGCTTGTATCACTGAAAATAAGTTAAGGTTGGTGTCCAGGCCAGCAGTTGAAGTTCCGGTTTGTAGTTGTAATAAGTCACCAACTTTTATGGGTGTGTTTTTAATAGCGGCAACTTGTAGGTTGGTCAGTGCTGTTTGTACATCTGCCGTAGCTCCGTTAAGTTTTGCGACAGTAACCGCCGCTTTTATAAAGTCAGTCACCGTGGCATTGGTAGTGAGTAGCGTTGTGTAATCTCCTGCCTTGACGTTCAAGTTAACGGCCAATTGATTCAAGTACTGCAGTAAGTTGATGTCTGCTTTGACCAAGCCGTCCCAGCCAACGGCCGAAATGGCTACGTTACCTCCCAGCAGGCCTGTAAACAGGTTGTTGAGCAGCGGCGATTGTGAGGAGTCGACCGTAGCCAGTGTGGTACGAATACTTATTTGCGCCAGCGTCGGCCCCGGTGTTGAGCCCACCGCACTCGCCGTCAAATTGGTATTCAGATTAAACCCGTTTTTGGAAAACATACTCCACAAGCCTCCGGCCACGCTGGTCGGCACAGTGGTGGTGGCGATTACGCGAATGGCATCGGATTTGGTTGCGTCGGCAGTGAATACCCGCAACTGGCTACTGTTGGTGCTCAGGGTGCCGCAAGTGGTGTTTACTTTTTGCACGCTGCCGGGGGTGAAGCTGTTGCGAGTGGCACTCTGGTTGGCGAAACCGGCAGCAGTACTGGCGCCAGCACAGTTACCGCCCCGACTCACCGCCTCCAGCACCGCCATATCCGCCACGCGCTGCAACTTGCGCTGCTCCAGGTACAGGCGCCCGCTGTCGACCACCAGCAGCATAAACAGCAGCACCATGCCCAGCGTCACGGCAGCCATCAGGCCGATTGCGCCATGCTGCTGCCGGGGACCATAAAAACCCATACCGCGTAGTTGGGGAGACATCGAGCACTCCTGATGCTGGAACAGTGCCCAGCGCTAACTCTCCAAAGTTTCAGCGAGTGTAGACAAGAAGTGATCGGTGCGCTGGCCAGTTGCCAGTTTTATAAGCGCGATGTGAACGGTTAATCAAAAGACAACGACAAGTGGTCAGAAAAACAGTGTAAAAACCAACTTGCTCACGAAAGTATTAATACCAACTTACTTATATACATCGTGAGCAAGTTAATGCTGCGTAACTTACTTGGGCGGATACGTACTCAGGATCTTGGTGACTGCTTGCTGGATTGCAGCGCTGCGTTCAGCCGGGGTCGGGCTGCTGTCTACGACTTTCTCTGCACTGCCTCGCCACACCAGCTTGCCGTCTTTGGCATCGATCAGGTCGATCTGCAGCGTACCAACCTGGTAGACCACGTTGCGGGTTTCGTTATACATCGGTGCGCCCCAGTAACCTTCCCACGGGCCGCCCCAGTAACCCCCCCACGGCCCGCCCCAAGGGCCACCGTAGCCGTAGTTGGTCACCACTTGCTCCTGGCGGTTGGCCACGATCAGCCAAGTTTGCACCAGCAAGTCCGGCTTGCTGCCTGCCGCTACCGGGCGCAGGCCGCGCTGGTCCAGCTGGCTGCTGACGGCCTGGACAATGCGCTGCTCGGTCAGGTCGCTTCTAAGCATCGGGTTGTTGGGTTGGTATTGCACGGCAGGGTCTTTCCAGGCCCAGGTACGGAACTGGGCGAAATCGACAGCAGGGTTGTAATCATGGCTGACCTGCATGGTTTCGCAGGCACTGAGCAGCAGGGCCAGGCCCAGTAATGCAATGCGACGAAGCATGATGATTTCTCCACTTCACTATTGAGACTCAATGGGGAGGGTAAGCCTGTACTGCCTTGTTCAGTGATTCGCGCAGGGCGTCACTGCGTTCGCTCAGGCTGCCTTTACTGCTGGTTTCTGCACTGGAACTCCACACCGGCTGGCCGGTTTTACCGTCATACAGGTTGAGTCTAACCACCATGACCTCAACCTCATAAGTACGTATGACGGGGACAGAGTTGTACATGCCGTATTGGCTGCCGTAGCGGCCGTAACCGCTGCCGTAGCCGGCCTCGTAACCATAGTCGTCCTGTACCTGGCGCAAGCGTTTTTCGGTGTGCAAATCAGCACTGACCCAAAGATCCGCCGGACGGTTGGGTTGTGCCGGGCGCAAGCCGCGCTGGTCCAGGGCATTGTTAACCGCTTCGGCGATTTGCGCCGAGTCGGCCCATGCCGTGCCAACCGGCAGCCGACCATTGAGCCAGGCCCAGCTCTGGTAGCGCCCGTAATCCCGTGGCGGGGCCGGGTAGGCACTCAAGTCCAGGGTATTGGCTGCCTGTGCCGGAGCCGGAGGCATGGGCATTGAGGTGGCGGTGTACGGGTTGGGGCTTTGGCAAGCGCCCAGCCCCAGGCTCAAAACGATCAAGGCAACGCGGCGATACATCATGCTCTCCCCCGCAGGGCGATTTAAACCGGGCGACACACCCAATGAAGATAACGTCCCAGCCCGGCAAACGCAGGGTGGCGACGGTGGGCCAGCTCCATTTCAACCAGGGCTTCAAGCTCGGCGCGGGCCTGGAACTCCACTGGCATGTAATCGTGAAACACCCGCACGCCGCTTTGGGTTTCGACCTGCCACAGCCCTTCGAGTGCTATGGCCAGCTCCCGTGGGTCGAGTGGCTGCTGCGGGGTGAGGCTCTGTTTTTCGCCGGCCATGTCGTTCTTGCGCATCTTGCGAAAGTGCCCCTTGAGCAAGTTGCGATAGATCAGCGCGTCGCGGTTGTAAAACGCCAGCGACAACCAGCCATCTTTGGCGGTCAATTGATGCAGCACCGGCAGGATCGCGTGGGGCTCGGCCAGCCACTCCAGCACGGCGTGGCACAACACCAGATCGTACGGTTGAGTCAGTTGGCCGAGCAGCTCCTGCCACGGCGCCTGAATAAAGGTGCCAGTCTGGCCAGCTTCGGCAAAACGCTGGCGGGCGCCTTCCAGCATCGGCGCGGCCGGTTCGGCCAGGGTCACATCGTGACCTTGCTGGGCCAGCCACAAGGACATATGGCCCAGCCCGGCGCCGATATCCAGCACCCGCAACGGGCGTTTGGGCAGGGCTTCCTGCAGGTCGGCCTGGAGCACGGCCAGACGAATCGCACCCTTGGCGCCACCGTAGATTTTCTCGGCGAAGCGGGTGGCCAGTTGATCGAAGTGACGGTCACTCATTTGTTGAAACGCCTTTCATTGTCGGCCAGTTTATTGCGTACCACTTCATTCATGTCCAGGCCCAGTTCGGCACAAAGCAATACCAGGTACAGCACGATATCGCCCACTTCCTGGCCGGCGTGGGTGAGCTTGTCGGCAGGGAGCTGGCGTGACTGGTCTTCGCTCAGCCACTGAAAGATCTCCACCAGCTCGGCCATTTCGACACTGGCGGCCATGGCCAGGTTTTTCGGGCTGTGGAACTGCTTCCAGTCGTTGTTATCGCGGATGCGATGCATGCGTCGGGTTATTTCGTCGAGGTTCATTGCGGGCGTGCTCTCCAGAAGGCGCAAAGCTTGCGACCGAACGGGGATTGGTGCAAGTGAAAGGCACGGGCAGCCCGGCGGGATTTTCGGCTCGCATGCCATCCTCTGTGGGAACGGGCTTGCTCGCGATGCAGGCGCCGCGGTTTAACAGGTAAAACGCGCGGATGCCATCGCGAGCAAGCCCGCTACCACAGGGGGGTGGTCAGCTAACCGGTCGCCAGTTGCCGATCAAGTGCACCAGGCCGTCATGGCCATTGAGCTGGAAGTCGCCACTGGAACCCGCCTCACTGCTGAGCAAAATCACTTCGCCGGGCAAGCGCACCGGTTTTTTGAAGGCAACAAAAACCTCAACATTGGCCGCCGGCAGGTGCGAATTGAGTGCCGCCAGCGTTCGGGCTTTTATCCACAGGCCGTGGGCAATTGCACTGGGCAGGCCAAACAGCTTGGCGCTGGCGGCACTGAGGTGGATGGGGTTGTAGTCGCCCGAGACTTTGGCATAACGCCGGCCAATATCGGCGGGGGCATACCAGCGGGTCAGTTCGCTCAGGGCCACCGGCGCAGGATCGTTGATTTGGGGCAGGTCGCCCGGCAGTTCCACGCCTTTGCACAGCAGGGTGCTTTCGGCCTCCCATATTGGCCCCAGCAGATCGTCAACCTGGGTGACCACCTCGAAGGTCGCGCCCTTGGGGTGTTTTTGCAGGTTGTGTACATATACCCCGATGCGCAGCTGCGTCACGCTGCCCATCGGGCGCAGCAGACGGATCCGATTGGTCAGATGAATCAGCCCCAGCAGCGGGAAGGGGAAGTCCTTGGCAGTCAGCAACTGCATTTGCAGACCGAAGGCCAGGATGTGTGGATAAGTGGGCGGCAGCAATGGGCTTGGCACCAGGTCGCAAACATCGCGAAACGCCGCCAGGGCCTTGGGCTCCACCTCGACCCAGCAGCGCACACCTTGCTCCGGCAAGGGGCTGGAGGTGATCTTGCGCCGGGCCGCGGCATGGGCGTACAGCGCGGGCAAGTGCGGTGGGCCGCTGAGGTCGAGCCATTTCACGGTCATGGCTTATGCTCCCAGAATACTTTGGCCACACACCCGCAGTGCCTGGCCGCTGAGCGCGCCCGAACCCGGCTGGCCGAGCCAAGCCACAGCCTCGGCGACGTCCTGGGGCTGGCCACCCTGGCCCAGCGAACTCATGCGTCGTCCCGCTTCGCGCAGGGCAAAGGGAATATGCGCGGTCATTTGGGTTTCGATAAAACCCGGGGCCACGGCATTGATACTGATGCCACGCTCGCCCAGCGCCGCTGCCCAGGCCTGAGCAAGGCCGATCAGCCCGGCCTTGCTGGCGGCGTAGTTGGTCTGGCCGCGATTGCCGGCGATACCGCTGATGGATGCGAGCAGGATTACCCGGCCGTTATCGCGCAGGGTGCCGCTATCAAGCAGGGCCTTGGTCAGCACTTGCGGGGCGTTGAGGTTAACGGCGAGTACCGAGTCCCAGAATTCCGGGGTCATATTGGCCAGGGTTTTATCACGGGTGATACCGGCGTTGTGCACCAGGATATCGATACCATCGGCCAGTTGCCCGGTCAGTTGTTCTGCGGCATCGGCGGCACAGATGTCGAGCGCGATGCTGTGCCCGCCCAAGCGCGCGGCCAGCGCATCGAGATCGCTCTTGGCGGCCGGCACGTCGAGCAGGATCAGTTCGGCGCCATCCCGGGCCAGGGTTTCGGCAATCGCGGCGCCAATGCCACGGGCCGCACCGGTAACCAGTGCCTTGCGTCCGGCCAGGGGGCGGGTCCAGTCCTGCACCTGGTTGGCGCAGGCCTTGAGGCGCAGCACCTGGCCGCTGATAAAGGCACTTTTTGGCGAGAGAAAAAAGCGCAGTGCGCCTTCAAGCTGATCTTCGGCCCCCTCGCCGATATACAGCAGTTGCAAGGTACTGCCGTTACGCAATTCCTTGGCCAACGAGCGACTGAAACCTTCGAGCGCACGTTGCACGCTGGCGGCAAAAGGGTCGCTTAATGTTTCAGGGGCACGGCCCAGGATCACCATATGGGTACAGTGCTCGAGATTGCGCAGCAGCGGCTGGAAAAATTCGCGCAGTTGCTTGAGCTGCCCGGTGTGCAACAGCTCGCTGGCGTCAAACACCACGGCCTTGAGCTTTGGTCCCTGGCCTGGAATCCACGGTGTGGCATGCAAGGGTTCAGGGCCATAGCTGAACACCGCATCGGTGAGTTTGCCGCCAAAGCGGGCCACCTGTGCGGCAAGCGCACCGCCGCCAATCAGCAGAGGGCCTTCGACGGGGCGCAGGCGCCCGGCCTGCCAGCGCTCCAGTCGTCCCGGTGACGGCAGCCCCAACGCGCCGACCAGCCGCTGGCCGAGGGATGAGTTGACGAAGTCGATATAACGGTCTGACATGGAACACTCTCCGACAGGTGGGGTTCAAAGGGTTGACCACAAACAGACCGTGGTCGTTAGTTATCGGCAATAAGGCCTACGCTGGTAACGATTAATGGATTTAAGAGAATAGGGTGAATCGTATGAGTCTGCGTCGTGTAGCAATTATTGGTGGTAATCGAATCCCGTTTTCTCGCGCCAACGGGCCTTATGCGACTGCCAGTAATCAGGACATGCTGACGGCGGCGCTGGAAGGGCTGATCGAGCGATACAACCTTCACGGGTTGCGCATGGGCGAAGTAGTGGCCGGGGCGGTGCTCAAGGATTCGCGGGATTTCAGCCTGACCCGCGAATGTGTGCTGGGCTCGCGGCTGTCGCCGCAAACTCCGGCCTATGACTTGCAGCAGGCCTGCGGTACAGGGCTTGAGGCGGCATTGCTGGTGGCCAACAAGATTGCCCTGGGGCAGATCGAGTGCGGGATTGCCGGTGGCGTGGACTCTGCCTCCAATGTTCCGATCGGCATCAATGACGGGCTGCGCAAATGGCTGCTGCAGTTCAACCGCCTCAAGGCACCTGTGGACAAGCTCAAGGCGTTGCTGCAATTGCGTCCGGGCTTTTTGAAGCCCGAATTTCCACGCAACGGCGAGCCTCGCACCGGGCTGTCGATGGGCCAGCACTGCGAGTTGATGGCGCAAACCTGGAACATCCCCCGGGTTGAGCAGGACGAGCTGGCGCTGCACAGCCATCAGGCACTGACGGCGGCTTACCACGCCGGCTGGGAAGATGATCTGCTTACGCCATTTATGGGCCTGAGCCGTGATAACAACCTGCGTGCCGACCTGACCCTGGAGAAACTGGCCGCCCTCAAGCCCGTATTCGAGCGCAGCGCCAAGGGCACGTTGACGGCGGGCAACTCCACGCCACTGACCGATGGTGCGTCGACGGTCTTGTTGGGCAGTGAAGAATGGGCCAGGGAGCGCGGCTTGCCGGTCTTGGCGTATTTGCGCGATGGTGAAACAGCTGCTGTAGATTTCGTACACGGTGCAGAAGGGTTATTGATGGCACCGGTATATGCCGTCCCACGGCTGCTGGCGCGTAATGGCCTGACCTTGCAGGACTTTGACTACTACGAGATTCACGAAGCCTTTGCTGCCCAGGTGCTGTGCACCTTGAAGGCCTGGGAGGATGGGCCTTACTGCAAAAGCCGGTTGGGTCTTGATGCAGCGCTGGGGGCGATTGATCGCAGCAAACTCAACGTCAAGGGCAGTTCCCTGGCGGTGGGTCATCCGTTTGCGGCGACGGGCGGGCGTATCGTGACCAATATGTCCAAGCTGCTGGCCACCGCCGGGCAGGGTCGAGGTTTGATCTCGATCTGCGCGGGGGGCGGGCAGGGTGTTACTGCAATAATTGAGCGATAGCCGTCTGTGGGAGCGGGCTTGCTCGCGATGGGCGCAATGCGGTGTGCCTGTTACGCCGTGGCGTCGGCATCGCGAGCAAGCCCGCTCCCACCCGAGATGTTGTTGTGTTTGGCTTCTGCGCGACTGCGCGTGGCATAACTCTCGGCCATCACCGAACACACGATCAACTGCAGTGGGTGGTAGATCATGATCGGCAATAAAATCAGGCCCAGCCCCGGGTTGGCCCCGAAAATCAGGGCCGCCATCGGCGCACCCGCCGCGAGGGATTTCTTGCTGGCGCAGAACACTGCAGCGATTTCATCTGCGGTGCTGAATTTCAGGGCGCGGGCGGTGCGGGTGGTCATCCACAGGATAATCGCCAGCAGGACCGCACTGCCGACCAATGCACTGACAATCACCGAACTGCCCTGCTGTTGCCACATGCCCGAGACCATCGAGTTGCAGAACGCGGCGTAAACCAGCAGTAGAATCACCACCTTGTCGCAGATATTGGTGTAGCGCTTGTGCCGGGCAAAAAAGCGTCCGCACAGCGGGCGCACCAACTGGCCCAGCACCAGCGGCAGCAACAGCATGGCGCACAGGTCGAGCAGGGTTGAACCCAGGTCGATGCCCCCTGCGCCGCTGCCCACCACGAAGCTGACCAGCAAGGGTGTCAGGAAAATCCCCAGCACGCTGGACAGGCTGGCGTTAAGAATCGCTGCCGGCACATTGCCTCCAGCACTGCCGGTCAGTGCCACCGACGAGGAGATGGTCGAGGGCAGGGCACACAGGTAGAAAAATCCCAACATCAGCAGCGGCGGGATATGGGCGCCCAACAGCTTGTTGGCGACCACCCAGATCAGCGGGAAGACGATAAAGGTAAAGCCCTGCACCATAACGTGCAGGCGAATGTTTTTCAGACCGTGACTGATCTGCTCACTGGACAGGTTCACCCCGTGCAGGAAAAACACCAGAAACACTCCGATATTGATCACCCATTCCGCGTGCATTGCGCCGCCAGTGCTACCGAAATGCGGAAACACATAGGCCAGGAAAGTCGCCAGCAGCATGCCGCACAGAAACCAGTCGGTGAACATTCGTTTGAGATGTTTGAGTACAGGCATTGTCAGCACCGCAACATTGTAAGAATTGATGACTTAGCCTAACGTCGCAGCAATCTGTCGTCTTGCGATATAAGGCCAATCAATGCCGCCAAACGGACAACGTGGGCTGCCGCGTGCCATTCCGGTACTCGATGCCCTGCCACGACCCCTGTATGCCCGGGCCGAAAGCCTGGGCGCGGGTTCGTGGACGCCGCGCCATCGACACGATTGGGTGCAGTTTTCGTACGCTATTAGTGGTGTGCTGGGCGTACATACAGACGAGGGCAGTTTTTTTGCGCCCCCGCAGTGGGGTATCTGGATTCCGGCCGGGCTGGAGCATGAAGTAATCACCTCGATGCGCGCTGAAATGCGCAGCCTCTATGTGCGCCGTGAGGACTGCCAATGGGCGCCGGGGCAGTGCCGGGTACTGGAGGTCACGCCGCTGGCCCGGGAGCTGATCAAAAGCTTTTGTGCGCTGCCCGTCGACTACCCCGAGGAGGGGAGCTGCGAGCAACGCTTGGTGGCGGTGCTGCTGGACCAGTTGGCAAGCCTGCCCGAGGTCGGTTTTTCACTGCCGTTGCCCCGTCATGAACGTTTGCTGGTGCTGTGCAATGAGCTGGTCGAAACCCCTGATGCCGAGGCGAACCTGGGCCTGTGGTCGTATCGGCTGGGGATGTCCGAAAAAACCCTGATGCGTTTGTTTCAACGTGAAACAGGCTTGAGTTTCCGCAGTTGGCGGCAGCGGGTGCGTCTTCTGTCATCGTTACGGGTGCTGGAGGAGGGCGGTCATGTCACGCGGGCGGCGCTGTCTTGCGGGTATGAATCAACGTCGGCGTTTATTGCGGCGTTTAAAAAGATGTTCGGCTTTACCCCGGGTGACTTGTTTCGACAGGGTTAAGTCGGTGCTCAAAACGTGTTGCTCGTCTATCATTCAAATCGTTTGCCCTCTCCCCGTGGTGAGTGGATTGCCGTATAACGAATGACATTCGCGTGTTTGGTAATAAAGGACCCACAATAAAAGCTGATGAAGACTCCAAAACGCTTAGAACCCCTGATCGAAGACGGTCTGATCGACGAGGTGCTGCGCCCACTCATGAGTGGCAAGGAAGCAGCTGTATACGTAGTCCGCTGCGGCAATGAGCTGCGATGCGCCAAGGTTTACAAGGAGGCCAACAAACGAAGTTTCCGCCAGGCCGCCGAATATCAGGAGGGTCGCAAGGTTCGCAACAGCCGTCAGGCCCGAGCGATGGCCAAGGGCTCGAAGTTCGGTCGTAAAGAAACCGAAGATGCCTGGCAAAACGCCGAGGTAGCGGCACTGTTTCGCCTGGCCGGTGCGGGTGTGCGGGTTCCTAAACCGTTCGACTTCCTCGAAGGCGTGCTGTTGATGGAACTGGTGGCGGACGAGTACGGCGATGCGGCTCCGCGTCTCAATGACGTGGTGCTGGAGCCGGATCAGGCCCGCGAGTACCACGAGTTCCTGATTCAGCAAATCGTGCTGATGCTGTGTACGGGGCTGGTTCACGGCGACTTGTCCGAGTTCAACGTTTTGCTGACGCCAACCGGCCCGGTCATCATCGACTTGCCCCAGGCGGTCGATGCGGCGGGTAACAACCACGCCTTCAACATGCTGGAGCGTGACGTGGGCAACATGGCTTCCTATTTCGGGCGTTTTGCGCCGGAACTGAAGAAGACCAAGTACGCCAAGGAAATGTGGGCACTTTACGAAGCTGCCACCCTGCACCCTGGCAGTGTGTTGACGGGCGAGTTTGACGAGCCGGACGAGCTGGCGGATGTCGGCGGGGTGATGCGCGAAATCGAAGCTGCACGTCTGGACGAAGCTTTCCGCCAGGCAGTGCGTGCTGCCGATGATGCGCCACCGAGCAAGGCTGAAGAGCCACCACCCCCGTGGATGCAGTAATTGGCTAACTAAAAAATCCGGCTCAGGCCGGATTTTTTATGCGCCTGGGGCTGCCCGGGTTCTTGTGGGAGCGGGCTTGCTCGCGATGGAATCACCGTGTTTTACCTGTCAGAGCGCGGTGTTTGCATCGCAGGCAAGCCAGCTCCCACGGGTAATGCGCCGCTAATCAAAACCGCTGCTGCCCTGTTCCTGGCAAGTGTTTGGGCGCTCAAAACCGGTTCAGCGGAATCTTCAGGCTGCACAGGCCGCTGTCATCCGCAGGCGGCAGGTTGCCTGCACGAATATTGACTTGAATCGCCGGAATCAGCAGCGCCGGAACCCCCAGAGTGGCATCGCGGGCCGTACGCATGCCGACAAAACCTGCCAGGTCGATGCTGTCATTGACGTGGATGTTTTTTGCCCGCTGTTCACCCACCGTGGTCGACCAGCAGGCTTCGCGCCCGGCTGGCGGGTAGTCATGGCACATAAACAGGCGGGTCGACTCAGGTAATGCCAGCAGGCGCTTGATCGATTGATACAACTGCCGCGCATCGCCACCCGGGAAGTCGCAACGGGCGGTGCCCACATCAGGCATAAACAGGGTATCGCCCACAAACAGGCTGTGGTGTTCTACCTGATAGGCCATATCGGCCGGGGTATGGCCGGGCACATGCAGCGCCCGCACCTCTAGTCGCCCGATATGAAACAGCTCGTCGGGCTCGAACAGGCGATCGAACTGCGAGCCATCAAGCTTGAATTCCGGCTCAAGGTTATAGATATCGCGGAACACCCCCTGGACCTGGGTGATGGCAGCCCCGATGCCGATCTGCCCGCCCAGCTTGCGCTTGAGGTAAGCGCTGGCCGACAGGTGGTCGGCATGGGCGTGGGTCTCCAGCAGCCATTGCACCTTCAGGCCTTCAGCCTGCACGAAAGCGGCGATGGCGTCGGCACTGACGGTGCTGATACGCCCGGCGGCGGCATTGTAGTCCAGCACCGGGTCGATGATTGCGCACTCCACGCTGCCAGCAGCATGGACCACGTAGCTCACGGTCGACGTCGCCGGGTCGAAGAAACCTTGAATTTCGGGATGCATGAGGGGCCTCGTGGCGGTCGTTGAATGATCAATATATTGAAAGATATATTATCGAGTCGTAGACTGTCGACCATCACGCACCGGAGCTTTTCATGACTGCTCAGCTAACCAGCGAAGAAATCGGGCTTCTGCGCGACTCTGCTTCCAAAGCCTGCACCCTTCTCAAAGCGTTGGCCAATGAAGATCGCCTGCTGCTGCTCTGCCAGTTGACTCAAGGTGAGCGCAATGTCGGCGAACTTGAAGCGCTGACCGGCATCAGACAACCCACACTGTCGCAACAACTCGGTGTGTTGCGCGATGAGGGCATGGTCAATACCCGAAGGCTGGGGAAATACATTTTCTACTCACTCGCCAGCTTTGAAGTGGTTTCTGTGATGCAGACCCTGTCGGGGCTGTATTGCGGGCAAGCGCTCAAAAAGTAACGCCCTCCCAATCCATTCATTTTAGTTGTGCCTGGAGTGCTCAATGGAGCAAAGCATCAAGCGAATCGACGCGTCATTTTCCGTGACCGGTCAGATCGAGCAGTCTGATCTCCAATCCTTGGCTGCGCTGGGTTTTGCCAGCGTGATCTGCAACCGCCCCGACCATGAAGGCGGGCCTGAGCAACCCGAACACACCGCGATGCAACAGGCCGCGCAGGCCCTGGGGCTGAGCTTTGCCTATCTGCCAGTAGCGACCAGCGGCGCAACACCCGGGCAGGTGCAGCAATTGCGTGAACTGCTCGACGAGTTGCCCAAACCGGTGCTGGCGTACTGCCGCACGGGCAATCGCTCTGCCAAGCTTTTTGAAGCGGCCACCCAGGGCACGCGTGAGGCCAGGCAGTACGATGTGGTCGTGGTGGGCGGTGGCTCGGCCGGTATTTCGGTGTCGGCCAGCCTGTTGAAGCGTAACGGGGCCTTGCGTATCGCCGTGATCGAGCCCAGCACCGAACACTATTACCAGCCCGCCTGGACGCTGGTCGGGGGAGGGGCCTACGATATCAAAAACACGGTTCGCCCCACCGTTGCGGTCATGCCCAAAGGTGCTGTGTGGGTCAAGGCGTCGCTGTGTGCCTTTGCTCCGCAGCGCAAGGTTGTGCTGCTCAGCGATGGCAGCGAGCTGGGTTACCAGCAACTGATCGTTTGCCCGGGGCTGGAACTGGCCTGGGAAAATATCGAGGGCCTTGAAGAAACTCTGGGCAAGAATGGCGTGACCTCCAACTATCGTCACGATCTGGCGCCCTATACCTGGGAACTGGTGCGCAGCCTGAAGGGCGGCAAGGCACTGTTTACCCAGCCGGGCATGCCGATCAAGTGTGCGGGTGCGCCGCAAAAAGCCATGTATCTGGCCTGCGATCATTGGCGCAAACGCGGTGCTCTGGACGCTATCAAGGTGGAGTTCAACCTGGCGGGGGCGGTGTTGTTTGGCGTGCCGGCTTTTGTCCCGCCGCTGATGAAGTACGTTGAAGCCTACAAGGCTCAATTGGCCTTCCAGTCCACTCTGGTCAAGGTTGACGGTCCCGCCAGAACGGCCTGGTTTGATGTGACTGATGCCAAGGGCGGTGTGACTTGTGTTGCTAAAACCTTCGACCTGCTGCATGTGGTGCCACCGCAGCAGGCGCCCGATGTGATCCGCCGCAGTGAACTGGCGGACAAGGCGGGCTGGTTCGAGACCGATCCGGCGACCCTGCAACATCCACGCTACCCCGAAATCTTCGCCCTGGGCGATGTGTGCAATACACCCAATGCCAAGACCGCGGCGGCAACCCGCAAGCAAGTGGTCGTGGTGGCCGAAAATCTGCTCGCACTGCGCAAGGGCGTGACCTTGCCCAAGCGCTATGACGGCTATGGCTCCTGCCCGCTGACCGTGGAAAACGGCAAGGTGATCCTGGCTGAATTCGGCTATGGCGGCAAACTGCTACCCACCTTTCCCCTGGACCCGACCGTACCCCGCAAATCGGCGTGGCTGCTCAAGGCCACATTGCTGCCGTGGTTTTACTGGCAAGGCATGCTCAAAGGCCGCGAGTGGTTCACTGACTGCAAGCCGGATTGACCCTGACCATGTTGATTATTTTATTTGGCATGCTGGTGGGGTTGGTGCTTGGGCTGACCGGTGCCGGTGGCGGCATCCTGGCCATCCCGGCGCTGACTCTGGGGCTGGGCTGGACCCTGGCGCAAGCGACACCGGTGGCGTTGCTGGCCGTAGGCACGGCAGCGGCACTGGGGGCGCTGGATGGCCTGCGCAAGGGGCTGGTGCGCTACAAGGCAGCGGCGTTGATGGCGCTGGTCGGCTCGACCACCTCGCCCATCGGGCTGCACCTTGCCCGGTTGATGCCGGCCAAGGTGCTGGTGTTGATGTTCAGCGCGGTGATGATGTTTGTCTCAGTGCGCATGTTCCTGCAGGCCCGGGCGGATGCCCGCGATGACGGCAGCCTGGGGGTACTGGAAAAAAACTGCATGCTCAACCCTGCAACCGGGCGACTGACCTGGAATGCCCGCTGCAGCATGACCCTGGTATCCATTGGTGCTACCTCGGGGTTGCTGACGGGGTTATTGAGTGTGGGCGGCGGGTTCTTGATCGTGCCGGCATTTCGCAAGTTCAGTGACGTGCGTATCCACGCCGTGGTGTCCACGTCTTTGATGGTGGTGGCGCTGGTATCGCTGGGCACCTTGGGCAATCTGATGAGCCAGGGCGTGAGCCTGTCGAATGAAGGCGTGATATTTATTGGCGCGACCCTGGCCGGAATGATTGCCGGGCGGGTGATTGCCCCGCACGTCTCGGCCCAGTGGCTACAGCAGGGATTCGCGGGGCTGTGTGCGGTGATTGGCGTGCTGATGCTGGCTAAAGTGCTGCTGACAGCTTTCTGATTAACGTTCCTGTGGGAGCGGGGCTTGCTCGCGATGGCATCACCTTGGTCAGCCAGATACACCTTGGCGCCTGAATCGCGAGCAAGCCCGCTCCCACAGGTTTATCAGCAGATCATGCAGATGATCATATCTTTACGGTGCAGCATGGGCCTGACTCCAGGTCCTTGAGGATCGGGCAGTCAGGGCGGTGGTCGCCCTGACAGCTTTCGACCAGATCCTGCAAGGTGTCGCGCAGGCTGCTCAGCTCGGCGATCTTCTGGTTCAACTCTTCAATATGCTGGCGCGCCAGTGCCTTCACATCGCCGCTGGCGCGCTGGCGATCCTGCCACAGGGTCAGCAGCTTGCCGACCTCTTCCAGCGAAAACCCCAGGTCCCGCGAGCGTTTGATAAACGCAAGGGTATGCAGGTCGTCATCGCTGTAAAGGCGGTAGCCGCTGTCACTGCGTTGCGCGGGTTTGAGCAGACCGATGGATTCGTAATAACGAATCATCTTGGCGCTCAAGCCGCTGTGTCTGGCGGCCTGGCCGATATTCATGACGCCTCCTTATTCAAGATCCCTGGGCTTCCAGAATTTGAGCAGCAACGCATTGCTGACCACGCTGACACTGGAAAAAGCCATGGCCGCGCCTGCCAGCACAGGGTTCAAAAAGCCGAAAGCAGCCAACGGAATGCCGATCACATTGTAGATAAATGCCCAAAACAGGTTTTGCCGGATTTTGGCGTAGGTCTTGCGGCTGATCTCCAGTGCTGCCGGTACCAACCGCGGGTCGCCGCGCATCAGAGTGATGCCCGCTGCGTGCATGGCCACATCGGTGCCACCGCCCATGGCGATACCGATATCGGCCGCGGCCAGTGCCGGGGCGTCGTTGATTCCGTCGCCGACCATGGCCACTACACCGGTTTTTTTCAGTTCGGCCACGGTCGCGGCCTTGTCGGCGGGCAACACTTCGGCGTGAACATCGCTGATCCCCAGGGCCTCGGCCACTACTTTGGCACTGCCGCGGTTGTCGCCGGTCAACAAGTGGCTGCTGATATGACGGGCATTGAGCTGGGCGATGGCTGACTGGGCACCGGGCTTGAGTGTGTCACCAAAGGCGAACAGGCCCAGCACTTGGGGCTGCGGGCTTTGTTCGATCAGCCAGGACAGCGTGCGACCTTCGGTTTCCCAGGCGCTGGCCGATGCGGCGAGCGAGCCCGAATTGAGACCGGTTTCTTCCAGCAGGCGGCGGTTGCCCAGGGCCAGGCGGCGGCCCTCCAGGGTGCCGGCAATACCGCGGCCGGTCAGCGACTGGCTGTCGGTAACGTCCGGCACTTTTAAATCACGCGCCGCGCAAGCATCCAGTACGGCCTTGGCCAGCGGGTGTTCGCTGCCCCGCTGCAGGGCACCGGCGGCTTGCAGCAAGTGCGCTTCATCGCCATCGAGTGCGCTGAAGTGAGCAATTTGCGGCGTGCCTGAAGTCAGGGTGCCGGTTTTGTCGAAAACCACGGCACTGACTTCGTGGGCGCGTTCGAGGGCTTCGGCGTCCTTGATCAGAATCCCGTGGCGGGCTGCAACGCCGGTGCCGGCCATGATTGCAGTGGGGGTCGCCAGGCCCAGGGCACAAGGGCAGGCAATTACCAGTACTGCGACAGCATTGATCAATGCTGTTTCAATCGGCGCGCCGTAGAGCCACCAGCCGAGCAGGGTGGCAAGGGCGATCAGCAGCACCACCGGGACAAATACCTGGCTGACCTTGTCCACCAGCTTCTGGATCGGCGCCTTGGCGGACTGCGCGTCCTCTACCAGGCGGATAATGCGCGCCAGTACGGTCTCCGTCCCCAGGGCCATGGTCTTGATAATCAAGCGACCTTCGCCATTGATGGCGCCGCCGGTGACTTTATCCCCAGGCTGTTTCGGCACCGGCAGGCTTTCGCCACTGATCAGGGCCTCGTCGGCATGGCTTTGGCCTTCAACCACTTCGCCATCCACCGGGAACCGCTCGCCGGGTTTGACCAGCACCAGATCATTGAGACGCAAATCACTGATGGCGACATCCTGTTCCTGGCCGTCGACCATGCGCAAGGCGCGTTCGGGGCGAAGGGCTTCAAGGGCGCGGATGGCGCTGGCGGTCTGGCGCTTGGCACGGCTTTCGAGATATTTGCCCAGCAGCACCAGGGCGATCACAACCGCCGAGGCCTCGAAATACAGATGGGGCATGCTGCCAGGTTCGGCGATGGCCCATTCATACAGGCTCAGGCCATAACCGGCGCTGGTGCCGAGGGCGACCAGCAGGTCCATATTGCCCGCGCCGGCCTTGACGGCTTTCCACGCGGCCACATAAAAACGTGCGCCCAGAACAAACTGCACCGGGGTCGCCAATACAAACTGGGCCCAGGCGGGCAGCATCCAATGGATGCCAAAAGGCGCAAGTAGCATCGGCAGCACCAGCGGCAGCGCCAGTACGATAGCCAGGGTCAGCGCCCAGCGTTCACGGTGCAGGCGTTTTTGCTGATCGTCTTCGGTGGTTTTTTCGCTCTGGTGCAGGCTGGCACCATAGCCGGCCTGAGTGACCGCATTGATCAGCAGGCCCGGATCAACCTGGCCGAGCAATTCGACATGGGCCCGCTCGGTGGCGAGGTTGACGCTGACGCTCTTGACCCCGGGCACCTTGGCCAGGGCTTTTTCTACGCGCCCTGCGCATGAGGCGCAGGTCATGCCGCTGATATCCAGTTCCAGGCTGTGGGCGGGCACGCTATAGCCTGCCTGTTGCACAGCCTCGACCAGTGCCGGCAGGCTCTCGGCAGGCGCTTCGATACGGGCCTGTTCAGTGGCCAGGTTGACGCTGACCGAACGTACACCGGGCACTTTGGCCAGGGATTTTTCCACACGCCCTGCACAGCTGGCACAGGTCATGCCATCAATCGGCAGATCGAATTGGGTGGGCACGAGCAGTCCTCCTCAAGAAGTTATCTATCCATAGAATCGACCTTGACCCCATGGCAAGGTCAAGGCTTCTTGCTGTTCGTTGTTTGCCGCTCAATATTCCAGTTTGGCGGGCTTGAGGTACATACCCTGTTTACCCAGGGCGATGCGGTATTTGCGCACATCCCCGGCCTTCAGGGTGAACTGCTGCGCGGGCGGCACCAGCATGCCGGGCAGGCAGCCGGGGGCTTGCCCGGGGAGCAGCTTGAGGCGGATATCGACGCTGGCGGGCGGCAGGTTAAAGGCCAGGGCCTGCTCCTGAAACAATCGCCCGGCCAGTTGGTCGTCGATGTACACACCCACTTCGCAGTTGGTCGGCACCTCAAGGCGTTCGCGGGAAATGATCAGCACTCCGTAGTCCTGATCGGCATTTGCCCACAGCGGCACACTGGCAAGACCCAAAAGGCTGACTAGGCTCAAAGCGGTCCAGCGCATGGCTAAGTATCCTGTTATCAAATCGCAAGGCTTGCAGCTTGGCCGAGCACGGGATGGATTGCCAGTCAGCGCGTGAAACAACGGGCTTGACCTTGCCACGATGGCAAGGTCGAAGCTGTAGGCATATCTCAAACAGGAGGCGTAATCATGCAAACGTTCAAGGTAGACGGTATGACCTGTGGTGGCTGTGTGGGCGCGGTGACCCGTGCGGTGCAGACGGTGGATAAAGACGCGAAGGTTGAAGTGGACCTGGCGAGCAAAACCGTCAAGGTGGACAGCAACGTATCACCGTTGCAAATTATCGACGTGATCACCAATGCCGGGTTTGAGGCGCGCACGGCGCACTAAACCTGTATGTAGCAGCTGCCGAGGAACGAGGCTGCGTCCGGCGACGTAGTCGTCGTGAATGCTAAGAGCAAGCTCTGACTGGCGCACCGCAATGTCAGACTTACGACGGCTGCGCCGCCGAACGCAGCCTCGTTCCTCGGCAGCTGCTACGGCGGTGTTGTTTCAGGACGGGTTCAAGGTGATTTATTAGCTAGCTCGCTAACTTAATGTTCAGGGTCGATAACCACAGCTAAACTGTCAGCTTGCGCTAACCGCAGCCTGATCCCTGGATACCTGATGAACCTTCGAACAATCTTGATTCTTGGCGCCCTGAGTGCCTTCGGTCCTTTGGCGATCGACTTTTACCTGCCCGGCTTCCCGGCGATGGCACAAGCCTTTGCAACCGACGAAACCCAGATACAACTGACGCTGGCCGTGTACTTTCTGGGCCTGTCCATCGGTCAGCTGGCCTATGGCCCGGTAGCGGACCGCTTCGGCCGGCGCGTGCCGCTGCTGGTGGGCGTCGGGCTATTCACTGTCGCGTCACTGGCATGCGCCTTTGCGCCGACCCTGGAGTGGCTGATTGGTGCCCGGTTTGTCCAGGCCCTTGGCGGCTGTGCGGGCATGGTCCTTTCGCGGGCAATTGTCAGTGACAAATGCGACGCGGTGCAGTCGGCCAAAGTGTTTTCACAATTGATGCTGGTTATGGGCCTGGCGCCAATCCTGGCGCCGATGTTGGGTGGGTTGCTGGTCAACCTGTATGGCTGGCAATCGATTTTCCTGGTGTTGACGGTGTTCAGCGCATTGGCGGCAACGGCCGTAGCGCTTGGCTTGCCTGAAAGCCTGCCGGCCAACGTGCCACGTCAGCCGCTGTCGGGGGCATTGCGCCAGTACGGGCGGTTGCTCAAGGATCGCGAGTTCCTTGGCCATGCCCTGACGGGGGGGATCGCAATGGCCGGGATGTTTGCCTACATCGCGGGTTCACCTTTCGTATTTATCAAACTCTATGGCGTGCCTGCCGAGCATTACGGCTGGTTGTTCGGCACCAACGCGGCCGGCTTTATCCTGGTGGCGCAGTTGAACGCCCGCCTGCTGGCCAAGCGTGGCCCGGCCTTTTTGCTGTCGCGCATGGTGTGGGTGTATCTGGCGGCGGGTCTGGCCTTGCTGGGCGTCAGCAGTTTGCATACCGAACAACTGTGGCCGCTGCTGGTGCCGCTGTTTATCTGCATTGCCAGCCTGGGCTGCATCATTCCCAATGCCTCGGCCTGCGCCATGAGCGGGCAGGGCGCGCGCGCCGGCAGTGCTTCGGCGATGCTGGGTTGTTTGCAGTTCAGCGTGGCGGCGGGGGCGGCATCACTGGTGGGGGTATTGCACGACGGCAGCGCAATGCCAATGGCGATGGTCATCACCCTGTGCGGGCTTGTGGCAGTGGGCCTGGCAGTGGCGACCCGGCGCCTGTACACCGCACGGATCGCCGCTCAGCAGCCGGTCTGATTCAGCCAGCCAAACGTTCGGGCAGGCGGTGCGGGGCATGCAGGCGCGATTGCAGCTTGTCGACAAAGGCCCGGGCCTCGGCCTCGCTGCGAAAGTTGACGGCTTGCTGGTCGATTTGCACCTGCCATTTGCAGTCGCGGGATCTTGCTAGCGCTTTTATCAGGATTTTCATGACTGGCCTCCTTCGGTTCGCAAAGGAGGCCAGTGTATGCCGAAAAACTTTGATTAAAATGCCCGGAATCAAGTCTCTGACTGACGGTTAAAAAATGACCACATGGGTCCCGTCAGACGTCCTCTCAGAAGCCTTCGAGCACAATCTTGCCCTTGGCCTTTCCGCTTTCCAGCAGTGCATGGGCGCGGCGCAGGTTGGTGGCATTGATGCTGCCAAAGTGCTCGCCGACCGTGGTACGCAGGGTGCCCGCATCGATCAGCCCGGCGACACGATTGAGCAGGAGATGTTGCTCGATCATGTCCGGGGTCTGGAACAGCGAGCGGGTGTACATGAACTCCCAGTGCAGTGACAGGCTCTTGCGTTTGAGTTTGGTGATATCCAGCGCCTTGGGATCATCAATCAGCGCCAGTTTGCCCTGTGGTGCCAGTGCTTCTACCAACTGATCAAGATGCTGGTCAGTCTGGGTCAGGCTGGCAACATGGGTGACGGCGTCGATGCCGTGACGCTTGAGTTCTTCGCTCAGCGGCTGGCTGTGGTCGATAACCAGATCGGCGCCCAGCTCACGGACCCAGGCCTGGGTTTCAGGGCGAGATGCGCTACCAATCACCTTGAGCGCAGTCAGTTGGCTGGCCAGTTGCGTCAGGATTGAACCTACACCACCCGCCGCGCCGACGATCAGCAGGCTTTGTTGCTCGTCGGTCTTGCCCTCGTTGACGCCAAGGCGCTCAAACAACAACTCCCAGGCAGTGATGGCGGTCAACGGCAACGCTGCGGCCTGTGCGAAATCGAGGCTTTTGGGCATATGCCCGACGATGCGTTCATCCACCACATGACGTTCACTGTTGGCCCCGGCACGGGCAATGGAGCCTGCGTAAAAGACCTTGTCGCCGACCTTGAACAAGCTGACTTCACTGCCGACGGCCTTGACCACACCGGCCACATCCCAGCCCAGTACCTTGGCAGTGTCGGCCTCGGGCTGCACGTTCTGGCGCACTTTGGTGTCCACCGGGTTTACGGAAATGGCTTTGACCTCGACCAGCAAATCCCGGGGGCCGGCCACCGGCTCTGGCAACTCGATATCTTGCAGGGCCAGCGGGTCTTGAATCGGTAACGAGTGGTAGTAGGCGACAGCTTTCATGGGACATGTCCTGAAGATGATTAAAAAACTGGCAGTGATAATTGGCTATTTCACCGCGCGATAAAACCGGCTAAAACAGCAGTCTCTTTCAATTTTTTATTGATAATGGTCGGGTGGATTGTGAATGCTGCGTTTCGATGATCTGCAATTGTTCGTTCACGCGGCTGACTTGGGCAGTTTGTCTGCGGCGGCCCGGGTGATGGATATGTCCCCGGCGGTGGCTAGCGCTGCTCTCAAACGGATAGAAGCTCTACTGGGCGCGCGCCTGCTGGCGCGTTCAACCCGAAGTTTGCGTCTGACGGCCGAAGGCGAAGGCTTTCTTGAATATGCGCGTACGGCACTCGCTAGCCTCGATGAGGGGCGACGCTTGTTGGCGCGTGGGCAAGATCAGGTTAGCGGAGTGTTGCAACTGTCGGCACCTTCAGACTTTGGCCGTAATCTGTTGCTGCCCTGGCTGGATGAGTTCCAGCGTGAGCATCCGCAACTCACCGTGCGCCTGTTATTGGGTGACCGGATTGCCGACCTGTTCCGCCAGCCTGTGGATATCGCCTTGCGTTACGGCGAGCCGGAAGACTCCAGCCTGGTGGCACTGCCGGTGGCCCCGGGTAACCGCCGGGTGCTGTGTGCGTCCCCCGACTACCTGGCGCGCAAGGGCGAGCCGCGTCAGCTTGAGCAGTTGCTGCAACACAATTGCCTGTTGTACATGCTCGGCACGCGGGTTCACGACCATTGGCAATTCAATGACGGCAAGCGCGAACTGGGGCTGACGGTAAGCGGCAATCGTTTCAGCGATGATGCCGACGTGGTGCGCTTGTGGGCGGTTGCCGGGCAGGGCATTGCCTACAAGTCGTGGCTGGATGTGGCGGGAGATGTGCAGAGCGGGCGGCTCAAGGTGTTACTGCCGGGGCTGATGTGCGAGCGGGCGCCGCTGAATCTGCTGTGTGGTCACCGGGCGCAATTGAGTAAACCGGTGCGGCTCTTGCGCGACATGCTCAGTGAGCGCTGTGCGATGTTGAGCAAGTTGTACCCGGGGAAACAGTAAAACTGCTGTGGTAGTGACGGTGTTGCAGTTTCAAATGTCTGTGGGAGCGGGCTTGCGCGCGATGCTGACAATCAGGTGTGTCTGCCTGATCGAGTTGATGCCATCGTGGGCAAGCCCGTTCCCACAGGGGAGACCGCGTGTTACGGCTTGACCAACCGCGCATCCAGACCGTTTTGCGCCAGGCGTTTGGCCTGGTCCTGGGTCATGCCCAGATCGGTGTATAGCGCGTGGAAGTTCTCAGTCATATAACCGCCAAAGTAGGCCGGGTCATCAGAGTTGACGGTCACTTTTACGCCACGCTCAAGCATGTCGAGAATGTTGTGTTGCGACATGTGATCAAACACACAGAGTTTGGTGTTGGACAACGGGCATACGGTCAACGGGATCTGCTCGTCGATGATGCGTTGCATCAGACGTTCGTCTTCAATGGCGCGCACGCCATGGTCGATACGCTGGATCTTGAGCAAGTCCAGGGCTTGCCAGATGTACTCCGGCGGGCCTTCTTCACCCGCGTGGGCAACGGTCAGGAAGCCTTCATCACGGGCGCGGTCGAATACGCGCACAAACTTGCTCGGCGGGTGGCCCATTTCTGAACTGTCGAGGCCAACGGCGACAAAGGCATCGCGAAATGGCAGGGCCATATCGAGGGTCTTTTCTGCTTCTTCTTCGCTCAAATGGCGCAGGAAGCTGAGGATCAGGCCGCTGGTGATACCCAGTTGCTGCTCGCCATCTTTAAGTGCGCTGGCAATGCCATTGAGCACGACTTCAAACGGCACGCCACGATCGGTGTGGGTTTGCGGGTCGAAGAAGGGTTCGGTGTGAATGACGTTCTGTTCTTTACAGCGCAACAGGTAGGCCCAGGTCAGGTCGTAGAAGTCCTGGGAGGTACGCAGTACGTCGGCGCCTTTGTAATAAAGATCGAGGAATTCTTGCAGGTTGTTGAAGGCATACGCCTTGCGCAGGGTTTCAACGTCGTTCCAGGGCAGGGCGATCTTGTTGCGCTCGGCCAGCGAAAACAGCAACTCGGGTTCCAGGGAACCCTCCAGATGCATGTGCAGTTCAGCTTTTGGCAGGGCGTTCAGCCAGTCATACATAAAAGGTTTTCTCATCAAATCGGGTACAGATGGCGACATTCTACAGGTCGGAGGGGGCACAATTCCCCCGCCATTTGTCGCAGGCTGCCTACCAGGGAATCGTCTGGCCCTTGTAGTCGATAAAGTGATGGCCGCCTTTTCCGGCAAATGCCTTGACCTGTGCCACCAGGCCACGGGTGCTGGTTTCGACATCAATGTCGGCGCCTTCGCCGCCCATATCGGTTTTTACCCAGCCCGGGTGCATGGACAGCACAGTCGGGTTATTGTCGCCCAGTTCATACAGTACAAAGGTATTGGTCATCGAGTTGAGAGCCGCTTTGCTGGCCTTGTAGAGGGCCATTTCGGGGGCATCAGGTTGAGTGACACTGCCGAGTACTGAGCTCATAAATGCCAGTACGCCACTGTCCTTACGGATCCGGCTGACAAACTCCCGGGCCACATTGATCGGTGCCACGCTGTTGGTGAAAAACAGCTGCCCCACCTCGGCCAGCGTTGCATTGCCCGACAGCTGGTCGTCCGGGCCTTTGACCCCGGCATTGATAAACAGCAGATCGAAGACTTCATTGTGCAAGGTATTGCCCAATGCCTTGATCGCCTGTTGATTGTTCATGTCCAGTTGTTCGATGCGCACCGGCCCCAATGCCTTCAGGGCATCGGCTTTTTGTGGGTGGCGCACAGTGGCGGTTACGTCCCAGCCATCGGCAAGCAACTCCTTGACCAGACCCAGGCCCAGGCCACGTGAAGCTCCGATGATCAGTGCTTTTTTTGCGGTCATGAGTAGCGTCCTCTACAAAGTTGATATGAGTTGGTTAAAAATCGTACAAGTGCTTCAAGCCCCCAGCACACAAGGGCTGTGGCCGCATGTGCTCAGGTTATCCACAGGTGGGTGCACAGTGACTGTGGGCAACTATGGATGTCGGAAAATAGCATTTTTATGGGGCTGGCTCGACAGCGTCACGATGCAGCAGGATCCTGCCGCGGCTAAGGTCCGCTAAAAGCTGTCGCGCGGGAGCAATCTGTTCTTCGACCAGCGCCAGTTGCAGGTCAACGCCATTGGCAGTGAAGGCTTCGCCGGTGATCAGGCCGTTGAGTTCACCCAGGCGCAGTTTGACCAATGCCAGCTCGCTGAAACTGCAAGAGCAGTTGAGTGCGATACGGCTGACCAACGGCAGTTTTTCGGCGTTTTGCAGGCATTTGTTAGCGCCACCGCCATAGGCCCGAGCCAGGCCGCCGGTGCCCAGTTGAATGCCGCCATACCAGCGGATAACCAGCACCGCGACCTGATCGCAGTCCTGCGCTTCAATGGCCGAGAGTATCGGGCGGCCCGCGGTGCCGCCAGGTTCGCCATCATCACTGCTGCGGTACTGCCCACCAAGTTTCCACGCCCAGCAATTGTGCGAGGCATTCAGGTCGCTGTGTTGCTCGATAAATTCGAGGGCCTGCTGGGCGCTGGTGATGGGGGCAGCAAAAGTAATAAAGCGGCTTTTACGGATTTCTTCGCGGTACTCGCAAAGCCCCGTGAGGGTCGAAGGCATGTCGGTTCCAGGCTTAGACTGCGGGCGTCAGGCCGCAGCCTTTGAGAATGATACGGATCAGGTTGTCGCAGGCCGCATGCATATCCTGTTTGGTCAGGTGCTTGCGCCCCGTTACGCGGCAAATCTGTGTCGAAAAGTCGGCGTAATGCTGGGTGCTGCCCCATAGCAGGAAAATCAGATGGACCGGGTCGACCGGGTCCATCTTGCCTGCATCTATCCAGGCCTGGAACACAGCTGCACGACCTTGAAACCAAGCTCTGTAGTCTTGTGAGAAATACTCGGTCAGGCAGGCCCCGCCACTGATGATTTCCATCGCAAACACTCGCGAAGCCTGGGGCTGTCGCCGGGAAAACTCCATTTTTGCGCGGATATACTGAGTCAGGGCCTGGGCCGGGTCATCGTCAGCGGTCAAAACGTTGAAGGTACGGTCCCATAGCTCGATGATATTGCTCAGTACTGCGATATACAGGCTTAGCTTGTTGGTGAAGTAATAATGCAGATTGGCCTTTGGCAGCCCGGCACTCAGGGCGATGGCGTTCATGCTGGTGCCTCTGAAGCCGTGACGGGCAAACTCATCTTCGGCGGCCTTGAGAATGGCCTCTTCGTTTTTCTGCCGGATACGGCTGGGAGGCTTGCCGTCATGGGCAGGAACTTCAAGGGTCATGGGCGCTCCGGGCAACCTGTTTGTGTAGCGAAGTTTTTCACGTTAACGCGTCGCTTCCAGGCTCTCAAGGAAACTTTCCAGGACCAGATGCGGGCGCCGGCCTTTACGTGTCACCGATGCCAGGCTCAAATCGTAGAAACGTGTTTTTGCCTTCAGTGCCCGCAAGCGGCCCTGCTGAACCCACAGGCTGGCGTAATGGTCGGGCAGGTAACCGATATAGCGCCCGGTCAAAATCAAAAAGGCCATGCCTTCGCGATCCGACGCGCTGGCGGTGCAATTGAGCGCCTGGTAGTGGGCCTGGATATCCGAGGGCAGGCGAAAGGTGGGGGCAATGGCATCCTGCGCATTCAACCGTGCATCTTCCAATTGCCTGTCGTCGACATAAAACAGCGGATGGCCTACGGCGCAATACAACAGTGAACGCTCACTGTAGAGCGGCTGGTACTCAAGCCCGGACAATGTGCTGGCCTGGGGCACCACACCCACATGCAGGCGGCCGTCGAGCACACCCTGTTCAACTTCATGGGGCGAGATCATGCGGATATGAATCTGTACATCAGGCCCACGCTCCTTGAGTTGGGCCAGTGCATGGGTGATACGCATATGGGGCAGGGTGACCAGGTTATCGGTCAGGCCAATGGTCAGTTCGCCGCGCAAATGCTGGTGAAGGCCGTTGACCTCGGTGCGAAAGCTCTCAAGAGCGCCGAGTAATTGCAGCGCAGAGTGGTAGACCTCACGACCTTCCTCTGTCAGTGAAAAACCCGCTCGCCCACGTTGGCACAGGCGTAAACCCAGGCGCTGTTCAAGATCGCTCATCTGCTGGCTGATGGCAGAACGGCCAATGCCCAGTACCGTCTCTGCTGCCGAAAAGCCGCCGCACTCCACGACGCTGCGAAAAATACGCAGCAGTCGAATATCAAAGTCGCTGACCTGGGCCAGTGCATCGGGGCGACGGCTGCTCATAGTTTAGTGTATGCCTGACTAAAGGTTAGAAGAGTTGGATTTCATGGACTTTATAGCCGTGGCAATTTAGGCGCAACAACGCTTTCAACATCCCACGCCGCTTTTGCCTTGCGAGGTTTTGCTGATGAACATGCCCGAAAACGCCGAATTGAACCTGACCAGCCAGCTCAAGCTGGATGCTCACTGGATGCCTTACACTGCCAACCGTAACTTCCATCGCGATCCGCGCTTTATCGTCGCGGCCAAGGGCAGTTATCTGACGGATGATAAGGGTCGGCAGATTTACGATTCGCTGTCAGGTCTTTGGACCTGCGGCGCAGGGCATACCCGTACTGAAATCCAGGAAGCCGTGGCCAGACAATTGGGCACCCTCGATTACTCGCCGGCGTTCCAGTACGGCCATCCGCTGTCTTTCAAGCTGGCAGAAAAAATCACCGAGTTGACGCCGGGCAACCTCAATCACGTGTTCTTCACCGACTCGGGGTCGGAGTGTGCCGACACGGCGGTGAAGATGGTGCGTGCCTACTGGCGTCTAAAAGGCCAGTCGAGCAAAACCAAAATGATTGGCCGTGCCCGCGGCTACCATGGAGTGAACATTGCAGGCACCAGCCTGGGTGGGGTGAACGGCAACCGCAAACTGTTTGGCCAGGCAATGATGGATGTGGATCATCTGCCGCACACCCTGTTGGCAAGCAACGCATTTTCTCGCGGCATGCCCGAGCAGGGCGGGATTGCCCTGGCCGATGAACTGCTCAAGCTGATCGAATTGCACGATGCGTCGAACATTGCTGCCGTTTTTGTAGAACCGATGGCAGGCTCGGCTGGGGTATTGGTTCCGCCTCAGGGTTATCTGAAACGTCTGCGGGAAATCTGCGACCAGCACAATATCCTGTTGGTGTTCGATGAAGTGATCACTGGCTTTGGTCGTACAGGCTCAATGTTTGGTGCTGACAGCTTCGGCGTGACACCTGACTTGATGTGTATTGCCAAACAAGTCACCAACGGCGCGATTCCGATGGGGGCTGTTATCGCTACCAGCGAGATTTATCACACGTTCATGAATCAGCCGACGCCTGAGTACGCGGTTGAATTCCCTCATGGCTATACCTATTCGGCTCACCCCGTAGCCTGTGCTGCGGGTATTGCTGCGCTTGATCTATTGCAAAAAGAGAACCTGGTACAGAGCGTGGCTGAAGTTGCACCGCATTTTGAGAATGCATTGCACGGTTTGAAGGGCGTGAAGAACATCATCGACATTCGCAACTATGGCCTGGCGGGTGCAATCCAGATTGCGCCGCGTGATGGTGATGCAATTGTGCGCCCGTTCGATGCAGCGATGAAACTGTGGAAAGCCGGTTTCTACGTGCGCTACGGCGGCGACACCCTGCAGTTCGGGCCAACGTTCAACAGCAAGCCGCAAGACCTGGATCGCTTGTTCGATGCGGTCGGCGAAGCGCTGAATCAGATCGACTGATCCTTCTATATAGAAGCGACACTTAATGCATTCACCCAGGCGCGCAGCGTTCGCGCCTGTGGACAACTTTCTGGAGCATCCATGAGCACTATTCAACACCTGATCAATGGCGAGTTGCTGAACGATTCCGGGCGCACCGCAGATGTGTATAACCCGTCCACCGGTAAAGTGATCCACCAGGTTCCCCTGGCCAGCCGTGAAACAATCCAGCAGGCGATCGATGCAGCCAAGGCCGCCTTCCCGGCATGGCGTAATACCCCGCCTGCCAAGCGCGCCCAAGTGATGTTCCGTTTCAAGCAGTTGCTTGAGCAGAACGAAGCGCGGATCTCGCAGTTGATCAGCGAAGAGCATGGCAAGACTCTGGAGGATGCTGCGGGTGAACTGAAGCGCGGGATCGAGAACGTCGAATACGCTTGCTCGGCTCCGGAAATCTTGAAGGGCGAATACAGTCGTAACGTAGGCCCGAATATTGATGCTTGGTCGGACTTCCAGCCACTGGGTGTCGTTGCAGGGATTACACCGTTCAACTTCCCGGCCATGGTTCCGTTGTGGATGTACCCGTTGGCGATCGTGTGCGGCAACTGTTTCATTCTTAAGCCCTCGGAGCGTGATCCAAGCTCGACACTGTTGATTGCTCAACTGCTGCAAGAAGCTGGTTTGCCCAAGGGGGTTATGAACGTGGTGCACGGCGACAAGTCAGCTGTTGATGCACTGATCGAGGCGCCGGAAGTGAAAGCGCTGAGTTTTGTTGGCTCGACCCCGATCGCCGAGTACATCTACGCCGAAGGCACCAAACGCGGTAAGCGCGTGCAGGCACTGGGTGGGGCGAAAAACCACGCAGTGTTGATGCCGGATGCGGATCTCGATAACGCAGTCAGTGCACTGATGGGCGCAGCGTATGGTTCGTGCGGCGAGCGTTGCATGGCCATCTCGGTTGCAGTGTGCGTCGGTGATCAGGTGGCAGATGCCCTGGTGGCCAAACTGGTTCCTCAAATCAAAGCGCTGAAAATTGGTGCGGGGACTTCGTGCGGTCTGGACATGGGCCCCCTGGTTACCGGTCAGGCGCGGGACAAGGTCAGTGGCTATGTCGATGATGGCGTAGCAGCAGGTGCGCAGTTGGTGGTCGATGGTCGCGGGTTGAGTATCAAGGGGCATGAAGAAGGCTTCTTCCTGGGGGGCTGCCTGTTTGATCGCGTGACACCTGAGATGCGTATCTATAAAGAAGAGATCTTCGGGCCGGTATTGTGCATCGTGCGGGTCAAGAGCCTGGAAGAGGCCATGCAACTGATCAATGATCACGAGTACGGTAACGGTACCTGCATTTTCACCCGTGATGGAGAGGCGGCCCGTTTGTTCTGCGACGAGATTGAAGTGGGTATGGTGGGGGTTAACGTACCGTTGCCAGTACCTGTTGCCTACCACAGCTTCGGCGGCTGGAAGCGTTCGCTGTTTGGTGACCTGCATGCCTATGGCCCGGATGGCGTGCGCTTTTACACGCGTCGCAAGGCGATCACACAACGTTGGCCGCAACGTGCCAGCCATGAAGCCTCTCAGTTTGCCTTTCCGAGTCTGTAAGGCAGGCGATAGCAGCCTATAGAAGAAAAGAGGCCAGCCGTCAGGCTGGCCTCTGCTTTTAGGCCCCTTTCAAGGCTATATGACAGAAGTGTGAAACTAGTGCTTGACCCGAGGTTCAAACGGCCTATAATTCGCACCTCTTCCGGCGCAGTCGAAACGGAAAACTCCTTGAGTTTCAAAGAGTTGGATGGTTTTTGGCAGTGCCAGCTTCAAGTCATCGAAGCAGGAAATGAGGTGTTGACAGCAGCGTGTAACGCTGTAGAATTCGCCTCCCGCTAACGAG